>JAXGQW010000008.1:0-114772 GCA_040766265.1 Verrucomicrobiota bacterium
CGTGCGATGGCCAGTCGAGAACTCAAGCGCCAGTATCTTCATAACGAATCCGCCGGCTTGTATCATCAACCGTCTCGATCCAGACACGCCTGAACGGCGGCCCGGGCGGGGCCAAAAGGCCCGATGCGGTCCAGGCATCGCATCGGTCGATCCACTCGATGACGGCGACGCCCGGCGGCTGGTAAAGGTATTCATCGAGACCGGCGCTTTCGAACTGCGCCCACGTCTCGAGCCGATACAAATCGAGGTGGAACAAGGCCAGCCGCCCGCTGGCGTACTCGTTGACCAGTGTGAACGTCGGCGAATGCACCCGCTCGGTCGCGCCAAGCCCCCGGGCGAGGCCTTTCACCAGTTGAGTCTTGCCCGCCCCCAGTTCGCCCGACAACCCGATCACCCAACCCCGGCGCGCCTGGCGTCCCCACGCCTCCCCCAGGCTGACGGTCTCGTCCGCGCTATGCGAAGTGAACGTAGCCATGGGCTTCCAGAGGCCGCACCCCGCCTTTATCCCGCAACCGCACTCCGCGCTCCGCAAGAATCTTCCCGATGCATGCCAGCCCCAGATCGGGGAATCGCGCCCTCCAGGCATCGAGCAGCGGCACGGCGTCGCGGCTCGAGACGCTGAAAAGCAACTCGAAATCCTCGCCGTCGGTCAGTGCGGCCGACAATGCGGATTTGGCGTCGGGACGTTCGCGCGCGGCGCGCTTCGCCTCGCGGCTGATTGGGATCGCCGCGGCCAGCAACTCGGCGCCCACCTGGCTCGATTCGAGCAGATGCCGCAAGTCTCCCGCCAGCCCATCGCTCAAGTCGATCATCGCATGCACCGCGAAGTGCCCGGTCAGCCAGCGCGCCTCGGCCAGACGCGGCTCGAAACAGAGGTGTCGGCCCCGCAACGAACCGCCCAACACACCGCTCACGAAGAGGGCGTCGCCGGGCTGGGCCCCGGATCGAGTGACGCAGCGGGTCTTCTCGACCGAGCCCAGCAGGCAGACCGAGAGCAGGAGCCGATCGGGGTTGGTCGTGGTTTCACCTCCCACAATCGCCACGCCGTGCCGCGCGGCCAGGGCGTTCAGCCCCCGGTAAACACCTTCGATGCGGGCGACATCGAATGCCGTCGGCAGCCCAAGGGTAATCAGTGCGCTGGAGGGTTCGCCGCCCATGGCGGCCACGTCGCTCAAACACCGCGCCAGGGCCTTGTGCCCGATCTGCTCGGGCAGGGCGCCCGCGTCGAAGTGGACGCCCTCGACCACCGCATCGGTCTTGAACAGCACCCAGCGGTCCGGCAGCCCGAGGTCGAGAACCGCGCAGTCATCGCCCGCGCCGACCACCACTCGAGGGTGGCGCGGCAGGTCGTGTGTCAGGCGCCTGATCAATTCGAATTCGTTCATCCTCCGACAAGCAGCCATGTGAAATTGGCCAGATTAAACAGGCCGTGGGCGCCAATGGGCGCCCAGAGCGAGCCGGTCTGCTCGTACAAGAGCGTCAGCAGCACGGCAAAAAACACCAACGACAGAAACGTCACCGCATTGGCGTGAGTCAAGGCAAACACAAACGCCGTCAGCCACAGGGCGGCGCGCGGGTATCCGAGCCCCTTAATGGTCGGATAGAGAATGCCGCGGAACACCACTTCCTCGACCACCGGGGCCAGCAAGACCGCCATCGCCCCAAACAGGAGCTTCTGTCCGATCGAGGTCACGGTCTCGAGCGCCCGCACAGTGGGTTGCGCCACGACCTCGAGTGACAGCCACATCATGACTTTCTGCGACACCCACATCAGCGCCAAACTGATGGGGAACACGGCCACGGTTGCGGCGACGGCCACCAGGGCCAGCCAGGCCAAGCGGCCCTCCCCCAGACCGAATGCCTCGCCCCAGGTGGTCCGGTTCTCCCGCACAAACCATCCCACGGCGCCCAGCGCCACGACCTGAAACACCATCGTCCCGATCAGCCCGACCAGGGCTTGACGCGCCTCGTCGGGTTCCCCTCCGGCCAGCCGGTCCGCGAGGCTGCTCACCAACCCCACCGTGGCCAGCCCGAGAAACAGGATCATGAGCAGGCGCAGAACCGACTCCAGTTTCCAGTCTTGGCGGGGCAGCATAGAGTGATCAGCCCTCCGTGTGCCGGGACGCCAGGACGCGTCGGGTCGGGACGTAGTGGGCGAGGAACTCGCGCCGGTAGTCGCCGAACGTTCCGGCGGCCAAGTGGGCGCGGATCTCGCGCATCACGTGGAGATAGAAGTGGGAATTGTGGATGCTGACCAGCCGCAGGCCGAGGATTTCGTTCACGTTGAGCAGATGGCGGATGTAGGCCCGGCTGAAGTGCCGGCAGGCAAAACACCCGCAGCTCTCGTCGATCGGGCGCACCTCCGCCTTGCAGGCGCCGCCCTTGATCGCGAAGGTGCCGCGCCGCGTGAACGCGGTGCCGTTCCGGGCCACGCGCGTCGGCAACACACAGTCGAACATGTCCACACCGCGCGCGACCAACTCGACCATCTGCGCCGGGGTGCCCAGGCCCATCGCGTACCGCGCCTTCCCGGCGGGAAGAAAAGGCTCGGCGAACTCGATGGCCCGCAGCATCTCCGGCTCGGGTTCGCCCACGCTGACCCCGCCGATGGCGTAGCCGTCGAAATCCAGGGCTGTGATTGCGCGGGCGCATTCCTCGCGCAAAGCCGCGTTGGCGCCTCCCTGGACGATGCCAAAGACCAGTTGCCCGGGGGACCGCGGCTGCTCGCGGCACTCGCGCGCCCAGCGAATGGTGCGCTCGACAGCGAGGCGTTGTTCCTTGGCCGGCGCGTCGTGCGGCGGGCATTCGTCGAAGACCATCGCGATGTCCGAGCCGAGCGCGCGCTGGATCGCCATCGCCTCCTTCGGCCCGAGGAACAGCGGCGAGCCGTCGAGATGCGAGCGGAACTCGACGCCATGGGCCTTGACCCTGCGGATCTTGGCCAGGCTGAACACCTGGAAACCGCCGCTGTCGGTCAGGATCGGTCCGTCCCAAGCCATGAACCGATGCAGGCCGCCGGCGGCCTCGATGATTTCGAGTCCGGGCCGGATGCTGAGGTGGTAGGTGTTGCCGAGGATGATCTGGGTGCCCATCTCGCGCAGTTCGCGCGGATCGAGCGCCTTCACGCTGGCCTGGGTGCCGACCGGCATGAACACCGGCGTGTCGATCACCCCGCGGGCGGTGGTCAAACGCCCGAGCCTCGCCTTCGAAGCGGGATCGGTCTGGACGAGCTCAAACACGGGCCGATCAAGCCCGAAAACGGCGTTCGTCACAAGCTTTCAGCACGGCTAGCGCGCGTTTCTCACCGACTTATGAAGAACGCGGAGCCGATGTCATCGAAAGGTGCACTCATGCGCGCTAGCAAAGCAAAACCGCGCCAGGTTCGAGAGATCGAGCAATGCGACACACTGTTCCAATGGAGGAACACCTTCGGGACCGACAGGATGCCCCTGGTTCCCTTTCTGGGCGCGGTTTTGCCAGAGCCCGGATGTGAGACTCCGCGAAGCTTTATGAAACTTCCGGGCTAAAGCATGGCCGGCCCCGTCCATATCCTCGGTCTTTCGGCATACTATCACGACTCGGCGGCCTGCTTGCTGCGCGATGGTGCGATCGTCGCCGCGGCGCAGGAGGAGCGCTTTTCGCGTGTCAAGAACGACGCGCAATTCCCCAGGCAGGCGCTCGAGTTCTGCCTCAGGCACGGGGCGATCAAGCCGCCCCAACTCGATGCCATTGTCTTTTACGACAAGCCGATCCTGAAGTTCACGCGGATGCTCGAGAGCTACCTGGCCGTCGCTCCAGCCGGCTGGCGCACGTTCGCCGGGATTCTGCCCAGTTGGTTTTCCGAGAAACTCGACCTGCGCAAGACGATTCGGGACCAGATCCCGGACTTGCCGGCGTCGGTGCCCATTCTCTTCACCGAACACCACCAGGCCCATGCCGCGGCCGCCTTTTTTCCCAGCCCGTTCCGGGAATCGGCGATTGTCACGTGCGACGGTGTGGGTGAGTGGGCCACCACGACCATCGGATTGGGGCGCGGGACCGAACTCGAGTTGCTCAAGGAACTGCGCTTCCCCCATTCGTTGGGTCTGCTCTATTCGGCCTTCACCTCCTATTGCGGATTCCGCATCAACTCGGGCGAGTACAAACTGATGGGGCTGGCCCCGTATGGCGAGCCGGCCTGCGAGGACGCGATCCGGCGCGAGTTGATCGATCTCAAGGAGGACGGCTCCCTCTGGCTGAACCTGGACTACTTCGATTTCCTGCGCGGCACGACCATGACGAATGAGCGCTTTCACCAGCTCTTCGGCGGCCCGCCTCGTCCGCCTGACGGGCCGATCGAGCGCCGGCATCTCGATGTCGCGCGCTCGATTCAAGTCGTGACGGAGGACGCGATGGTGCGGTTGGCCCGGCACGCGCGCGAGGTAACCGGGCTGCCGCACCTCTGCCTGGCGGGGGGCGTGGCGCTCAACTGCGTCGCCAACGGGCGCATCCTGCGCGAACGTCTCTTTGATCGCCTGTGGATCCAGCCGGCAGCCGGCGATGCGGGAGGCGCCTTGGGGGCGGCGCTGGCGGCTTGGCACAGCCGATGGCAGGGCCCCAGGGAGCAGCCCGACGACGACGATCCGGAAGCGGATGCCATGCAGTCGGCCCTGCTCGGCCCTTCGTTCACCGACGGCGAAATCGAAGCCGCCCTGCGCGTCCACGGGGCCGTGTACCAGCGCCTGGATTCGGATGCCCTGCTCCGCCGCGTCGTCGCGTGGCTGGCCGCCGAGAAGGTCGTGGGCTGGTTCCAGGGGCGGATGGAGTTCGGCCCGCGCGCCCTCGGGAATCGCTCGATTCTGGGCGACCCGCGATCGCCCCGGATGCAATCGGTGATGAATCTCAAGGTCAAGTTCCGCGAGTCGTTTCGCCCGTTCGCCCCTGTGGTGTTGCGCGAAAGCGCCGCCGATTACTTCGAACTCGATGCGGCGTCCCCCTATATGCTGCTCGTCGCGCCGATTCAACCCGCCTTGCGCCGCCCCGTTCCCCCCGGCCTCGAGGGGTTGGCTCGGCTGGCGGCGGTCCGATCCGAACTGCCGGCCGTCACGCACGTCGACTGCTCGGCCCGCATCCAAACCGTCAGCCAGAGGCAAAACCATCGACTCTACGATCTCCTGCAGTGTTGGCGCGCCGCAACGGGCTGCGCCGTTCTCGTCAACACGTCGTTCAACGTTCGAGGCGAACCGGTCGTCTGCTCCCCCGACGACGCCTATCGCTGTTTCGTCAACACCGAGATGGATGCGTTGGCGATCGGCAGTTTCGTGCTCGAACGCGCCGCCCAGCCCGCCCGCCAGATCGCACGACGCGCCCCGCTGCAACCGGATTGACCCTCGACACCCGCGTGAAACTCGTTCTCAAGGAAGATCCCCGCCAGTGGCGACGCTTCGCCCTGACTGCCTTGCCCGCCCCGGCTCTCCTCGGGCTGCTCCTGTGGTGGAAGCGCGTTGTGCCCGCTCCCGGCCTCCTGCTCTGGCTGAGCGTCCTGCTGGTTCTGGCTCTCCTCGCCCTGTGGCGCCCAACCTGGTTTCGCGGATTCTATCGCGCCGGGATGACTGCCGGATTCCATGCAAGCCGCGTCCTTGGCTGGATCGCCCTGAGCCTCGTCTTCTTCCTCGCCCTCACCCCGTTGGGTCTGGTGCTCCGATGGAGCGGACACGATCCACTGCAACTGCGGCGCCAGAGGCAAGCCGCAAGCTATTGGCGCCGCCCCCGGCAGAAGCACGACCTCGACCGCATGTTCTGATCGGTCAGGGAACACCTGTTCACGCTCAGGCGTTCGCTTCCGCCTCATCGATGGGCGGCTCGGGCACGGGGATGCCGCCCGGACGGGCAGCCGACCACTCCTCGACAAGTCGGTAGAGAAGCGCAAGCAGCGTCGGGCCCAAAAACACGCCGATGACTCCAAAACCCAGCGCGCCGCCCAGAACGCCAAAGAAGATCAGGATGAAGGGCATGGCGCTCCCCTGGCTGATCAGCCACGGTTTGATGACGTTGTCCACGCTGCTGACTCCCAGGCCCCAGATCAGCATGAAGATGGCCCAACCGATCGAACCCTGATTGAAGAGCCAAATCACCGCCGGAATCCAGACCATCGGCGGTCCCACCGGGACAACCGAGAGGAAAAACGTCAGCAACGCAAGCAGAGCCGCGCCCGGAACACCGGCAATCCAGAAACCGATCCCCGCCACCCCGCCCTGCGCAAGCGCCGTGCCGAGGATTCCGTACACCACGCCGCGCACCGTCTGACCCGCAACTTCGAGCAGACGTTTGCCGCGGTCGCCGGCAATGCGGATCACGCCGGTCGTGAGCCGCTCCGCAACAGCGGCTCCATCGCGGAAGATGAAGAAGGCAATGAACACGCTGAGAGCGACCTCCAGGATGCCGCGTCCGATGGCCAATCCCACGCGCGGGACCCAGGAGCGGGCCCAGCCGATGACCCGCTTCAGAACGTTCACCAGCCGCGATTGGCCGACGTCGGTCAAGGGAGCAGCCGGCGCGGGAGCAACCTCGGCCACGGGCGCGGCCTGCGGGGCTTCCGCGGCGTCCGCCGGCGCTATCTCCTCTTCGGCCGCCCGCCTCAATTCCTGGAGCCAGCGGGCGGCGTCATCGGCGAATTCGATCCAATAGGCCTTCGCCTGGCCTCCCACGATGGGGACTTTGTCCATCCAAGCCGGGGGGGCGGGCGGTCCGGCTTCGAGCCATTTGCGGGTGGCCACGCCCAGAGCGCGCGCGTCGTCGGCAAGCCTGAAGCCGAGGACGACGAAGGGAACGAGGAGCACCAGTGTGATCGCCGAGGTGGTGAGGGCCGCGGCCAGGGTGCGACGGTTCCCAAGCCACGAGACCAGTCGGCGATGCAGCGGCCAAAGCGAGAAGCAGAGCACGACCGCCCACATGGCGGCGGACAGAAACGGCTTCATCACCACGAACCCGCCGATCAACAGAAAGACAAGAACTGTGATGCCCAGAGCCTGCTCGATCCGCGTTCGTCTTGGTTTGGGTGGAAGTGCCATAGCAGGGCGCTCAATTGCCTGCGCCCGGTCAGACCCTAACCGTTTCCCCGCTGACAAGCAATTACCAGCCGCACGGCCAAGTGGGAGACTTCGCCTGCGTCCTGGAAGGCAAGCACCGGGGAAAAACGAACGTCCATCTCGGCTCTACCCTTTGTCACCGTCTGACCCGCTTCGGAGGCTGGCGATGAATGGCGTCCACCCAACCTGGTGTGACTTCGATCTCGATCGAGAGAGGCTCTGCCGCTCAGCATGGGGAAGGCCGATTGAACGCTTAGTGAACACGTGCAGGGACTGCTGAAACGAGCCTTCGAGTGTTGCTCCAGCATTGCTTTTGTTGAAAAGTGTGCTATTAATGTGCAATATGCAACATTACGTTCAGAGGTTCCAGATTCTGAATCGCATCGCTCTGGCCCTCAAAGAGACGCCTGCCGTTGCCTTGCTCGGAGCACGGCAGGTCGGTAAAACGACCTTGGCGCAACAGGTTGCAGAAAGCTGGACCGGTCAAGTCCAGATGTTTGATCTGGAGCGACCCGTCATACGGGAGGCGTTGGAGCGGGCGCCGGAGACCACGCTGAGCGAGGCCGATGGCTTGGTCGTGGTGGATGAGGTGCAACGCCTGCCCAAGTTGTTCGAAGTGCTGCGGCCGGTCTGCGATCGTCCGGACCGCAGGGCTGTGTTTCTGCTGTTGGGGAGTGCGTCCTGGGATTTGGTGAGGGGGATATCCGAAACGCTTGCGGGACGCATCCAGTTCGTGCCCGTGCCGGGCTTCGCGCTGGGCGAGGTGGGAGTCGAGCATGAGAATGCCCTTTGGCTGCGTGGCGGCTTCCCACGGGCGCATCTGGCGGCGGACACAGCGGAGTGGCAGCACTGGATGGAGTCATTTACCCAGACCTTCCTCGAACGCGACGTCCCAGGACTGGGATCGAGAGTGGCGCCCGCGGCGCTGGGCAGGTTCTGGAGGATGCTGGCCCATTACCACGGCCGAATCTGGAATGCGTCCGAACTCGGTCGCTCGATGGACGTCAGTGCACGGGCGGCCAACCACTATCGCGATTTACTCGATGGCACCTACATGGCGCGGGTCTTGCCGCCTTGGTTCGAAAACCTGGGCAAGCGCCTCGTCAAGTCGCCCAAGGTGTACCTGCGCGACAGCGGCCTCCTTCATCACTTGCTCGGCATCCGCGAAATGCTGGACCTGCGCACCCACCCTCGATACGGCGCAAGCTGGGAAGGCTTCGCCCTCGAGCAAACGCTGATCGCGCATGGCGACCGGGAGGCCTATTTCTGGGCCACACAGCGCGGAGCGGAACTGGACCTGCTGTTGCTGCGCGGGGGACGCCGTTGGGGGTTCGAGTTCAAGTGCTCTGAAGCCCCCTCCACGGACAAGTCCATGCACATCGCCTTGGCGGACTTGCGTCTCGAACATCTTTGGGTGGTCTATCCGGGAACTCTGCGCTACCCCCTGACCGATCAGATCACCGCCCTGCCCCTGCGTGAGGTCGCCAGTCTGCCGCTCTGATCGCGGGTCACAGTCGATGCTCCGCGCGGTGTCTTCAGGGTCTCCTTTCGAAGTTCCCCGGCGGTTGGCCATGATCTCCTCCTTCGCAACAGGACAGCCATGCGGGCTAGTAGAATCCTTGACCCGCTTAACGCAGCACAGAAACTTGACTTGTCTGCAACATGTTTCACCGGTCAAGGATTCTGGAGCGTCCACGGCGCGCGCATCGGACGGTCGAGCATGGCATTGGCGGCGGGGTCGTCGGGGAATTGCTCGGACTTTGGATCCCACCGCAGTTTGCGCCGCAAGGTGGCGGCGATAAGCTGCAGGTTGCAGAGCGTGTCCGTTCGCACAGCCACATCGATGGGCGCGGCCGGCTTGTTCCGGCCTTTCACGGCGCCGATGAAATTCGCGCCATGGTTGTCGCTCTTGAAAAGGTGGATTTCGTCGGGGCCGATCCTGCTCTCGATCAGGGCAGCGGGGTGCGCATCGAGCTTCTGTCGGTCGACATGCACCCAGCCTTCGGTGCCGATGAGCATGACGCCGTGTCCATGACCGCCCTTTTGAAGAGGGTGTTTGCCACTGGTGGCGTCGTCCATGTGAATCAGCGTGACGCCGTTGGCATAGCGGTTCTCGACCTGCCAGCTCACGGCGCAATCGGTCAACAGGCCCTTCGGGAACTCGGCCGCGCCTTCGATTTCCACGGGGCCGCTCAGCTCGCTGTTGTTCGCCCATTGCGCGATGTCCAGGTGATGGACGCCCCAGTTGCCAATCATCCCCATGCAGTAGTCCGAGATGCTGTACCAGACGCTCCACCCGTCCTTTTGCGTGTACGGGCGGCAGCGCTGATAACAATAGGGCGCCATGGGGGCCGGGCCCAGCCAGAGACCGTAATCGAGTTCCTTCGGCACAGGCTCGACCGGCTGGATCGGACAGGACGACACGCTGCCGGGAACTCCCACCAGGATGGTCTGCAATCGGCCGATCCGGCCGTTGCGCACCAGTTCGCACGCCAATCGGAAGCGGCCATCCGATCGTTGCTGCGTGCCGAACTGGAACACCACGCCGCTGTCGCGCACGGCCCGTTCGACGGCATGCGCCGCGCGGACACTCCAACCCATCGGCTTTTCCTGGTACATGTGTTTGCCGCGCCGGGCGGCCTCGATGGCGATGAGCGGATGCCAGTGATCGGGAGCCGTGATCTGCACGGCGTCGATGTCCGGCCGGGCGATGAGTTCGCGAAAATCGTTGTAGGCCCCGCAGTCCGAGTTCCCGTAGAACGTGTCGACGACCTGCTTGCCGGCGGCGCGCTGGGTCGCATGCACGTCGCACACGGCCATCACCTTCACCTCCGGAATCCCAAGAAATGCCCGCATGTTGCCGGTCCCCTGGATGCCCAGTCCGATGACACCGAGGGTCACGCGTTCGGACGGAGCGGCGGAACCCGTCCCGCCCAGCACATGGGCGGGGATCACTTGCCAGGTGGTGGCCGCGCTGGCGACAGCGGTTGCTTTGAGGAATTGGCGGCGGGACAAGGCACATTTCATAGGTCAAATCAGTTTGTCGGGGCGCACCTTACCATCCCGGCCAACTTCGCACAGCCAGAATCTGTTGGAGGACACAAGCCGACCGCGCCAATTCATGAAGTCGAAGAGGTCGGAGTGGGGACAGCTCGTCCCCCGCCATGTCAAGTGAAGACGGCGTGTGTCGGCGACGGGGCCGTCGGCGCTCCACTTGATGAATTGGCCCTGACAAGCCGAAGACTCTTGAAGGCGTGCGAATGCGGGCTGACACCCAACAGGCGAACTTGAGGATTCTGCCTGTCAAGGGCGCTTCCCCGGTCTATGTTCAACGGCGTGCAGGCGTTCGCGGATCAACTGACCAGCTTGACCGCCCTGAACCAGGTGGTCGTGCCCGACCTCTGGCAACAGGAAGCGGTCAGCGCTCTGCGTGCGGGTTGTGACGTCGTCGTCCAGGCGCCGACCGGTTCGGGCAAAACACTGGTTTTCGAGATTTGGTCCAAGCAGGGCCATAATCGTGGCCAGGCGATTTACACCGTTCCGACACGTGCGCTGGCGAACGACAAGCTGGCCGAGTGGCGGGCGCGCGGGTGGAACGTCGGCATCGCCACGGGCGATCTGGCCGAGAATCTTGAAGCGCCGGTCCTTGTCGCCACGCTCGAAACACAGAAGAACCGCCTGATGCAGGGCACCGGCCCAAGCCTGCTCGTCGTCGATGAATACCAGATGATCGGGGACGCCGACCGCGGGCTCAACTACGAACTGGCCATCGCCCTGGCCCCGCCCACCACGCAGCTCTTGCTGCTGAGCGGAAGCGTCAGCAATCCGCAAGACGTGGTCAAGTGGCTGCGGCGTCTGGGACGCGACGCCCACCTGGTCCGCCACGAGCACCGCCCCGTTCCTCTCGAAGAAGTCCATGTCCAGCACCTCAATTACCATCTGCCATCCGAGATTCGAGGCTACTGGCCACGCGCGGTGGCCAAGGCGCTCGCCGACAACCTGGGCCCCGTGCTGGTCTTCGCACCGCGCCGCCAGGCGGCGGAAGCCCTCGCCGCTGACCTGGCCCGCAACCTGCCTTGCCCAGACCCGCTGCAACTCAGCGTCGCCCAGCGCCAGATCGTGGGCGATCACCTCGCCCGCCTGCTCAAGTCCCGCGTCGCCTTCCACCACAGCGGCCTCAGCTACGGGGCGCGCGCCGGGGTGATCGAGCCCCTCGCCAAGGCGGGACAGCTTCGCGCGGTCGTCGCCACCATGGGCCTGGCCGCAGGCGTCAATTTCTCCCTCCGCAGCGTCGCACTGGCCGGCGAGTCGTACCGGCGCGATGAACTCGAACACCCGCTCAAGCCCGACGAAATCCTCCAGATGTTCGGACGCGCCGGGCGACGGGGCATCGACGAGACGGGTTTCGTGCTGGTGACAGCGAACGAAATCCGCCTGCTCGACGCCCACGCCGGACATTTGGCGCGCAACGGGATGGTGGATTGGAGCGCGCTCTTGGGCATCATGCGCGCGGCAGCACAACAGGGACGGCCTCCGTTCCTCGAAGCCGTCCGGGTCCAGCAACGCCTCTTCACGACCAAACCGATCTTCCTGGGTGTGGAAATGTCGCTCGAACATCCCCACGCGCCCTGCGGCCTGCATACTGACGCCGAACGCGCCCGCCACGTCCGGAGATTGGTCCGTGAAATGTGGAACAGCCAGGGCGAATGGCAGCGGTCTCCCCCTCCCCGACATGTCCCGCTCGATGAAATCAAGGTCGCGCCCGTCTCCCCCGAGTCGGCGCCCTCCGCCGAGCCGCTGACCCCGCCGCCAGCCTTGCGGCCCGTCTTGAGCGAGCCCGCGGCGCTCGCCAAGATCGGCTCGGGCAACCTCTGCGTTGTGGACGAGCAGAGTGGACTCCCGGTCTACGGGCGCGCCCTCACCGTCGCGGATCGTCTGGGCGACGACCGCGTGTTGATCGCCAAATGGGTGCGCCGATTGACCCAGTGGAAAGGGCGCCAGGCCCCTTACCCCGTCTGGAAAGAACACATTGTCCCCCGGCTCGAACGCGGATTGATCGCCCAGAACACCCCCGCCGTCAGGTTCGTCGAATCCACCCGCAAGATCGTCGCCGAGGTGAGCCTGGCGCGGCTCACGTTGAAAGTGCCCGTCGACGCCCACGGCGTCGCGCTCTGGAAACCGGCCGAACGCGAGGTGCTCGCCCCGGACTGCGCGCGTTGCGATCTGGTGCAGATCTGCCGCGAGTTGACCGCGGCCACCGGCACGGCCCTGTTGTGGCGGCGCCTCGGGTTGGTGGATGCCGCCGGCGTCCCGACCCGCCGCGGCGAGATCGTCAGTTGTTTCTCGCAAGGCGACGGCCTGGCCATCGCTGCCGCCCTCGAAGACGAAGACTATCCTCTCGACGAACTGGTCTATGACCTGGCGAATCTCGACGCCGGATTCCGGTTCTGCGGCGAGGACAACCGGTGGGCCGGGCGGCTGGCTATTGCGTGCCAGCGCGCCTACGGGATACAGACCGCGCCCGGCTACCTCGAGAACGGTGTGCCGCCGAAGTATGGTGTCGGCGCCGAGGCCGTGGTGGCCAGTGTGCGTCGAAACCCCCAGGCCAAACACGCCTGGGTCAGCGAGTGGCTCGGCTCCGGCGATATCGACCGCATCATCATCGAATGGCGCAGCCTCCTCCGGCAGATCGCCCACGCCCGCGATATCGACTGGCCCCGTTGGAAAGCGCTCCAGGCGTGCGCCCGCGCCCTGCTCGAAGAGACCCGCTCACCCACACTCACCGATCTGCCGCCCCTCGAATACCACCAGACCCGCCGCATCGAACACCGCCTCGTCCTCCGCCGTCACTGACCCGCATCGCCACGAGTGTCGCGCGCGATCCAGAGTCGTCGGCAGCGACGGGCAACCCACCGCCTATGCCGCACGGCCTTGAATTCGCCGTGGCGGCGGGGCGCCGGTGCCGGAAACAACCGCCGGGCATCGGCCTCTTGCAGATCAAAGATCATTCCCATAACGCCGCCAGCCTACGCGCACCTCTGGGTCAAATACAGTCCCACCCCCGACACTTACTTCGCGCCCTCGACAATGCCGATCTCCTCTTCGGTCAAACCGTAGAGGTCATAGACCAAGCGGTCGATCTGCGTGTCGGTGGCGGCAATTTGCCGTTCGAGCGCGGTCTTCTCCTGCGGTGTGCGGACGGTAGGGAGCCGCTGGTTTAACTCGAGGATCTGCTCGACCAACTGCGCCATCCGCTCGTGAAGCGTTTTGTCGGCGGGGTCCGAGAGGTCGAGACGCCGAACCGGCAGTCGCTTCAGGTAGGCGCCCTTGATCTTCGGGAATGTCCGCCGCTGATCGTAGAAGCGATCCAACCACAGGGTCCGGAGCAGCTTTGAGTTCAGAATGCCCAGGACGTAACGCGCATCCGGCCATTCGGTGCGCAGGTTGATCATGAACATCGTGTTCAGACAATCCCAGCCCTCCAGATCGAGGGCGAAGTCAGGATAGCGCCCGATCTGGCGAGTCAAGAGCTTCCTCCTGGCACCGTGCTTGCCCGGGTCCCAACAGCCACCACAACGCGCCACCTCGTCGTTCAGGCAGGCGAGCTTGCCCCAGGTCAGCGCATAGCGACCGATGTCCCGACCGCTGTAGCAAGGTCGGTAGTTGGCTGGAACCAGGCGGGCGGACGCAACGGAAATGACGTCCTGAGTGAACTTCTTGCGGTCGCGCAGTTGCTTGCCGAAATTGACGTCAGCGATTTGGTCCAAGGTCCAAGTTCGGTCCGCGATGCGCTGCCACAGCTTGGACACGAAACCTCCGCTGGTTCCGGTGAAAAGCACGTGTGCGTCAGCCAGCGCGTTCTTGCTGGAAACCGAAAGCCGGGTCGAGGGCCGCAAACTCCCAGCCTCAATGCGGGCATGGAGGATCTCGAATGTAGCACTCGTCGGTTGACCCGGGCTGACAACGAAGATGGCATTGTCCACGCTGATGCCCTTGAAGACGCCACCGTCGATCACGACAATCCGCTCGATCGAGCAGCGCTCCAGGATCAATCGGCGGAGCTTGTCGAGGTGATTGTTGGTGAGGTAGTTCGCGGGAGTGATCAGAGCACAACGCCCGCCCCGTGCACCCAGCCGGATCACCTGCTCGATGAACAGGTGGTACGTGTCGATTTTGTAGGACGCCGCCGCGAATCTGGACCGAAAATACGCGAGTTGTCTGTCATCCCGCAATTCGTCTTGAAGCAACACATACGGCGGATTCCCGATCACGACATCGAATCCCCCTTCCCAGCCCGACGCAGTCGGCGCAGAAACGGTCGCCTTGGCAGACCGCCGTGCCCGCCGGGGGGCCTTGGCATAGCTCCCATGCAGCGGCACGCCCGGGAGTGTCCAATCCAGCGGCGCGGCGGCGGCGGGTTCTCGGAGTTCCCCAGCGGTGTGCGGTGTGCGGAAGACCTGCGGAAACTCGGCGTGCCAATCGAACACGTTGATGCGGTAGCGCTCCTCCTCATCCAGGAGCCCAAGTTGCTCTTGCTGGTAAAAATCCGGACTGATCAGCGCGTTGCCGCACTTGAGGTTGTCCCCCAGGTCCGGCAACGCGCGCTCGCGAAAGAGGCGAAAGATCGTCTGGAGTGTCTGGCCGGTTTCGCCCTCCAAAACCTTGAGCAGCAGGGAGAGCTTGGTGACCTCGACCGCCTGCGCGTCAATGTCGACGCCAAAAACGTGGTTCAGGAGGATGCGCTTGCGCTCGGCGATGGTGAGCACCCAACCCTTGCCCGTCTGCACCACCGCGGGTTGGCTGCCCCGGGACCACTTGGCGGGGTCGTGGGCGGTGTACCAGTCCCGATGCCAGTCCAGCAGGAATTGATAGGCGCCGATCAGGAAGGAGCCGGACCCGCAGGCCGGATCTAGAATGCGCAAGGCTGACACATGCTTGGGCGTCCTGCCCTCGACCAGCTTCCCCACCGTCTGCCCCACGATGTAGTCCACCACGTAGGTGGGTGTGTAGTAAACGCCACCGGCCTTTCGAACCTCCGGCTTCTCCTCGACCGCCGCGCGGTGGCCTTCGGTCAGGCGGATGACCTTGCCCAGGAACTGCTCATAGACCTGGCCGAGAATGTCGGCCGAAATGACATCGAAGGCATAGGGACTGTCGGGGTAGTAGAGCCCCCGCAGCAAATCGCGCAGGAGCTTGTCGTCGATATCGAGGGCCAGCGTCAGTTCATCGGGCGGCTCGCGGCGGCCCGGTTCCGGTTGGAAGTGGAACAGGCCGGAGTTGTAGCGCGCATCGGCGGCCTGGAAGAGTTCGGCCAGGCGCGGGTAGATGCGGTCCCCGTTCACGAGCGCTTGCAGCCGGCCATGATCCTCGATGCCGCGCGCTTCGCAGATGCGCAGGAAGATGATGCGATCAATGATGCGCTGAACGGCAAAGTTGAGTTCGCGCTGGGTCAACTTGGGATTGCGGAGCGCGAGGTTGCGCGCCAGGTCCAGCCGCCACCCTTCGATGGTGGCGAGGAAGTCCGCGTCGAATTCCGCCGTGCCGCGCTTGGCCTTGCTGGACTCGGCAAACCGGTCGAACGCCCCCTTCAAGACGGCGTCGCGGCTGAAGATGGACGCGATCCAGTCCCACTTCTCCGCGTAGTCGCGGAAGGTGCAGAAGAAAACGCGGGCGGTCGCGGCGGGATCATCCTTGTGCGGCTTGAAGCGTCCGTCATAGACGGCGAACTCCTCGAAATCGGACAGGATGTTCAGCGGAAGTTTGGCGGTGTAGGCGTAGCGGCGCAATTGAAAGGCGGGCGCCGGCTCGTCCTTGACCGCGACCGACGGCTTCTTGGCTTCGAGGAAGAACTTGCGCGTGCCCCCGACCCGGAAGCAGTAGTCCGGGGCTTTGGTGGCCTCGCCGACCCGGAGGTGGTCTTCGTGAACGACGTCCTTGTAGGCCTCGGCCAAGCCCTGCTCATTGTCGATGTCCCAGCCCAGCGCCTTGAAGAAAGGGTCGAGGAATTCGCGGCGCAGTTGCGTCTCGTTGTACTGGCCGGAGCGGTAGGCTTCGAGGTTCCGCTCGAAGCGGGCAACGAGTTCGACTACGGCGGCTGGAATACTCATGGCAACAGGGCGACAGATTGCGATCGCAATTCCGTGCTGTCAACCGACGGGCGGAATCCAAACTCATCCTGGCCGCTTCCCGGGCCAGTCTGTGCGCGGCAAGGCGCCACAATTCGTCATATACCCGCGGAAGCAACGCGTCCGCGCGCCCGATCTGCAGCAGGTTCGTCAGGCCCTCGTGCGTGCGGGAGATGGGTTCGTACTTCTGAATCCCGGCGAATTCGCGTTCGTACGGGCGGCTGTCCTCGAAGGCGTCGCGATGGACGATCTTCACCGCCCGGTACGTGCCTACAACGTTCCGCGCCAGCCAGACCTCGCCATAACTGCCGCGCCCGATACGACGCAGCAACAGGTGATCGGCAATCTCCGGCGGGTGACCGGCAACCGCCGATCCGGCGGCTTCGGACGCAGGCGATCGACCCGAGTCGAGGGGCATACGAGGAAGCAGAGTAGCCGCGACCCACCAGCCTTGCGATTCCTTTCTCAGGTCCATCGAAGCGGCGTTCTCCGTGTCCTCTGCTCTGTGGTTGGTCCGGTTCGGTGACTGTCACCGTCGGGGTTCAACCACAGAGGCACAGAGAGCACAGAGCAGGGCTTGGGGGGGACTTGGTTGAATGTCGCGGTCGTTGGCCCGTGTCACAAGCCGGCCGCCTTTGGATCCAGCGCCAGACAAACCCTCGCCTGTTTCACCCCCTTCCCCTTTTGTGCCCTCTGCGTCTCTGTGGTGAATCCCAAACCGGGGCGGTCACCGATCACAACAGTCGCCCCTCCAACCGTTTCACGATGCGTTTGAAAACCGGCAGCAGACGGCACTTGACCAGGTACACCTGCCCCACCGTGGTGCCGAGCGCCTTGGCCACTTGGGAGGGCGATTTCTTTCAGTGTGTTCTTCGCCTGTCCGTCCGATGCCGGGCGGGAAGGCGACGCTTTCCCAGTGGCAGTGAGATTCCTGAAAGAACTGAGCTCAGCCGCTTGTGGTTCTGTGTATGAAACACCCCATCTCGCGTTCGCAGCCCATCTCGGCCGCTTCAGTCCACCTCACGGAAGTCCGCGTCCTCCTTCGCGTCGGAGCCGTCGCTACAGCCATCGGAAGCCTGCTGCAATACTCTGGCCAGGCCGTCGTGCTCCAGAATGCAACCGCCACGGCTACCCAAGGGGGCTTCACGACAAGCATGGCGATAGATGGGATAACCACGGGCGGTGCCGGCTGGGCAATCGCATTCGGGTATCCTAACTGGGTGGCGCTAGCCCAGACTGCCGTGTTCGAGACGGCTACGGACATTTCCTATTCTGGTGGCGCTCGGCTCGAGTTTGCCCTTCACCAGGACTGGGGTGGGGGGTTTACAATCGGCTGTTTTCGCCTCTCGGTCACTACTGACGACCGGTTGCTCTTCGCCGACGGGTCGTCCAACGGCGGCGATGTCACCGCCAATTGGACGGTGCTTTCGCCCTTCTCGTACGTTTCCTCGGCAGGCGCGACCATGACAAAGCTGGGAGACGACAGCATCCTCGCTGGGCCTCCGCCTACTGGAACTGACATCTACACGGTGATGGCGGACTCCCTTCTCGTGGGGATCACCGGCGTCCGACTCGAGGTGCTCGAACACCCGAATCTGCCCGACGAAGGGCCGGGGTATGGTCTCGCGGGCAACTTTGTGCTCACCGAGATAACGCTCGATGCGGCACCTATCCCCGAGCCTGGTGCGTTCGCTTTGATCGCCGGCCTTGGTCTGGTGGCTTTTGGCGCGTGGCGACGCGTGCGCATCTGAGAACCGTCTGGCGCAATCCCCCCACGGGAAGAGCCGCGGTGTCTCGGCGGTTCATCGCGGTCCGGCACAGTAAGAGAGGACCTTTGCCGTGGCGCGCCTTCCGCGGGGGGGGCGTCGCCAAGGCCGATTGCCCGAGGTCCCCTCTACAGTACAATCGGGCCACATCGCACGGTTCCAACCCCGAACACTGAACCCCGAACCCTCAACCCTGAACCCTCAACCCTGAACCCTCAACCCTGAACCCTCAACCCTGAACCCTCAACCCTGAACCCCCGCGCCAAGCTCTTTCCCCGGACCTTCGGTTGCGGCTCCGCCGCGCTGCGTTCTCTGTGTCTCTGTGGTGATCCCGTTCGAGGACTGTCGCCGGGAGCGGTTTTGCCACAGCCCGGACATCCGATCACGCGCAGCGGTGTGAAAGTCCGTATCGTTTAATCCTCATCGTCGTCCTGCCCGCCGCGCACGGTGATCGCCCACTCGGGATACGGCTCCCGCGTGCCGCGCATGGCGCGCCAGAGCACGCGATTGAGCGCGTCTTCGGGAGCGCGGTCCACCTGCCGGAAGTTCATGCGCGACGACGCCAGGGCATCGCGCCGCAACTGCGGGTCGGCAATCGCCTTGGGATCGGGGTTCATCTCATCGATCGGCACGATGTTGGGCACCGACTTGAACGGCGCGTAATCCGGTGTGTCGGTGAAACAGTCGAACATCGGCGTGGCGCTGGCGTCGAATTGGTTCATCGGCGGCATGCCGAGAATCTGCTCCATGGTGCGCAGCAGACTGGTGGTGTTGTACTGTGTGCTCACCACGACGCCGCGCTTCGCGTAGGGACTGGCCACATACGCGGTGGTGCGATACCCGCTCACGTGGTCGTAGCCGGCCTGGGGATCGTCTTCGATGCCGAAGATGGCCATCTCACGCCAGAACTTCGAGTGGCTCAGCGCCTCGACGATGCGGCCGAAGGCCAGGTCGTTGTCCGCCACCGTCGCGGCCGGCGTCGGGCAGTTGCGACTCGTGCCGCTGGTGTGGTCCTGAGGCAGACAGATGATCACGAGCTGCGGGAACTCTCCCTTGGCCTCGTACTCCTTCAACTCCCGCAGAATGAAGTCGGCCCGGTATTGATCGGGCACCGACATCTCCCAGCCCACGTAGTTGGTCGGCGAGAAGGGCGCAATGGTCGCAATCATCGGGTAGCTCTCGAAAATCGCCTCGTCGCTTTCTCCCCTCCACGTGCGGTAACAGGCCAGAAAGTCCGGCGTCCCCTTGCGCCCGTCCCGCCACCGGACGTTTGGCGCCATGAACTCGCCGTAGTTGCGGATGCGGATCTTGTGCCGCAGCGCGTTGTCCCAGATGAAGCCCGCCGGCGAGTACGCCAGGGCGTCGTTTTCATCCTCGCCCATGCCGTCCGGGTAGCTGCGCGGCCAGCCGGCAAACGAACGCTCGAGGTAATCGGTGCCGAATGCGGTGGTGCTCCACTGATGACCGTCCGCACTCAGGATCCCGGAACAGTAGGTGTTGTCCAGCAGAACGAACTCGCGCACGAGTTTGTGCTGGTTGGGTGTGACGCGCTCGCCAAAGATGCAGAGCCGCGGATCGCTGTTGCCCTTGCCCACCGCGCCGAACACCTGGTCGTAGGTGCGGTTCTCCTTGATGACGTACACGACATGCTTGATCAGGCTCGGCTCGCCAATGCGTTCCGGGATGGCCCGCGGAGGCTGCCCCGAACGGGGCGGCTGCAGCGACTCCGCAATGCGCTCCTGGCGCAGGTTGTCATAAACCGACTGCGAAAGCCGGGGCAGATCCTCGTTCCGCGGCAGCGGCACCAGCGAGACCGAACCGTAGTAGTGATGGCTGTTGAAACCCTCCCCGGACGCGCCGCCTTCCCGATACGGCTTGGGCGCGACCGCGTGGCCCTTGATGTTCGCCACGCAAAGCTGCTGCCGCGGCCCGTCAAACACCAGCGCGCCGGGAAACCACCCCACCGGCAAAAGCCCGCGCAACTTCGAGCGCTTGCCGGCCGGCGCGAAGTCCACGACCGCGATGGCGTTCTGCGTCCCGTTGGCCACGTACAGCGTCTTCCCATCGGCAGCGAATGCCAGCGCATTGGGCGACGCCGCCAGCAGATCGCTCGGCTTGGATTTCACCCAGATCGTCTCCGCCAGCGCGCCGGTGCGCGTGTCAATGACGCTCAGGTTGTCGGCCCCGGCGTTGGCGCACACCAGCCACCGACGGTTGGGCGACAACGCCAGCGCCGATGCGTGAAGCCCAGTGAGGATCTCGATTCCCGGTTTGCCCCCGCTCTCGATAACACCCAGATGGACGACGGAAACCGAACCCTCGCTCGCAATGTGCCTCACCGGATCGACCCGGACTTCCGTCCCGCGGCCGGCCGGCCCCACAAGATCGCCCGCGCCGGGACGGCGTCCGCCCCAATTGCTCACGTAGGCCTTGTCCTCGAAGAGCACGACGTCGTACGGCGCCACGCCCACCGCGAAGGTGCGCAGCACCTTGCCCGTCGCAGCGTCGAGTTCGAGCAGCGTGTTCGACAGGTTGCCGCAAACGTACAGGCGCGCGCCGTCCGCAGAGATGGCCAGGCCGGCCGGGATCTCCTCCTTGCGCCGCGGCGCGTTCGCCGCCGGCAGCGGCAACGAGTGCGACGCCGCGACCAGGCCGTCCGCATCCACCTTGAACACCTTGACGCTGCCATTGACGTTGCTCAGGAAGATGCGACGGCCATCGGGCGAAAAGATGAGGCCGGTGTAGCTGAGCTGCCCCTTGGTGTCGGGCTGCAGGATGTTCGGCGACGAGGTTGGCGGCAGCGGCTCGTTCTGCTTCTCGGACGGCAACTGAACACGCTCGAGAATGGCGCCGTTCGCCGGATCAAGGACGATCAATTCGCTCGTCTTGCCGGACACGACCAGCCGGCGGCCGTCGGGCGACAACGCCATCGCCTGCGGACGCAAGCCGGCGAGGTCGGTTTGCCGGCCCAGCGGGTTGACCTCCTGGTTGACTGGCAGGACCGTGCGGTTTTCGCCCCGCCGCCCAACTGTTTCGGTGTCGCCCCCAAACAGAGACACGACGAGCAGACCAAACACGGACAGAGAAACGGCCCATCGGCCGCGAGAATCAACAGACGCACAAATCATGGCGCGAGTCTAGGCAGCCAGCCTCGAACCGCAAGATGCGAGATTGGTGACATCGCCGTCTGAGAGGCAATGGGGGCAGATGCAATTGACGCTTGGATCAGCGTCCAAATCAACTACAATTCAGTCATATGAGTCATACAATCACGGTGCGTATGCCAAAGGACCTGGCACGATGGCTCGAGGACACAGCGGCGACCTCCGGCATCTCCCAGGGCGAATTGGTCCGGCAACAACTGAGGAAGGCCAAGGCCAGTGGCGCAGGGCGGCCCTTCATGCGATTGGCCGGGACTGTGAACGGCGTCCCGAACCTCTCCTCACGAAAGGGATTCGCCAAGCCATGAAAGGCATCGCCGACACCGGATTCCTGGTCGCGTTTGCCAACCGCCGGGACCGACATCACGACTGGGCAGTCAGCCTGGCCAGCCAGGTGACTGAGCCGTTGCTGACGTGCGAGGCGGTGCTTGCGGAAGCGGCGTTTCACTTGCAGGACGTTTCGGTCGTGCTCGCGATGGTCCGTGAAGGTTTGGTGACCTTGGCGTTCGACTGCAACGACCATCTGCCGCAGTTGGCCGCACTGGCCGTGCGGTACCGCGATCGTCGACCGGACCTGGCCGATCTGTGTCTGGTCAGAATGAGCGAACTCTATCCCGAGCACCGCGTGATTACGGTGGACCACGAGGATTTCCGGGTCTACCGGCGGAACAAGCGCGAGGTCATTCCCATCGTGGTTCCCGGGACCGTGTGAATGCTCTCTCCCAACGGCATCGCACCCTTGGAAGACCTGGCCACGAAGCCGAAGGGCGCAATCAAACGCGCTGCTGCAGGCCGCATCCAACCAGCGGAGCGCCTCGCTCCCCACGCCGAACTGCGACATCCATATGTCAACTATTGATTCGGCTGAAGGCTGTAGGGTTTTTCAGCAGGGTGGGAGCGAGGCTGGCGCCGACACCTGAACCTAACCTCCTGGAAAGTTGATGGCGTGCAGTAGCAGACTAAATAGTGCGGCCCAGCCCCGCCTGATCCCGCCCCTGGCCTCCAGAGCGTCACCCCGCTCAGGGTGGCAATCGCCCCGCCAGGGGGCTCAATTGGCCCTGGTCCCCGCCACTTCGAGCCCGCAAGCAGATGCCGCCTGCCGCAGTTTCCAGGCCTCATGCCGAATCCATCGCTTCACGTTGCAGGCCGCACCAATGAAGTAGTTTTGCAGTCGCGCTTTGGCCAAGCCCCGCGAGCGCGCCCGCCGCAAGCCATGTCCCCGCACCAATTCGCTCTGCGTGCCTTCGATGGCGTTGCGATGTTTCATCCGCTGCTTGAAAGCGTCGGTCTGCTGCTCTTGCCGCCGAGCCTGCAGCAGCGTGTGATGTTCCCCCACCACCACCGTGCGGTGGCGTTGCCCCTCCCCCACGCAGCGCTTGCGCAGCCCACACTCATGACACGCTGTGCTGAACTCGAACCGATAGCTCACTTTGCCGCTGGCCTGCTCCTCCAACCGGCTGCATTGGGTACTGGGCTTTCCGGCCGGACAAACCGCTTGGCGCTCTTCCACCCTGATCGCAAAGTCCTCCACACTGAACCGGCCCTCCTTCCGGGGCGCCGGCTGCGCCGGTCCAATGATCTCTCGGCCCTCGGCTTGCGCGTGCGCCAACTTCTCCGCCGACACGTACGCCCCATCCACATACTGCACCGGCGGCTTGGCCATCCCCATCCCCGCTTGTTCTTGTTCCATCTTCGCCTCCCCCACTTCATCGCTCTCGTGGGCCGCATGCGTCACGATGCCCGTGAGGTAATTGCCCGTCGGTTCGCCAGGAGCCAGCACCGCTTCGTTCACCGTCTCGGCCACCTGTATCTTGAAACCCACGTGCTCTTTCTTGTGAGTGCCTTGGCCCTTAACCGCGTAGGTCGCCTCCGTATCGTGTGGGTTCTGCACCCGGTCCGAACGCAGTTGCCCCTTGCCCTTGGGCACCACGATCGCCGCGACCACCGCCGCCAGACCCAACTCGGGTTGGTCGCTGGCCCCAGCCTCCCTCCCCGGACTGGCGTCCGAGGGCGCCGTCGGGGACTCCGGGCTCACGCCCGCAGCCCCCGCCTCCGAGGCCGGGGGCGGTGTCGGAGGGCCTTGGGCCTCGACCACTTCTTTCTCCTGGGGCAAAGCCGCCGGCTGCCCACCCACCACGTCAAACTGTTCCCCAAACACCCGCGCCAACAACTGCACCTGCACTCCCTGCGCCCACCCCTCACGCTCCGGCCCACGCACCCATTCCAGCAGGTGCCACGCATCCGCCCCCGCTTCCCCCAGCTTGCGCCCCAATGCCTCCGCACTGGCCCGGTAGTCGGCTTGGCTTTCCACGTACCGTTCCCAGAGCCTCACCCAAAACTCCGGCCGTGCCTCCACCCCCACGACCGCTTCCAGCTCCTGGAGCGCTAAGCGCAGGCTTTCCCGCACACAGTCCAGCCGGTTCATCCGCGCCACCCGCGCGAACATCTGCGTCGAGTCCAACCGCTGTCGGCTTTGACGTGACACTAACCCCGCCTCGATCAGCGCTTCCAGGATCGTCGCAAAACCCACCGCGCTCTGCTCATGCTTGAGCAGCCGCCGACGAAAGTTCACCAAACTGGTCGGATGAAACACCTCGTCCCCCAACTGCCGGTTCAAGGCGAAGTTCCAACCCGCATGGTAGCGCAACATCTCTACGGCCTGCCGATCGGGTACCCCGTCCAGGTCTTGCAGGATACTCACCCCCAACAGCAATACGGGCTCCAACGCCACCCGACCGTTGTCGGCGCAGTAGCACTTCTCCAGCTTGGCCCGGGCGCGCGCCAGATGGGGGTAAACCAGTTTGGCAAAGAGCCGGTAGCGATCGGTTTGGGCAAAGAGGCTGGCCGAAAGACCCGCCGTAGAAAAGAGCTCTCCCTGCGTCGAGAAGTGCGGCAAGCTCATGGCCAGCGATGGGAAAAGCGTGTTGACATGTGGCTAGCCTATTGATTAGCATACCTTTATGCAAGCAGAATCTTCAACCGCACAATACGTACTGCGGGTCCAGGTGATCCGTTCCAAGGGGCAGGCCCCACGCTTCTTCGTCAACGTCCCCATCCCGCTGGCCGCCGCGCTCGACCTGCAGGCCGGTGAACAAGTCCAGTGGCAGTTACTCGGCCGCTCCGACTTGCGCCTGCACCGCTTGGCCGCCCCCGCCGCCAAGCCCAAGCCTAGAAAACCGTGAGGAGCTTTTTCAGCAGAATCAACTCATATACAGCCGACCCTTCACGAACACCTGCGTCATCCCCTCAGAGGTGACCAGATCGACCGTCTTCGCTGCCTGCCATCCCGGAAAGCTGTCGTCGGCCATAGTAAGTGCTGGTTTTCCGGCCAACTCTTACCACGGAGATACCGGGCAAAAAACCCACCAGGGATTTTTTTAAACCACCCCTATTGCAAGATCCTTCAACACAGCCACTTACAAAACCGCCTTTCTTAGGGTGGCGGTTTGCTCAGACCTCTGTACCTGAATTGGGCTTGCACGGAGCCGCTCGCTTTCGGCACGCTGACAGGATGCGAACAACGGCAACTCAAAACGGCGCGTTCGAAGCTCTCGATTCGAGAGCGGGAGACGCAGAGAACGGACATGGCGCAGTCCCGATCCAGACTGCTCCCGGCCGCGCGATGGCTCGCGACGGGGTGCGCTCGCAGCCCGCTCGGTCACCGCACGCGACGTCCTTATGGGCTATCGCGGCCGCGGCGCTGCTGGCGGGCGCGGGCACGGCCCTGGCGCAGACGTACCTGATTGATTTTGGGGGGGCGAACACGACCCTTCGCGGCGCGGCGCCGGACGATCCGAACAACGACTGGAACAACATCACCACGGGCATCGGCAACACGGACAGCGGCGTGTTGAGCAATCTGGTGTCCTCGGTGGGGGTCTCGAGCGCCATCAACCTGGCGATGATCAGCCGGTTCAACGGGGTCAACGAAAACGGCGCACAGAATGCCACGGTGTACCCGTCCGACGCGACGCGCGACTCGTGGTTCGGCAACACCGGCGATCACGGCGGATTGACCGACGTCTACCCCAAATTCAAGCTGACCGGGCTTGATCCCGCCACGGTTTACACGCTCACCTTTTACGCCTCGCGCGCGGGGGTCAGTGACAACCGCGAGACGGGCTACACGGTCACGGGCGCCAATGCGGGCTTCGCGGCCCTCGACGCGGCGAACAACATCGACGAGACGGCGGTCGTTGCGGACATCACCCCCGACAGCGCCGGTGAGATCAAGATCGAGATCGGTCCGACCGAGAACAACAACAACTCCGTCAAGTACACCTACCTGGGAGTCCTGCGGATCGACGCCGTTCCGCCCCAGACGCCTATGGCCTTCACCGCGCAGCCGGCGAGCCAGCGCGTGGTCCAGTTCAAGCCCGCGACCTTCACCGCCGCGGTGACCGGCTCGCCGCCTCATTTCGTACAGTGGTATCAGAATGACCAGCCCCTCGAGGGCGAGAACCGGTTCACCCTGACCATCCCCTCGGTGACCCTCGACATGGACGGCTGGCTTTACTCCGTCAAGGTGAGCAACCTGGCGTACGAGGTCACCAGCACCAACGCGGTCCTGACGGTCTACAGCGACGCGGTCGCGCCGAAGGCCATCGAGGCGGTCAGCTATGACGGAACCACGATCGTGGTAACGTTCGACGAACCGATGGACGACACCACATACGATCCGTCGAACTACACGGTGAATGGCGGGGCCGCGGAACTCTGGGCGGCAACCCTCAATCCGGACGGTCAGAGCGTGACGCTCAGCCTGGCGGCCCCGATCGCGGGCACGTTCACGCTGGTCTTGAACAATGTTCAGGACCTGGCCGGCAACCCGATCGCCCCCGGCACGACCCTCGTCGGCCATGTTGTGCCGATCGAAGACCAGGACGTGCTGTTCGATTTCGGCGCCACGGGCACCACCACCGGTTTCGGACCGGCCCCGGACGACCCGGTGCGTCACTGGAACAATGTCACCACCACGGTCGGCAACTCGGATACCGGACAACTGCTGGACGTGGTGACCGTGCACAACGTGCTGACACCGATCACCGTGGCGATGATCAGCCGTTTCACAGGCGCCAACGAGAACGGCACGCTCGCTTCAACTCAGTTCCCGCCACAGGCCACCCGCGACTCGCTCTACGGCAACACGGAGGTCTGGAGCGGCCTCGAAAACATCTTCCCCAGCTTCAAGCTGACGGGCCTCAACCCCGCCCGGAAATACAACCTCACCTTCTACGCGTCGCGCACCAGCGTCACGGACAACCGGGAAACCGGCTTCACCGTCACGGGTTCGAACGGGGGCTTCACCACCTTGGACGGCGCGGACAACGTAAACACGACGGCGACGGTCGTGATGATCGCGCCGACGGAATCGGGAGAGATCACGATCAGCCTGGCGCCCACCGCGAACAACAACAACGCCTATCACTTCACTTACCTGGGCGTCCTCCACGTGTGGCCCTACGCCGAGCCATCGCAGTTCCTACCCGCGACCATTGAGAATCGCAAGATCAAGCTCGAATGGAACGGGGCCGGTCAACTGCACTGGGCCCCATCGGTCTTCGGCCCGTGGAACCCGGTTCAGCCGGCGCCGACTTCGCCCTACCTCGAGGACATTGTCGCGGGTGAAAACCGGTTCTACCGGCTCCACAACTAGCGAGGCGCGCCTCAGACCAAATCCAGGCGTCGTCAAGCCGCGACAACCATTGTGTTTTCCGACATGTCCAAGCCCGCACGCACTGGGCAATCTCCGGGATGCTCTGCATCGTCGCCCTCACCCGTCCCGCGTGGCGGGACACCCTCGACCACCTGCATGGGCCCAGGCTTCGGCAGGCTGGTCGGATGGGAGAGGGCCGGCCTGCCTGCCGCACCGGGTACGGCGCAGGCCGGGGTGAAGGGTCTGTGTAGCGTATCCAGCCGACTGGGCGGTACGCGGATTTCCGCCGCGGGGGGACTCGCCCTCGCCGCTCTGCTCTGCTCTCTCGCCGCCCATGCCGAGCACCGTGTGCTGTTCATCGGCAACAGCTTCACAATCGGCAGCGGAGGGGGCGGTGTGCCGGGCATCTTTGACCGATTAGCTCAAGCGGGCGGGCAGGCCGACCCGATCACCGTCATGCGGGCGGTCGGCGGTCAGGACTTCCAATACCACAGCCAGGATGCGACCACGCAATCCACACTCGAATCGCAGCCCTGGACGCATGTTGTGTTGCAGAACTACAGCACCGAGCCGACGCATCTGGCCGCCGGGAGCGTCGACGATCACTACGCGTTTGGAACCGCGCTCTACCGGCAGGCGATGGCGAACAGCCCGATGACGCGCGTCATCCTGTTCGAGACCTGGTCGCGCGCGGCGGTGCATCCGATGATCACGGGCGTTTCGTCGCCGACCAGTTTCGCGAGCACGGCGGAGTTCCAGGCCGAGCTGCGGTCCAATTACCAGGGCCTCGCGGACGTTTTAAACGCGACGCACCCGACGCATCCGCCGGTTGTCGTGGCGCCGGTGGGAACGGCGTGGGAACGGGCGGGTGGACTGCTCGAACCGAGCGATCCGGGATTCGTGCCGTTGTTTGGCAGCGACAATTACCACGGCAACGCCAACGGCTATTACCTCGCCGCCTGCGTCATCTACAGCACCATCTACGGTGTCAGTCCCGTGGGGCTGTCGACCCACCCGCTCGTTTCGAGCCTCAATCTCGGGCTGACCGTGCCGGGGGCGCGGCTCGAGGAAGCCGCCTGGGCAACGGCCTCGAGTTCGAGCCAGGCGGGTCTGCAATCGTTTCTGCTGGATTTGGGCGCCGCCGCCACACCGACTGCCTTGGGCCCCGAACCGAACGATCCGGCGTGGCATTGGAACAACATTGCCGAGGCGATTGGAACGTCGCCAGACGGACGCTTGCCCAACCTCGCAACCGCGGCGAATCTCTCGACCGACATCGGCTTCGAGATGCTGAGCCGATTCAATGGGGCAGACGATGAGGGCAGCGCCACATCGAGCGCATTTCCCGCCAACGCGACGCGCGACTCGCTCTTTGGCAACACCGAACTTTTCAACGGCCTTGCGGACGTCTTTCCGAGCTTCAGGTTCGTCCGCCTCAATCCTGCCCGAACCTACAGCTTCGCCTTCTACGCCTCGCGAGTCGGCGTGAACGACAACCGCGAGACCGGCTATGAGGTGACCGGCTTGAACTCGGGCTTTGCCGCTTTGAACGCCGCCAACAACTCCGACGCGACCGCGCGGGTGGCGGGCATCATCCCGGATGCGTCGGGCGCCATCACCATCCGCCTGGGACCCACGGCGAACAATGACAGCGCCAACCACTTCACCCACCTGGGCGCGCTGCGAATGGACGCCGTGCCGCGGCAGGAGCCGGTTGTGTTCACGGCGCATCCGTCGAGTCAGAAGGTCTTCGCGGGAATGCCGGCGCAGTTCACCGCGGCGGTCGCGGGCACGCCGCCCTTCTTCATCCAATGGCTCACCAACGGCGCGCCCCTGCCCGGCGCGAACCAGTTGACCCGTATCGTGCCGGCGGTGAGCACCAACATGAACGGCACGGTCTTCGCCGTGACGGTGAGCAACCTCGCGTTCACAGCCACCAGCAGCAATGCCGTGCTCGAAGTCGCCCCGGCGGCCCAGAACCCGGCGGGAGAAGCCCTCTTCTTCGATTTCGGCGGCGCGAACACCACATCATACGGGCCCGCGCCCAGCGACCCGATGTATGCCTGGAACAACGTGACCACCGCGGTCGGTGCCTCCGCAACGGGCCGTCTGACAAACCTCGTCACGGGCGCGAATGGTCCAACCAGTGTTGGCCTGGTCATTCTGAGGCGGTTCAACGGCGCCAACGAGAACGGCACGTTGAACTGGCCGCTGCTGCCGGCAAATGCCACGCGCGACTCGCTCTTCGGCAACACGGAATCGTTCGGCGGCCTGGCCAACGTTTTTCCCAGCTTCAAGCTCGTGGGGTTGGATCCGGACGCCCGATACGATCTGACGTTCTATGCCTCCCGCACCGGGGTGAGCGACAACCGGGAGACCAGCTACACTGTCGTGGGCGCAAACGCGGGGCAGGCCATGCTCGATGTGGCCAACAATGTCACCAACACCGCCCGGATCACCGGCATGATCCCCAGCGAGGAGGGCGGGCTTGTTGTCAGCCTCGCGCCCTCATCGAGGAACAACAACGCGAATCACTTCACCTACCTGGGCGCGCTGCGGATGGATGTCGTGCCGCCTCCGCTGGCGTTCCGTCCGGCCGTGCTTGACAGCGGCCGGATCAGACTCGAGTGGACCGGCGCGGGTCATCTCGAGCAGGCGGCATCGGTCCTCGGCCCCTGGTCCGCCATCGCGGACTCAGGCGCGCCGCCGCATACCGAACAGATTCTTCCGGGAGAGGACCGGTTCTTCCGCCTCACAGCGCCTCGGTCGCGCCGTTGAGGTCGACCGCTTCCTCGATCAGGGCGCCAATCCGCGTCGTCTCGGTCTCGATTCGCGTCAGGGGATCCCTGAGGTCGTGTTCGATTTCGAGGAACAGGCGATCAAACATGAGCGTGATCTCGCGATCCAGGCGATCGCGGAAGTCGTTCCGGGAATGGGCCAGTCTTTGTGAAAACTCGCGGAGAATGCTCGAACGCTTCCAGAGCAGCGTCACGGCGACCAGGCCGGCCCCCACAGCGGCAAGGATGCCGCCCGTGATGTCGAAGGCAATGAGGTGAGTCGCCAGGGCAATCACCGTTCCCAGAGCGGCCAGGCCGCCCCCGGCGAGGGTGAGCCGGCCCAAATCGGAGCCCTGGATCTCCTTGTCCGACACAATATCCGCAATGCGCAGATCGCGCAGTTGGCGTCCCAACGTCCCGAGGATATCGCCCCGGGCGCTTGCGACCGGCATGCTCTGCAGGCGCTGGCCGTCCTGACGCCGGGCGACCGCCTCTCCCAGTTCGAGAAGCAGCGCCTGCATCTCGTCCGACAGATCCTTCGAGACCCGCGAGGACTCCGCCTCGATTTCCTCCCCGGCTGCGCGCTCGAATTGGACATGGAGATCCTTGAGCCAGGTCTTGACGTCTTTGTCGCGGATCAGGGGCAACGCGCGTCGCAGGATGGTCCCCACGCCCAAGCCCTCGATGAAGTCCGCTTCCAGGCGGGACGACAAGCGATCGTAGACCGCGCAGAGGCTGTTGACCACCAGGCGGGTGAGGGAATTGGCTTTCCGTCGGCGGGCTTCGAGCCGGCCCAGGAGGTCCTGATAGAACGCGTTGTCCTCGGCGAGCAAGGACTGCTCTTTGCGAAGCCTGGCAAGAAGGTCCGCGACGGTCTTGCGCAGAATATCCCTCCCCCCTTCGAGCTTCATTCTCCACACATCGCCGCTCTCGACCGCCTGGCGCAGGTAGTGCCGAAACGCGGCGAACCCGTCGTCGGCGCCCTCCTCGGACTCGCGCTTCGCGGAGAGGGGGAACACCAGAGGCGCCTGGACGCCCCGCTCGCGCGCGTATTGCTTGACCTTCTCGACATTGATGTCGAGTTCATGCTGGCTGGCGCGGTCGGCCTGCTGCAAGACAAAGACCGTCTTTCGGTGCCACTCCTTGCTGATGAGGCGAAGCAGGTCCCACTCGCTGCCCCGGTGGGGATTGCTGGCGAGCAACACGTAGATGACCAGGTCGCTGCGCGGGATGTACTGTTCGGTGATTGTCTGGTGATGGGGAATAACGGAGTTGGTGCCGGGCGTATCGACGATTGTGATCTCGCGCAGGCCGGGCTTCGGGAGGCGGATCCTCTCCCACTGCTCGCCCAGGCTCGTCCTCGAGCGCTGTTCGCCGTAGGAGATCTCCTGGATCACCATGGTGCAGGGGTCGGGCGCCACCTCGCACACCTCCTCGCCCAGAAGGGCGTTGACGAAGCTGCTCTTCCCCGATTTCACCTCGCCCACGATGACAAAGAGGGCCGCGGACTCGACATGCGCCAACCGATCCCGCAGCAGGGCCGCCGCCTCCGCCTCGCCGCACTCCTCGGTCAGGACCAGACAGCGTTGGAGCAGGATCCTGAGCGATTCGCACTGTCGCTTGAATGTCGGGCTGAGAACGGGCTGGGGAGGCATGGAGATGTCCCTCGGAATGCGGCTGCGGCTGCGGCCCTGCCGCCTTCGCAGGCCGGACTACGGGGTGGTCGACTGGAGCGGATTGGCCTTCTTGAGGAATTTGAAGAAATCGCTGTCGGTGGTGAGAATCAGCGATGTGTCGTTGGTCAGCACCGCCTTGTACGTGTCCATAGTCTTGAGAAACTCGTACAAAGCCGCCGCCTCCGGGCTCTGGTTGTACGCCCCGGCGTAGATCTCCGTCGCCTCCGCGTCGGCGTCCCCTTGGATCTGCTGCGTCTTTCGATACGCCTCGGACTCGATCGTCTGCAGGTCCTTCTCCTTTTGACCCAAAATCTTCGCGGCTTCGCCCGCCCCTTCCGAACGGAATCGCTCGGCGATCTGCTGCCGCTCGCTGACCATGCGCTCGTAAATGCGGGTCCGAACGCTGGTGTTGTAGTTGATCCGCTTGAACTGAACGTCCATGAGTTCGATGCCAAACACCTCGATCTTCGGAGCGGCATTGGCGAAAATCTCCTGCTGAACCTTGGCGCGGCCCTTGTTGATGGGATAGAGGTTCCCGACGTTGCCGCGGGCGTTCTCGATGGCCGCGTCGCGCTCGGGCTCGCGGTCCTTGGTGGTGCGAATGACCTCGATGAGTTCGTGCCTGGCGATTGCGTTGCGAATCTCGCTCCCGAGAATGTCATCCAGGCGCGACAACGCGCTCCGTTCATCCTTGAGTCGCAGGTAATACTGCTTGGCATCGCCGATCCGCCAACGGCCGAAGGCATCGACAATAATGTACGTCTTGTCCTTGGTGGGCATCTCGCTCGGACGCCCGTCCCACCGAAGCACGCGTTTCTCGATCCGATTCACTTCCTGGATGAAAGGCATCCGGAAGTGAAGTCCGGCATTGGTGACGGCCTGGCCCACGGGCCTGCCAAACTGGGTGATGATGACCTGCTCGGTCTCGCTGACCGTATAGGCCGCGGTCAGCAGCAGAATGAACGCCAGGACGCCGACGACGACAATCGGGAGGAAGGGGACGGTTGGTTTCATGGACGCTTGGATTCCGTGCCGAGTTGCAGCAGGGGCAGCGGCTGCGACGCCTTGTCATCCAAGATGATCTTGGACCGCACCTGCGGCATCACTTCCTCCATCGTTTCGAGATAAATTCTCCGGCGCGTCACCTCGGGAGCCTTGAGGTACTCGGCAAGCAGCGCGTTGAACCGCGTGGCATCGCCTTGCGCCTCGTTGATGCGTTTGACCGCGTAACCCTCCGCCGCGCTGATCCGCTGTTCGGCTTCGCCGCGGGCGCGCGGGACGGCCCTGTTGTACTCGCCATTGGCCACATTGATCGATTTCTCCCGCTCCTGCTGCGCCTGGTTCACTTCGTTGAAGGAGGGCTGCACCGGGGTGGGCGGATTGACGTTCTTGAGTTGGACCTGGTCGATGCCCACGCCGATGTCGTACTTGTTCACGACCGCCTGCAATCGCACCAGCGCCTCGCTCTCGATCTCCTGGCGGCCGATGGTGATCACCTCGTCCACAGTCCGGTCGCCCACCACTTCGCGCATGACCGATTCGGACACATCGCGCAGGGTCTCGCCGGGCTCCCTGAAGTTAAACAGGAAGGCCCGCGGATCCTTGACCCGATACTGAATGATCCACTCGACGGTCGCGGCGTTGAGATCGCCCGTCACCATGCTCCGTTCCGCCTCCTGCTCGTCGGGAGAACTGACCTGGGTCGGGTTGCTGCTCCCAAGCGTCCCGAACCCGAATTCCTGCTTAAGCTGGCGCCGGACCGGGACGGGAAGGACCTGGTCCAGTCCGTAGGGAAGCTTGAAATGCAGCCCGGGCTCGACGGTTTTGACATACCGTCCGAAACGCAGAACGATTCCCTGGGACTCCGCCTGAACGGTGTAGATAACCGTGCTCAGGAAGCTGATCACCAGCGCCGCACCCGCCAGAATCAAGAGCAGGCGCGGACGGATGTCGTAGTAGGTATTGCCAACGCGTATTTCCATCACCGGACGCACCCTCGCAAAACCTCGCCTGAGGTCAATCTTCAATCTTCACGGCGACTGCCCCCGGCGCCCCAGGGCTCCCCGCGGACATCCGATCGCCTTCACCCAATCACTGGCACTCGCGAGGATCAAAGACTCGAGCGCTGCAGGGCGGCCGCGATGAAGCCGCGGAACAAGGGGTGAGGCGCGTTGGGTTTGCTCTGAAACTCGGGGTGGAACTGGCAGCCCAGGAAGAACGGGTGGTCGCGCAGCTCGATCAGTTCGACCAACTCTCCGTCGGGCGATGTCCCGCTGAAGATGAACCCGCGCTGCTCGAACTGCGCGCGGTAGCTGTTGTTGAACTCGTAGCGGTGCCGGTGCCGTTCGTTCACGACAAAGGCCCCGTACAGGCGGGCAGCCTTCGTGCCAACCTGAAGCTGAACCGGCTGGGCCCCCAACCTCATGGTGCCCCCGACATTCATCAGACCCTTCTGCTCTTCGAGCATGGCGATCACCGGATGCGGCGACGCCTTGTCAAACTCCGTCGAGTGCGCTCCCTCAAGTCCGAGCACATTGCGCGCGAACTCGACGGTGGCAATCTGCATTCCAAGGCAGAGGCCGAGGTAGGGCAGTTTCGACTCGCGGGCGTATTGAGCCGCCAGGATCTTGCCCTGGACGCCGCGCTCGCCAAACCCGCCGGGAACCAGGACGCCACCCAGTCCCTTGAGCAGCTTCTCGGCGCCCCCCTTCTCGATCTGTTCGGCCTCGATCCGTTCGAGTTCGATCCCGCAGTCGTGGGCGATGCCGCCGTGGCTCAGCGCTTCATAGACCGATTTGTAGGCGTCCTGCAGCCCGATATACTTGCCCACCACCCCGATGCGGATCCGTTTCTGCGGGGCGATGAGTTTGCGGAGCAGATCCTGCCAATGCGACATGTTGGCGGGCGGGGTATCGAGGCGCAGGAGTTGGCACACCAGCTCGTCCATCCGCTCGCGCTGCAGCATCAGCGGCACCTCGTAGATGGTGTGATCCACGTCTTTTTCCTCGATCACACCCTCGTACGGCACGTTGCAGAACAGCGAGATCTTGTCCCGGATCTCCTTGTTGAGCGGGCGGTCGCACCGACACACCACCAGGTGCGGCGCAATCCCGATTTCGCGCAGTTTGGCGACCGATTGCTGGGTCGGCTTGGTCTTGAGTTCGCCCGCCGCCTTGATGAACGGAACATAGGTGACGTGGATGAACAGGGCATTGCTGTATCCGACGTCGAGGGCGAACTCGCGGATCGCCTCGAGAAACGGCAAACCCTCGATGTCTCCCGTGGTGCCGCCAATCTCGGTGATGACCACGTCGGCCTTGGTCGACTCGGCCAATTCGCGGATCCGCGTCTTGATCTCGTCGGTCACGTGGGGAATCACCTGCACGGTCTTGCCCAGGTAATCCCCGCGCCGCTCCCGTTCGAGCACCCGGGCGTAGACCTGGCCGCTGGTGAGACTGTTCTGGCGCGTCAGCTTGGTGTTGGTGAAGCGCTCGTAATGGCCGAGGTCCAGGTCGGTCTCGGCCCCGTCATCGAGCACGTAAACCTCCCCATGTTGGAACGGGCTCATGGTGCCCGGATCCACATTCAGGTACGGATCGAATTTCTGGAGCGCGACCTTCAGCCCACGGTTCTCGAGCAGCGTGCCCAACGATGCCGCGGTGAGTCCCTTGCCCAACGAACTGATCACCCCGCCTGTGACAAAGATGTATTTCATGCCTGAGAAATCGGTCCTGGTCCCCTACCCCGACCCGAGCATCCGCTCCACCCGCACGGCGTCCTCCGGCGTATCCACGCCCACGCTTTCATAGTCCACACGCAGCACGGCGATTGCGACATCGTTCTCCAGCGCCCGCAACTGCTCGAGCCGCTCCGCCCGCTCGAGCGCGGACACCGGCCATCGGACAAGCCGCAACAGCGTGTCACGCTGATAACCGTAGATCCCGATGTGCTTCAGAAAAGCAAACGCCGCCAACTGATCGGGAATCGAACGACTGGCGGCCTCTCGCAGATACGGAATCGTGCGCCGGGAGAAATATAGGGCCCGCCCGCTCGAGCTGACAACGACTTTTACGACGTTCGGGTTGTCGTAATCGGCGGGATCGCGGATAGGGGTGGCGGCGGTGGCCATTGCATTCGCCGCCAAGGCGCCGGCAACCGCGTCGATCACCGCCGGGTCCAGAAGCGGTTCGTCGCCCTGGACGTTCACCGCCGCCTCCGCCTGGCAGCGCGCCACAACCTCGGCGATCCGATCGGTCCCGCTGGCATGGTCCGCCGCGGTCATCTCCACACGGACAAACCGGCTCGCCACCGCCCTGATCCGCTCGTCGTCCGTCGCCACGACAACGTCCGCCAGCGCCCGCGCCTGGCGGCATCGCTCGACCACGTGCTGAAGCAGCGGTTTCCCGGCAATCACATGCAGCGGCTTGCCCGGAAACCGGGTCGAGCCATAGCGTGCCGGTATCACGCCTAGAATCTTCATCGGCAATCCTCCCCCCTTCCGCCCCCCATGCGGCCCGCTGTGCCGGCACCCGACCCGCCGGGCGCCTGATCCAGGATCCAGGCCACAGCCGACGACAGGTCATCAACCACCACGGCCCGGCCCAGCTTGTCCGGCGCGTCCCGTTCCACCTGGGCCCCGTAGCCCGTGCGGACCAGCAGGCTGCGGCGCACCCCGGCATTCCAGCCGCACTCGAGATCGGCCAGCTTGTCGCCGATCATGTAGCTTTGCGACAAATCCACCCCGAACTCATCCCGCGCATCCAGAAGGAACCGGGGCGAAGGTTTCCGACCGCGACTCGGCTGATCCGGAGCCTCGGGGGCGAAATAGATGCGGCTCAACCGAACGCCATGAGGGCGCAACTCGGACTCCAAAAAGCCGTGAAGCCGCTCCATTGCATCGAGGGTGAAATACCCGCGCCCGATCCCCGACTGATTGGTCACCAGGAACAGGAGATAGCCCGCTTCGTGCAGCCGGCGCAGGGCGCGTCCCGTCCCGGCGAAAAGCCTGAAGTCCTCGATGCGATGAATGTAGCCGAGGTCTTCGTTCAGCACGCCATCGCGATCGAGAAACACGGCCGGGCGCATGGTGCTCACCGATTGAAACTCGCCAGCAATTCCCCGCCCTCAACGGTCGCTGTCCCAACCTTTCCAACAACCACGCCCGCGGCATGGTTCGACAGGACGGCGGCCTCGACCGGCGAGCCTCCGGCGGCGATCGTCAGCGTGAACGTGGCGATCACGGTATCGCCCGCCCCCGACACGTCAAACACATCGCGGGCCACTGTCGGGATGTGAAACGGGGGGCGTGCGCGCTGGCACAACAGCATGCCCTGCTCGCCCAATGTCACAAGCAGGAGGGCCGGCTGCAGCTTCGACAGAACTCGATCGACGGCGCGCATCAAAGCCGCGTCCAAACCCCTGCCGCCGCTCCTGGCACCGTCGGGCTCGCCCGCCAACTCGAAGGCCTCCTTCCGATTGGGCGTGATGAGCGAGAGCCGGCTCAGATCCAGGCTGTGCACCGGCTTGGGATCAAGGCTCAGCCAAATGCCTCGCTCCCGACAGCAGACCCTCAGTTGGTCCAGGAGCATCTGCGACACGACCCCTTTTCCGTAGTCGCCAACGATGACGGCATCGGCCCCGTCCAGACGCGCCCGCATCGCGCCCAGCAAGGCGTCCGTGGCGTCCGCATCGAGATCGTTGCGCGTCTCGCGATCGACCCGCACGACCTGCTGCCGATGTGCCAGAATGCGAGTCTTGACGCTCGTCGGCCGGGTCGCATGGCTCAGGCATCCGTCGCAGGCGACGTGGTTCTCTTCGAGGAGCCGACGCAGCCGCGCGCCCGGATCGTCGCGTCCCACAACGCTGAACAACTCGGTTTGGACACCGAGGGCCGTGAGGTTGCGGGCGACATTCGCGGCTCCGCCGGGCATGAAGCTCTCCCGTTCGAAATCAATCACGGGGACGGGGGCCTCCGGCGAGATTCGGCTCACCTCGCCCCAGACAAACTGATCGAGCATGACGTCGCCAACAACGAGGATCCGCCGGCAAGCCGCGGCCGCCAACAGGGCGCGAACGCGAGAGACGGTCAGGGTCGGAATGGACTCGTTCATGCCGCTCCGAGGAAGGCGGTGAGCGGGCTTGTCGGACTGGCAGTCTGCTGCTCGGCGGCCAGCCCCATCTCGAAGGCCGCTCGTCCCGCTTCAACCGCCTGCTTGAACGCGACGGCCATGCGGCTGGGATCGCTCGCCACCGCGATCGCCGTGTTCACCAGCACGGCGTCCGCTCCCAGTTCCATCGCCTCCGCGGCGTGGCTGGGCGCCCCCAGGCCCGCATCGACCACGACCGGGACCGTCGCCTGCTCGATGATGATGCGCAATTGATCCCGCGTCTGGAGACCGCGATTGGACCCGATGGGCGATCCCAGCGGCATGACGGTGGCCGTGCCAGCTTCTTCGAGCCGTTTCGCCAACACCGGATCCGCATTGATGTACGGAAGCACTGTGAAGCCCTCCTGCACAAGCGTCTGGGCGGCCGCGAGAGTCTCGACCGGATCGGGCAGCAGATAACGCGGGTCCGGGTGAATTTCGAGTTTGACCCATTTGGGCAAACCCGCCGCCGCCGCCAGCCGCGCCAGCCGAACCGCCTCGCTCGCGTTCATCGCGCCGCTCGTGTTCGGCAAAACCAGGTACCGCGCCGGATCCACATACTCGAGGATGTTGGCAAAGGGGTCTTTCCGCCCGCTCAAATCCGCGCGCCGCAACGCCACGGTCACAATCCCGGTCCCGCTCGCCGCCAAGGCGTCGCGCATCGCTTCCGGCGATGCGAACTTGCCCGTGCCGACGAGCAGGCGCGATCCGAACGAACGCCCCGCAATCGTCAAGGGTTGGGTCATCGATTGAGTGACCAGCGACATGGCGGTAAACTAGACGCGTTCTCCGACGTGTGTCGAGGCGCAAACCGGCGACCAGACAAGCGCCCGGATTTGTCACCTGTGCTGCCAGCGTGTATTGTCGCGCAGCAAAATGCGCGCGCCCATCTTCATTGCCCTTGCACTCATGCTCTGCGCCGGTTCCGTGACACAGGCCGCCGCGCCCGCGGGCAGCAAAGAACGCCTGCGGCGTCTTGTGCGCCTGCCGCGCCTCAGTCTGACCCTCGGCATGAGCTTGGATCCATTGCGCGGCATCGCCCTCATGCCCGACCGTGTCCTGGCCATGCATGAGATCGAGGATTTGCGCAAGGGGATGCAGGACAACGCCAGCGACGCTCCGCGACACACGCGGATCGGGCGGCTGCTCGAAGGGATCGGCAGTCACAACGAGGCCCGCCAGGCCTACACCAATGCCGTTTCCCTGCATCGCCGTCAGGGCGCCGAGCAAAGCGATGACGGAGCGACGCTGGCCGACTACGGCGCCGCTTTGCACGGTCTCGGAGAACTGGATGCCGCGGAGCGGGTGCTGCGCCGCGGCGTCCAGGTGGCGCCCGCCGCATGGAAACCGCACGCAGCCCTGGGCAGATTGCTGTCCGCCCAAGCGCTCGCATCGCTCGTGCCGGCGGCGGGAAGCGCAGGAACTGATCCGTTCGAGGCTTTGCTCTCCGGTGAGGCCGCCTCCGGAAAGCTCAAGCCCGCCCAACTCGAACAGACCCAAACGCGAATCGAGGAGTCTGTTCTCTGCTACGACCGCGCGATCGAGTTGGCTCCCGACGTTGCAGAGCCGTACACCGGACGCGCCGCGGTCCGGGTCTTTCACAATCTTCTCGGATGGTTGCGCAACCCCGATGCCGGGTCGGAACCGCAGCCCGTGCGTTTGGCCAGGGCGATGTACCCGCCGGAGGCGCTGCCGGACCTGCGGCAGGCAATGCGGCTTGCGCCGAAGGACCCGATGGCCCTGGGCACAGCCCTGCTGTTCGAGTTGTTCAGCAGCGCGCTCGAACAGGGATCGTTGCAGTCCGAATCCATCGGCACCGGCAATTCCTGGGCAAATCTGCCCGAGCGAACCCGCCAATCGGTCCGCGAATCGCTCACCCGACTCGAAGAGATGAGCCAGGACGCGGAAAGCCACACCGCGGCTGCCGCGCTCGAATTGCTCGGGTCCTTGCAGTGTTTTGTCGTCAATGATGTGCCGGGGGCCGAGCAGACCCTGCGTCGCGCCACAGCGTTGGATTCGAAACGAACCCAGGCCTGGGAGACGCTCATCTTTATCCTCGCCACGTCCAAACGGTCCGAGGCGCTTCAGGCGGTCTGCGAGGACCGGTTGAAAGCCGAGGAATCCGCCCGCGCACGCCTGCTCCTGGCCAAGAGCCACGAGATGCGGTCGGATTGGAACCGGGTCCTCGAAACGACCGAGACCCTCGAACGGCGCTACCCGGAGGACGTGTACGCCAATCTCGCCGCCGCCGCCGCCGTCCTCCACACCACACGGGACGAGGCCGGCCTGCGCCGCGCCGCCCAGTCCATCGCCAAAGCCGAGAAACTGCTCGGCACTGCGCCCGCCCGCGACGAAGTCGTCAACCTGCTCTTCCTGCGCGGCCTCCTCTTCGCCCTGGCCGACGCCACCGAACCCGCCCTCCACCAACTCAGGCAGGTCAGGCAGATCGAGCCGCATTTCGAGGGGATCGAGGAAGCGCTGGAAATCGTCGAACAGATGTAGAGGCCGTGCGGTCGCATCGAACCACACTCCTGAGCTTCACCGATGCGCGGGGCGAACGCGCGCGGTCGATTCACTCAAGCTCGCAGTCTGCAGGCACGAACTTGCTGGTGTCCACACGCGCCGGCATCTGACTCACGAACTCCCCTTCGGTTGAGGCCAATCCGTCCAGGCTCTTCTCCATCCGGTCCAGCCAGGGCACCTCGCGGGGATGCAGGTTGAGCGCCCCGTCCCGATGGCCGTCGCGGAGCAAACGCAGCGCAGCCCGGGCCACAATGGGGTCGCATCTAAATAGTTGACAAATGAATCATCGAGGTCGTGTTCGGGGCCGATGGGGGGCGCTGCGGATTGACGTGGCGGACGCGGGCCGGCGTTCTGCCGGATGATGAACCCCGTTCGGGCGTCGTCGGGTTGCGGCGCGATCAGCGCCGCCACAGATCGAAAGGCTTGGCTGCCTCGGACGGGAAAGGCAGCGCAACCTTGCGTCCGGTGCCCGCCGATTCATAAGCGGCGAACAGGGCTTCGAGAACGGCGCGCCCGTCTTCGCCGGTCACCAACGGCTGCCGGTCGGATCGAGCGCAGTCGATGAAATGCTCCATTTCCTGGTGGAAACCGTAGTTCCAGGCCTCTTCGTACATCGTGAAGCTCCAGCCCTGGGTGGAACCGCCCTTCTCGACCGAGTAGTCGTAGCCGCGGCGGCTGTAGGTCTCGATGGCGTTTCCATGGAGGAGATCGGCGTAGGCAACACCGTCGGAACCGTGGACTTCGGCCCGATCGTCCATCCCGCCCGGCTTCGTCCAACTCTCCTCGGCGACGCCGATCACGCCGTTTTCGAACTCGACGATCAGAACGGCGTTGTCGTCCCCCTTGGTCCTGGCGCCGTGAACTTGGGTGCTCATCTGGGCGTACACGGACTTGATTTCGGGCCGCCCGAGCATCCAGCGGAAGAACGCGATGGCGTGGCACCCCATGTCCATCGCCACGCCGCCCCCCGCCCGGTGGACGTCCCAGAAATGCGCGGCGTGTGGGCCGTCGTGCTTCTCGGACTGCTTGATCAGCGTCGGATGCCCCAAGGCGCCGCTGTCCAGGAGTTGCTTGAGGCGCACGTACTTCGGGGCAAAGCAGAGTTCCTCGGCGTACATGAGCTTCACGCGGGCTTCGCGGCAGGCGCCGATCATGCGGTCGGCCTCGGCCAGGTTCAGGCAGAGAGGTTTCTCCATGACCACGTGCTTTCCCGCGCCGGCGGCCTCGACAGCGATCTGACAATGGAGATCGTTTGGCACGCCGACAACCACGAGGTCGAGATCGCCGAGGTCGAGCAGCGCGCGATAGTCCGTGTAGTGGCGCGCAATGCCCCATCTGCGGGCGAACGCTTCGACATGCGCCGTGGTGGGCGACGCCACAGCCACAATCTCGGCGGACGCGCAACGTCGCAGCGACTCGGCGTGAATGGTCGAAATGAACTGCGAACCGATGATGCCGACACGGACTTGATTCTTCATGGAATGGACGATGGACATGATGATTGGGGCGGCATTCCTGCCATGCGCTGAACCCCGCGTGCCTTCTAAACCGCATGGCAGCCCGCTTGAGAAATCTGACCGCCCTTTCCCATGGACGGGGTGTGGAACCTCCGCACATCGGTCTCTGCCAGGGCTGCCTGGTCGGCGATGATCGTCAGCGCCGGATGCAACCAGAGAAACGACGCTGGAAACTCGGGCGTGATTCGCCGCTCGGAGAGCCGGCGCATCGCCTCCGCCTTGTGCGCCCCGTTGACGAGCAGCAGGAGCCGGCGTGAGTGAAGAATGTCGGCCATGCCCAGGGTGAGGCCGTACCGGATCCCGGCGCGTTCTCCGCCCAGCATCGAGTGCGTCAGCGACGCGGGCGACAGCGCCGCCACATGCGGGCCCGCCTGCAGTGCCGGCGCCGGCTCGTTGAATCCGAGGTGTCCGTTGAGTCCCAGGCCGAGCACACAGAGGTCAATGGGCCCATGTGCCGCAAGCCAGTCGGCCATGCGCTGGCATTCGGCGTCCGCGTCCTCCGGCTGACTCTGCCAGCCGAAAAAGCGGGTGGCAGGGACTTCGAGGGGAATCATGAGCCTGTCGAGCAGATAGCGCTCGCAGGTGGCCGGGTGGTCGATCGGCAGACCGCCCCACTCATCCAACTTGAGCCATCGCACGCGAGCAAACAACTCCGGCTCAGAGCGGCCGTGGGCGGACAGCAGTTCGTATGCCCGTGCCGGTGACGAGCCCGTGGGCAGGCAGACCAGCGCGTCCGGGACCCGCCCAATCTCGCCCATGATGAATTCGGCGCCCGACCGGCTCATCGCCTCGTAATCGGCAGACACCGACAGGGTCGGGAGCGGAGGATTAGGATTGGGTCCACCTCCACGGTTCATGAGGAGCGTTTACATTCAACGGTTGAATGCGCACGGGGACCATGAGCCCAAAAACGTCCAACTCTCAACTCTCAAATCTCAACTGGCAGGTTTATGGAGAGCAAAGACGCCAGATTTGGCGCGTATTGGGACCATGAACCTGGCATAGTCACACCCGTCCGCGTTCTGGCGCAGCGTGACCGCAAAGCACTCTGAAGCGCCCGCGAGGGTTGCTCGTTGGAGAGATTGGTTCCGGCTAGCGACATGCGTATTGATTGGCGAGCTGTGAGGCTTCCCGCTGGAAAGATTTGTACTTTTCGGATCCTAGCCGGGCACCGGGACGTGGACATTGCCAATGCCTAACGACAAGACGCCAACCCCTTCGTTGCCTGTTCTCAATCCCACAGCCGCCGCGATTGATATCGGAAGTGAGCAACTCCATGTCTCGATCGCCGGAGGACCACCCAAGGTGTTCGGGACGACGACTGGCCAACTCCATGAGTTGCGGGATTACCTGCTCGGCCAGGGAGTCAAGAGCGTGGCGATGGAGGCGACGGGCATCTATTGGCTCTGCCCCTACGAGGTGTTGGAACAGGCGAAGTTGGAGGTGGTGGTGGTCAACGGCAAGTACGTCAAGAACTTGCCGGGGCGCAAGACCGACATGAGCGACTGCCAGTGGCAGGCGACCTTGCACGCACATGGATTGCTCAACCCGGGCTTTGTCCCAGCAGGCTATCCGTCGGTTGCAAGACTACCTGCGGTTGCGCAGCGACCACATCGTGGCCGGTAGCCATGAGCAGCACATGCAAAGGCGCTGGAGCGGATGAATCTCAAGATTCACGACGTGATCAGCGACCTGACCAGGATGAGCGGCCTCAACATGATCGAGGCCATTCTGGGGCGCAGAACGCAATCCGGTGGCGCTGCTGGCGTTGTGTGACGCACAGATTCAAAAGGAGCCAAGGCGGGCGATTGCGGGAGGCCTTGCAGGACCTGGAAGCCCGAGCATCTGTTTGCGCTGCGCCAGGCTTACGAACTGTGGCAGTCCTACCAGAGCAAGATCCGCGAGTGCGATCAAGCCCTCCAGAGGAGGTGCTGCAAGGAGATCACGGGGCCGGAGGATCCGCAGGCCCCAGCGCCGCCGGCAGCGACGAAGCGGGGCGGGGTCAGCACGCCGCAGATTGAGGATTTGCACGGCTTGCTCTGGCGGCTGTGCGGGGGGAAAGATCCGACCACGTTGCCTGGGATGGCCGACTACGCGTTGCTGCAGTTGGTGGGGGAAGTGGGGACCGACCTGGGCGGGAAGTGGAAGACGGAGAAACACTTCACGGCTTGGTTGGGTGTGGCGCCGGGCAGCAAACAGAGCGGCAAGCGCAAAGGCAGCCAGCGACGCTCGCGCAATCGCGCCGGTCGTTTGTTCTGTGTGATTGCTCGCAGTGTGGGGCGCAGTGTGGACACCGCTTTGGGCGGGTTCTACCGCCGCATCAAAGGTCGCCGTGGTGGCTTGGTGGCCAACCTGGCACTGGCGCGCAAGTTGGCCCAACTGTTCTGGCGCCTGATGGTGCACGGCAAGGCCTATGTCGAGCGCGGACTCAAGCAGTATGAAATCCAAGTCGCTCAGACCGAGCAGCGTCTGCTCGAGAAACTCGCCCGCAAGTACAACATGGTTCTCCAGCCCAGAGCCCCCGCGCGAGCCATCGCCTAAGTGCTTGAAGATCAACGATCCGGTTCCACGGTTCATGGAAAGCGTCGACATTCGACTGTTGAATGCGCACGGGGACCATGAACCGATTTGTAGCCGCCGACGTGAGTCGGCGCTGATTTCTGCCTTTGGCGCAGCGAGATGGCGCGGACTCACGTCCGCGGCTACGGAACCACGGTTCATGGAAAGCAAAGACGCCAGATTTGGCGCGTATTGGGACCATGAACCTGGCATAGTCACACCCGTCCGCGTTCTGGCGCAGCGTGACCGCAAAGCACTCTGAAGCGCCCGCGAGGGTTGCTCGTTGGAGAGATTGGTTCCGGCTAGCGACATGCGTATTGATTGGCGAGCTGTGAGGCTTCCCGCTGGAAAGATTTGTACTTTTCGGATCCTAGCCGGGCACCGGGACGTGGACATTGCCAATGCCTAACGACAAGACGCCAACCCCTTCGTTGCCTGTTCTCAATCCCACAGCCGCCGCGATTGATATCGGAAGTGAGCAACTCCATGTCTCGATCGCCGGAGGACCACCCAAGGTGTTCGGGACGACGACTGGCCAACTCCATGAGTTGCGGGATTACCTGCTCGGCCAGGGAGTCAAGAGCGTGGCGATGGAGGCGAACGGGCATCTATTGGCTCTGCCCCTACAGTGTTGGAACAGGCGAAGTTGGAGGTGGTGGTGGTCAACGGCAAGTACGTCGAGAACTTGCCGGGGCGCAAGACCGACATGAACTGCCAGTGGCAGGCGACCTTGCACCGCATGGATTGCTCAGCGAGCTGTCCGCCGGAGCACATCCGTCGGTTACTGGAGGACTACCTGCGGTTGCGCAACGACCACATCGTGATGGCCGGTAGCCATGAGCAGCACATGCAAAGGCGCTGGAGCGGATGAATCTCAAGATTCACGACGTGATCAGCGACCTGACCAGGATGACGGCCTCAGCATGATCGAGAACATTCTGGGCGAGGGAACGCAATCCGGTGGCGCTGCTGGCGTTGTGTGACGCACAGATTCAAGAACAAGGCGGGGCGATTGCGGGAGGCCTTGCACGGGACCTGGAAGCCCGAGCATCTGTTTGCGCTGCGCCAGGCTTACGAACTGTGGCAGTCCTACCAGAGCAAGATCCGCGAGTGCGATCAAGCCCTCCAGAGGGTGCTGCAGGAGATCACGGGGCGGAGGATCCGCAGGCCTGGCGCCGCCGGCGCGCGACGACGGGGCGGGGTCAACACGCCGCAGATTGAGGATTTGCACGGCTTGCTCTGGCGGCTGTGCGGGGGGAAAGATCCGACCACGTTGCCTGGGATGGCCGACTACGCGTTGCTGCAGTTGGTGGGGGAAGTGGGGACCGACCTGGGCGGGAAGTGGAAGACGGAGAAACACTTCACGGCTTGGTTGGGTGTGGCGCCGAACAGCAAACAGAGCGGCGGCCGCTGAGCTGGCCGGCGGCGCTCGCGCAAATCTTGCCGGGTCGTTGTTCCCGCAGCAGTGCTCGCAGTACAGGGCGCAGTGTGGACACCGCTTTGTGGTGGTTCCCCGCCACCATCAAAGGTCGCCGTGGTGGCTTGGTGGCCAACCTGGCACTGCGCGCAAGTTCGGCCAACTGTTCTGGCCTGGTCGTTTGTAGGCTCTATGTCGAGCGCGGACTCAAGCAGTATGAAATCCAAGTCGCTCAGACCGAGCAGCGTCATGTCAGCTCGCCCGCAAGTACAACATGGTTCTCCAGCCCAGAGCCCCCGCGCGAGCCATCGCCTAAGTGCTTGAAGATCAACGATCCGGTTCCACGGTTCATGGAAAGGTTTTCTTGACCGCCTTTTTTTCGGCTTTGGCGCTCTTCTTGGCCGCTTTGGCCGCTTGCTTGGCGGCCTTGGCAGATTCCTTTTTCCCCTTGCAGGTCGCCGTGCAGCAGGGTGCCTGGCCTGGGGCCTTTGCGCACTCGGTCTTGCTGGCCGCGCAGCAGGCGGGTTTGCCCGCCGGCTTGCCATCCGCCGCGAGAATCTCAGGCAACAACACCAGACCCATCACCGCCGTCAATAAAATGAATCGTTTCATGCCCTCGATTACGGCCCGGCCTCTTGCGGGTTGGCAAGAGGAATCTGAGCCGAATCTGAGCCGGAAGACGGCGCGTGTCGGCGACCGGGCCGTAATCGAGTGCTTGAACGACTACGCCTATACCACGCCCTCGGCCACCCTGACCGGGCTCTACAACAACCTGGCCATCCGGTTAAAGACCCACGTCATGTCGATTAATGCCGGCCGCCAGTACCCTTTCGATTTCGTCGTCGCGATGGTGCCTTGCGAGATCATGGAGGGTGCCGAGGGCATGAGCCTGGCCTTGCGTCGCCAGATTGCCTTCGTGCGCGGCGGCTCGCCGGACGCGGCCATTCACGAACTCGGCCACGCGCTGGGGCTATACCGTTGGACGGAGCAGTGCAAGTATTCGGCGCGGGACAATTGGGGGAAGCGCACCATCACCGGGATGGTGGAAGGCAAGCGGAGCATCCTCGGGGCCGTGCTCGAAAACCTGACGGCGTTCGTATCGGAGGAACTACCGCGCCAGGCGCGGCCTGCCATGTTCAGCTCAGATCGCTTTCGGCACTTCCCCAGGTATCCGTATATCCATGACTCCGGCCAGTACTACCCCGTCGATACCATGGGGGCTCCTCCGAGAGATGCGGCTTACGGAGAGGGTCGACCATCTGGCTTATGGGCTCGGCTCGTTGAGCAGCTTTCGGATTGCGCTCAGCAGGACGGCCTCGGCGTCCGGCTCGACGTTCGAGGCCTCGGGGCTGGTCTCGTATCCGCCCTGTTCGTAAGCCACGGCGGTGCCGATATACCATGGGGCGTAGTCTCCATACGCAGCCATGGCCACGAACAGGTCCGGACGCATCGCCTTGGCGGCAAGCTGGTATTCGACAAAGAGCTCGCCTGGAAGATGCAGCAGCCGGGCCCGACCCAGCGCCAGGCACGCCACATCCGGGTGTTGTCCGGACTCGCATCGGCGCACCCAGGCGAGCCGGGACGCCGCGCTCGGCGCCGGGGGTGTGCCTTGATCGCCGCGGACAGCGGCTTCGAGTGCGGACGCGCTCAGATGTTTCGCAGGCGGCAGCGCCACCGACTCGACCGTCCACTGCACGTCGTTGGGACTGATGGGCCGGCGCTCGGTTGCCTCCCAGGCGCGGCGCATGCCGGCCGCGAGCCGCTCGGCCAGACGCAGCCTGTTCTCATGCGCGCCGTCGTTGTATTTGCCCGCGCCCAGATTGCCGCCCGCACCGCTGAAATGGACATGCAAGGCGGACGGGACGGCCAGTTGGCGTAGAAACCGGGCCAGGCCGGGGAAGTCCGGATTCGGCAAGCCGGTGCGGTAATAGCTCTGCGGGTGGGTGGCGTAATAGCTCAGGACGGCCACCGGTCGTTCCCCGTTCCAGAAGCTGACCAGAGACACGACAGGGTCAATCGTGCCTTCGGGCTCGGCGCGCAGTGCAGGATCGAGGGTGGTCGTCCAGCGTGTCGCCCGCACCTTGCCGTCCTCGCCCAGAAGGCGCCGGTTCGAGGCGACTTGCTCGACGCGCGCATCGCCCAGCCCCAGATGGGTGACGGGCTGTGCTTGAGCCAGCGACGCGGCCACGGCCCGTTCCAGATTCGCAATCACCTCGCGCTGAAAGGCGCCCTCGTACTGGCGCGCATCGACTCCGCCCTCCTTGAGAATGCGCTCTGCCGAGAAGTCGCAATCCGGGGCGTCGTGCTGGTGGAGCGAATGCACGGCCACGCGGCGGGCCGATGTGCCGGCCGCCCGGGCAAGCGCCTCGCGAAACGCGTCATGGCCTCCGTTGGCGATCCCGATCCAGTCCACCGCGCAGAGCACGATCGGGTCGCCCGCCCCCGACAGCACGATTCCGCGCGCCCGCAATCCGAGGTCCCAGCGGTTGGTCACCGGATCGTAGGCCATCTGCGACCCGATGGGCGGCGTCGCATCGATGTCGAACGCAGCCAGACGCAGCGTTGGCGCGATTGATTGCGCGGCGATCGGCGAGTCCGCGGCCGGGAGGCGAACGCTCCACGCGCACGCCAAAACAAGGACAAGAGCGAAGCGGATATGCATGGGGGCAGGTTAAGCCGGGTTGCAGTCCGCGAAGAAAAGTCTTGCCCCCGGGCCTGCCAGTCGTGCTACAGTGACGACCGTGAGAATCTTGACGGTGACAGCATTGAGCGATCCAATCGGCGTTCGCCCGGCCCGTGGCGCGGCGAACCTCCGCACTCTGACTCCACCCTGATCGTCTCCATCCCGCCAGCCGGGCTGGTGCGGCCGTTCTCGTCTGACCCGATGCGTTCCGCGCCCAGAGTCCCGGCCTCCGCTGTCCATGCGGCGGATGTTCCACGCAGGCATTTGCGCCGGATTGTGACGGGAACAACGACCTCGACCGATCGAAGATGTTCGGGAACGAACCAACCATGAAGACGTTGCCTTTTGAAGACGATGTGAAACGCCGCCGCACGTTTGCGATTATATCGCACCCGGACGCGGGCAAGACGACGCTGACCGAGAAGCTGCTGCTCTACGGCGGCGCCGTGCAGTTGGCCGGGTCCGTGACGGCGCGCAAGCATCAGCGCGCCACAACGTCGGATTGGATGGAACTCGAGAAGAAGCGCGGCATCTCCGTCAGCTCGACGGTGCTGCAGTTCGAGTACGGCGGCTACTGCGTCAATCTGCTCGATACGCCCGGCCACAAGGACTTCTCGGAGGACACCTACCGCGTTCTGACGGCGGTGGACGCGGCGGTGATGGTGATCGACGCGGGCAAGGGCATCGAGAGCCAGACACGCAAGCTCTTCGAGGTCTGCCGCCAGCGCGGGATCCCCATTTTCACCTTCATGAACAAACTCGATCGCCCGGCGCGGGATCCTTTGATGCTGCTGGACGAACTCGAACGGGTCCTCGGCCTGCACCCGTGTCCGCTCAACTGGCCCCTGGGCGACGGCGCCGATTTTCGCGGCGTCTATGACCGCCGTTCGCTGCAAGTGCATTTTTTCGAGCGCGTGCCGGGCGGCGCCTTCCGCGCCCCGGTCTCGGTGCATGATCTCGGGGATTCCGCCGTGCGGGACGCGCTGCCCGCCGATGTCTACACGCGCGTCGTCGAAGAACTGGCAATGCTCGAAGGCGCCGGATCGCGCTTCGACCCGGCGCGGATTCTGGCAGGGGAACAGACGCCGGTGTGCTTTGGCAGCGCGGTGCACAATTTCGGCGTGCAGCTTTTGCTGGACGCATTTCTCGAGCTCGCGCCGACACCCCAGCCGCGCGCGGCGAACGGACACGTGGTGTCGCCCGCGGGAGACGGTTTCTCGGGGTTCATCTTCAAGATGCAGGCCAACATGGACCCCAACCATCGGGATCGACTGGCCTTTGTCCGCATCTGCTCCGGACGATTCGAGCGCGACATGACGGTCATTCACACCCGCACGGGCAAACGGGTGCGGCTGGCCAGTTCGCACAAGCTTTTCGGACGCAAGCGCGAGACCGTGGACGTCGCGTACGCAGGCGACGTGGTCGGATTGGTCGGCCATTCCGAGTTCCGGATCGGCGACACGCTCGCGGAGAACTCGGCATTGCAGTACGACGAAATCCCGCGGTTCGCACCGGAGAGTTTTGCGTGGCTGCACAGCGCGAGCACGGCGCAGTTCAAGCGCTTTCGCGAGGGCTTGGCCCAACTGCTCGAGGAAGGGGTGGTGCAGTCGTTCCGCCTGCCCAACGCCACCCAACGCGTTACCCTGCTCGGCGCGGTCGGCCCCCTCCAATTCGAGGTGGTCCAGTACCGCTTGCAGACCGAGTACAGCGCCGAGTCCCGACTCGAACCCGCGCCGTGGCAGTTGCTTCGGTGGGTGGTGGACGGAGCGGTCGACGAGCCGACGCTACCCTCTGGAGCGCGCCTGGCGATCGATGTCGCCGGTCAGACCGTGATCCTATTCACCGAGGAGTGGTCCTGCAATTTCTTCGCCGAGCGCAATCCCGGCGTGAAGCTGGCCGTTCTGCCTCCCAGAATCCATGGCGACGGGGCGGGGGCGGCTTTGAGCGCGTCAGGCCGCGGTTGAGCCTGACCCGCATATTTCTCACCCCGTCAATGCACAAGGGGTCCGCTCTCGGATGATGTCTGCTAGCGAGGCGCGCCTCAGACCAAATCCGGTCTTCCTTCTCATGAGGAGTCCCCGTGTTTCCCCGCCCTTCTCTCCCGCGCCTCGCTCATTAGAATCCTTAACCCGTTTAACGCAGCACAGAAACTTGACTTGTCTGCAACATGTTTCACCGGTCAAGGATTCCAGGCGGTTTAGAAACCCCGAATATCCGATCACGCGCACCGGTGTGAAACGTCCGGGCTGGGTATTGCGTCCGGGGTCAGGTGACTTTCCGAACGGCGTTTTCCGACCCGAACGGGTTGGAGACCCGGAGCGTGCTTTCGGGATCGTCCCGCCATTCTCCATCGACCATGAACCGGTAATGATAAACCCCCGGTGGCAGGTCCACGCTCGCCCTCCAAATCCCCTGACCCGATTTCTTCATCGCGATCGGCTTCTCTTGCCAATGGGTAAAATCTCCGACCAACAGGACGCTCAGCGCGCCGGGACTCTTAAAACGAAACGTTTGCTTTGCCATAGTATCAGGCAAAAGTAGCACAGTCGGGCGGGTCCGCAAGAAAGCCCGGCACAGAAACCCCACACAAGAAATCCAGAATGGGTGTCAAACCATGGTCTTCACGCCTCACGGCGATTCCGCCATCTTCCTCGGCATGCCGCCCATGCTGCGAGTCGAATCGGAGTCGGACGGTCAGACCCGCCTCTGGCGGCTGGCCAAGTGCCTGATCCCGTGCGCTTGTCGCAAGGAGGTGGAGCCAACTGGGGACCGAGGTCGCAAAGCAAAGTGCGCCCGTCCTCGGGCGCAGCGTATCTGAGAATGGCTGTGAAGTGCGGCTTGCCATTTTCCACGCGGGCGAGGAGTTTCCCCGGACGTCGCGCGCACCATGACAGCCAAACAACTGCAAAGTCTCGCCCGCCAGCACGGCACCCCGCTCGTGGTGGTGGATCATAACGTTCTCAGGCGCAATTACGCCTTGTTTCGCAAGCACTTGCCCCGAGTCCAGGCCTATTACGCCGTCAAGGCCAACGCCGACCCGGCCATCGTGCGGACTCTGTACAATGCCGGGGCGAGTTTCGACGTGGCATCGCTTCCCGAGTTCATGCTGGTTTACGACCTGATTCGGCATTTGCCCGTCAAAGAGCAGCAGGAATTCATCTGGGACAAAGTCATCTACGCGAACCCGACCAAGCCGCGGGAGACTCTGGTTGCCCTGGATCAATATCGCCCCCTGGTCACCTACGATAACCTCAACGAGATCAGGAAGATCAGACAATTCGCCCCGCACGCCGGTGTCGTGCTCCGCCTCCGAGTGCCCAACACGGGATCAATGGTCGAGTTGTCATCCAAGTTCGGATGCGATCCGGGCGAGGCGGTGGACCTCATACTCGAGGCGTTCCGGCTTGGCCTGGTGGTCGAGGGGCTCAGCTTCCATGTCGGCAGCCAATGCACCAACTTCGAGAACTTCGTTCAGGCGCTCAACATGGCCGCCGCGGTCATGAACGAGGCGCGGAGCCGCGGCCACGCGCTGAAACTGCTGGACATCGGCGGCGGGTTTCCGGCGCCCTACAATCGGCACGTCAAGCCCTTCAGCCTTCTCGCGGCCCGAATCAATGCCGAGATCGACCGGCTCTTCCCGCCCGAGACCCAGATTCTGGCCGAACCGGGACGCTTCCTGGTCGCCACCGCCGCCACCTCGATCGCGCGCATCATTGGCAAGGCCGTCCGCGACGGGAAAACCTGCTATTTCATCGATGACAGCGTCTACCACACCTTTTCCGGGATCATCTTCGACCATTGTCAGTATCCGCTCCGTGCCCTTAAGAAGGGGAAGACCAGCATATGCGCCGTGTTCGGCCAGACGTGCGACGGCCTGGATGTCATCTCCCAGTCCGAGGAATTGCCGGAACTCGAGATCGATGATCTGGTCTACGCCGAGAAGATTGGCGCCTACAGCAGCGCTTCGTCGACCTGGTTTAACGGCTTTCCGCCAGCCAAGGTCGTGCATGTGAACCAGTGACCCCCAGTCTCGAAAGGCCGCACAGCGCGGCGCAGCCGCATCCGGAAGTCCGAAGGACCGGGCTCCGCATCACATCCGCCAAGGTGCGCGCGGCGCTCGCCAGCGCATGCGATTAGCCACGTCGTCTCCGGGAAACTCTTCCTTGACTGGATCCCACTTCACCGAACGCCCCGTCCAACATGCGATGTTGGCCAGGTGACCCAAAGACGCGGATCGGTGGCCGATCTCCTCATCCGTGCTGGGCGCCTGACGTGTTCGGATGCCGGCCAGCCAGTTGGCATGGTGATCGTTGGCGCCGATGTTGACCTCGCGTGTCTTGAGTTTGATCTCCTCGAGCAGCGAATTCGGACCCGCCTCGACCGGTCCGCCGGCGGACATCGATGTCACCCACCCGCGTTCGCCCACGAAGAGCCCGCCAAAGTTGCCCGCCAGCCGCGCGTCTGCGGGCACGGCCTGATAGAGGTCCTTGGCCATCCCCCAGTGGTCCACCAGATGGAGCAGCGTTCCGTTGGCGTAACGGCATGTCAGCGTCGGAAACTCGCCCGTCGAAGGATGGATCACCTCGACCGGTCCGCTCCGCTCGAGACCCAGTGCGTACTGGATCACATCGGCCGAATGCGCCAGGTGCCACGTCAGCGAGGTCACGCCAAAGGCGTCGGCAAAGGCCCACGGCACCACGCCCGGCGACGGGTTGGCGTGATAGAGGGTGTTGAACGGGCGCCACGGGGCGGGCCCCACCCAGAGGTCCCAGTCCAATCCCTCCGGCACGGGCTCGGACGGAAGCGCGAAATCCATCGGCACATACGATTGGCCGCACACCGCCGGACTCAGCACCGAGGCGTACGGCCGGCATCGTTCCGACCCGATCCAGCCGGCCAGATTCTGCCACAAGGCGAACACCGATTTGACTTTCCCAAGCCCGCCTTCGCGCACGAACTGGCACACCCGCCGGATGGCTGGGATGGACCGGTACTGGGTGCCTGTCTGGTAGATGCGGCCATAACGGCGCGCCACCTCGACCGTTCGCTGCCCTTCCTCGATGGTCATCGAGATCGGTTTCTCGCAATAGACGTCCTTGCCCGCCTTCATGGCGTCGATGGCCTGGTAGGTGTGCCAATGATCCGGTGTCGCGATGACGACGGCGTCCAGATCCTCGCGCGCCAGCAACTCGCGATAGTCTTGATAGGCCACGCAGCCGCGATATGTTCCCTGAGCCTTCTCCGACGCGTAGATGTCATCAGCGGTGCTCTTTCCCGCCTCCCGCCGCACGCGATCGACGTCGCATACGCCCAGAAGCTGGAAACTCGAATCCCCAGCCAGGCGCCTCAAATGACCCGACCCCATCGCGCCCCGCCCGATCAGGCCGACGCCAATCCGTTCGCTCGGGGAGGGGGTCGCGTCGCCGCCCAACACACCTCGACCGAGAATCGTGGGAAACGCCACGACACCGGCGGCTCCGAGGCCGCGTTGAAGGAATGTGCGCCGCGGCATTCGCATCGGACAGCCGGACGAGTCGTGCGCTCCGGATCGGCCCTCCGGCAATGGCCCCTCCGACGCCGGTTCGAGTGTGGTGGGCGATCCAGAGGGGGATCTGTGGCTCTTCGGAAAGTCGTTTTCTGTCGGTCGGTGGTGCGAATTGGCCTTCATCATCTGTGTTCTCGTCCCGGCATGATATTTCCGGGTTTAGGCCTAGCCGCCCTGCGCGGTTCGGTCAAGCCGCTCCTGCCGAAATCTCGAGCGGCCGGCGAAACAAAACGTTTGGTTCCGGGTTCTGTCTATACAAACATCGCCGGGGGCACAGCGGTCGCGGTGCCATCGCAGGGTGTCGCTTGGCATTATGAGCATGTCCACAAAGACCGGGTTCAATCGGCCCATTCGGCCGGGGCGGGGGTTTGCAGGTTTCACATTGGTCGAAATGCTTGTTGTGATCGGCATCATCGGCATTCTGATGTCGCTCCTCATGCCGTCTTTGTCCCGGGCGAAAGCCAAGGCCAACCAGATCAAATGCCTCAACCACATGCGCCAGCTCGGCGTGTCGCTGCACCTCTACGCCGAGGACTACGATGGGCAGTTCCCTCCGCGGCGCACGCCCCCGAACGCGTGGCCGCACAAGCTGAAGCCCTTCTTCATCGATTGGCGGATCATCACCTGCCCGAACGACCGTTTCGGTGTTGTGGGATTGTTCACCGACGATCTGAATCCAAAGAACAGTTTTCTGATCAACGGTTTCAACGATTATTTCATGAAGCATCTCCCGGACGCGGATTACCTCAAGCACAGGAACTGGGTCTGGCCGCACGGGATGCGCGAGGACAGCATCCCCAGCCCCAGCCAGACGATCCTCTTCGGCGAGAAACGTCGCGGTTCCTTCCACATTCACATGGACTTGGATCAGGGGGAGCGCGGCAATGATTTCGAGGAGATTGATCATGCCCGGCATGCGCGCGGCTCGAACTTCGTGTTCGGCGACGCGAGTGTGCGTCTGCTCACCAAGAACCAGGCCCTCTACCCCGAGAATCTCTGGGCCGTGACGGACGAGTTCCGCTACCCGCCCGCGCCGCCGAAGTGATCTGGAGGGGATTCGGTTCGTGCGCGCCAGCCCGCTCATGTCTCTGCTCGTTGTGTGTTGCGCCTTGCTGTGCGTCGCCCGTCCCGGTCTCGGGGCGTCCCCATCCCATGTGGTTTTTAGCGAGGTCATGTACCACCCGTTCGGCGACCAGGACGACCTCCAGTTCATCGAAATCCACAACCCCGGCGATGCCGCGGTCGATCTCTCCCGCTGGGCGGTGCGGGGCGGCGTCGTTTTCGCCTTTCCGCGCGGCGCCTCGATACCGCCGGGCGGCTACCGGGTTGTGTGTCGGAACATGGCGGCGTTCAGGGCGTGCCACGGCGATTCCACGAATGTGATCGGCACATTCACCGGCTCGCTGAGCCGAAAAGGGGAACGCATCGAGTTGGCCGATGCCCAAGGCGAAGTCCGCGACGCCGTTCACTACGGCGACCGGCCTCCCTGGCCGGTTGCCGCCGATGGGCACGGCTCGTCGCTCGAACGGATTTGTGCCGGAGCGGCCTCGAACGACCCGGCCAACTGGTGCGCATCCGGGATCGGGGCCGGCGGGGCCTTTGCAGGCACGCCGGGCCGGCGCAATTCCTGCGATTCGCCTGTGCCCTTGCCTCGGGTTGTCGAGGTGTGCCACGACCGCCCCGTGCCCGGCCAACGGATCGGCGTATCGGCCAGGGTGACAGACGATGCGGGTGTCGCGAGTGTCGCGCTCCACTGGGAGGCATGGTTGGTTGACAGCCCGATCGCGAAGGGGGAGACAGCTCTGATCGTGGATCAGGCGGCCTCCGACCGCGCGCGCTATGTGGGAGCCATCCCCGGGCAGCCGGAGAGCTGTCTGATCCGGTTTGTCATCGAGGCTCGGAGCGTCTCCGGGGCCGTGCGCCACTGTCCCTCCGCGACCGATCTGCATCCCACATTCTCCTGTGCCACGCACATCAACACCAACACCGCCCGCATCCCGTTCCTCAAGCTCATCACGTTCGGCCGCATCCAGAAGCCGGGTGTCGCGCGGCGGGTCCAGGCGCTCGCCGAGGAGTCCGCCCGGCCTCCCTGGGCGGCACGGATGGACTGGAGTTGCGCGGCGGTCATTTTGCCTCCTGGGGAAACCGGTTTGCTTGTGTTCGATCATGTGCGGGTGCGTCGCCGCAAGGGCGGGTACAAGATCGAGTTCCAACCCGATCGGCCCTGGCAGGGGTTGCGTGCGGTCAACCTGATTCTCGAAGGATCGCCGCGCTATCTGTTATCCGAACCGTTGGCTTTCGAACTCTATCGCAGCGCCGGGGTGCCGTCTCCGGCCACGGATCACGTGCGGCTGTGGTTGGATCAACACGCCCTGGGCTGCCACCTGGTGGTCGAGCAACCCAACCGCGCCTTCTTCCGCCGCCTGGGTCAGGATCCGGATGGCAATCTTTACAAGCTGCTCTGGTACGGCGATGGCGTTGCCGGCCAGCACGAGAAAAAGACGAATCCCGACACCGGCCACGCCGACCTGCTCGACGTCATCGATGGGCTCCGCAAGACCGAGGGCCTGGCACGATGGGATTTCATCCGGCAGCATTTCGACGTCGATGAACTGGCCGGTTACTTCGCCGTCTGCATGTGCATTCAGAACTGGGACGGCTTCTTCAACAATTACTACGTCTATCACGATCCGAGGCCGGGCGGGAAATGGCAGATCATTCCCTGGGATCAGGACAAGACCTGGGGCGATTACGACGGCGCGTCGCCCGCGTACGATTGGTACGAGATGCCGCTCACCTATGGCATGGCTGGCGACAAACCTCCGAGGCGCTCCTGGTTCGGCGGGTGGCCGGACGCAGGCGCGCCATGGTGGCGCCCGCCCGGGTGGTTCTCCGGTCCGCTGTTGGCGGAGCCGCACTTTCGCGAGCAATTCCTGGCGCGGCTTCGCGAACTGTGCGACACGGCGTTTGCGGAGCAGGCCTTCGGGCCGGCCATCACAGCGCTCGAACAACGGATCGAGCCGGAGATTGTCTACAGGGCCTCGATCGAGCGTCGGGACACCGAGGTCGCCCTGAGGCGGTTTCGCGGCGATATCGAGTCGTTCCGCAGCCAACTCGTCAACCGGCGCCAGTTCATCCTGCGCCAGTTGGCGGAGAGCAAGCCGCTTTCTTCCGTCGAAGCGGACAGCCCGCCCTGACGACCGCCGGCGGCGCATTGCGTCGAACCCGCTGTCACCAACCCGCGCGACGCCAAGCTGGTTCATCTCTCGGATCCAAGTCCATCACCCCCTTTTCCTCGGTAACGGATCGCCGCCGCGCCACGTAATAAAGAGATGAGCGAGCATCAGCTTTCTCTCGGACGGGTCGGGAAGCGTCTGGCCAGTGCGGCATCAACGGCTTCTTGTAGGCCTCCGCCTTTCGAACGAATTGCACCGCTTTGTCCTTCTCTCCGCGCAGTGACAACCTTTCGCCGTACGCCTGGCAGCCGGCATACAGGGCCCCAATCAGATCCACGCCGACAGTGAACCCGCCCGCTGCTTCCACATAAGAGGGGATCCCGCGCGCGTTCCGGAATCGCGCACCTGGCCGGGGCGGATCCTCCAGATTCATATATCGCGGCCGGTTCATCACCTCAACTGCAACCTCTCGGCCCTGCGCGTCTGCTTGGTCGCGCTCAACGCGGACCTTCACCCCGAGCCTTCTTGGCCGGCCCTGCAGGAGCGCTGCCAGCACGACCCCCGTATCCCTTTCCAAGCACTCCTCAAGCACCGCTCCAAATGAGAAGACCGTGCCGCTCAAGGATGGCTTCTCCCGCCTTCTGCGGCTGGTCGTGGCTGGTTGGCCGCGGCCAGGGGTCTGTGCAAAAACTACTTCCGATGAATTTTTGCACAGACCCTAACCCGGATGTTTCACAAAGCTTCGCGGAGTCCCGACACCCGGGCTCTGGCAAAACCGCGCCCAGAAAGGGAACCGGGAGCATTCTGTCGGTCCCGAGAATGGTCTGTCATGGGAACAGTGTGTTGCAGTTCTCGATCTCTCGAACTTGGCGCGGTTTTGCTTCTCTAGCCCGCATAGTGGTCCTGTTGCGAAGTCTGAGTGTCCTGGGCACCATCGGGGTTTGAAATATGCGGGCTAAGCCCCACACCCATCCGTTGCGCGGCGCGCTCCACACCCTCCGCTCCCTCGAAACCATTCGCATCATTGAAGGCGACAAATGAACACCTCACGCGAAGACGCGAAGCACGGAAGAGCCGGCACAGAGAGCAAAGAACATCACCCCCCTCTTCGCGGCTTCGCGTTTTCGCGTGAACCAGGGTCTGTGAGTACGCCCGCCCAATTCCTCCTCCACACCGCTCCGGACGGCGCGAGCAGGTTGAGGTGGACCTCGCCTCGCCCCTCTCGTTCGGGCAACCCTTCGCATCGTCAACACGCTCGATTCCCATGAACTCCAAACGCACTCTCTTCCTTATCGCGTCCTTGATGTGGTTGCCCGCCGCCGGGTGGCTGCAAGCCCAGGACGCCGGCACGCCGCCGAACTGGACATATCCGCGGGCGGTCATCATCCTTCAGCCCTGTTCTATCCAAGCCACTAAGATCCATGAGATCCTCCCCAACCCACACAGTCAACCGGATGTTCGGGAGCTTCACGATGGGCTGCGGCGGCCCCGGCACGAAGCCCGAACCGGAATGGAATGTGCGCGCCGACATCAAGGCCGCGCAGACTTCCTGAAACAGAACCTCATGTCCGACCCGGCAACCGCATCCCCCCACAACCCACCATGAAATCCAGCCTGACAAGGTTCAACCTCGCCCTCCTGCTGGCCTCCATCGCCACGCTGCCGGCCGCCGAACTCCCGCTTCCGACCCCGGTCGTCCACGACCTCACGCCACTCCACGATCCCGCGCGAGTCCTGGTGAATCCGCACAAGGGGTGGTATCACCACTTCCCCGACAATCACCCTGACAAGTATCGGATCGCCCGCGACGCTGATCTCCTGGAGTTCCCCGGCATGGATCATCTCTACGTCCGGCTGGCGTGGGCCTACCTGGAACCGAAGGAAGGTCAGTTTGATTGGGGAGTCATTGACCAGATCATCGAGAAGTGGACCGCGCACGGGTTGGGCATTGCCTTCCGCATCAGTTGCAAAGAAACCAGCACGGATCGAATCGAACAGCAGTTCGCCACGCCGCGCTGGGTGATGGAAGCCGGCGCCAAAGGCGGCCATTACCGCATGGGAAAGGCCACCGGACCCGAAGGCCCGTGGGAACCCGAGTTCGACGACCCCATCTTCCTCGCCAAGCTCGACCGGTTCCTGGCCGCCTTCGCGGCACGCTATGACGCGAAGCCCTGGGTGCGCTACATCGATGTCGGCAGCATCGGCGACTGGGGCGAGGGTCACTGCTGGGCCGGCAGCCGGAAGGACCTGTCTTTCGGCGTTCGCAAACAGCACGTGGACCTTCATCTGAAGCACTTCAAGCGCGCTCAGCTTGTCATCTCCGATGATTATGTCCATGCCTTGAACAACCCCGCCGAGCGCGCGAGCCTGCACCAGTACATTCTGACCAACGGCATCAGCTATCGCGACGACAGCATCCTGGTGAACGGCTACCTGCAAGGCACAAGCGACACCTTCACCGTCCGCAGCCCGGAGTTCTTCGCGGACGCTTATCTGCAAAATCCGACCGTGTTCGAGCTGGAGCACTATGGACAGGTGAAGAGACTCGGCAACTGGGAAGCCCGCCCTGACTCCGCTGCGGCCAGGTTCGGCAAGGGAAAAACAGGGCCGGACTTCTTCCGCGGCGCGCTCGGGCTGTTGCACGCGACCTACCTCGGCTACCACGGCGACGCGCGCGAATGGCTGACCGACAATCCGGAGCTGACCAAGGAACTGCTGAACCAGTGCGGGTATTGGCTCTTTCCGAAGTCCCTCGAACTGCCCGACCGCTTCGCGGCCGGTGCTACGGTGCCGTTCACCCTGACGCTGGAGAACCGCGGCGTGGCACCGCCCTATACGCCCTACGAGTTGCGAGTGAAGCTGTCCAGCGCCAGCACCCACTGGGTGCATCTGGCCGGCAGAGCCGAGAACTCGTGGCTGCCGGGCCGGCCGATTGTCCTGCCGCTCGCGCTGCCATTGCCGGCCGCCGTCGAGCCAGGCCTCTACCAGTTGGCCATCGGTCTCTTTGATGCCACCGCTCCGCAAGAGCGGCCGGTCGAGTTTGCGCTCAAGGAATCAGCACGCGATTCCCAGGGCTATTACCGCGTGGGCACGGTGACCGTGTCTGACGAAACGTCGGGCGCCGAGGCGGGCTGGACTCGTCTCTTCAACGGCAACAACCTGGACGGCTGGGTCGTCAAGTGCAGTCCGGCGGACCGGGACAAGACGGATTACTGGAAGGTACTGGACGGCACGATCACCGCCGAAACGCCGCCTGGCAGCAAGCACGACTACATCTGGCTGCTGACGGAAATGGAGTATGGCGATTTCACCCTCCGTCTCAAAGTCCAGACCCGCAGCCAGTCCACCGGCAACAGCGGCGTCCAGGTCCGCAGCCGTTACGACGACGACGCAGGGTGGCTCGACGGTCCCCAGGTGGACATCAACCCACCCGGCCCCTGGCGAAACGGCTTCATTTACGACGAGACGAGGGGGGTGCAGGTCTGGCTGTGGCCCAACGTGGGACCGCCCGCCAACGCCAAGCCCGAACACGCTCCCCAGGGATCGAAATGGTGGCATGCCGATGATCGCGACGTGTGGAACGAAGTCCAAATCACCTGCCGGGGAACCCGCATCACCACGGTGATCAACGGGGTGACCATTGCCGATTACGACGGGACAGGACGGCTGGACGACGAGACGCATCGGACCAGGAACGTCGGCATGAAGGGGCACATTGGGCTTCAGATCCACCCCGGCGGCGAGTTGAGCATTCGATTCAAGGACCTCGAGTTGCTACAGCTATGAAGCACGCCTTCGCGATGAGAACGGCCCCCAATCCACCAGTCCCTCATATGTCAGATGAAGACACCACCGACGACATCCGCCAGGTCACGCTCTGGGGCAACAAATACTTCCTCGCCATGCAGGAGCCCGACGGTCACCTCATGAGCCATATCGGCGGCGACGTCGAACGCCACGGCGACAACAACCGTTTCACCGATAACCAGCCCGGCACGGCGGATGACCGCGTGATCGCTGCCGATCGTGGCGGAACCGCTCGCCGTCCGCTCACGTCCACCCACCCAAGACCCTGTGGTGGGAAAATCGCCTGCTGTGTCGCTGCTCGCTTCGCTTCCATTTCCATAGACAGTCTTTGTTAATCGTTTGACATTGCTTCCGACCAGGCACGGCGTGCTGGCCGGGAATCAGGAACGCATCGCATGGCGACAATCAAAAACGTGGCGCGACGGGCGGGAATCTCCACCTCGACCATTTCGCATGTGCTGAACCGGAAGGATGCGTGGGCCTGGATGCTAGCGTTGTGGGGGTGCGGCGCCATGGAGTGGTGCCAGGCCGGCATGCTGTCACATCCCGATGTCGATCGGTACAACCTGCGCGCCGGGACCCAGACCTTCAACGGCCAGTATCAATTCACCACCAACACGCTCCTGGTGGAGACCGCGGACGTGATTCGCAACATGGGGTCGGATGTGATCAAGCTCTATCTGGGCCGCGATTGGCAGAGGCAGTATCATGCGCCGCTGCCGGGCAGCGTGACCAACCTGACGGCCCTTGTGCGGGACGAGCCTTCGTGTCGGCGGGTCTTCGACCAGGATTTCCGGCATTACCTCGTGTGGGCTTACGGCTTCACCACCGGCGGGGACGCCTATTGGCTGAACGGGATGTCAGAAGAGCAGAAGGCCCGCGAGCATGCCGAGATTTACGCGCTGACCCGCTACCTCCTGACGCGGTACGACGGCACGGGCAAGCGCTTTTATCTCGGACACTGGGAGGGCGACTGGTATCTGTTGCCGAATTACCAAACCACGGTGAATCCCAAGCCCACGGCGATTCAGGGCATGCGCGACTGGCTCAACGTGCGGCAGCAGGCGGTGGACGAGGCCAAACGGGACACGCCACACGGCGACGTGGATGTCTTCGCCTACGCTGAAGTGAACCGCGTGCGCGACGCGATGCTGAACCCGCCCGCCAGCAACCAACGGCTGGTGAACGCGGTGCTGCCGGCCGTCACCAACCTCGATTACGTCTCGTGGTCCTCGTACGACGGACAGGATCTCTCCGCCTCGGAACTCTACAGCACTCTGAACTTCATCGAGTCCAAGCTCAGCACGAACAAGGCGGCCCGCATCCCTGGTCGGCGGGTGTTCATTGGCGAATACGGCTGGGGCAGCTTGGATTCCGCAGCCCAAGAGAGCCGGACCCGCACCTACTTGCGGACCCTGTTGCACTGGGGCCCGCCCTTCATGCTCTTCTGGCAGGTCTACAACAACGAACCTGGGCGGGCGTTCTGGCTCGTCGACAGCGCGGGGAGACGCACCCCCGCCTACGACCTGCACCAGCGGTATTACAACGCGGCGCGATTGGCGTTGGGTGAATACCGTCAGCGGGAAGGCCGGCTGCCGACGGACGCCGAGTTTGGGGCGCTGGTGCGGCCCCTGCTTGTCCGCCCTCTCGCCGCGCCGGTTAGTCTGACTGTGACCAACGTCGCCCCATCTGATCTGCGGCCCCACGCTGCCACGGTGGCGTGCGACTTGCGCCAAGGCGTTTACGGTGAACCCGGAGCCACCGTCTGGCTGGCGTGGGGGGAGGGGGACGGGGGCACGAATGTGAGCCAGTGGCAGGAGCTGCTGCCGTTGGGGGTGAACACAGCGTTTGGCATCGCTCGATTCCAACACACCCTTACCGGACTGCAACCCGGGCGCGACTACTTTTTCCGCGCGCTGGCCACCAACGGATTGGCGACGGCTTGGGCAGCCTCGACGGCGAGCTTCAACACGCCGACCGTGCTGCCTCGCCTCTCGCCCACAGGGATGACCCCGGAAGGCCCCGCGCTCTGGGTGGATCCCGGCGAGTCAGCGCTTTCCGGATCGCTCGAAGTGCAGTCCACGGTTGCCCTGTCGTCGGGAGCGGTTTGGTCCACACGTTACCAAACCAACGTGAGCGCGTTTCCGTGGGTGGACCCCGAGGTCGGCCAGTGGCCCCAACGATTCTATCGCGCCGTGCGCCGACCTTGAGTTTCCGCCGGGACTCAGCAGCAAGGCGGCGCGTTGTCAGCATTTGGTTGGCCCTCAGACCGGCGTGCGAAGGGTGCCAGACGTCACCTGGGACTCCGCCTGCCGACGGCGGGATCGCAAGGCGGCGTGTTGGCAACGAATCCGAACTGCATCGCAAGCATGGCAACCATTAAAGAAGTGGCACGACGGGCAGTTACTCGCTGCAACATGGCTACGCGAGCGCCCTTCAACTCGTGAAACAAGCGCCGGGGTTCACCGCGGTCGTCTGCGGAGATGACATGATCGCCTTTGGCGCCATGGCCGGCTTCAAGGCCCGCGGGCTGCGGATTCCCCAGGACGTTGCGGTGGTCGGCTTTGCGGATGATCCGCTGGCCGGCGTCATGGATCCCGGCCTCACCACCATCCACTACCCGATGGTGGAAATGGGACAACGGGCGTTCGAGATCTTCCGGGCTTTGCGCGATTCCCGAAGTCGCTCCTTGCCCCATGAGCAACTGGCGACGAAACTGGTCGTGCGCCGCAGCACTGACCCAGCCTGTCGTTCCATTGCTCCGAGCCCGTTCTCCGGCCCAACTCCCCAGACCTAATGCTATGAATCCTCTTGGCTCCTTGATACGTCTCGCCGATGCAGGCCGCACCGTCCGGTGCTGCTTGACGATCCTCTTGGGATTGATAGCCACCCCGAAAGTCGGGGCGGCCAGCACTCCAACCCCTTGGTTCAACCGCGTGCTTGTAGGCATGGAGGTCGGCCCGACGGGCGCGCAGTTCGCCGGCGGCAAACATGCGCCCGACTACGCGCGGAACTTCAACGGAGCGGAAATCGTCCGCCGCTGCGCCGCAGCCAACGCGGAGTATCTCGTTCTCTGGGTGCGGGACGGCGACTATACCTTCCACAACTCGAAGTTGCTCCCCAAGCCGGCGAGCTTCGGCGACCGCGACGTGTTGCGCGAGGCGGTCGAGGAGGGCCGCAAGCTCGACCTGCCGATCATCGCCTATTGCCAACTCCAGTATTCCGCCCACGAACTGCGCCAGCACCCGGAATGGAAGGCCCGCCAGGCGAACGGCGAACCGATCCACCACCTCGTCTGCTTCAACTCGCCCTACACGAATGTCGTCAAGGCATTGCTCGCCGAGATGATGGCTTACGGCATCGCCGGCTTTCACCTCGACATGGTGGATCAGGGATTCGGTCCGCCGCACGGCTGCTGGTGCGACCATTGCCAGAAGCTCTTTCAGACCGAATACGGCTGCTCCATGCCCAAGGGCGTGAACTGGGAGGACCAGGATTGGGATCGCATGCTGCAATTCCGCTACGCCACGAGCGATCGTTTCGAGAAGATGCTGACCGACTCCGTGCGCAGTCTCGATCCGCGTGCCACAGTGGACTTCAACTACCACGGCAATCCGCCCTTCTCCTGGGAAGTGGGTCAGACACCGGTGCGCCACGCGGGCAACGGCGACTTCGTCACCGGCGAGGCTGGGTTGTGGGCCTTTGGCGCGTTGTCGGCCAGCTTCAACGCCGCGTGGTATCGCGCCGCCACCCCCGGCAAGCCGTTCCAGGTTGCCGTCCAGCGGGGCGTGCGCATGTATCACGACCAAACCACGCGCCCCCTGAACGACATGCGCTGGGAGATGTTCACCCTTCTGGCGCACGGCGCGTTCGTGACCATGATCGACAAGACCGCCTACGACGGCTGGCTCGATCCGGTGGCCTACGACCGCATCGGCGAACTGCTCGGCGAGGCGCGGGCCAAGCGGGCGCAGTTCGGCCACCAGCCGGTGCGCGAGGTCGGCATCTATTTCAGCGCCCGCACGCGAGACTGGATCGGACGGGACAAGCCGGCGACCTGGTTTCAAAGCGTCCAGGGCGCCCACAAGGCCTGCGTGTATGAGCACCTCGGCTTTGGCTTTCTGTTCGATGAAAACCTGAGCATCGAGGGATTGAAGCAGTTCCCAGTTGTCTGCCTGCCCAACGCCGGCATCCTTTCGGAGCGTGAAGTGGACCTGTTCCGCCGCTACGTCGAGGAGGGCGGGAAGCTGCTGGTTACCGGCCAGAGCGGCCAGTTCGATCGCATGGGCAAGCCGCTGGCAGCATCAACGCTCGAAGGCCTGATCGGGGCGAAAGTGAATAGGCGGCTGGAAGGAACGGATCACTGGGTGCGTGGCGACGTCAGTGATCCGACACGGGGTGGCTGGCCTTGGACCTCGGTTGAACTCAACCGGTCCGCCGTCCTTCACCCCATTCCGCGGGACTGGCCTTTTCTCGTCCGCGGTCCGGCGACAGTTTACGAACCCACCACCGCCGCAACTGCCGGTGATTTGCTGGACTCGCACCGTGCTGCGCTCGCGAATCCCGAGGGCTACAATGCCGATTGGCCGCTGAGCGCGCGACGGGTCGTCGGCCCGGCCACGCTCATCAACTTCGTCGGCAAGGGTGCGGTGCTCACCTTCGCCGGTTCCCCTGATTTCGCCACCGCCAGCGAGCATCACATCGTCGAGGCCCGCATACTCTTCGCCAACGCCGTGCGACTCTTGAGTTCAGCCCCGCGCGCTCGAGTGGACGCGCCCGCCAATGTCGAGGCGGTGGTGACCGACGACCCGACAACCCGGACGTTGCGGATTCACCTGATCGCCTACAACGCCACGCCGCAGACCACGCCGGTCAAAGAGCGTCCCTACGTCCTCCCCGGCCTGATCGAAGACGCCCCGATGTTCCGGGCCAGCATCGAACTCCGCGACGGCCTGAAGAGCGCCAAAGCCCTGAACCGGACCACCCAAATCAGGAAGCGCGGCAACCGCGTGGAATTGACCGTCGCGGACATCTACGAGGTCATCCAATGTGGCTATTGAACCACGCAACCTGCTGGGTCTTAGCCTTGCTGGCTGTTGTCGCCACCCGGGGTGACCAGGAACTCAACGTGTCGCCGCGCCTCGGCCCGCGCTGGTTCGAGAACGCCTGGCGACGCGCGGTGATTGACATGCACATCCCGGATTGGGATGCGCGGTTCCTTTCGGAATTCGACGCGGACGAATACGTGGCGGCGCTGGTCCGCTCGCGGGCACAGTCCATCGTCTGCTACGCCCACTCGCACGTCGGCCTGTTCAACTATCCGACGAAGGTGGGACGGCAGCACGCCGGCTTGAAGGGCCGCGACATCGTGGCTGAGATGATCGAGCGCTGCCATCAGCGCGGCATCGCCGTGGTTCTTTATCTGAGCGTCATTCACGATCGATGGGCATCGGATCAGCATCCGGACTGGCGGATCGTGCATCCGAATGGCGGGCACTTCGGCCGCGGCAGCCGGCACGGGTTCGTCTGCCCCAACTCGCCCTACCGCGAGTACGTCCGCGCGTGGACGCGCGAAATCGCGGAACGGTTCGACCTGGACGGCATGCGCTTCGACATGACGTTCTGGACGTGCGTCTGTTACTGCGCCCATTGTCAGGATCGCTGGCGCAAGGAAGTCGGCGGCGAGATGCCGCGCACGGTGGACTGGACGGACGAACGCTGAGTGAAATTCCAGCGCAAACGCGAGCAGTGGCTGGGTGAGTTCGCGGAGATTTGCACGAGCACGGTCAGGGCGGCGCGTCCGAAGACCAGCGTCGAGCACCAGGCCTCGATCTACCCCGGCAGTTGGAACAATGGCGCGAGCTGGCCACTGGTCGCCCAGAACGACTTCCTGCGAAGAGCGTGGCCACGTATCTGTGGAAAGCCGAACGTTGATGCCAGCAGGCGATTGATGTGGTCCAGACCGAGTCGCTGATCTTTCACGTGGTCAACCGGACTGCCGGGCCGCTGCGACTGGAGTCCTGCCGGCTGTGGTTGCCGGAGAACAACGCCACTTGGCGTGCTCTGGTCGCTCAGCCTTGGCTCCGCAATCGCCTCGACCGCTTCCCCGCCGACGGCGCCATTCCGCCGAACGATCGCGGCGGGGCCCGCATCGCAACCGGTCCGCTGCCGCCCACTTATGCGACGCTGGAAGCGAGGCTCGTGGATCCCGCCGGGAAGCCGGTGACTGGAACTCTTGCGGGCCGTAGGCTACCCGCCAGAACTGGCGCGCTCCCGGTAGCCGCGCGGGCTCATGCCTTTATGTTTCTTGAAGAAATGGCTGAAGTAAAACTCGCTCGAAAAGTTCATTTGCTCGGCGACCTGCTTGATGGACAGCCCGGGATCCGCAAGCAGCATTTGAGCGTGTTCCAGGCGACGGCGCTGGACAAAACTGTGAAGATTCTCGTGCAACACCGCGAAGAACAACGTTCGCAGCCCGGAGTAACTAACGCCGGCAATGCGGGCCAATTCCTTCACTTGCCAGTCGTAATAGGGCTTGGATTCCACCGCGTTGAGGACCCGAATAACGGCTGCGGGCAGGTCGGGCGGATTAGGCGAGAGGGTGTCACGCGCATCGAGCAGGGCGCCGAGCATTTCAGTGAGGAGGAGGTGGACTTCCCACTCCCAACCCGGCCCCTTGCGGCGGCAAATGCGCCACAGGTTGCGGAACGCTGTGTGCAGCGGAGTTGCGTCCTTTAAGTCAAACTGCGCCTGCTGGCTGCCTCCAAGTTCCTTGTGCCAGTTCTCGAGCGCGGGCCCGCCGAAGCGGATGCCTCGCTTGACCAGCCCTTTCCCGGCCGCAGGTGCATAGGTTCGCACCTTGGTCATGTCCACAAGCCAAACGCCATTCCCCGGCTGCAGCAGGTATTTGTTGCCATCCGTTTCCAGGGTGCCATGACCCGCAAGCACCCAGAACACGTGGGCGCCCGGCTTTTCGAAGGGCTCGTGGTGGTCGGCGCCTTTCAGGTAAGCCGTGTCCAGTGAGAACGCGTGCCAGAGCAACTTCCGCGCTTTCGCTGACGGAACGACCGCCTGCAATTCCCATCGGTTGCCTCTCTCGTTCATGGCGCCGTGATCAGGCGCGACGGTACTGGGGACGGTGCCACCAGGCAAGCACTCCCGGCTTTGTTCGGGTCCACATCAGGGCTGCTCTAAAGTCGAACCGGGCGGGTGAGTAGGCGAATGACCTGTCCCGGGCGGCGACTCATCTTCGCCAGGAAGGTCGGACAGGTTCGATCTCGCTTGCGGGGTTGACGACGCGCCCAGGCCCGCGCTTCACCCTGCACCGCGCGACGGAGGATGCCCAGCGTCGTCGCGGCCACTGGATGACTCACCCGGCACCGATCTTCACCCGCGCTCACATCCAACGGATAGTGCGTGCCATTCTCGATGCTCCAGTACTGGCGCGCCAACTCCAGCAGACGCTCCAGACCGGCCTGCTCCGCCGTCAAACTCGTGACGATCCACACGGTCTCCACTTCCTGCCGACCACCCTTGAGTTCCCGAATCCGGTCAAGGCGCGCCACCTGCGCCACGTGCGGAAAACCCATCTGGGCGGGGGTCACCTCCTTGACCGCAATCCCCCGCCACTCGATCCGCCCGTGACCCCGTTCCACCGTGAGCAGTTGAGGGGGAAAAATCTTCCGGGAGGAAGTGGCGCGCTTGCTTCAGGAGGCCGTCTTGGTTGCCCTTGACGAAGAGCACGTAATCACCCCCACCCTCTTGCACCACCGATCGAGCCGTTTCCACCTGGGTGTGCATCGCGTCCATCAGCGCGATGGTCCCGTCCAGGTCCAACCGCTCCAGGAGCGTTTGCCCCGCCGGAATCTCGTTGCTCTTGTCCGCCACCGCTTCCACCCCCAGCGTCCGGCCACTCTGCGCGTTGATCGCCCCAACCAACTGCGTCTTGCCGCTGCCCCGCAACGCCTTCCCGTCCAGCACCACCACGCCCCCGTCGGCCGCCCCATGCCGCGCCTTCTGCCACGCCCAGAGCGCCGCTTGAAACGCCTGCACCGGCACGGCCTTGAGCACCCGGTACACACAGTTCTCCGTCGGCACGTCGTACTGGCGCGTGCGCCGATTGAACCAACACCGCAAGTCCGCCCGCTGCCGGGCACTCAAGTCCTGCGCGAAGAGCGCCACCCCACGGTGACCTCCCTGACCCCCGCTCAACAAATACGCAAAGGTGATCGCCAACACCGTCGCCTGCCGGTGCCGCAACCCGTGCACGTCCCGGCTCTCGGGCACCTCCCGGTGCAGCACCATCCATAAACTGGTCAACTCCTCCCCCGCCAACAAACACTGCCGCGCGATCTCCCGCTCCTGCGCACCCCAGCCTGCGGGCATCCGCCGCCTTCGCAAACCCCGCGCCGCTCCCTTCACCAGTTCCCGCACGTACAACTGCTTGGGCCGATCATGCGCCTCATAGAAATCCTCCCGCACCCGCCGGTACTTGGCCGTCGTTCCCACCGCCCGCCACCCTGTCGCCTTGTACGCCGTCCCCCGAAACAATTGCTCATCCACGAAACTCTCCACCGCCATAATCGGATGCCCGTACTGCGCCTGCCAGTCGGCCGACAACCGCTCCAGGTTCAGTGCCAGCGCCCGGCTGGCCAGGTTCGGATACTGCCCCTTGGGTCCCAACCGGCAGAACCGCGCGTTATTGGCCACCAGATGCAGTCGCGCCCGCCGTTGGTTCGCGTCCCACCCAATCCACCCATCCCGCCCCTTCAAATGATACGCCCCCGCCGCCCACCCGATCAGCGCCATCCATTGCCCCCGGTACTCGGCCACGTACCGTAATTGCTCGCCCACCATCGTCGCGCTCTTCAGATAATGGTGTTGGATCATCAGTCGGTCCCACTCCCCGACCTCCTCGGGCCGAACCAGGCGCACCACGATTTCATTGACCACCGCCGCCTCCACGGGGTCCGTCAGTACCAAGCGTGTCTTCGTCATCCGGCCCAGCAAAACAGATGGGCCGAGGAATGTCCCGCAAATTCGTTAAGTCCCTATTCTCCAATCACCCCCTCCCAGCTCAGAACCGCCCTGGGTCCACATTGGTTTCTGGCGCCGCACTTTTTCGCATGCTTTTTGAAGTTCTTGACATGGTGGACACACAGGAGTCATAGGCAGAGTTCTCTCGACCCTGAGTGCAGGAAAACCGGGCGAACCGGCAAGCACGGAATGAAACAGCAGAGACCCTTGGATGTCGTTCGGGGGCCGATCACGAACGTGTGGACCATTGCCGCTGACAACGGTTGCCCGTTCACGCGGGTCAGTCCACTGCCGACGAGGACCACCCCTGAGACCGAGGTTTGCAGCCTGCACAAGCAGGGAACCCGCATGGTTCGCGTGCCGCAGCAGGGAGTTGGTGCGGCGCGTGAATCACAACCCCCGCCAGCGATGGCACAAAGACATGTCCATGTTGGGCAAGGTTGAGGATCTCGTGGCGCTCGTCAGCCCGGGAAGCCGCCTGCGGCGGGGACTGGAACTGTTGCAGGATTGTCTGGCGGGTCGCCTCCCAGAGGTCGTGAGCCAGCTTTCGTCACTACTGCCGGGAGAAACGAGGCGGGTTGCCGTGAATGGCGATGCCTTGTACCTGCTCATTCAATGCTATCAAACAAGGCGACGGGGTGACGGGCGCTTTGAGGCCCACGCGCGTCACGCCGATTTGCAGTTTCTCTGGAGCGGTCGCGAGTGTATTGAAGTCTTTGATGTGCGCAGGTTGCAGCCGTTGCCGGCGCGTGACGAACACGGGAATGTCTATCTTCCAATGGGCGATGAAGTTCATTCCCGCCTGCTGTTGCAGGCCGGAGAGCTGGCGGTCCTGTTGCCCCAGGATGCCCACGCCCCCTGTTTGTCCCTGGAGGACGGGGGGGAGAAACTGGTGCGCAAGATCGTGGTCAAGGTCAAGGACGCCCACCTGCCCGATTTCGCCGTGCCTGAGGATTCATCGGAAGCCGCCATCGTCCCAACGGCTTCTCCAGCCTTCAACGATTAGCGAGGCAACATGGAACAGTGGCGCTGGTTGGATGCGGTCATTGTGGTTTTGTATTTCGTCGTGGTGGCGTGGATCGGCCTTCGCTTTTCGCGCCGCCAGAACTCCACCGAGGCCTACTTTGCCGCGCGACGCTCCATTCCGCACTGGGCGATGGGCATTTCGATGTTCGCCACGCTCATCAGCAGCATCACGTTCATCGCGTATCCCGGTTCGGCGTACGCTGGAACGTGGAGCGAATTGTATCCGATGTTCATGATTCTCGGCGTGCTGCTGCTGGTGGGCACGGTCATTGTGCCGTTCTTTCGGCACGCGGTCGGCCTCAGCGCCTATGAGTACTTCGGGCAGCGTTTCGGCTACGGCGCGCGCGCGTACAGCGGACTCGCCTTCAGCGCCGGCCACTTCTCCAAGATGGGTTTCGTGCTTTACCTGCTCTCGCTCACCGCCAGCAGCATGACGGGCTGGAACATCTACCTCGTGTTGCTCATCACCGGCGTGATCACCGTGCTCTACACATTGTTTGGCGGACTCGAGGCGGTGATCTGGACCGACGTGATCCAAGGCCTCATCATGTGCCTCAGCGTGGTGGTGATTCTGGGACTCCTCGTCTTCATCATGCCCGGCGGCATCGGCGCGGCCTTCGAGCTCGCCAGCGCCAAGGGCAAATTCAGCCTCGGCACTCCGAAGTTGGATTTCGCGGACAAGACCAGCCTGTGGGTGATGACGCTGTACGGGTTCTTCTGGTTTTTGCAGAAGTATTGCGCCGACCAGACCGTCGTGCAGCGGTACTTGGTGGCGAAGTCCGACCGGGAGGCGCTCAAAGGCGTGGCGCTCGGGGCATTGATGTGCGTGCCCATCTGGACGCTGTTCATGCTCATCGGCACGCTCTTGTGGTGCTACTACCAGCTCTCTGGCGCCGCCTTTCCGCCCGAGATGCTGGACACAACCGGCAAGGTGATTTCCGACAGGGTTTTCCCGCACTTCCTCGTGACCAAAATCCCGGTCGGCCTGTTGGGGCTTTTCATGGCGGCCGTGTTCGCGGCGGGTATGTCCACGCTGTCCTCCGATCTCAACTGCCTCTCCGCCGTCGGCGTGGAAGACTATTATCGCAAGCTGCGCCCCGACGCCTCTGACGCGAGACGGTTGTTCGTTGGAAAAGTGATCGTTGGCATTTGCGGCGTTGCGGCAGTGGGAATTGCCGCGCTCATCGCCTGGAAGAGTGAAAGGGTGCTCTCGCTCTACTATGCCGTCTCTTCGATTATCTCGGGCGGACTGGCCGGCATGTTCATCCTTTCGTTTCTCAGTCGTCGCGCCAACAAGCAAGGCCTGTGGGTCGGCATCATCGTCAGCCTGATCTTCACGGCCTGGGCCACGTTGACCAGCGGCAAGAACAAGATGGTGGACCTGGGCGACTACAACTTCCCCTGGACCGGCGTGATGATCGGCGTGACCGCCCACGTCATCGTCCTGGTCGTGGGATACCTCGCGAGTTACTGCTTTCCGCCCAGTGCCAAGGCTGAATGGACGCTCTGGGGCTGGCTGGAAGAACGAAGAACCCACGCGGCAAGTCAACCGTGAATCTCGTCACGCTCCTCCAACCGCCGCGTGTCGTGCTCGGCAACGGCTGTGCGCCGCAATGCGCGGAATACCTCGCCCAACGCGGCGTCGGTCGTGTGCTTCTAGTGTCCAGCAGCCCGGTGCTCCCCACGCTCGGCGCCGTGCGGGAGGCACTGGGGAAAGCCGGCGTCGCCGTCGTCAACGCCGCGCCGGTGGACTGGGAACCCACTTGCGCCCTGTTCGGGCAAATGATCGCCGCCTCCCGCCGCGAGAGCATCGAAGCAGTGCTCGGCATTGGCGGCGGCAGCGCGCTGGATGTGGCCAAACTCCTCGCCGCCCTCACACGCGGAACACAAACCGTGACGGAAGTTTTCGGAGTCAACATGCTGGCAGGCCGCGCCTTGCCGCTCGTCTGCCTGCCCACCACCTCCGGCACGGGCGCGGAGGTGTCGCCCAATGCCATTCTGCTCGACGAGGCCGCCGCCCTGAAAAAGGGCGTCGTCAGTCCGCATCTGGTGCCTGACGCGGCGTTTATTGATCCGCTGCTCACGCTCACCGTGCCGCCCGGCGTCACCGCGGCGACAGGTCTGGACGCGCTCACGCATTGCATCGAAGCCTACGCCAACACGTTCGCGCACCCGGCCGTGGACATCCACGCCTTGGAGGGCATCCGCCTCATCGCGGCGCATCTCGAGCGCGCTATTCGCAACGGTCAGGACCTCGAAGCCCGCGCCGCGATGGCGCTTGGCAGCTACTACGGCGGCCTCTGCCTCGGCCCGGTCAACACCGGCGCGGTGCATGCGCTCTCGTATCCGCTGGGCGGGCGATTTCACGTCGCGCACGGCGTCGCTAATTCGCTCCTGCTGCCTCACGTCATCCGCTTCAACACGCCCGCCGCGCCGGAGCGCTACGCAGAAGTCGCGCTGGCACTTGGCGCGCAACGCGCCGGTTCAGTCGCCGCCACCGCCGAACGCGGCGTCGAGTTCCTCGCGCAACTCTCGCGCAACTGCGGCGTGCCGCAGACGCTCTCTGAAATCAACATTCCGCGCGACGCCATCCCGTCGCTGGCGAAGGCGGCGATGCAGGTGACGCGCCTTTTGAGAAACAACCTGCGCCCCGTCGCCGAAGCCGACGCCGTGGCGATGTACGAAGCCGCATTTTGACATGAACACAACCACCAAACCCGGCGGTGTTGTCGTGCCCCTGGTCACGCCGATCGGGACCGATGGCCAGCTTGATTGCGCCGCGCTCGACCGGCTGATCGAGTTTCAAATCGCCGGCGGCGTTGACGGATTGCTCCTCTTGGGCACGACCGGCGAAGGGCCATGCGTGCCGCGACCGCTGCGGCGTCCATTCATCGAGCGTGCTGTCGCCACCGCGCGCAAACGGCTGCGCATCTACGTGAATGTCACGGAGAATTCTCTGGCCGATGCCCTCGCCGGGGCGAAGGAGTGTTTCTCTCTGGGGGCGGATGCGATCGCCGCGTTGCCGCCGTTCTACTTCCCGCCGCGCTCGGCGGAATTGACCGCCTGGTTTCGCGCGCTGCTCGACGCCTCGCCCGGCCCGGTGCTCCTGTATAACATTCCCATGACCACGCGCGTCTCGATTCCGCTGGAAGTCATCGGTGAACTGGTCGGCCATCCGCGGTTCGCCGGGCTGAAGGATTCCGAAAACGACGCCCAACGGCACGCGGACCTGCTGCGGCACTTCGGCGGGCGGGCCGATTTTTCCCTCTTTTGCGGGGTCGGCGCGCTCATGGCGCAGGACTTGAAGTCAGGAATGGACGGCATCGTGCCGAGCGTGGGGAATCTGATTCCTGACGTGTGCCACAGACTATGCGGTGCGACAGAGGGCGGTGACTGGACCGCAGCCGTTCAACACGCCGACCGCATGAACGCCGTGGCCGCGCTTTACCAAAAGGGCCGCACGCTCGGGCAATCGCTCGCGGCCATCAAGAGCGTGCTGCATCTGCGCGGACTCTGCTCACCAGCGGTGTTTCCACCGTTGCTGCCGCTCGCTGCCGCCGAACTTGAAGCCCTGCGCGGCGAGGCGGCAGGGCTGCATCTGGCATGAGTTCCAAGCCCATTCTTGGTTTCACGATGGGCGATCCGGCGGGCATCGGGCCGGAGATTTGTCTGCGCGCTTTGCGCGAGCCGTCCGTGCTGGCGGAGTGCGTCCCAGTGCTATTCGGAGACGTGCGCATCATCCAGAGGCTTTTGTCCCTTGAGTCCTTTGCGTCACATGGCTTGAAAGGACGCGCAGAGACAGAAAGGACCCAAGCCCTCCCCTGGCGCACCATCTCCCTCGCAGAATGGCAGCAAGGCGTGGCCAGCGCCGAGCCGCTCCTCGTGGATTTCGCCACTCCCGACTTGGACCGAATCGAACCGGGCCAGGTCTCCGCCGTGGCGGGTGGAGCCGGCTACCGCTATATCGAGGAAGCCATCCGCGCTGCGCTCGCCGGCAGAATTGAGGCCGTTGTCACCGCCCCGATCCACAAGGAGGCACTGCGACTTTCCGGCGCGAACTTCCCCGGCCACACCGAGATCTTCACGACCCTCACCGGCGCGCCGCGCAGTTGCATGATGCTCTATTCGGACAAGCTCACCGTAAGCATGGCGACGACCCACATTGGCTACCACGAAGTCCCCGACCGGCTTTCTGTCGAGAGCGTGCTGAACGTGATTGAACTCACCGCCGACGCGATGCGCTGGATGCTTCGCCGAGCACCGCGCATCGGCGTTTGCGGCCTGAATCCGCACGCGGGCGAGCACGGGCTCTTTGGCCAGGGCGAGGAAGAGACCGTCGTCGCGCCAGCCGTGGGCGAGGCCAAGCGGCGCGGCCTTGACGCGAGCGGCCCGCTCGTGCCGGACGCGGCATTCACGGCGGGGATGCGGAAGAAGTTCGATGCGATCGTCTGCCTCTACCATGACCAAGGCCACATCCCGTTCAAGATGCTGGCCTTCGACACCGGTGTGAACCTCACGCTCGGCCTGCCGATCATTCGCGCGTCCGTCGACCATGGCACGGCCTTCGACATCGCCTGGCAAGGCAAGGCCGATTCAACCAGCCTCTACTCCGCCATCCGCGTCGCGGCTCAACTCGCTGTCGGCAGGCCCACAAAGCCAGTTCCATGATCGGGGTCATCGCGGACGATTTGACCGGGGCGGCGGAAATCGGCGCGGTGGGACTGCGCCGCGGTCTGCGGGCGGAAGTCGTCCTCGCCGGCGAGGCATTGGGCGATGCGGATCTTGTTTGTGTGGACACCGATTCGCGTTCGTATGCGCCGGGCGATGCCGGCGAACGCGCTGCCCGCGCTGCGCGCCGGTTGCGCCAACAACGAGCCGAGTGGCTCTACAAGAAAACCGACTCGGTGCTGCGCGGCAACGTGACGCCGGAACTCGAAGCCATCGTCTCCGAACTCGGTTTGCATGGCGCGCTGCTTGTGCCGGCCAATCCCTCGCTGGGCCGGACAATTGTGGGTGGACGCTATTTCGTGGGCGGGCAGTTCATCCACGAAACCGAGTTCGCCCGCGACCCAAAACACCCGCGCACGTCGGCGGACGTGCGCGAGTTGGTCGCCGCGCCGACTTCGCTGCCGCTGTTCGTCCGCCGAGCCGAGGAAGGTCTGCCCGCATGCGGAATCGTCATCGGCGAAGCCGCCAACGTGGCGGACCTGCGCGAATGGGCTGCGCTGGGCGACAAGCGTTGGCTGATGGCCGGCGGCGCGGAATTCTTCGGCGCACTGCTCAAGCTGCCGCGTTCCAGACCGCAGCCGAAGCCTTCCGCGGGCAAGGAACTGTTTGTTTGTGGGAGTGCGAGCGAAGCCACCCGGACCTTCGTGGCTCGCCAGGAAGCACAGGGCGTGCGGGTGTTCTCATTGCCCCACGAAGCGGCCGCGGACTCTCTGTTTGATGCCGACCGATTGAACCTGTTGGCCGGCGAAGTCGCGGCAGCGCTGCAATCAACCGAGCGGGTCATTCTCCACGTCGGCTTGCCCCAGGTTAAAGACGTCGCCATTGCCGAAATGCTGGCCCGGCATTTGGCCGCTGTGGCAAAGGCGGTCCTGCGCCGCGCCACCGTCGGCCAAGTCTATGCTGAAGGCGGCGCAACGGCGGTGACGCTCGCGCGGCAGATGGGTTGGCATCGCCTGCAAGTGACCGCTCAACTCGCGCCCGGGGTGGTCACGCTCTCGGCGTTTGGTGAGAGCTGCATTGCGTTCACCATGAAGCCGGGGAGTTACCAGTGGCCAGAAAACCTTGCGGAGCTGCGTGGTCGTTGAAACCAGGACCCAGGAGATCATGAAACCACTGTTGAATCCAAAGCAGACTCAGACGCTTTTCGCAACGATCCGCTCTTCCGCCAGCAGTGGCAGGAGGAGGACCAGGATCCGGTTCTCTACACCGTCAGCACCAACGGCGGAAACCGGGTATGGAAAGCCTTCTGCTGGTACCGTCTGCCCGACCAACGGATCGTCGGCTTTTGGAAGAACAACGACATGGCCGTCAGCACAGGCAGCGACTGGATTCCGACCCAGGTGGATTCGTGCCCCAACCACAAAGCGATCACCGAACGGCCGACGCCGTGTTGCAGCAGGGTCATTGCAAGCGAGTGGCGCAACACGTGAGGGGAGACCCGCTTGGCTTTGAGCGATGGACACGTGGTTCGTGCCCGCTGCGCGTGTTCGGTCAAGATGTATTGCACCCCATCGCGGGTCAACGGTTGCCCGCGTGCATTGCGGGGAGTCGGTCAAGTTTTACTGCCACATTCTGCTCTTCAGTCCGGCCGGAGCCACACAATTCTGACTTCCTTTTCCACCGCCTTGAATTCCGGGTCGCCGGTGACGAGTTCGGCCTTGTGCTTCTTGGCCAGCGCGGCGGCGAAGGCGTCGGCGAGGCTGAGGCTGTAGCGGGTTTTGAAGTCCGCCGCCATGTCGGCAAGTTCGCGGTCCGCTGGATGAAATTCGATGGGCAGGGCAATGAGGACTTTGGCGGCTTCGGCCCAGGCGTTCGCGCCGTCCTTGCGCAGGGTCATGTATTTGGCCTCGGCGTAGTTCACCTCGGTCATGTGGACGGGCTTGTCGGCCTTGCTGGCCGTCTGAAGGAGTTTCTTGACGGGCACGCCCGCCGGTTCGCCCCGGAAGTAGGCGATGAGGGCGTAGCTATCGAGAACCGTGGCGGGCATACTTGGCTTCCTCCTTCTCGCGTTCCTCGCGTTTGTAATCGGCCCACTCCTCGGCCAAGGCTTTGTCGCCGGGCTTGCGCTTGAGCAGGCCAAAACCGCGCTCGATCATGACCGCCGTCACCGGCTTGAGCAGAATGCCCTCCTCGGTGGCGGACACGATGGCGCGGGTGCCGTTCTCGATATGGAAGAGCTTGCGCAGGCGGAGCGGGATCACCACCTGGCCTTTGGTGGTGAACCAGACTGTCTCGGCTTGTGCTGTCGTATTCACAGATAGAAGTATGACTTTCTCTAAAAGTCCGTCAATGTCCAATGTTCGGAATTGTTAAGTTCAGGAGGAGTCAGCATGTGGCATGGCGCGTGGCGGACGCCGGGAGGCGCATGCCCTCCCCGGACACTCGCCCTTTCCTCCCAATCTCGTGGGAGAGTATGCCACCCTGGCGCCTATGGGGGCGGGTGCTGTGAATTGTGTCGTCTATCCCACGAACCTCAGCGTAACTCGTTGTACACCCAGATCAATCAGCGAACGGGTGGCGGGGTCCAGAGGGTGGCGGCGATGTGTTGCTCGGGGGCACTCCGCCGTGTGGCAGTAGTACAAGGTGACCATCTCTCCTTTACCGACGCTTGCCGTGCTCGAACTGTACGGCACTGATCTCTTGACCGGTCCGATCCCAGCACCGAGCCGCGCCATGCGCCAGGTGGTTCTGCCACGTCGAGACGGATTTCTTGGCGCCATTCTCCCACAATTGCGTCCAGACGCCGGTTCCGTCGGGTCGGTGCTCCCACTGCCAGACCAGGGTGCCGTCCGGCTGCCATAAGCTCTCGATGCCCGACTTGCGGCCGAGTCGGTAGGTGACCTCGTACTGTTTGGCGCCGTTGGGATAGAACCAGCGCTCCTCGCCGTCGAGCAGATACCGGCCTTCATCGGCAACCCCGCCGCTCCAAGACGCTCGCACGGCCCCGTCCGCGTACTTCACCACGGCCGGCGAAACGGAAGCGATCCGGGTCGCATGGGAACGCATCCACTCCTTGTCGCCGGCGCTCGGATCGGGGTCGTTGACCGATAGGATCCACGCCTCGTTGAACTCGAAGTGGAGGCAGGGGCTGTTCATGGTGGTGATGAGGTGGATCATGCCGTTGGGGGCTTGACGCGCCGCGCTGTAGCCCAGCGTGGTGGCGCCGCCGAGGTTCTTCGGATTCTCGTGCGGCAACGCCCCGGGCACTTTCCTGAAGCGCCAGCTCTTCCCCTCGTCCTCGGACAACGCCACAAAGCTGCCCCGCTCTTTGACCTCGGCGGGCGCTCGGCCCTGAAGATCCTGAAAGTCGGCCGCGAAGAACAGACGGCCACTGGCCAGCCGCAGCACGCTCGGTCGTTGGTTGTTGGTTTGGGGCGGGAACGGCGTCTTGGTCTTTTCGTAACTTCGTCCGCCGTCACGCGAGATCGCGAGCGGCATGTAGCCCTCGAAACTCGAGTTCTTCCCGCCAAACCCCAGGATCGCGCCATCCCCGCGCCAGCAGTAGGTCGTGTGCCGACCGGCGCTGCGCCCGCCCGGATCCGCCCACGACGCGCCGTCATCCGTGCTGGTCCAAAGAACCGACGACGCGCCCGCGGCATCGCTGGCGACGTAAAGGGTGCCGTCGGGCCCGCGCAAGGCGGTGTTGATCGGCTGGCGCGAATGCGCGCCGATGGAACCGACGAACGCCGGATAGCGAATCGGTTCCCACGTGGCGCCGCTGTCGGTTGAAGTCGCCCATTGGAATGGGAATCCGCCCCGCTCGATCGCGGGCGATCCCCAGAACAGGAACAACTTTCCGCTCCCGGTCCAATCCGTCCACAGCAGCGGCGCGTGGTCGTTCGCATCGGGAATGTCACAGATCGGCTCAGGCATCTCCCACAAGTCCGCTCCATATCGGAGCCGCGCCGCCATGAGACTGACGCCCGGCTCGTATTCGCTGTACGAAGTATAAATCACCAGCAGCAAGTCTCCGTTGGGGCAGACCTCGAATGCCGGGCTGTGGTTGTGTTCGCGGAAGGACGGATGCAGCCCCGCCGCCGCGATGTCGGCGTCCGGGCTGTTGTCGGGCGGGATGGGGAGCAGAAACCGCTTGCGGAAGTAAGGCTGCTTCGGATCGGGGCCTTGCTTGACGGCGTCGGAGGCCGGTTTCACACACTGGCGCACGAACGGGACTGCAGGCGGCGGCGGCGGGGTTGTGGGCCAGGGCGCCTGCACGATGCGGAAGCCAACCGCGTGGGCGCCTGGTGTGGCCAGGCCTCCCTCCCGAACCAGGAGGCCTTCCGCCTCGGTGTGCTGCGATTCGCGGTGGGACCACGCCGTCTCGGGGATCGGTGCGAACGGCTCGTCGCCCCAGCGCCAAGCCAGATTCAGTTCTGCGTCTCCCGATTGACAAGCGAACTCGATTGTCACCGGCACCCGGCGCCCCTTTTCCAGAGCGAGGGTTCCCGTGTGCTCACCGGGCGTGCCCAGAGCGTCAATCACGGCTTCGTCGCCAACGGTGCATCGGACGCCGTCGCGCGCGCTGAGCTGGAACGCGACTTCGCCCGTGATCGGTCCTTCGAGGAAGCCGAGCCAGCGCGCGGACCAGTCGCGGCCGCGCTCGTTGCCCCAGCGATTCCGGGCCTGTATCAGAGAGATGATTTCCAGCGGGCGACGGAAGTCACCGTTTCCGTAGAAAACGCCGATCAATCCCGGTTGCTCGCGGTCGGGCGCGGCCGCCTTGCCGGCGATCGACAGGGCTGTGCCCAAAGCGCCGAACGCGGGCGGCAATCCCGCACGATTAGCCGCGGCGAAGTAATCCTGGGCTTGGCGGCCTCTCTCTCCACCCAATCGATCGTTGCCATCGGGTTTGCCGCCGCGCACGACTCGAGTCATGCCCTCGGCCGGACCGACCGGATCAGTCTGCGCCTGTGGGCCGTAGGGTCCGTACCAGTCGTGGCACCATTCGAGCACGCCGTCACAGAGCCCGCGCAGGCCCCAGGGATTCGGTGCCTCGCCCGCCGGGGCCTGGTCGCCGGACCAGAACGTCGTGGTTGTCCCCGCTCGGGCGGCATACTCCCATTCCGCCTCCGTGGGCAATCGGTAGGGCTCCCCTTCCTTCTCGGAGAGCCAGCGGCAGAAGGCCGCCGCTTCGCGCCAGCTCACGCCCGTGGCTTTGCCGTCAGTCTGATGGCGGTGGGCGGGGGCGAATTGCCGATAGTGCTCGAGGGTGATCTCGCTCGCGGACATCAGCCAGGCATGAGCGAACGTGACGGTGTGGGCCGGGCTTTCGTCCCAGTCGCCGCCGTGGTCGCGTCCCATCACGAAGGACCCGGCGGAGATCGACACCAACTCGATGCCCAGCGAGTTCGTTACCGCCGCCGGCCAGGGATCGCCCCCTTGCGCCTTCGAGAATCCAAGCCAGCATGCGACCAGGACGAGGTTCCAAACGCGATTCATCATCATGGCACGAGCCTGACCGAGCCAAGGGCCGACAGCCATACGAATACTGCCATCATTTTTGTCTTTCCTGCGGGGCCACGATGCGGCTTCAGGCCAACGGCGACTGCGAGGCTCGGAGAGTTTCTCAAGGATTGGCTCGAAACGGACACAATTCGCATGGCTTTTGGCGTTTCTGACATGGTGAGGGGCGGCGGATTCGTGCGACGATAGTTGTATATGGCGATAAGCCTTATCGGAACGACCCTCGTCTCAGAGCCGCCTCAGGCGGCCAGGCCGAGGGGAACACCAACTCAACCCCACGGCGGTCCGCCCTTCGCGCCGTCTCAATCCGAACCGTGAACCCTATGCAAAGGATCCCGAATCCCAAAGCCCTGCTGCTGGCAGCGGCCGTCGCATTCGCGTCGGTCCGCGCCCTCGCTGCATCGATTGTCGTCTCGACGCCCGAGGACTGGAACGGCGTGCTCAATCCCCACGCGGCGGACGGCGTGACCCTCAGCGGGTCCGGCGCGCCCGGCGACCCCGCCGTGTACACCATCCCGGACGGACTCGTCATCCAATCCACCGGTGCCATCCGTCTGACGGCCGATCTCAACGACAGCGCCGACAACGCCAACATCACGTTCCTCTTCTTGGCAGGCGATCTCCAGATCGAGGAAGGCGGCTCCATCGAAACCTCGCTCGGAAATCGCGGCGACAACCGTTCCTTCATCCTCGATCTCGGGGGCGGCTCGATCACGGGCGCCGGCCGGATCGTCGGCCTGCGGGACGGGGGCGACCGCAACAAGAAACCCCGCGGCTTGACGATCCAGAACGTCAACAACGTTGAGTTGAACGAAATCGACCTGCATGTCGAGAACGTCAGCTTGGAGATCCAGGAAGACCTCAAAGTCACCGCGACCGGCCACGTCCGCATCCAGGGCATGGTGAACTACAGCGACACCGACAGCGGTGGCAACCCGGTCAGAGCTGTCCGCATCGACGCCGAGTCGATCGAGGTGGGGGGTGTCGACACGCGCGCCTGGCGGGCCGGCCCGCCAGGCCGCGCCAGCGGCGACGTCGTTCTGCGCGCTCTGTCCGCCGCGGGCAACTACGATCCCGCGTTTGCGGCGAACCAGTTCGCCAACCGCCTCATGGTGAACGGCCCAATCCGCACGGACGGCAACGGCCCCGGGGGCAGCGTGACGCTTCAGGGCGTGGTCTTCCAAGTGGGCGGATCGTTCGATCTGCGGCCCGGGACGGGCGCCTCGGCGACCCTCGAGGCGGGCCTCGACACTCTGGGTGTACCCCGCAGCGACCTTTTCGTCGATGCCGCCGGCGCCGGCATCGCATCGCTCGTCGCCTTCTCCGTCGCCTGGGACGGGGTGGCGGCCCCCGGCCAAGGGCCCGCATTCACCAGCGACCCGGTCCTCCGACCGAAGGCGCTGCCCAATACGGCCTATGTCGGAACGCTGGTGGGAACGGCCACGGATTCCGACGGTGACCCGCTGACCTTCGCGCGCGGGCTTGGCCCGGCCTGGCTGGTGGTCGCTCCCAACGGCGACTTGTCCGGAACCCCCGTCGAGGCCGACAGCGGCATGAACACGTGGACCATCTCCGTCAGCGACGGCACGCGGACCGACGTCGCCCTGCTCCGCATCGGGGTGAGCGGCCGCCCCACTTTCTTCGTCGATCCGGTGCTTAAGCCCAACGGGTTCCAGAACCAGCCTTATGCGAACACGCTGGCCGATGTCGCGGCCGATCCCGATGGCGACCCCATCACTTTCGCCAAAGTGGATGGCCCGGACTGGCTAACGGTCGCCGCGAACGGCACGTTGAGCGGCACACCGCCCGCGACCGCTACCGGCAGCAACACCTGGACCGTCAGCGTCGCCGACGCCACCGGCTCGGACACGGCCAAGCTGATCATCGTCGTGGGAGGCAGTCCGCATTGGCTTGCTGATCCCATCCACAAGGCCATTGCGCGCGCCGGAGTCGATTACGCCGACGCGAAGCAGAGCCTGGCGGCGGACGCCGTGGATCCGGAAGATGACCCGATCACATTCGCCAAAGTGAGCGGGCCGGCCTGGCTCCAGGTGGCGTCCGACGGCGCTCTTTCGGGCATTCCGACCGGCGCCGACGTCGGCACGCAGACTTGGGTTGTGCGCGCTTCGGACGCGACGGGCGGCAACACGGCGACGCTCGAGATCGAGACCATCGAACAGAGCGGCGCCATCCAGATCATCAGCCTCGAGGTTTGGGACGGCGTGCAGAATCCGCATTCGAGCGAGGGGGTCGTCCTTTCCGGCAGCGGCACAGTCGATGATCCCGCCGTGTACACGATTCCCACCGGCTTGCGCTTCACCCCCACCGGAGCCATTCACCTAACCACGCCCGGCGGCCCCGACAACAGTATCAGGTTCGAGATCGGCAGCGGCAAAAACATCGACATGGCCGCGGGCTCGTACATCAGCCTGTCCAGGCTCCAGCGGAGCGAGCTCCAGACCTTCGTGCTCGACCTGGGCGGCGGCAGCCTCACCGGCGCCGGTCAAATCTTCGGCATCAGCATCCGGGACGATTCGCCTCGGCAACTCACGATCCAAAACGCGAAGGAGGTTACGCTCCAAGCCATCGACCTGCACGTGGTCAACGCCAACAACGGCAACCGCAACCTCGAAATCACCGCGTCCGGCACGGTCTCGATCCCCTGGATCGACATCAGCGACCAGGACACCGGCGGCAACCAGGTCGGCAGCGTCATCGTCATGGCCGAGAACATCCTCGTCGGCTCGATTGACGTCCGCAGCATGCGGGAGGAGAACTACCGCGGGAACGGCAGCATCGAGCTGACCGCCTTGGGCGCCCCCGCTTACTACCCCTGGATCGACACCGACAACGACTTCGCCAACCGGATCGTCGTCAACGGCCAACTCCGCTCGCGCGGCCCGGCCGCGCCGCCGTCACCGGGAGCTGACGGCAATATCCTCCTCCAGGGTGTCGGGATCGCGCTCGACTCGACCGTGGCCCCGGAAGTTCCGGACGGTTCGACCGTGACGGTTAACGTGGGCACAATCCGCGGCGGGGCGACAGCCGGCGACCTTTTCGCCGACGCCTCCGGCTCGGTGACGGCCCAGAATGTGGTCGAGTGGAGCGGTGTCACCAAGGCGCCAGGCGCGCCATCGCTCTTGAGCGTCGAGGTCTTTGCGGCCACCGCGCTCCGGTTGGCGTGGAGCGCGCCCGACCTCTTGGCGACCGAATTCCTGATCGAACAATCCCCTGACGGTACGGTGTTCACCCAGGTCGCGAGCGTGTCCGGCGGCGCGCGCCACGCGGAAATCGGCGACCTGGCCGCCAACCGGACCTATGACTTCCGCCTGAAAGCCCGCAACGCGGTCGGCGACTCGGCGTATTCAGGCATCGGCTCCGCCGCCAGCCCGGCGTGGGGTTTGAACGTCAACTTCGCCGATGAGGCCTTCACGACGGGCGAGCCCGGCTACCCAATCCTCGGCTACTTGGACGACTACGGCGCCGTATTTGGCGACCGCGGCAACGGGCAATTGTATGGCTGGGCGGACGACAACTCGGCCAACGACCGTTTTCGCCGCGCCCTCATCTCCCCCGACCCGCGTTATGACACGCTGACCCACCTGCAGCGGGACGGCGACATGGTCTGGGAAGCCGCGGTTCCGAACGGCACGTACCGGGTCCGCCTCGTGGCCGGCGATCCGACCGCGACGGACAGCACGTTCCAGTTCGACGTCGAGGGCGTGCCAACGGCCGCTCAAACCCCGGCCCTGCTCAGCGCACATTGGAGAGAGTTCGTGGTGGAATGCCCGGTAAGCGACGGTCAACTGACAATCCGGAGCGGCCCCCAGGCGGCCAATAACAAACTCTGCTTCGTGGACATCGTCCAGTTGTCCGTCGACGAGAAGCCAAAGATCACTTCCGTTTCACTGAGCGGGGGGAACGTCACCATTCAGTGGACCGGCGGAGGCACGCTCGAGGGAACCAGCAGTCTGCCGGCCTCCAACTGGATCGAACTCGGCACGGGCGGTTCGTGGACAGAGCAAACCGCCGGACCCGCCAGGTTCTACCGCGTTCGCCAGTAACCGCGCCGTTGTGGCCCGGGGGCCGGCCTGACTCCGGCCCTCGGGCCCTTATCTGCGGCCCCATTTGCGCCGTTTCGCACAACCGTTCCACGTCTTATCCGTCCCATGGTTCATCGCACTTGCACGCTCCGCCCTTCAGGTTTCCCGCGACGAAACCGACAGGGTTTTACCCTGATCGAACTGCTGGTAGTGATCGCCATCATTGCCATCCTCGCCGGGATGCTGCTTCCGGCCCTATCCAAGGCCAAAGCCAAAGGCCAGCGCACCGCCTGCATGAACAACATGCGGCAGGTGGGGCTGGCCTTGAACATGTATGTCGACGACAACAGCGGGCGTATGCCGCCGATCACCCGCGCCGTGTTCAACTTCGCCGGTGCCGAGGCGCCCGACAACGTCCTGAAGATGCTCCTCCCTTACGTGGGGAGCGCTGTGGGCACGAACCGGGCCACGCCGGTGTACGCCTGTCCGACCCTCAAACGTCCGGCCAATCGCTCCTTCTGGCCCACCCCGGCCAGCGACTCAGGCCTCTTGGCCAACGCCCTGGTCTTACAGCGCAAAATGGACCAGATCGTCAACCCGAGCCAGATCGTCGTGCTCCAGGAGAACTGGTGCCGTTGGAACTACCTGCTCAACCAGCCGGAAGGCACCGATCGGGACGGTTACACCCAGTGGCACACGTGGACGGATACCAAGGACACTTCGATGGGTTGGAGCGGAACCGCGCGCGAGCACTTCTCCAATGTCCACGACCAGGGAGGCAATCTGGTCCACGCCGACGGGCACACGAGCTACCGCAAGTACCGGACTCTCACCAGCGGCGACTTCGGATTGCTCGATCCGGCCACGAAACAGAGCGACGCCTACCAGCCCACGGAGGCTCACTCCCGCAAGACCTACATACCGGCCTTCTAGCCCGGTTAGGGGTCCTCGCGAAGCGTGTGAAATAACCGGGCTAAAGGGCAGCGGCCCGTCCGCCCCCTCCGCCATCCTCGGCCTGACTTGCCTTGAACTGCCGGCCTCGACCCAGGCATGTTCTCCCCATGCGACAGAGAATCTCAGCGTCCGTCCTCACCGCGGTTGTGTCCCTGGCGTTTGCCCCGCCGTCGGGAATCGCGGACGAGATGGCGCCTCCGGCGATGGTGCGATTCGTGCTTGTCGAGTTGTTCACCTCTCAGGGCTGCGATCTCTGCCCCGACGCGGAGCGGTTGTTGGGCGCGCTCGCCGACCGCAATCGCCGCGTCGTCCCCGTCGCGTTCCACGTCGATTACTTCAACACGCCTTGGCGGGACCCGTATTCAGACCCCCTCTGCAGTCAACGCCAGCGGGAGTACGACTTCGCCTATCCCAAGCCTAAGCCGCTGGAATACGGCCTCTACTACACCCCCATGCTCATGGTCGACGGCACGCAGTCGGTCAACGGCCGGGACTGGCCCGGGGCAGAGGCGGCCATTCGCCAGGCGCTCCTCCGCAATCCGACGGTGGCGTTGCGCGCATCGCTCCGAATCCAACAGACACCCGCCATCGGGGAACTCGAAGTGCGGGTGGCTCCGATATCCTCGCTTGCACAAGGACGGCCGCTTCTGATCGGCGCGGTGCTGCGCGACGACGGCCTCACCAACCGGGTCTTGTCCGGCGAAAACGCGAACAAGACCCTGGTCGCCCGGTTCCCGGCGCGCAAGATCCTGCTCGACGAGGTCACGCTCGACGGTCCGGCTGAGAAGGCGCTCCAGTTCGCAGTCCCTTTGAACCCGACCTGGACGACGAACCGCCTGCGCGTGGCCGTCTTCGCCCAGGACAGACAATCTGGCCTGGTCCACCAAGCGCTCGATCTGGCGTGGCCATCACAATCCCGCCGCGGTCCCGCGAGTGACCGCGCGACAAAGGCCATGAAACCGAACCCAACCCCATGAAGCCTGGACCTGATTCCTTTCTGCTCCTCCTCGCCGCCTTGGCCTGCCAGCTCATGACGGCCAGGGCGCAGGCCCCCACTGCTCCGGCGCCGTCGGCGCCTCGTGCCGCCCCGCCCAAATCTCGAGCCGTTGCCGGGTACCTGGACAACGTTATGACTGCGAACTGGCGCATCCAAACCTGTGACACTTCCTACCGCTTCGTCGGTCACGCCTGGGATCACCACCTCGCGATCGATGGTGGGCGAGTCCGCTTGTAGCCTGAACTGCACCCCTCGCGCGCCGGCGTTTGTGAACCTCGGTTTCATGATCGTTTCTTGCTCCCGATGCAATACAACCGGGCGGAAGTCCGGATCAGCAGACGGTCACCCGCCACCGCGGGTGTGGCCAGACACAGCTTTTCGAGCGGGTTCGTGGCCAGGAGCCGGAAGGCCGGTCCCACCTGCACGACATAGGTGTCCCCGCGCTCGTTCAGGAAGAACAACCTGTCCCCGCACATCCACGGCGAGGCCGTGAAGTGTCCACCCAACCGCTCCTCGTAGACCGATGCGCCGGTGACGGCGTCGTAACATGCAAGCAGGCCGATGTCCTTGATCACGTAAAGGTACTTGCCGGCAACCAGAAAAGACGGGACATAGGGAGCGGCCCGCTGTTGCCGCCAGGCCACGTAGCGGTTCGTGGTCTCGCCTTCTTGCAGCGTAATATCGCCCGCTGCGCCCGGGCGGATCGCATAGAGCGGTTTCTGCCGATCCGCCACAAACCCCGAGCCGACATAGACCATACCGTTACCCGCCACCGGGTTGGGCACGGTGATCTTGGACATACCGCGCAATTCCCAGAGCGGCTTCCCGTTCAGATCGTAAGACGTGACGCCGCCCGTCGCAGCAACGACCAGTTCAATCCGCTGCTCGTTGCTCCAGACAAGGGGCGTGCTCCAGTTGGTCTCCGGCGGTCGTTTGACCCTCCAGATCTCCTTTCCGGTCGCAGCATCGAACGCCGCGACGTAGGCGTCTTCCTCGTTGTCATGCAACAGATAGACCCGGTCGCCGTGCATTACCGGCGACGCGCCGAACCCCCAGTTTTCCCTGGATTTGCGGGGGGGCTCCGAGAAAGACCAGACCTGGGCGCCGTCCGCGACGTTCAGGGCCACCAGCAGTCCGAACTCCCCAAACCAAGCGTACACCCGCTCGCCATCCGTCACGGGTGTCGCCGAAGCGTAGCTGCTCTTGAGATGGGTGCGCGGCGGCACCGCCTGGTGAACCTGACGTTCCCAGAGTGTCACTCCCGTGTTCAGATCGCAGGCGAGCACCAACCAGCGATGTTCGCCCCGTCCGCCGCGATCCTTGCCCAGGTAGAAGCCTTCCTCCGGCTGCTCAGTGCCCTGGGCATCGACTGCCGTGGTAAGGAACACGCGGCTTCCCCAGACAATCGGGCTGGACCACCCCAGGCCCGGCACGTCGAAGCGCCATGCCACATGGTTCGTCGTGTCCCATTCCATGGGGACTCCGCTGCTTTGGGGGTCGTGGGCTATGCCGCTGCCGCCGGGCCCGCGAAACTGCGGCCATGCGCTTCCATCCCCGGCAAGAGCCACCCCCGAACATCCCGCCACCAGGAATCCAGCGCACATAGCGCGTATCACCTTGTTTCTCATGTTGGCCTCGCAGTCAAAAGTCCTCCTGCTCAGTATATCGCCGATTCAGTTGGCGTCACGGCTTCTCGCCCAGGTCCGGCGCGGTCCCCGTCGGCCGCGCTCACGGCGCCGCAAAAGTGATCGTCCGGGCCCAAGTTCGGACGAGAAACTCCTCGAACCGGGGTCGGCGTGATCATGGCCTTTCACCGGTCCAGTTTCAATGCGGCGATAGCCTGGCCAGGCGCGCCTGCAGGGTGACGTTGTCCAAGTAAAACGACGTCACCGCGTCCGCGCTGCTAATAAAGCCGGCCCAGGTCAGCGTCTTGAACGCCGGGTTTGCAAAGGCGAGGTCCCGGAAGACCCGCGGCGATTGGCCGGGAACTGTCACCGTCAGCGACCATGTGCCCGCCGAATCGGGGCCGACGCCGGACTCGATCTCGAACCGGATCCACTGGTTCTCGGGAAGTTCCATCGTCGTCCCGCCGACCAGGCGGAGTCTGGCCTCCCGGATGGCGAGGTGAGGACCTGTTTTGTAGCCATTCTCGGTATAGTCGCGCCACTCGTAGTCAACCATCGAGGCCTTCTCGACGCGGAGGCTGAAGGCGTTCGACACGGCGCCCTTTGCGTATCGGGTCTGACAGACGAGAAGGGGCATCCAGGCATGCTGAAGGCCCGGCGCGTCGGTGATCTTCACGCTTCGTTTTCCGGCAGCGGCGGTCTCCTCGGTGACCAGGATCGAGTCGCCCTTGTTCTGGACGGAGACATCGAAGCCGCGGGGCGGCTTGCCCGGCTCGTCGCGCTCGAAGGTCAGATTGACGGAAACAGGCGGCATCTCGGGCGGGATCTGCAACGGCGGATAGGTCACATCTCTGGCTTTCGCGATCCAGGCAGCGTCGCCATAGACGCCGGCCTTCGACTCGTCGAACGGCTGGAAGCCGAGCGCAAGCGCAGGCGATCCGGTCTTGAGGCGGAAATCATCTGCCGCGCCGTCGACGAAGAGGGGATCGGCGACGACAGAGCCCGTCTCGTGACCGGCCTTCTGCCACTCGGCCAGGGATTTCCCCATGAACTCGATGGGCGCGCCGGCGCTGTTGAACCAGCAGTTGCTGCCGCTCACCGTCTTGGCGTTGCCCCACGCGCCGGACAGAGCCGGGCCCGTATTCCACACGATGATGTTGCGCTCGAAGCTGATGGACTGGTGCGGTTCGGCACGGGTGATGACCACCTGGCGCTCGCGGCTATCCACCAGGATGTTGTTCCGAACAATGTTCTCTTTCCCGTAGTGCTGATGAAAACTGCCGTCCTTGGTGCGGTAAACGAGGTTGTTCTCGAAGAGGATACCGGTGCTGCCCTCATCGGTGTACAACCCCCAGCCACCGTAGGAATAGGAGTAGATGTCGTGGAAGACGTTGCCGGAGACGACCGTCCCCTCGGAGGGCCCGAGCGTGTAAATGCCGCCCATGTCGCTGAGGAGGCCCCAGCCGAGGTGGTGAACGCGGTTGTTCGCAAAGAGGTTGCGCTTGCTGGCGGTCTCGCCGTAGCCCCAGCGCCAGCCGGCGGAGATGCCGCTGTAGAACAGGTCGGCGATCTCGTTGTTGGTAACCCGGTTGTCGCCGCTCTGACCGACCCAGACGCCGACGGCGCAGGGGAAGATGTGGCCGCCGTGCCGGATGATGTTGTTGTCGATGACGTTCCGGGCCGTCGCCTCCCCTGCCCTCTTCGGCAGGCCCATCTCGCCGATGCGGACGCCGCCGGCACCGAAGTCGAAAAGGTGGCTGCGGCGGACCACGCAGTCGGTGCAGCCCGTGCGGAGCCAGAGGGCGTACGTCCCGATGTGGCCGATCTCGCAGTCCTCGAACCTCACGTGCCGCGCCCCGTCGACTTGGACGACCGCGTCGATGGGCGCAGCGGCCTGGGCGGGTTCGAAGCCGCCGGGCGGCGTCAGCCACTGCGCGTGATGGAAGGTCAGCCCCTGAAAGGCCACGTGCTCGACAAACTTCCCGCCCGCGGGGTCCCCCTCGATTACGAGGAACTTGTCTGTAACGGGCGCGACGACCTCCGCCTTTGCCATGTCTTCTCCAGGTCGCGGCTTGTAGTAGAGGGAGCCGTCGCGGGCAAGGAACCACTCGCCGGGGGCATCCAAGGCGCTCAGGAAGTTCTCAAAGATCAGCGTCGAGTACCGGCGCATCGGGTTCCACGGCTTCATTCTTCCCCCGCTCGTCACGACCGCGTGCTCCTCGGCGTCCAGCCGGTCAATGAACCGCCGCGTATTGTCCCAGTTGTGGTAAACGACCAGGTTGGCGTCCTTGAGCTCGTCGGGGCCGAGCGGCGCGACCGCGGCGAAATCTTCGGAACGTAAGACCACGGTCTGCACGGCCTGCTTGCCGGAGCCGGACGCGGCGGGGGCCTCGACGACGTCCAGGACGTAAAACCAGAGACGATTCGGCGTCCGCGCGCGGACCGCGCGGCGGCCGTTGACGAAAAGCTGCTCAAAGTACCATGTCCCGGCGGCGACGTCGGGCACCTTCGCGACCCAGACCCCGTCCTTCGCGGGCTGGAATCCCGTGATGACCCGCCCGCCGCTAAAGACGGGCCTTGCGCCAGGGGCGGCCTCGTAGCGGACCGGTGCCTCGGCCGTCCCGCCGTCCTCGAGTCTCAGCACCAGAGCTTCGGCGAGGCGGTAAGTGCCGTCCGCCACCACCACGCGCACCGGGCCTGTCTTGCCGTCGGCGCGCAGGCGGCGCACCGCATCGCGGGCGCCGATGAGGCTGGCCACCGGCTTGGCCCGGGTGCCGTCGGCGGCGTCATTGCCCGTGGGAGCGACATGGATTTCGATGGGATCGGCGGCCGCGAAGCCAGGCAGCAGGCCAAGGATCAAGCCGAAAGCTATCAGGGGTTTCATAGTCACAGTCTGTGGATGGTTCGAATCTCGTCAAGAGACAACGCGCCGGTCCCGTCAACCTTGCTGCCGAAGAGCCGCACCTGGTCCATGAGCCCTCGAAACATGCGGTCGCTGTGATTGCTTCGCACGGCGGGACTGAAGTGGCCCACGGTCAGGACGCCGGCGCCCTTGCCCACGGGTCCCCGGTCGTACGAGACCGCCTTGTGCAGGCGGACCTCGGCGGTGGTCGTGCCAATGTGGAGCTTCACAGGCTCGTTGGCGGCCGTGGAATCGTAAGCAACCGCAATGAATCGCCAGTTGTCCTTGCCTGCGTTGCGATCCAAGGGAGTGAGGCCCGGCTCACTGGCCGCCGGCGTCTGATCCGGCCATTCGTTTACGCCGATCTTCAGCCGGCCGTCACGCGTGACGACCAGATCAATCCCCGCACGGGAACCCAGGGTGTCGGCCATATGGACGATCCGGTTGCCGCCGGGACCTTCCTCGTCACTTGTGCGATTGAGCCAGGCGGTGATCGTGAAAGACCTCAGTCCCTTCAGGGCTTCGCGGGCGGCATCCGGGAGATCGACCGCGTACGGGCCCGCCTTGGCCCCGAAATCCAGGCTGTGCGAGCCGCCGCCCGGCGGGGTGTTCGTAGACCATTGGGGCCGCTCGGTGTGCGCGAGCGGACCAATGCTGCCTCGTTTCGCCTTGAAGGCTACACCTGGTCAGGCACACTGCAGCCACGTCGCAAAAGCAAAGACTTAGGTGCTTTATCGTCATCGAAAGCGGAAGGAAAAGTGTCCATACACCTCCATCAGGATCGATCTCATGAAAACGTCCCTGTTCGTCGCCTGGGGCATCCAGCGAGCCGACGCAGGGCGCGGCGTGGGCATCGTCATGCCGCACTTCTATCGCAACTGGGGACTGGAAGATCTCCGTCGCTTGATCCTGAACGGCATTGTCTGGACGGCACAATTGGAGGTTCCGGCGACAGGCGTCCGGACCGAACTGCCGGACCTAGCCGTATTCGACCCGGCGTCCGTCGATCCGCGGCCTCGGCCCGCAAAGGCGAAGGCTCAACCGTGACCCCCTTTCCCAAGAATGGTCTCCGACGCGGTGGAATCGGGTCACCCTTCAACCCTGCCGCAGCGTCACCGCGCATCGCCGGGAATGATGCCGCCGTGAGCCCGGAGCAGGTCGTGGATTTTCTTGAGCGGTACCTCCAGTGGGGGTGGCTCCCGCCTTCGCGGCCAGGGTGGCCGCAGCTCCGGCCGCCTGTCCGATGCCCATGCAAGACGCCTGCACGCGCAGTCCCGAATTGGCCAGTCGGTCACTGCTGACACAGCGGCCAGCGCGCGCAACCGCTGGTGCAGTTCTCCCGGCGAAGGTGGAGCCGCCAGCAGTTGGCCCACCACGCCAAAGCGAAAGCGGGCCCAGCGCTCGGAGGTGCGAGCGTGACTCGGATCGGTCAGAGGAGTGTCGTCGTTCATTTTTAGGCCCTTCGCGGGCGACGCGCTCCTTGTAGTTGACCCCCCGCACCCCGGACCAGAGGCATGCTCTGCGGGGAATCTCCCGCCCCTCACATAGCCACCTCCGCGACGGCGGAACCGGTGCTGCTCGGGCTCAGCCAACGCAGCAAATTCACCAGTCCGTCGGGGGTATCGATGGGGAAGCGCTCGCAGAGCCCCAGCGGCAGAGGTACTGGCCGCACCGGCGGGCTCAAGCAAGCCTGGGCGGCTTTCCAGAAGGCGGTCGCCACGAAGTGCTCCTCCCACCACTGCCGCCACCGCTCCACCGTCCGTCGGTCAATCTCGGGCAACACCAAACGCAACTGCGCCAAGCGGGCGGCGTTGAGCCCCTGGTGCAGCGCCGTCTTGAGCACCATCACGAAGCCGACGTAGACCTTGCGGCCCAGGAAACGCACCGACGGGGGCGTGTGCCGTCGGCGGCAGCCATCTTGGTCGCAACAGAAGCTGTGACGAGAGTCCCAGGACTCGGGGCCGCCGCGGGGTTTACGGTCGTAGTCGGCCCGGTGGAGCGTCCCCTCCGGGCAAAATACACACCCTCGCTGCTGCACGGCCTGGGCCAGTTCGGCATCGACGTTCTCGAGCAACCGGTATAGACACTGATCCGCCGGTTGTCTCCGGCACGCGTTCTTTGCGCCTTTGTGTTTCACACCCAATACCGCAAAGGACAAGTCCCCGCGAGGCAAGCCTCGCGGGGACTTCATGTGTCGATTTCCTCAGCCTCTTCCGATCACGCAGAGCGAGGCCGGTGCCCCCCTTTCCCTCACCCACCGTGATCAGCAGCCGGCTTCCTGCCACCAATTACTTTGGGTGCCCTCAGACCCGCCTGCCCAGCCTCCGTCGGGGCCTCGTGCCGCCCCGCTGAAGCTCCTGTTTTCCGGTCTGCAGGACGTCGCAGACACCTGGGGCACGCTGCAGTTTGGAGTCCCTTGCTGAAGAGATTCGTGTGCGGCTAATCTATGAAAAAATGAACCTGACCGCCGAGTGCGGGCCTCTCGAGCAAGACCTGATAGGTGGCGACAAGGACCTGAACGATCCTGCGGCTTACGCTCCGATCCGCCGTTTCTTACGCCGGGATCTTGTGCCGTTTCAGGTGATCCTCGACAGCCGCGCGGGGCGTCCTCCCATCGCACGGGACTGGTTTCGTCGCATCTGTTGTGAAAATCCGCGACGAGGTTTTACCTGGTATCCCGCTGATATTAGGCGAGGGCGGCAGCGGCATAGCCCAAGACCCGAAAAGCAGTGGAGTTCCCACGGAATGGGACACGACGAACAATGTGGCCTGGCGGATTGACGTGCCGGGCCTGGGGTGGTCCAGCCCGATTGCCTGGGGGAACCGCGTCTTACTTACCACCGCCGTGGACACCCAGGGCACTGAGCAGCCGGAAGAAGGCTTCTACCTGGGCAAGGATCGCGGCGGCCGGGGCGAACATCGCTGGTTGGTGCTCGCCTGCGACCTGAACACCGGAGCGAAACTCTGGGAACGTCAAGTTCACCAGGCGGTGCCCAACCCGGTGGCGGGAAACGGAATGGTCTATGTCGGCTCGGGCTTTGTGGCGGATCGGCAGAAACCACTTTATGCGATCCGACCGGGCGCAGCGGGCGACATTTCGCTGCAAGAAGGCGAGACCCAGAACCGCTACGTGGCCTGGCGGCAACCGCAGACCGCTCCCTATGTCCCGTCTTTTCTGGTGGCCGGCAAGTACCTGTACGTGATCAAGGACATCGGCCTGCTTGCCTGTTACGACGCCGTCACCGGCGCTTCGATTTACGAGGAACGGCTGCGGGGACACTTCACGGCCTCGCCGTGGATGTGCGGGGACAGGTTGTTCCTCCTGAACGAGCGCGGGGATACCTGTGTCGTGCAGGCAGGACCGACCTTCCGACTCCTGGCCACGAACACGCTCGAAAAGCTATGTCTGGCCACACCCGCGGTGGCGGGCGACCATCTGCTGATCCGGACTTCGCAAGAGGACTGCTATGCGGGCTAGAGAAGCACAACCGCGCCAGGTTCGAGAGATCGAGAACGGCATCACACTGTTCCCATGAGAGACCATTCTCAGGACCGACAGAATGCTCCCGGTTCCCTTTCTGGGCGCGGTTTTGCCACAGCCCGGATGTCAGACTCCGCGCAGCTTTGTGAAACATCCGGGCTAAGGGCAAACGGTAGCCTGGAGCAGCTTCAGGGCGGGGTGCTCGACCTACAGCCACTGCTTCCGGTGTTCGAGGCGGACGAGCGGTTCCGCTTCCGGGATGCCTTTGACGCGGAGCGCCTCGCTGTCCCATTCGACGGGCCGACCCAAGCGCATGGCCACCATGCCCACCATGGCCGCCTCGGCCATCGGGGCGGAGGAATCGAAGCCTTGGAAAGTCTGCCCCTCGCCTTTGCAGGCGTCGAGCCATTCGCGCATGTGATCTTTCGTTCGTGGGAGCGTGAGGGGCAACGGCTTGCCCGCCTCGTGATCCAGCACGCCGCGGCAGTCGGCCTCGCCCTTGAGCCGGACCACGCCGCCCACGCCCCAGGCATTCGAGTACAGAATGCCCTTCTCGCCGGCGAAGAGGACACCGTTGTCAGGCACCTTGCCGAAGGTGGGCAGCAGTTCCTTGCCCAGTTCCTCGGGCGGGCCGGCCTTCCTGCCATCGTGCCACCACACACTCACCGGACCGAACCCTTCACGAGGGGCGAAATCCCAACGGAAGTCGCTGGCCGAAGGGTAGCTGTCCTTGAGTGGCTCCGGGATGTTCACGGACGCCCGCAACGGCGGGCCGAGCTTCAAGGCCCGATAGGGCAGATTCAGCCCGTGGGCGCCCATGTCGGCCAGATGCCCGTCACCGAAGGCCAGCCAACGGCCCCAGTGCAGGCAGCCCACCGCGCCTGGTGCCGCCATGTAATAGCGCTTGTACGGCAGCAGCGGCGACGGACCGCACCAAAAGTCCCAGTTGAGCCCTTCGGGAATCGGGTCGGCGTTCATGTTCACCGGCGCGCTGGGCGGAAACGTGCGGGTGATCCAGCAGTGGACTTCGCGAATCTGACCCAAGAGACCAGCCTGAATCACCTCCATACTGCGGCGGAAAGTGTCGGTCGAACCGCCTTGCGTGCCCAGTTGAGTGACCACCCGGCTTTGGCGGGCGATTTCGCGAATCTCGCGCGCCTCGGCGCAGCTATGGGCGAGCGGCTTCTCGCAGAACACGTGCTTGCCAACCAGCATCGCCGCCTTGCTCATCGGGACATGCCAGCGCTGGCCGGGAGCAATGATCACCGCGTCCACGGACTTCTCCGTGTCCAGGAGTTTCCGGTAATCCTCGTACACCTTGGCCCGCTCGAGCGGGGCAGCGAAACCCTTCCGCAACGCGGCGATCTGCCGGGTATCCACGTCGCAGAGGGCCACGACCTGGTCGCCTTGTTGCAGGGCCGAGCCGAGGATCTGGCCCATCCGTCCGCCGCAGCCAATCAAGGCCAGGTTCAGTCTGCGGTTGGCCCCGGCGGCGGCCAGGGCCCGGCTTGGCATCCAGGCGGGCAGCGTGGAGGCGCCGAGCCCGAGTGCGCCTGCGGCTTTGAGGAAGGATCGACGGGAAACGCTCGATGGTTGGTTCATAGGAGGCCTGCGAGGCGGTGTTTCGTGGTGTGGGGGTGGGATGCTCGGGCACCGCGTTCGTTCAATGACAGAATGTCTTGCTTTTCGACGCGTGAGCGGGTCAGCAGCATTGCTTTTCGTCACCCGGCATCTTGGGCAGTAGGGGGGGTGTCGTCAAGCCCGGTAAAGCAAGCAAGCCTAACCAGGGCGATCCTTCGGGAAATTGAAGGGCCGATGGCGCTGGTGATTCTTGGCGGCCTGATCACGAGCACGGCGCTGAACCTGCTTGTGCTACCCGTGCTGGCGATGCGGCATGGGCGGTTTGAATAGCCGTGTCGAGGAGGTTAAGTTGCGTGGCCGTGTTTGAAATGCAAACGCATTCGATGACGGTCTCATCTCGTTCTCGGTGGTTGAACCGCACTGTGCTGGGCATCGGTCTCGCCTCCTTGTTCAGCGATTGGTCGCACGAGATCGCCACGACGGTCCTGCCGGCGTTTCTGGCCACGATGGGAGTGGCGGCGTTTTGGGTGGGGTTGATCGAAGGCGTTTCCGACGGGCTATCGTCATTTGCGAAGATGGCGAGCGGCTACTACACCGACAAATTGCGCCGCCGGAAGCCGGTGGCTGTCATTGGCTACCTCGTCACGGCTCTGGGCACTGCCTCGTTTGGTCTGACAACGGCAGCATGGCATGTGTTGATCTCCCGGGCTTGCGCATGGCTGGGACGCGGCGTGCGCACGCCCGTGCGCAAGGCATTGCTGGCGGGCGCGGTGACCAAGGAGACCTACGGCCGGGCGTTCGGCTTCGAGCGGATGATGGACACGCTGGGTGCAATTGTTGGTCCGGCCAGCGCGTTCTTCCTCCTGCAAGCGGTAAATCACCACTACCCAACGCTGTTCGCGCTCACGCTGATTCCCGGGCTGATCGCCGCCGGGCTGATCGCATTCGCGGTTAAGGAAAAGGAGCGCCGGCCCGTGCCGCACATTACCTTCGGGGAGCGTTTGAAGTTGTTGCCGCCCCGCTTCCGCAAATTCCTCGTTGCCGTGGGGCTGTTCGGCGCAGGTGATTTCGCCCACACGCTGTTGATTCTGCTCGCAACACAAAAGCTCACGCCCGAACTGGGCGCACCGAAGGCGGCGAGTGTCGCCGTCGCTCTCTACATCTTGCACAACGTCTTTTACGCGGGTTTTGCGGTGGTAGCGGGCTGGTTGGCCGACCGGTATCCGAAAAGCATCGTGCTCGCAACCGGTTACGCATTGGCGGCGGCAATGACTGTAGCCATCGTCTTTCTGCCGCTGACCCCGTGGACGCTCGGCGCAATCTTCGTCGTGGGTGGCGTCTATGTCGCGATTGAAGAAACGCTCGAAGATTCCTTTTGTGCCGAACTGGTCGGCGAGGAGCACCACGGCATGGCCTTCGGCACGCTCGCGACGGTGAACGGAGTGGGCGACTTTCTGTCCAGCGTCATCGTGGGCGCGCTTTGGACGGCGTTTGGAACGAGCGTGGCGTTTGGCTACAGCGCGGCGCTCTTTATCGCTGGCTCGCTGCTGGTCCTGCGGCTGGGGAGCGGAGCGCCAACTTCGTCCTTTTCATAAACGACATCAACCCAAGCAACGTCAAACCAATGAACATCACTGGGCGGATTAACTCCCGTCCTGCCGGCGTCTTTGACTGTCAGGTCCAAGCCATCGGTTCAGCCGCTCGCGAAGAAGCTTCCGGGCACGGTAAAGGCGAGACTCGACGGCTTTGGGAGTGCTCTGCAAGACCGAAGCGGCCTCGGCGACGGCCATCTCCTCCCACTCGCAAAGCACGATGGCTTCGCGCATTTCGTCCGGGAGGTCTTGCACCGCGGCGCGCACCGCTTCAGCACGTTCGGCCGCGATCGTCGCCTGATGAGGGGTCGCGATGCTCGATGGCAGCGTATCGCCGAGCGTTTGCTCAGTCGTTTCTGATTCGGCGTCGAGCGAGACGTTCGGATGCCGGGAACGCCAACGCAGTTGGTTGCGCGCCAGGTTGGCGGCGATGGTGAACAGCCAGGTGCTGAATGTCTGCTCAGGCCTGTAGCTTTCGCGGGCGCGATAGACGCGGACAAAGGTGTCCTGCGCGAGGTCGTTGGCGTCGTCCTCGTTTCCCAGCATCCGACAGAGGAAGCGAAACACAGCCTGAGCGTGCCGGTCCATGAGGTCGTTGAGCGCCGCGTCTTGCCCGCCCACCAGCCTTGCCATGTCCGCCCGGTTCAGGGCCTCGGTGTTAGCGGTGTCCATGCAGGTCGCTGCCGGCGGGCGACATGGTGCGTTCGATTTGCTCGTGGAATCCGAGCGTCAGGCGCTGCATCTCGGCCAGGTAGCGCCGGCCTTGCTCGGTCGGCATGACCTGGCTGACTTCCTGAAAGTGTTGGAGCATGGCGGCCTGGCACCGGGCGCGAACCGTTCCGACTTCGATCAGCTTCTGCTCAACAGCGGCGGGGGCGTTCGCGGGCGAAGCAAGCAGCGCCTGCAACTCACCCTTTCGAGCGTCAATGCGTTCGCAGAATTCGCGGCACTTGGGCAGATAGCCATCGTGGAGTTGGCGAATGCGGGCAAGCTCGGCGTCGTTCAGGCGAAACTCCAGCCGAAGCCAGTCGAGATCGTCCGTGGGACGGGCCATGTGTTTGACGCACCAGTAGGCCACGAGTCGCTGTCCGCCAAAGAACGCGGCTGCTCCGGCGAGAAGCATGACGACGAGGATGAGAAGCGGACGGCGCATGGCATCAGTGAAGAATGTTCGGCGCGACTGAAGACAGGTAACGCTCTTGTGCCTGCTGCTTCACTGAGTCGGCGCTGGAGACAAAGCCCGTGAGGCCACCCGCCACCAGCAAGAGTGCCAGGCTGGCCAGCGCGAATCGTGGCAGGAACAGGCGATCCGCCCAACGTTCCAGCAGGACGAGCAGCGAGGGGGGCGGGATGGGCGCAGCTTCTTCCTTCTCGATGCGACGCCAGACGGACTCTTGGAACCGGAATGGCAATGGCGGCGCGGCAGGTCTTGCTTCGAGCAGAATGGCTCGCAGCTTCTCATCATTCATTCTTTGCGTCTCGTCGTCGTTCATAGTCATTGGGCCAGCGGAGCACCCGCCAGCAGAGATCAAGGTTTCGCAGCGGAGGTGGCCATTGCGGCGGTTGGCCATGCCACGGCTCCGCTCAGGGAGGCGAAGGCTCCGGGCGCAGCCAGTTCAACAGGTAGAATCAGATGTTTCGCATTCCTGTCCATCATTATTCGGTTTGGGCAGCGGTTGCTTCCATCACCACTCGCCAGCTTTCTCATACACCGCTGTCACGCAAACCCCTCAACCTTCTGCCTCTTTGTTCCTGCGGGATTTTGCACAGACCCTAACCCGCATATTTCACACCCCGTCGGTGCACAGGGCGGTCAGAGTTCGCAAGAGGACCGCTATGCGGGTTAGAAAAGCAAAACCGCGCCCGGTCCCAGAGTCAGAGCGATGCAACACACTGTTCATATGGAAGAACACCTTCAGGACCGACGGGATCCTCTTGGGTCCCTTTCCGGGCGCGGTTTCGCCAACTAGCCCGGTTAGGAGTCCTCGCGAAGCGTGTGAAATAACCGGGCTAAGCAGGTTGCGACGCGGTCACGGCGACCGTTCGCGCTGGAACGATAACACATGAACAAGCAGCAGGTGGCCCGGCAGACTTGCACCAGTTGCGGTGCCGACAGCGAATCCTGCTGCGCAACGGTGAAAGGCGGGAAGCCAACACCGGACATGTGATTGAAAGCAAGAAAGTCTGAGGGGTTTTCCGCTAACCGGTGTATGCCCTGACGAACAGGGGCCAATGTGGTCCCTGCAACAGAAAGCATGATCAATGAATCAAGCCAACGCATTTATGAAACATGTCACGTCCTTCTGGAACTGCCTGTTCGGTGCCGGTGTCCTCCTGGGAATCGTCACATTGGCGTCTGCCGGTCCTGCGGAACGCCAGAGCGCCAAGCCCAAACCCTACCCGCTGCAATCGTGCATTGCCTCCGGCGAGAGGTTCGGCGGTCCAGGCAGTTCATTACACACATGAGTAGGCGCAAATGGAATTGGCTCCTCGGCGGGGTTGGAACTGTTGCCGCAGCGATGCTGTGTTCCGGCTGCAAAGGGATTCCAACCAAGAGCGAGAAGGCGGCCCGTCAACAGGCGCAAGCAGTCGCGAGCGACTACCGGCCTCGCGGCGAAAGGCCCGCGTTGCCCGAGCTGGCCGGTGATTCGAGCCTCAGCAATTATCTCGCGTTTGCGATGCTCAATCAGCCAAGGGTCGAGGCCGCATACTACGATTGGCGGGCGTCCGTTGAACGCATCACGCAGGCGCGGTCGTTGCCTGACCCGCAGTTCAGCTTTCAAATGGACATCCAAAACATCATCACCTCCATCATGCCTGGCCTGATGGGAAGCATTCCGTGGCCGGACAAGCTGCGAGTCGGTGCGCAAGTCGCCTCTGCCGAAAGCCAGTCCAGACACTTTACGTTTCAATCGGCGGTGCTCACCAGCGCATTCGACGTGAAGCGCGCTTATTACCAGCTTTGCTTTCTTGCGGAGAGAATCCGCGTGGGCCGTGAAACGCTGCAATTGTTGAGCGACCTGGAAGCATCTGCACGCGCGCAGAATGAAGTGGGCAAAGTCACATTGCAGGACGTGCTGCGCGCGCAAATCGAGCAGGACAGTCTCAAGACGGAGATCGCCAACCTCGAGGATTCGCGCAGCGCACTCATGGCGCAGTTCAAGGCCGCGTTGGGCCTGTCCGGCAACGATCCTGAGCCGCCGATGCCTGGACGATTCGAGTCCACGTCGCTCGACCTTTCCGGCGATCAGGTTTTCCAGAGTGCGTTGGAGCAAAACACGCAACTCAAAGCGATGGCCGCCGACGTACGCGCCGCCGAGGCCGCCATCGCTCTGGCCAAACGGACGCGCCTGCCGGATTTCAGCCTCGGTTTGATGGCCGACGCGAAAATGAACCCGACGATGTATCGCCCGCTGGGCACGGTGTCGCTGCCGATCTGGCGGGACAAGATCGCGGCGCAAATTGCCGAAGCGCAGGCCAACAAACGTTCCGCCGAGGCGCGCCTGTCCGAGGCACAAATCGCGCTGGCCGCCGACGTAGCGGCGCGGACATATCTCTATCGAGAAGCTACGCGTAACCTCGAACTGCTGGAAAAGCAGCTTCTTCCCAAATCGCAGAAGTCGCTGGAAGTGGCGCGCGCCGGTTACATCTCGCAGCAGATTGATTTCTTCAACCTGATTGACGCCGAGCGGACCTGGCTGGGCTTCCAGTTGGATCGGGTGGATGTGGCCACACAGCGGGAAATCGTGCTGGCGGAACTGTCTTTGATCGTCCAAGGCATGCCGGTTTCCGGCGCGGCGATGGGCGGGGGCACGCGCAGCATGACATCCGCCGATTCCCGGCTGGACGGTCGAAACAAACGCAACCTCTGATAGCAAGCCGGCATCGTCCGACACGCCCACCCATTCTCATTGACCAAGTATGAAAGCCAAAATCGTTCTCGTTCCTATCGCCATCGCAGCAATCGCCGGCGCATTCTTCGTCGGTCGCTCGACGGGCCACAAGCACGCCGCTGCCGGGGGCGAAGCGGCACAGGAGGCCAAAACGCTTTACACCTGCGGCATGCACCCGCAGGTGATCCAGGACAAGCCGGGCAACTGCCCGATTTGCGGCATGAAGCTCACGCCCATCAAACGGTCCACGGGCGGTGCGACTGCGACCGCTCCTTCCGGCGAGCGCAGGATCAAGTATTACAAGTCCACGATGATTCCCGGCGAGGTTCGCGAAACGCCGGGCAAAGACAGCATGGGCATGGGCATGGTAGCGGTCTATGAGGACGAAGCGGCAGCGGCGGAGGCCTCCGCGATTTCCATTGACCCGGTGACGATTCAAAACATGGGCATCCGCACGGACCTTGTGACCAACGGCCCGCTGCGTCGCGTGATCCGGACCGTAGGCACGATTGAATACAACGAGCCGGGGTTGGCCGATGTCACCACCAAGTTCAAGGGTTGGATTGAGCAGCTTTATGTGGATGCCACGGGCCAGTTGGTGATGAAAGGCGATCCGCTCTTTGAAATCTACTCGCCTGAACTCTACAGCGCGCAGGTGGAATATCTGCTGGCGATCAATCCGACCAACAGACCTGCTACGGGCAGCGATTCGCTCAAGGCCGCAGCGCTAACCAAATTGAAGTTCTTCGACATCTCGGACGCGCAGATTGCCGAGGTCGAGGAAACGCGCCAGGCGCGCAAGACGCTGCGCATCGTCGCGCCGCAGGATGGTTTCGTCATCAACAAGATGGTCGTGGAAGGCCAGATGGTGGATTCGGGCATGATGATGTACCGGCTGGCGGACCTCGGATTGGTGTGGGTTTATGCGGAGGTTTACGAACAGGATCTCCCGTTCGTTCAACTCGGCCAGGAGGCGCTTGTCAAACTCTCCTACATGCCTGACCGCCAGTTTCGTGGACGCGTCACTTACGTCTATCCGACCGTGGACGAAAAGACCCGCACTGCGCGCGTCCGCATGGAATTCCACAATCCCGGTTATCTGCTGAAACCGGGCATGTTCGCCAGGGTGGAACTGAGGGCTGAACTCGAGTCCTCGGCGCTGCTCGTGCCGAACATGGCCGTCCTGCGCAGCGGCGAAAAGAACACGGTGTTCGTTGCTCTCGACGGCGGGAAATTCGATCCGCGCACGGTCACGCTCGGTCCGCGCGCCGAGGGCGACATGTATCAGGTCTTGAACGGTCTCAACGCAGGCGAACGCGTCGTGACTTCGGGGCAGTTCATGCTCGATTCGGAAAGCCAGCTCCGCGAGGCGATCCAGAAAATGCTTCACCCCAAGAAGCCCGGCGAGGCTGAAACCGCCGCACACGCCGGCCACGGCGCGCAGCCGCCAACCTCAGTTGCTGCAAGCGAGTCGCCAACCGCAGAGCCACACACCTACGTCTGCCCGATGCCGGAGCACAGCGACGTGAAGCTCGATAGGGCCGGCAAATGCCCGAAGTGCGCGATGACGCTCATTCCTGTCATGCCCAAGCCCGCGCCGCCGGCCAGCGCGCACACCGAGCACACCGCGGCGGCTCCGGTGACTTCGCCGCTTTACACCTGCCCGATGGCGTCTCACGCCCACGTTGTTTCGGACAAACCCGGCAAGTGTTCCGAATGCGAGATGGAGCTTGTTCCCACGGCCACCGTGGGCCACCGCAAAGCAGCCGAAGCAAACTGGCTCAAGCAACATCCGGCCCCTGCGAACACCGCCCCGCAACACCAGGATTGAACCGCGACCCGAAGGATTTCTGATGCTCAAAGGCATCATAGAGTGTTCGCTGAAGAACAAATTCATTGTTCTCCTGGCCACCATCGCGTTGGTGCTGGGCGGCGTTTACGCGGTGAAGAACATTCCGCTCGACGCGATCCCCGACCTGTCGGACGTGCAGGTCATCATTTACACGGAGTATCCCGGCCAGGCACCGCAGATCGTCCAGGACCAGGTGACTTACCCCATCACCACCAAGATGCTGTCGGTGCCATTCAAGAAGGTGGTGCGCGGCTACTCGTTCTACGGCTATTCGTTCGTCTATGTCATCTTCGAGGACGGCACTGATCCTTACTGGGCGCGCAGCCGGGTGCTGGAGTATCTGAGCCAGATCAGCAGCCAAATGCCCAAAGGCGTCACGCCCTCCCTTGGTCCGGACGCCACTGGCGTGGGCTGGGCCTTCATGTATTCCATCCATTCGACAAACCGCGACCTCCAGGAATTGCGCTCCATTCAAGACTGGTATCTCCGCTATCAACTCACCGCTGTGGACGGCGTGTCGGAAGTGGCATCCATCGGCGGCTTCCAGAAACAATACCAGGTGACGGTGGACCCGGTGAAGCTGCGCGCCTACGACTTGCCGCTCTCGAAAGTCCGCATGGCCATCGAGATGAGCAACGGCGAAGTGGGCGGGCGCTCGATCGAAATGGCGGAAAAGGAATTCATCGTCCGGGTCAAGGGCTACGTCCAGAACGTTGAATCGCTCCGCAAAGTGGCCGTCGGAGTTGGACCCAACGGCGTGCCTATTCTCCTGCGCGACGTGGCGACCGTGCAACTCGGCCCGGAAATGCGCCGGGGCATCGCCGAGCTGAATGGCGAAGGTGAAACCGTCGCCGGTGTCGTCGTTGTCCGCTACGGCGCCAATGCGCGGCAGGTGATTCTCGACGTGAAGAAGAGACTCGACGAGGCCATGAAGGCGCTGCCAGAGGATGTCACCTACACCATCACCTACGATCGCAGCGCGCTCATTGATCGGGCCGTCAAGACGCTCGAAGAGAAGCTCATCGAGGAAAGCATCGTGGTGGCGCTGGTCTGCATCGCGTTCCTCCTGCACCTGCGCAGCGCGCTCGTGGCCATTCTAATCCTGCCCATCGCCGTGCTCATGTCGTTCCTCGTCATGTTCGGCCAGGGCATCAGTTCGAACATCATGTCCCTGGGCGGCATCGCCATTGCTATCGGCGCGATGGTGGACGCGGTCATCATCATGATCGAGAACGCCCACAAACACATGGAGCACGACCAGGGGAAAAAACCGCATTTGGAAATCATCCGCGACGCTTCCGTGGAGGTGGGTCCGACGCTCTTTTACGCGCTGCTTGTCATCACGGTGTCGTTTCTCCCGATTTTCATGCTGACCGGACAGTCGGGTCGCCTCTTCAAGCCGCTCGCGTTCACCAAGACCTATTCGATGGCCGCCGCGGCGCTGCTCTCGATCACGCTCGCGCCGATTCTGATGGGGTATTTCATTCGGGGGAGAATCCCGCCGGAGGAAAAGAATCCCGTCAATCGCTTCCTCATCTGGGTGTATCACCCGGTGATTGACCTTGTCATCAAGTGGCGCTGGGCTGTCATCATTGCCGCGGCCGCCATCATCGCCTGGATATTCTTTCCTTCGAATCAGCTCGCGGCCCGTTTCCTCCCCGACGGCCCGGTGAAGGAGTGGGCTTTCAAAGCGGGAAGATTCTTCCCGTATCAGAACATCGGGTCCGAGTTCATGCCGCCGTTGTATGAAGGCGATTTGCTCTACATGCCCACGACGTTCCCCGGCATCTCGTCCACGAAAGCGCGCGAACTGCTTCAACAGACCGACAAAATCATCAAGTCATTCTCCGAAGTGCATCATGTATTCGGCAAAGTTGGCCGCGCCGAGACCGCGACCGACCCCGCGCCCTTTGACATGATCGAGACCACGATCATGCTCAAACCGGAGGAGGAATGGCCCAAGGTGGACATCAAAGACGAGAACGGAAAGGTGATCGCCCATCGGCGGCGCACGGTCGAGGAGCTTACCGATGCGTTGAACAACGCCATTCAGTTTCCCGGGCTGGCCAACGCCTGGACCATGCCGATCAAAACCCGCATTGACATGCTTTCCACGGGCATCAAAACCCCGGTCGGCATCAAAATCGCCGGCCCCAGCCTTGCCGAGTTGGAGCGAATCGGCTCTGAGGTCGAGGCGGTGGTCAAGCAAGTGCCCGGCACGACCAGCGCCTATTCCGAGCGCGTCATCGGCGGGCGCTACCTGGAGTTCGAGATCAACCGCGACGAGATCGCCCGCTACGGCCTCACGCAGGGCGAGGTTCAGGAAGTCCTGGCCGTGGCGCTCGGTGGAATGCCGCTCAGCACGACGGTCGAGGGGCTGGAACGCTATAGCATCAACCTCCGGTACGAGCGCGATTACCGGCAGGATATGCAAGCCCTGCGCGACTTGGTGGTGCCCACACCGACGGGCGCACAGGTGCCGCTGGGCCAGTTGGCGACGATCAAGATCGTCAATGCCCCGATGAGCATCAAGAGCGAAGCGGCCGTGCCGAACGCCTGGATTTACGTGGACGTGAAGGGCATTGACATCGGCACGTATGTGAAAATGGCCATGCGCGCCGTCAACGAGGCGGTCGCCGACGGCACCATCAACCTGCCCCAGGGCTACAACATCTTTTGGAGCGGCCAATACGAATACATGCTGCAAGCCAAGGCGCGGTTCACGGTCGTCATTCCGCTGACATTGCTCGTCATCATTCTGATCATCTACCTCAACACGCGTTCGGCCATCAAAACTGCCATCGTCATGCTGGCCGTGCCGTTCTCGCTGGTGGGCGCTTTCGCCACGATCCATCTGCTCGACTACAACCTCAGCGTGGCGGTTTGGGTGGGCATCATCGCGCTGGCCGGCCTCGATGCCGAGACAGGCGTCGTCATGCTCCTCTACCTCGACATCGCTTTCGAGAAGTGGAAAAAGAAGGGGTTGTTGAGCAGTCTGGCGGGCCTGCGGGACGCCATTCACCACGGCGCGGTCAAACGCGTTCGCCCCAAGATCATGACCGCCTCGGTGATCATCGCCGGTCTGATGCCCATCATGTGGAGCCATGGCGCCGGCGCCGACGTGATGAAGCGCATCGCCATCCCGTTCAACGACAATTAGAATTCACCACTGACGACAATTAAAAATCACCAGTGAGCCGGTAAGGTCACGCAGCCCTTGGCGGGCTGGCCTTGGGGCCAGCCCGTTGCGGGGGGCTGCGAGATGATCAACAACCAACAATACCGACGGCTCATGAGTGAATACGAACGAACGGGGAAGATTGTCGTCAGCGCGATGAAGGCCGATGTCCATCCTCAGACGGCACGGAAGTATCTGCAGGCGGGCCAAACGCCCGACGAACTGCAGAGCAAGCACACGTGGCGAACGCGGCCGGATCCGGTGGCCGCGATTTGGGAACCGGCGCAGCGGATGCTCGCGCAGGCGCCCGAGTTGGAAGCCAAAGAACTCTTCGAGTATTTGTGCCGGATGCATGGAGAGGAGGGCCAGGTGGATCCGTCGGCGCTGCGGACTTTTCAGCGACGGGTGCAGGCTTGGCACTTGCAGCACGGTCCGGACAAGGAGGTGTTTTTCGCGCAGGAGCATCGGCCCGGGCAAGTGATGGAGTGGGACTGGACCAACACGAACAGTCTTGGGGTCACCATCCGGGGACGGTTCCTGGAGCACCTGCTGGGGCACGCCGTGCTGACGTACTCGAACTGGGAGTGGGCCAGCCGGTGTCAATCCGAGTCGCTCTTGAGTCTGCGTCAAGGCCTGCAAGAGAGTCTGCATCAACTCGGAGCGGTGCCCGTGCGGCTGCAAATCGACAACAGCAGCGCAGCGACGCATCGGGTGGGATCGGGCGGGCGAGAGTTCAATCCGGACTTCGTGAGTCTGGTGCAACACTATGGGATGAAGGCCCAGACCATCGGGATTGACTGCCCCGAGCAGAACGGCGACGTCGAGTCGGCCAACGGGCATCTGAAGCGGCGGTTGGAGCAACATCTCTTGCTGCGTGGCTATCGGGACTTCGAGACCGAGGAGGCCTATGATGAGTTCTTGGTGGGGGTGCTGCACAAGGGCAACCATCCGCGACGAAATCGGCTGCAAGAGGAACTGCGGGTGATGCGCGCGCTGCCACCCAGTCGACTCAGCGAGTACGACGAGTTGCGTTGTCCGGTGAGCGAGCACAGCACCATCCGCGTCAAGAAAGTGACCTACTCGGTGCCGGCGCGGCTGATCGGCCAGGAGGTGCGCGTGGAAGTGTACGAGGGACAGTTGAAGATCTTCCACGGAAGGGAACTGCTGTTGAAGTTGCCCCGGGCCTGTGGGGGACGAAGGGCCGTGATCGATTATCGGCACCTGATCACGCATCTGCTGCGCAAGCCGGGCGCCTTCGCGCATTACGTGCATCGGGAGGAGTTGTATCCGGATCACACCTTCCGCTTGGCCTATGACCGGCTGGTGGCCGACCACGGAGAGCGCGCGGGCCAGTTGGAGTACCTGCATTTGCTCAAGCTGGCGGCGGAGTTGGGGGAGGCGGCCATCAGCAGCTTGGTGGGGGAATGGAGCGGACCCGGACACCCCGGTAAATGGACCGTGGCGAGCTTGCGGCGGTACTTGCGCTTGGATGCCGAGGCGGCGGTACCGGAATGCGCACTGGAGCCGGATTTGACCAGCTACGATGCGCTGCTGAGCGAGGAGGTGGGCCATGTCGACTGAGGCGTTGGCGCTGCTGCTCAAAGCGTTTCGCCTGCCCACCATGGCGCAGATTTACGCGGGGGTCGTCCAACAGGCCGAGCAGCAAGGATGGGGCTATGAGAAGTTCCTGCGGCACCTGTGCGAAGCGGAGGCGCAGGACCGCGGGGAGCGCAAGCTGGAACGCCTCTTGAAACAGTCTGGGCTACCTGCGGGCAAAACGCTGGGCAGTTTGGACGAAGCCAAATGGCCGGCCAAAGTGCGGCGCGTGTGGCCGACCCTGGTGGAGGGAAGCTTCGTCACGCGAGCGGAGAACGTGATCGCTCTGGGTTTACCCGGACGCGGCAAGAGCCACTTCCTGGCGGCGCTGGGGCGCGAGCTGATCCTGCGGCACAAGTACACGGTGCTGTTCACCCCGACCTTCAAGCTGGTGCAGCAACTGCTGGCGGCCAAGCGGGACCTGCGCTTGGAAGAGTTGCTGCGAAAACTCGATCGGTTCGACGTCGTGGTCCTGGATGATCTGGGCTACGTCAAGCAAGAGCGCGAGGAGATGGAAGTGCTCTTCACGTTCTTGGCCGAGCGCTACGAGCGGCGCAGTGTGATGCTGAGCAGCAATCTGGTGTTCTCGAAATGGGATCAGATCTTCAAGGATCCGATGACGACGATGGCGGCCGTTGATCGGCTGGTGCATCACGCCATTATCCTGGAGTTCGTTGGGGAGACCCTGCGCGGACCCCGGGAGAACGAAAAAGCCAAGGGATGAGGCGGTGCCGCCACCAGCCCCTTGGGCTTCACTGCGTCTTTGGCGCCTGGCGGCGCCAAAGACTCCGTTCCGCCCAAGGGGCTGGCCCAGGGGGCAAGAAGCGAGTCAACAAACGATAAGACACTGAACAAATCAGCCGGTGCCACTGGTGATTTTTAATTGTCGCTGATGGTGAAGAATAATTGTCGTTGACGAACATCCCGATGATCGGCGGCGTGGTGACTTCCGTCATCATGGAACTGACCGTCTATCCCGCGATTTACTACGTGTGGCGCTCACGAGCAATCCGGCGTCAAAGACAACTGCCGCCAGACACCGCCGCACCGCAACCCGAGCCCGCACGCGCCCCGCCCTCGGCGAAGGTCCCGGTTACGGGCTGAGGCTCGGGGCGAGGGAGCCGGTGGAGTGGTCGCGTCGCGATCGAGGCGGGGCATCCGCTCGACGGTGAACTGCACCCTCGACAGCCGCCGCGACCCCCGTTTCCAGCCGCAGTGGCCCCCTGGACCTGCCTTCCTGGAGACTACGACCGCCTGTTCAAGCGCACCTGGGAGAATCCGCGCCCGGACCGCGAGGTGATCTCGCCGGACTTCGTTGCTGAACATCCGAAAACTCACCCGCTTCATTGTGAGGTTTGGCCGGGAACGGCGGTTCAACCCTCCATGGTAAACAACCAAACACCAAAAGATCGTGAAGTTATGAGGAACACAAAAGACCTGCTCGCTACGCGCCAAGCATTCCCTCGGAGGCGCGGTGCATCGTTCAAGACAGCGCGGGCAACCTCGTCGTCTGCGGGACTGTGCCCGCTGCCGCCGGCGGTTCTCAATGGACCGTGCGCAAGGGTACGCCGGGCACGAAGCTCGTGAAGCAGGGCAAGAAGTGGGTTCAGGTCGAGACCATCACTTGGGCCACGATCGACAGTTACCAACTCGTTGCCGGGAAATCGGCCCAACCCAACGGCATCACCATTGACCCTCAAGGGAACATCTACGTGGTGGGCACCGCCTGGGATGCCAGCAATGTGTATCACTGGGTCGTGCGCAAGCTGCCGGCGACCCCTTGAGTGACGATTGGAAAGGGATCTCAGTTGCAGCCCGCGGGCTCGCCGCGGGCTGTATGCTTCTTTGTGTCTTGCCTGCGCCTGTAGCGCCGGTGGTCCAACCTTTTCGAGAACGTCGTCAAGCTTCACGCCGGCCAGTTGTTTGTCCTGTGGCATTGAGTGCCGGCCGCCGGGTTTCCTGGACGCCGCTTTGCGACACTCGCCAGATGCTTCGTGTCAGCGGAGGCGACCACTGCCCCATGATGGGCCTTCAACTCAGACAGTCGACCTGGACACCGAAAAGCGAACAGACCTTCTCAGGTTGATCGTGGGAACACTCTGCGCGCCGGCTGTAAACGCCGGTTGAAAAGTGCGGCGGGCGGGCGGGTTCATCGGCAGGAATATGCCGGTCCGACCGAGGTCGACGCAAGCTCGCGCCGCCATCCGCCCGCGGCGCAACCGACTTCTCCATGTGCCGGCGATTGCCGCCTACAGGGGCAGGAACTCGACGCGATTCGCGAAGTCTTCCGGCGTGCCGACCTCGGTGAGAATCTCCAAATCGTTGACCGCCCGGCCGATCGTGATGCCGAGTTGGTGGGCGTAGATCACACCACCAAAGGGCTGCGCGCTGCGCTGGCGTTTGGTGGCTTCCGCGAGCAGGTCTTCGTCCTGACTGAATAGAACGCGCCCAAGCTCTGTGGCTCGATCCAGTAGATCGGAGTCGTCCAACTGCGTCGTGCCGTCCAGTTGGGCTGTCATGACATCCACGCCGCGCAGTACCAGCCCGCGTGTGATGGCCGCCGGCACGTGGACGTCCATGTACAGGCCGACGCTCACGCCAACTTGCCCAGGTCTCGCAAGCGCTTTCGCAGCGGGGATTCACCCGGTTGGTGGCGTCGCCGTTCCGCGTCCTGCACCCCGCGCTGAATCTGGTCATCCATCTCGGCTTTGTGATCGTAGTAGTACCCCAAGGCAGCGTGGATCTGCCCCAAAGACAGGTGCGGATGTTGGAAGTGAATCTCCTCCGGGCTCCACCCGTGGGCGAGCATGTCCAGCGCGACCTCGATCACCTTCGTGTTCGAGTCGTCGATCCACGCCACGCCGCGTTCATCGAGCCGAATATGGATTGTCGTCAAAACCGGCATAAGCACACCCTAGCGCGTCGGCTCCGGTTCAGCAACGCGCTTTTGGCAGGTAACCGCAACTCAGACAGTGGGGGGAGGGCGAGCGGTTGCGCGAGGTGAGCGGTACGGCTGGGGGGTGTCGGGTTCGGTGCGCGAGGGCGAGTGAAGGGCTGAAGGGTTGAATCGAGGGCAGAGCGCTCCGGCGATACGGCGAGGAGACGTTCGTTGCCCGTGCGCGCCTGGAGACGGGCACGGAGAATGAAGCGTCGCTGGTCAGGGCGAGGGATGGGTTGGACTATCCGGACCGCGCCCGTCTCAAGCAGATCGACAGTGGGGGCGGAGGTTTTTCACTGGGGTGAGGAAGCTCTGCTCCAAGCGGCGGATTTGCCGCAGGGCGCGTTCCCGCGCCGCGGGCGCCAATTCCAGGACTTCGCGCGTGAAGGTCAACAGCGGCAACTGGACATAAGCGTGCTGATGGTAAATGACCACGAACTGATTTTCGAGGTTGAGCTGGTCCTCGATGAAGTCCGGATGCCGACGGGCCAATTACTCCTGGTGGAATTTCCAGAGCTGCCATTGCCGCAGGGTGTAACTCAGAAGCACGAACACCACCTGCGCGGCGATGGCATTGAATGAGCGGGAGTGGAAGTCGGTCAGGTCGTGAAAGCACTTGAGTTGGCGATGGAGCTCTTCGACTGTCGTGCGGCGGCGATAGTCCCGCGGTGGCGCTTGGGGATCGACGAAGTCCTCGGTGGTGAGTAGGGCCCAGCCCTCCTGATGGGCGTCCGCGTAAGTTCCGCGCAGGACGACCACGTGGAGGCGGCCTGCTTGCGCAGGGCGATTCCGCCAAGGGCGTGCGCGTCGGTATCGGCGGTCTCGAACCGCAGACGGGATGGCACCGCGGGGGTGCGGCCATAGACATTCGTGGCGAAAGCGCGCAGGATTTCGGGCCGCCGCGCCTCACGCCACATCTGCGCATCCCTTACCGGCCGTCCATCGAAACAGACCAGTGGATCCGGCAGTGTATAAGGCGGGACCTTGGACTCGTCGTAGTTGGTGTCCGGCGGTTCGCCCGCATACAGTGTGGCACCCAGAGCAAACAAGCCAAACTGGCCGATCCATCCGGTGTTCATCGGGCCGCAGTATGTATCCTGAGCAGCCCGCAAGGGAAGTGCAGCGGCGACGACTGGGGGAAGTCGATCGAAGTTTCGAAAGCCCTCAACCCGCCAGAAGCGTTGGCGGCTCCCTGCGACTGCCGCCACGAGCGGCTCACTGGCTTGGGCCACACGTCGGTCAGACTCGGCCAAGGGCCAGGTAGACTTTCCGGATGGCCCTGGCGATATCCTCCACGTCGTCGTCACTGAACTTGGGGTCCATAATGACGCCCCCAGCGCGGCTGAGAATGCTGATGGTCCGCGGGCAGGACGCGCTGCCGTATTGGATGGCCTGGCCCCGGGCGCTCTGGAAGGAAGGCCAACCGCGATGGACGGTCGCCTTCTTTTCGATCCGCGGGGCGGTAGGCAGGATGACAGAACCGCCCGGCGCCGAGGCCGAGACCCCCTCGGCACTCATGGCCTGGAGGAACTTGTCGCGACGTTCCTGAGTGCCCCAGTCGAGGAAGACCCCTACGCCCAGGTCGCCTTCAAGATCGGGCGACTTGCGCAGTTTGAGTCCGGGGAGATCGGCGATGGCCTCGCGGACCTTTCGGGCGTTAGTGCGAAGGCCCTGGCAAATGGTCTCCAGTTTCTGCAACTGGCCTCGGAGAACCGCACCGGTGAACTCATTCATGCGAAAGTTGCACGCGGCGAACGCGCCAAGCAGCCCGCCCCCCAGTGCCTCGGTGTAAGGCGAATGCAGCGTGCCGAAGTCGTGAAACCGGAAAGCGCGTTCGAAAAGCTCCGGATCGCTCGTGATCACGGCCCCGCCCTCGCCCGCGGTGATGGTTTTGCTGAGCTGGAAGCTGTTAATGCCGATGTCGCCGATCGTGCCGACATATTTCCCTTTGTAGCGTCCACCGGCACACTGGGCGCAGTCCTCGAGCACCCGGAGGTTATGCTTCCGTGCGATCTCGAGGATCGGGTCCATGTCGCATGGGCATCCTTGAAGATGGACCGCCATGATCGCCTTGGTCTGGGGTGTGATCTTCCCCTCGATGTCGTTCGGGTCCAGGTCGAAGGACTCGTCGATCTCGGCGAACACCGGCAGGGCTCCAGAAAGAACGATCGCGTCGTAGCAGGCATACCAGGTCCACGCGGGGAGAATCACCTCGTCGCCCGGCCCGACCTCGAGTGCCGCCATGGCGGTGTAGAGGGCTGCGGTTCCCGAGGTCACCCCGAGGGCGAACTTTGCCCCGAGGTGCGCCGCATACTCTTTCTCGAACGCCAGGACCTTGGACGACGGTCCTCGCGACCAGCGGAAGGGGACCTTCGACTCGAAGACTTCCAGGAGTTCTTGCTTCTCAACGTCGTCGTAGTACTGCGGTCCATACGGACGAGCCCCGAGGAGCGAGGTTCGCACCGGCTCACCGCCGTCGAGCGCGAGCTTCCGCTCCGCTGCGGCGGCGAGGTTCCGCAGGGGCACTCCCGATCCCACAACGATCGACGCGGTGCCGATGGTTCCGAGGAACTTGCGGCGGTTCGTGACTGGTTCTTTCATGCAACTCTCCGGTGATGCGAATTGTCGGTCTTGCTGGACGGATGATGTGGGCCGAGCCTTCGGTTCAAGTCCTCAGCGCCCTTTCCGGCAGGACAGGCTGCCTCATTCCGACTGCTCCATCGTTTGGATTCATGCTGGCGGCCCGCAGCCTACGCTGCGACTCGCATTCGTCAACACGGGACTCGAACATGCCTCCATCAGAGGACGTAGTTTCCATAGACCGGCTGGTACATCGCCGCCTGCACTTCGCTCAGGGCATCCGCCGGGCAAACGCCGGGTGGCATCCCTTCGGCGCGCACCTCGCGGATGACGGCTGCTGCGATGTGCGCGGAGACTTCGCGGATGCGCCCGATTGCCGGGTAAACGCAGCCCGCAGCCAGTTCGTCTTCATATGCCAGGCTGGCCAGCGTGCGCGCCGCCGCCGCGAACACGGCGCTGCTGAGACGACGCGCGCCGCTCAGGATCGCTCCCAACCCCAATCCGGGGAAGATGTAAACGTTATTGCACTGACCCGGCCGGAACGCGCGTCCGAACGCGCGCACGGGCGGGAACGGACTCCCCGAGGCGAATATCCCTCGCCCGGCGGAGGGACTGCGCGGTGGTGATCCGGGCAAGGGCTGTGGTCTTCCTCGCGACCGTTTCCTATTGAGCTTGGTCAAGCGTCAGGATGGCCGCGAGCGTGGCT
>JAXGQW010000080.1:0-25019 GCA_040766265.1 Verrucomicrobiota bacterium
ACAGGTTGGAAAGCCCGTCGGCGCCGTGTTCCATGCCGCGGCGGTGAGCGATTTCAGGTTCGGGCGCGTCTTCGAACAACCGACGCCGGGCGAGTTGCGTGTTCTCGAGACCGCCAAGCACCCGACCCGCTCAGGCGTTCTGCTCGCCGAGCTTGTTCCGACGCCGAAGCTGATCGCCGAACTGCGCGCCGTGTTTCCAGAAGCCTTCCTGGCAGGATGGAAATTCGAGGTGGACGGGACGCGCCATGTCGTGATCCAACGGTGTCTGGACCAATTGCGCGGCTGCAACACCGACGTGTGCGTCGCGAACGGGCCGGCCTACGGACCCGGCTATGGGATCGTCACTCCCGGCGGCGAGGTCGTCCACGCAGCGGACGCAGCCGAGTTGTACGCGGGGCTCGAGAGGCGATTGCACACCCAGTGACAAACAGGCCTCCAGCGTGACCTCTGTCCTCCCGTTTCCCTGGTTCCTCCCTGCCAACGCCGTCGTCGGCGCACTGTGCAGATTCCTTGTCGCGATCGCGACACGATTTGGGTGCATTTTTTGGCATTTCAGGCTTGCACTGCGTTTTGGGGCTGCCTACATTGCGGGCTCTTTTTCGTTAGGAATACGATTTATGCGACGCCCCAAAGGTGTAAGGACCCGGAAGGCAGTGGCCAAGCGGTTCAAGATCACCGCCACCGGAAAAGTGCTGCGACCCCATGCGGGACGCCGCCATTTGCTTGCTTCGAAGAACGCGAAGCGCCGTCGGCATCTGCGTCACTCGGCTGTGGTTGAGGCCGTCGACGTGGCAAGGATCAAGGAGAGCATGCCGTACAGCCACTAGGATGTGGCCTGCAATGCCGCGGATTCTCCTGTTTTAAACCGTTAACTGAAGTTCTCATGCGCGTTACCAACGCCCCTGCCTCTCGTAAGCGCCGCAAACGCATGCTGCAAGCCGCCAAAGGCTTCCGTGCCCGGCGTTCCAAGCTCTATCGCTATGCTTCCGACGCCGTCGATCACGGCCGGCAGTACTCGTATCGCGACCGCAAGACCAAGAAGCGGAACTTCCGGGCGCTGTGGCAGATCCGGATCAACGCTGCGGCCCGCGCCGCCGGTCTGACCTACAGCCGGTTCATGGAAGGGCTCAAGGCCGCGAAGGTCGAGCTGGACCGGAAGATGCTCGCCGAGTTGGCGGCAACGGATGCCCCAACGTTCGCCGAGTTGGTCAAGGCGGCCAAGACCGGCCTGCAAGCCAAGACGAACGGCTGATCGAGGATCGGCGACTCGTCCCTGAGCCATAGGTTCGTTCGCGAACTCACGTGTCGAATGGCTGGCGTTTGCTGATCCCTTCCCTTCTTCCGAGCGGGTCCTCACGCACCCACCCCAACGCATGCCAGGCTTCGTCGACCAAATCGAGCCGATCCTCGAGACGGCGCTGTCGGAGTTGCGCGCGGCGCGGGATTTGGCCGTTCTGGATCAGGCGCGCACGATCTACCTCGGCGCGAACGGGCGCTTCACCGCGCTGATGAGGCAACTGGGATCGCTGCCGAAAGAGGAGCGCCCGGACGCCGGCAAGCGAATCAACAGCGCCAAAGGCATGCTCGAGGCGACGCTGGCGGCACGCAGACAGGAATTGGAATTGGCCGCCGCCTTGCCGAGCGAGCCGACCGATTTCACGCTGCCCGGACGCCGCCGTCCGCTGGGCCGGTTGCACCCGCTCACGCAGGTCACTGAGGATATCGTTCGAAGCTTTCGCAAGCTCGGTTTTGCCGTGGCCGACGGGCCGGAGGTCGAAGACGAGCACCACTGCTTCGACGCGTTGAATACGCCGGCAGACCACCCGGCACGGGACACCCAGGATACGTTCTACATCTCCGCCACGGACGCGGCGGGAGTTGAGGGCGAGGATGGAACGCGACCGGCGCCGAAGTGGCTGCTGCGCACGCACACCTCCTCGGTCCAAATCCGCGTGATGGCCAAGCAACCGCCGCCGGTGCGCATCATCGTGCCGGGGCGGGTGTATCGACGCGACAATGCGGATGCCACCCACAATCCGACCTTTCACCAGGTCGAGGGATTGTACGTGGATCGGGGAGTGGCCGTCTCCGATCTCAAGGGGACGGTCGAGTTCGTGTTTCGGGAACTGATGGGTCCAGAAACGCGCATTCGCTTCCGCCCACACTACTTCAGCTATACGGAGCCGAGTTTCGAAATCGACTTTTCGAGTCCGCTCACGCGGAAGATGGGCAAGGAATGGCTCGAGATCGCCGGATGCGGCATGGTCCATCCCCAGGTGTTCGAGAACGTGGGATATGATCCCGAGATCTGGACCGGGTGGGCGTTCGGCTTCGGCATCGAGCGCATCGCCATGATCCGCTACGGGATCGACGACATCCGGCTGTTCTACGAGAACGACCTGCGTTTTCTCAGGCAGTTCTAAAAAAGCGGGTTGATCAGGATGCCGATCACACTGAGCGGACCCTGGTCTTCGAGGGATTCGGTGGCTTTGTCCAGCTTCTGCAGTGTCAGCTTGGCATTGTCGATCAACGCCTCGTCGTTGACCAGTTTGCCCACCGATCCCTGCCCGCGGTTGACCTTTTGAAGGACTTCCTTCAGGTGAGTCGCCGCCTCCGTCACCTCCTGATAGAGCCGCTCCTCGCTGATCAATCGACCCACCGTCCCCTTGCCGGCGCGGACGTCGGCGACAATGGTCTTGGCTTCCGCCACCAGATCCCGCGCATCATCGGAGGTCGAATTGAGGTTGGTCACCGTGCTCAGGGCCGACTCGTACAGGGCGTCCTCGCTGATCAGACGCCCGATCGTGCCCTGGCCCGAGTTGATGCGGGCGGCCACCGCCTGGATGTTGGTGAGGATCCCGGTAACCCGAGGCCCCTCTTCGGTGATGAAATCGCGGAACGGCATCACCAGTTCGTCGAGCTTCAGGTCGGTGAAATTCGCGGTGATCTTCTTGATGTCGCCAGCCACGCCATCGAGTTTGGACATCAGGGCGCTGATGTCAGCCTGCTCATCGGTGGCGATCTCCTGGTCTGGCAGGGTGATGATCTCGCCATTGTCTGTGCCAAAATCCAGCGACACATAGTTCTGGCCCATCAGACCGGAGAATCTGATGGCGGCGCGGGTGTCGGTGCGCACCGTCGCCTTGGGCTCAAGGATCTTCATCTGCACCAACACCATCGAATCGGCGAACTGAATGTCCTCGACCCGGCCGATCGGCTTGCCGGCCATCTTGACCGGGTCGCCCTTCTTGAGTTCCTGGATGTTCTTGAAGCGGGCGTTCAAACGCAGGCCGCCCCGGAGGAAATCGAGGCCGCCCACCATCTCGAGGAGAATCATGCCCGCCACCATGGCGAGCGCGAAAAGAAAGCCCACGCGCGTTTCGAGTGTGTTCTTCATGGGGTGATTGATTCGGGGTTGAAGCGGAAATCCGCCTGCAGAAAGCGCTGGACCAGCGGATGAGGATCCGCCTTGACCTGGTCCGGCGGGCCGAGGGCGATCAGTTCGCCCTCGTTCATGAGCGCGATCCGGTCCGCAATGCCGAACGCCAGGTCGCGGTCATGCGTCACCACGATCGAGGTGACGTGAATGCGCTGGTTGAGCCGCAGGATTTCAGCGCCGATCGTCACGGCGATGAGCGGATCCAGTTCGCTGGTCGGCTCGTCGTAAAGGATGAGTTGGGGCTCGATCACAAGGGCCCGCGCGATCGAGACCCGCTTCTTCATGCCGCCCGACAGTTCGCTCGGCAGCTTGTTCTCGATCCCCTTGAGCCCGACCAGGGCCAGTTTCTCGGTGACAATCCGCGCGATGGTCTCGGGCGGATGCAGTCGGTGCTCGCTCAGGTACAGGCCAACGTTGTCGGCCACCGAGAGGGAATTGAGCAATGCGCCCGACTGGAACACCATGGCCAGTCGATACCGATCCACCACGCCAGGCGAATGGATCGGTTGCCCTTCAATCAGAATCTCACCCCGGTCCGGGACCTCGAGCCCGATGAGGTGCTTGAGCAGCACGGTCTTGCCGCTGCCGCTCGGCCCCATCAAGACGAACACCTCGCCGCGCTCGACCTGGAAGTCGATGCCTTTGAGCACGATCTGACCGTCGTAACTCTTGCACACGTCGCGTGCCTGGAGGCTCACCCCCTGTTGTGCCGTGGCGTTCATCAGTCCAGGTGCATCAGCAGTCGCGTCAGAAAGTAATCCAGGATCAGAATCAGGATGATCGAGTTGGCGACGGCCTTGGTCACGGAGCGCCCGATGCCCCGCGGCCCGCCGATGGTGTGCAGGCCCTGATGGCACGAGACCAGACCGATCACGATGGCAAATGCCGCGCTCTTCAACAGGCCGTTCACAACGTCGATCAGGTCAATCCCGTCCCTGAGGCTGTTGAAATAGCCCTCGTAGGAAATCGCAATCTGGTAATTGTAAACCGACACCACGGCCCCCCCCAGCCACCCGACCAGGATCGAGAACACAACCAACACCGGCAGCGCAAGACTGATCGCCACCAACCGCGGCAACACCAGGTATTGGATCGGACTGATGTTCATCGTGCGCAACGCGTCGATCTCCTGGTACACGGTCATCGAGCCCAGCTCCGCCGCCATCGATGACCCGATGCGTCCGGCGATCAGCATGGCCATCATGGCGGGAGCCAATTCTCGGCACATCGAGAGGCCGACGATCTGGCCGATGAAGTTGGTCAGGCCGCGCTCGGCCAACACCGGACCGGTCTGGAGGGCGAGCACCCCCCCGATGAAGAGCGAGAGCAGGCAGGCCATCAATAGGCTCGCGTTCCCAATCTCGAACAACTGGTCGAACACCTTGCGCCGCTGGCGCCACGTCATGGGCAAAGCCCACGCCGTGCGCCACAGCAGCATCAGCATTTCACCGAAGTTCTGAAACATGATCTCTCGTCGCCCCGTGCCCCGGCTTGCCGCCGAACAGGCCCAGCCAGCGCCACCGGGCGCCCGCAGGCCCGGCTTCATACCGAATCATGCCAAAGAGGAGCGAGCACTTTTTAACGCCCGGAGCCGCTTCCGAACGGTAGAGGTTCCAGAGCAAGGAACGGCTGCGCGCACCGGTCCGCGCGTTCTTCTCCGAGCGCCACAACGACCAGAGAGGCGACCAGTTCCGCGTGACGCTCGGGTTCGAGGACAGGACCGCCTCGATCGGCGCGAAGACCTGGAATCGTTCGTTGCCCTCGAAGTCGCGCCGGGACGCAAACAGCGGCCACATGTCGGTCCGCCGCCCGGTCCGGCCGGTCGCCCTCTGCCGCTCGGCAATGTCCGTGTAAAGGAAGAAACCGACGCGTGTCAGATCGCGCTCGAGCGCCTGCGTGCGGGTGTGCCTCTGCCAAAGAATCGGCCAGAGGTACCAGGTGGTCTCCCCCTCCCGATACCGGCTGTGGGAATAGAGCGGAAAAACCCGATCGGTCGTCTTGCCTTCGCCGCGCGCGAACACGATCAACGGCCAGGGGAACCCGACTTGCCGATACCCCTCGGCATGGGCGTCGACAAATGTCGGACCCAACGGCCACAGATAGGTGCGCGTCTCCTTGGCGGGCGACAACTGCAAGCTGTAGAACGGCAGCAAGACCCGCTGGCGCATCGCGTTCGTCGAGCCGATGTCGACGGTATTGCGGAAGAACAGCGGCCACAGCACGAACAGCGCCTCGTGCCCCCAGAGCGTCTCGACGCCTCCCAGGCTGTTCGTGCGCCACGTGGTCTCCTTGCGCTCCTGTCCGATCAAAGGCCAGAACTGCCAGCCCCGCAGCCCGTCACCGTGTCGCCGATGAAACAGGGGCACCAGTTAATTGTCGGTCACCAGGTCCTTCTTGCGGCTTTGGGCTTACAGCGGCAAAAGCACCACTCGCCACTCGTCCCGAAACAAACGCTGTTGGGTATGGCCGTAGAACGGAAACACCGCGCTGTAGTCCCGAGCCGGATCATCGGATCGCCGGAAAAAAATCAACGGGAACAGGCTGAATCCCCGTGATTCCGTCCCATCCTGCGACCGGCCAGCCCCAAAACTCAGCAACTGCGCCACTTGCAGCCGCGATTCCGCCCCGTAGCGATCATAGGTCATGATCGGGTAGAGAAAGTCCCACGACAACGCCGGGACGCCGGGACGCCGGAGACTCGAGAAAAGCGGCGGCAAAGCCAGGGTCGTGGCGGCTTCCTGGACAGGTGTCGGCTCGTCGGGAAGATCGAGGACACCGAGTTCTTCAGGCCATTCCTCCCAAACGTGCTGGCGGAAATAAAAGGGCCCCAGCGCTTCCGTGCGCTCGCCTGGTTCGAGCGTGAGCCGAAAACGATGATAAAACGGCCCCCACGCCGCATCCTCCGCCAGCGCCCCGCCGCGGAGAAGGCCGGCGCCGCCGCATCCGGCCACCAGCAGCGCCAACACCAGGCATCTCATGGGAACAAAGCAACGCACCGTGCGCCAGCATGAGAGCCGACGCGCCGCACCGTCAAGTCTAGCGAGGCGCGGCTCAGACCAAATCCAGTCCTTCCCTTCCCATGAGGAGTCCCCGTGTCTCCCCGCCCTCCTCTCCCGCGCCTCGCTCAGTAGAATCCTTGACCCGTTTAACGCAGCACAGAGACTCGACTTGTCTGCAACATGTTTCACCGGTCAAGGATTCTAATCGAGCCGGATTTCCCAGATGGTCGGGCCTTCGTTGGCATCGAGGATGTTCAACCGCACCTCGCGCGCGCTCACCGGTTCAAAGGACCGGGTGAAGTTCTCCCCCAATTGCGTGCCTGCGAAGATGGTCTTCCAGTCGCTGCCCGCCTTGTATTGCAGCTCGAATCGCTCGACGCGCCCGGGATACGCCTCGCAGATGCGCACCCGATGAAAGGTCCTGGGCCGGCCGAAATCGCGCGCGACCCACGCGGTCTTGGTCCCGGCATCGGTCGCCCATCGCGTGTGGTCGTCGTCATCGAAAGCGCTTTCGGGGCCATATTCCATCATGTTCTGATAAACCGTCGAGGCGCTGGCCTGGATTGCCGACGGCAGGCTCAAGGGCGCGATGTCCATCGCCGACCCCTCCAATTCAAGGCGGACAATCGTGTCGATGTCGGACCGATCCTCAGGCGCAACGGCGAACGAAACCCCTTCGGACGTCTGCGTCACGCGAACGCGGCCTCCTGTCAGGAGCGTGCTGTCGATGATCTTCATCGGCAGATTCGGCAGGGTCAACGTGTCCGAATCCCAGCGCAGGACGTGAACGAACACCTCGCGCCCCCGGCGGGTGCTGGCGAGCGCCTTCGAGGGTTTCCACGGACCGCCGCGCGTTCCGTAGATGGTCTGGCCGTGCCGGGCCAGCCACGCCCCCATCTCGCGAAGCCGCTCGACCTGACGCGGCTCGATCCGTCCGTCGGGCATCGGCCCCACGTTGAACAACAGGTTGCCATCCCCACCCGCGCACAACACGAGTGTCTGGAGGCATTCCTTGAGCGGTTTCATGGTGTCGTTCGGCTTCCACGCCCACTGCTGGCAAATGGTCATGCACGTCTCCCACGGCCGATCGATCTGGAATGCGCCGACCCGCTGCTCCGGTGTGTCGTAATCGCCGGGCGCGCCGCTCCGGTTGTTGACGATGATGTCCGGCTGCAATGATCGGGCAAGGTCAATCAACCCCTGCCCCCGCCGGCGGTCGAACTCCTGCGGGACGTCAAACCACATGATCAGCAGCGGACCGTAATTGCGGATCAGTTCGGTCATTTGACTGCGCAGATAGGTCTCGTACCGGTCGAGGTTCGGGTTCGGCTTGCGCGTCTGCCCACCGGGGCTGCCCAGCGGGAAGTCCGGGTGATGCCAATCGCACACCGAATGATAGGTGCCGAACGCCAACCCGCGTTGCCGGCATGCCTGCGCCAACTCCTTGACCACGTCCCGACCGAATGGCGACTGCATGATGTTGAAATCCGTCTGCTTCGTGTCCCACATGCAGAAGCCGTCGTGATGCTTCGTGGTGAACACGACGTACTTCATGCCGGCCTCCGCCGCCACCCGCATCCATTCCCCGGCGTTGAACTCGACGGGATCAAAGCTCTTGTGGAGCCGGTCATATTCCTCGATCGGAATCTGAGCGCCGCGCGACCAGCCAATCTCCGTTCCCTTCAGGCTGACTGGCCCCCAGTGGATGAACATGCCGAATCGCGCCGCGCGCCACCATTCGAGCCGCGCAAGGTGAGGAGGTTGTACTCCTGGATTCGAGCCCCCGGCAGGGACGTCCGCCGCTTCCCCGGCCACGCCCAAAAGCAGGAGGGTCACCGCCCAATTCAAACACCAAGTCATGGTCTTCATATGTGGGGATGTGTTCGACGGCACATTGGGCCGGAACAGGAACGTGATGCAACCGTTTTCCAACACCGTTTTCCAACACCCGCGCCTCACGCCGCCCGTTCGTAGAGGCGGTACCGTTTGTAGACCTTCGCCCCGAACAACTCGATGACACGCCGCATCTTGACGTTGTCCTCGAGCACCCAGGAGGCCTCGGCGGATGTGAACCCGAGACGAAACCCGGTCTTCAGGCCTTCCGACAGCATCACCGATTCGAGGCCGCGTCCGCGGTAGGCCGCTTTCACGCCCAACGTGATCACCCGACACTGTTTGGGCACCTTCCGACCGAACAGATAGGGAATGAAACCAAAGACCTTCGGCGTCAAAAGACGCCCCTCGAGGGGCTTCAACGCCTCGTTGAAATCAGGGACCGCCAGCAGAAAACCGACCGGCTCGGTCGGGCTCTCGACCAGTTGAACCAACCCCTCCACCAGCAGGGGCTTGAGCCGCGCCGCCAGAAAATCGACCTCGGCATCCGTCATCGGCGTAAACCCCCAGTTGTGTTCCCACGCCGCATTGTAGATCTGCTTGACCTTGCCCAGGTCGGCTTCCAGACCCTTCTTGGTCACGGCACGAAACGTAAGGTCCGGATTCCGCTCGCGGCACTTGTTGGCGAGCCGGTTGAGCCGATCGAGCGGGCTCTGCGAGATATCGATGAAATAGGCCAGAAGGTCCTTGGCCTTCTGGAAACCCAGCCCGCCCAGCAACTCGGGGTAATACCGCGGATTGTAGGGCATCATGAAGACCGGATCCATGTCGAACCCCTCGACCAGCAGACCGCACTCGTCGTTGCTCGTCGGGTTCATCGGACCCAGCAGACGCGTGAGCCCCTTGGAGCGCCCCCACGCGCCCACCGCATCGAGAAGCCCCGCCGCCACGGCGGGATCGTCAGCCGACTCGAAGAACCCAAAGAACACCGTCTGCTGGGTCTCCACCCGGTTGAAGTGATGATCGATGATCCCGGCGATCCGGCCCACGTCACGCCCCTCCTGTTGTGCCACCCAGAGCTGCGCATCCGCATGCTCGAACAGCGGGTTGGCGCTCGTGAAGACCTTCTTCAGATCAAACAACAAAGGCGGCACCCAGTGGGGATCGCCGTTGTAGATCCCGTACGAGACCCGCAAGAAACGGTCCAGATCACGCGAACAACGCTCCAACGGAACGATGGCCAGGCTCATGAGCAGATATCCTTATCCGGTCTGTCCTTCGGGCGGCACGCCGCCCACAACGGGAATGCTACCTGGAAACGATCTGCTCACGCAACGTCACACACGCGCCGGATTGGCTGTCGGAATGAGCTGCTGGAATTGGCTGTTGGGTCGTTGGCAGGGCCAACTCATGAAGGCGAAAAGGCCGGAGTGGGGGACGGCTCGTCCCCCGCCATGTCAAGTGAAGACGGCGTTTCCCGGCGACGGGCCGTCGCCGCTCCACTTCATGAATTGGCGCTGGGTTGTTGGAATTGGCTGATGAAAATGGCTTGCCAAGAACGCGCAGGCGTCGTTAAGTCCCACCCTTCGCGGACGCCAGTGTAGCTCAGTGGCAGAGCAACGGTTTCGTAAACCGTAGGTCGTCGGTTCGACCCCGACCACTGGCTCCATGCCTCTCAAAGGCGATGGGATCTGGTCCGCACGGCGTTGACTGACAGGGTGTGAAACAGGCGCGTTGGCCCATTTCTCACCAACTGTTGAGGTCATCTGACCGGCGACCGTCACAGTTCACCTGAAACGCGGGCTTTCAGAGCTTGGTAGGAATCTGGTCGAGATGACGCGCCGGCGACCGTCCAGAAGTCTTCTGGGTGGAGAAGTCCAGCCTCTTCAAACGGTGTGTTCGATCTCGGCGTCAACTTGATCGAGGACCATCGAAAGGGACCGCACATCGAGCCACTCGCGGAACATCCTGTAATCGCGCCCTGCCGGCCATTGCTGATCGTCCGTTTGCCATTCGAACAGCATGTGCTCGAAAATCTCGCGGCTGAGGGCTCTTACCACCTCCTCGGCCTCCTCCGCGTTTTCAAACTCCGGCACTAACAGCGCCTCGGGTTCTCGCCACAACTCGTCCAGTGTCACCGCACTGGCCGGGTCGAACGAGTTCACCCAATCCAGGAACGGCCTTTTCGGAAACACCAGCAGCAAACCGCGGTTGATCGCGTGCATGACCAGGACAGTAGCAGCAACATGGACGTGTCATCCAGGATGCAGGATGCGCAAAAGAGGCAGCCTCGCCCAATCCGGAGCGGTGACGCTGGAGATCTCGACGTTGAACGCATTGGCGATAGGGAGCCAACTCACGCGAGGGGTGCACGCCAGGAAATCCGGTGTACAGCGTCACAGGGGCTTGGTAGGGTGCGGGCCGATGGAAGCGATGCGAGAATCGGATCGCGAGCTGGCTCCAACACCCTCGAAGGGGCGCGTGCAGCCTTCCCCGGGCGCTTGGCGACGGCCGGCATGCAATCGGGTGGAGGGCATCGGGGTTGAGGTGAATCTCGGGTGCCAGAAGCGGGAGGCACGATGACAGACTCGAACACAACCAGGCGGGAGGGAGACGGGGGCAGGCGCCGCTTTCTGGGTGGGTTGGGCCTCTTGTCCATGGCTTGGGCGGGCGGATTGCTCTACCCGGTCTACCGCTACCTTGCCCCAACGATTCCGAAAGACCCGTTTGACGCGGAGGGGAAGGCGCCGATCGAGGGGGTCAAGGCGGAAGACATCGCGCAGCCCGGCCAGGGGCGGAACGCAGGTTTCGCGGGTGGAGGTCTGGTGGTCTTCAGAACACCCGAAGGCGAGTTGAGGGCGCTGTCGTCCAAATGCACGCATGCGGGGTGCAATGTCGAGTTCCAAGGCGGCTCGATTCACTGTCACTGCCACGGAGGCGTCTACGATCTGGAGGGGAAGAACGTGTCGGGTCCGCCTCCCAAGCCGCTGACCCGGTACCGGGTGACGGAACAGGGCGGGCTTCTGTATGTCTATCGGCCGGACAAGGCCTAGCCCGCATATGTCACACCCCGATGGTGCACAGGGCACAGAGACTTCGCAAGAAGACTGCTATGCGGGCTAGAGAGGGCGAAATGGCAGATCACATGCATACGGTACCGGAGGAGGCTCTGAAGGGATTGCCGCCGGCGCACAAGGCGCTGGGCAAGCTGGGTCGGGCGTTGCTGGCGCGGTTCCCGGTGTGGCCCATTGTCGATTTCTTAAGGAACAAGAAAGTGCCCGAGCATCGGCACGCCGCGTGGTATATGATGGGCGGTCTGGCACTTTTCTTTTTCGCGATCCAGGTTTTCACGGGGATCCTGCTGATGGTCTACTATCGACCGGCCGAGCCCTGGCAATCGGTGCAACGGATCGTCATGGAGGTGCCTTACGGCAATCTGATGCGCAGCATCCATCACTGGTCGGCGAACCTGATGATCCTGACGCTCTTTCTGCACATGTTTTCGGCGTACTTCATGAAGGCATATCGGGCGCCTCGCGAGGGCACGTGGCTGGTCGGTCTGGCGCTGCTGGGACTCTGCATGGCCTTCGGATTCTCGGGGTATCTGCTCCCGTGGGACGGTCTTTCGTTCTTCGCGACCAACGTCGGCTTGACGGAAATGGAGAAGGCACCGGGCCTCGGCCCCTGGATGGCCAGCCTGCTGCGAGGCGGGCCGACGGTCACCATCGACACCATCGGGCGATTCTATGTGCTGCACGTGGTGGTGTTGCCGCTGGCGGTTCTGGGATTGATCGGGATGCATCTGCTTTTCGTCCAGATCCAGGGGATGAGCGAGCCCGACTCGTTTGCGGCTCTGCCGGCGCGTCAGAAGAAACACAAAAAGTTCTTCTTTGACTATTTCGCGTCGGAGCTGCCCGTTTGGCTGGCGGCCTTTGCGTTGCTGGTGGCGCTCTCGGCGGTCTGGCCCAGGGCGTTGGAAGCGGAAGCGGATCCGTTCGGAGCGGCCCCGCTGGGCATCAAGCCCGAGTGGTATTTCCTGGCGCAGTACCAGGCGCTGAAGCTCTTCCCCGGCAAGCTCGAGTATGCGGGCATGGCCCTGATGGGGATTGTCCCGCTCTTGTGCGCGCTGGTCCCGTTTTTCGATCGGGCGGTTCCTTCGGACAGGCGCGGAACGTGGATCGGGCGCGCGGGCGTGGCGTTGCTGGTCGGTTTTGTTGCGCTGACCGTGTGGGGTTGGATTTCCTGAGGCGAAGGGGCTTGGCCGCACGATTTGACAGGCAAATGAGATGAACTATCCAATCTGGGATGTCGGGGGCCTGGGCGCGGGTCTGGTGGTGGCGATCATCGCGATCATCCACGTGCTCATCTCGCATGTCGCGGTGGGCGGGGGCGCGTTCCTGGTGGTGGCGGAGATCTGGTCGAGGCGACAGCCCGACGGGCAGCGGATCCGCGATTGGCTGCACACGTTCGCCACCTTCTTTTTGGTGTACACGACGGTTGTGGGAGCCACGACCGGCGTTGGCATCTGGTTCTCGATTCAACTGGCCAGCGCCGAAGCCACCAGCCTGCTGATTCACCAGTTCGTCTTCGCCTGGGCCATCGAGTGGGTTTTCTTCCTGGGCGAACTGACCGTGCTCTACCTCTATTACTACGGCTTCAAACGCAACACGCCGCGGATGCAGACTTTTCTCGCAGGCGCCTACTTCGTCATCGCCTGGGGCTCCCTGGTGGTGATCAACGGCATCCTGACGTTCATGCTCACCCCGGGCGCCTGGACGATCGAGAACAAGGACATCGCGGCCGGGTTCTTCAATCCCGGGTATTTTCCGGCTTTGCTGATCCGCACGGTGACGATGTTCCTGCTGGCCGGCCTAGCCGGTTTCCTGGTGGCGAGCCGCATCAGGGACGAGGAATTCAAGGGGCGGATCATCCAGTTCTGCGTGAAGTGGGTGATTCCTGGGGCGATCCTGGTTCCCGCCCTGGGCTACTGGTATTTCACGACCCTGCCCGCAAGCACCGTGTCGATCCTTGGCGGGGGCACGGTGGGAGTGGTTGGCGGGACGCTCTCGGCGCTCACGCGCATGGCCATCCTGGCCGGGGTGGCGGGGACGTTGTTGGTCTTGGGGACGCTGGTGTTCGCCGCGTATCCCAAGACGGTCAACACCATCGCGGCCATCTCGATGCTGTTGGTGGCGCAGTTGGGGATTATGGGAGCAGAGTTCTTCCGCGAAATGGGCCGCAAACCGTATGTGATCCACGGGGTCCTTTACTCGAACGGCCTTTGGGTGAAGGATGCCAAAGACCCGGCTCAACTGAATGGTCCCTACCTTGAAAAGGCCAAGTGGCATGGCGGCGTCGCGCCCGGCACGCTCGCCCACGGCGAACAGGTCTTTCGCCTCCAATGCGCCAGTTGCCACACGCGCGACGGTTATCGCTCCGTGGTCTACCGGACCCGCGACTGGACTGCCGGGTTCGGCTCCCGGTGGCTGGGCACGATGCAGGACATGGGAGTGATGCCGCCGTTTCAGGGGGATGCGTTGGACAAGGCTGCCCTGGTGGCTTACGTGCTCTCCCTCCGCGGCGAAACCGTCGATCCGCGCGACCTGCTGCCAGATCGGCAGGCCACGGCCCAAGGCGATGGTCTCGACCCCGGCGGAAGTGGCCAGGCGCTGCCCGGTCTCGAAGTGGCTGGGGCGGAGGTGGGGCGATGAGGCCCGCACTCGCGATGGCGGGCGTGCTGGCCGCTGCAACTGCGAGCGGCGCCGGTCTTCCCATGCCGAGTCCCGACCCGCTGGGTTATCCGGTACCGCCCATCCTGCTGCAGGCGTTGTCCTACTTCACTCTGACCCTGCACTTCCTGGCGATGAACCTGACGGTCGGGAGCGTTTTCATCTACCTGTGGCTGAGGATCGCGAGGAAGCAGTACGACGACCGTTTGGCGAGGTATCTGCGAGACATGCTGCCGCTGGGCGTCTCGTACCTGATCACGTTCGGCATACCCCCGCTGCTCTTCGTCCAGGTTCTGTACGGGCAGATGTTTTACTCCTCGTCGATTCTGCTCGGGTTTCACTGGATTCTGGTGATTCCCCTGGTGGTCTTCCTGTACGGGGTGTTCTACTACCAGAAGCTCGTGAAGAACCCGGAGCATCCCGGCGTCCTGCTGCTCTCGGTTCTGGCGGCGATGGCACTGCTGGGCGTCGGCTTCTTCTTCGTCAATAACATCACCTTGTCGGTCTCGCCCGAGAAGTGGATGGGGCTTTACGCGAAGTCGCCTGGAGGCCGGAATCTGAACATGGACGACCCAACGCTCTTTGCGCGGTGGTTGCTGATTCTGGCGCCCGGTTTCACGGTGGCGGGCGTCGCCATCCTGTTCCGGGGCGTCATGATGCTCAAGTGGGGTCTGACCGAGGAGGGAAGACACAATCACCGGATTGCCGTGAACGTGGCCGTCGTGGGCATGGTGCTCGAAGCAGTTGCCGGTGTCTGGATCCTTTCCGCAATGCCGGACGACCTTCGTTCACACGTCACCTCGGCGGGCCTGGCCAAGCTGCTCCTGGGTCTGGGCACGGCCATGGCGTCCGTCGGTCTGGTGCTTGTCTTCCTGGGGCGATACAAAGCCTCATGGGCCTATCCGCTCATGGCTTCGCTGGCGTTCTTCCTGGCCCTGGCGCCCCTGGTCGCTCTGCGGGACGTCGTGCGTCAGGAGCAGTTGAGACCTTTCTTCTCACTCGCCGACGTGCCTGTTCACACGCAGTGGGGCATGGCGGGGTTGTTTGCGGTGTTCCTGGTCGCCGGTCTTGTCTTCCTCTTCGCCCTTCACATGATGGTCGTCCCCGGGCTCATTGCCGGTCGAAGGGCCGAGCTCCGCGAGTCCGCATGACACACCCAACCTGGATGGCCGGCATTCACGAAGCGCATCACGGTCGTGCAAGGCTTCGCGGCGTCGAATGTCCGGGCTGCCAACCCGCATGCTTCCCACCCCGTCTGTTCACACGGCAGTCAGACTTCACAAAATGACTGCTATGCGGTTAGAGGAGGTAGAAGTGCCGACGCCGACCCCGTGACGCAGGATCGAACACCAGCGCGCCGTCGCGCACTGCGCACTCGATTTCCTCGCCCAACGCGCCGGGCGCGGCGCCGGCGAGAAAGAGACGGCCTCGGGCCGCGCCATCGGCCATCGGAATGCGCACGGGCCCCGTGCTGGCCGCCCAGATCTCGATGATCGCCCCACCCGGAACGCGGCGGTTTTCCGCCACCGGCGCCCAGGCGAGATGAGCGACGGGCTGCTCGGCAAACGTGTGTTCGACGCCGTCCAAATGAATCGACGCGCAATCATATCCGCCAAACGCCGTCAGTTCGTTGTCCCGCCCAACCTGGAAAGCGACCAACAACCGGCCCCGATACCGCACGTCGTGGCCGGCAACACGCAACCCGCCCGCGCAATCGATCCTGTCTGAAGGCAGTGGATTCTGTTTGAGAACTTCGGCGTCCTTTTCGGCGTCCCGGTGGAAACCGCCCGGCCAACTCTCGATGTGAGACCGGTAATGGACGGCGAGGGTCACGGTGCCGTTGGGGAACCGGCAGGCAAGCAAGGGTGATTCGCGCGACACCACGCTGGGATTGTCGTTCACTGGCAGATCGGCTTGCGACGGCGGATAAGCGCCCAAGGCCCGCAGCGTCTCGAACCAGGTGCGCGTCTCGTAACCGAGCGATGCCGCCTGATCGTCGCGCGGGCGAAAACCCAGATACGTAACCGAGCCTTTGCCCCCTCGCGTCGAGGTGACACCGATCGCCTTCGCGCCGCATCGCGCAACCACCGCGCTGGTCGTGTCCGGTTCGACCGGGTAGATATGATCGACCAGGAGATGGGTCAGGATGGTCTGGTGCGGGACGCTCTCGAGTCGGCCTTCGAAGGCGACGACCTCGCCTGGCGCCAGCAGGCCTTGCGCGTGAAAACCAACTGTGCGGATGCCAAAGAGCCTCTGCCACCGCGCCAGCACGTCGCCGCCCGCCAAATCGACTCGCGGCGGCGGCCCCGACCACACCAAACGCCCGCCGCGCTCGACGAATTCCTCGAACAACGGCAGCAGTCCGTCCGGCGGCAGAGGTTCGAACAGCACGACCACGGTCGTGAAGCGGCGTCCGGCCATCTCGATGGCGCCGTCTGATGTCACGCGTCCGCGTTCGAGAAGCACCCCGGGCGTGACGTAATTTGCATACCCGAACTGGGTCATCCAGGAGCCGAACCTCTCCTCGCAAGCGACCAGCGACAGGGGGTAGACCATCAGGACCTCGATGTCCCGGTGTTCCGAGTTCTCGATGGCCTGGAACGGCGGGCTTGCGGACGCGCCGTAGGCATCGACGAGGGCTTGGCGGCGTTCCGCCACCGCGCCGGGCATGCCCCAGTGGGCGGCGTAGGCGTAGGGCGTCCGGTTCAATATGCCGGTCGAGCAGGCCAGGGCGAGGGCGTAGTAATTGCGGTCGGACCAGCCGCCCTCGGCGTGGTCGTTGCCGCCGCCGGTGAGGAAGTCGTTCCACCGGAAGTAATCGTCACAGGCCGACGCGGCCTGGTGCACGGTGTTCGACCACTTAAAATTCGGCGTGTACTCGTACTGACGCGGCGCGTGCGGCGACGGCCCGGTATCCCATCGGTCGATGGTCGGGCTCTGGGCCCAGGTGGCGTGAGCGCGCGACTCGAGTTCGTGTCTGTATTGCCGCTCGGCGTAGGCCTTCGCTTCGGCGAACAGACCCACCACCTTGCGCGTCAGCAGGTCATAATACCGCCGGCGCAGCAGGAAGGTGCGCTGCACATCGGCGGGGTCGGCGCCGATGACGTGTTGGGCGGGGTCGCGGGCTTCGAGTCCGGAGAGAAAGCCGTGCTGCCCGTATGTGAAATAGACGAGGTACTTCTCGAAATCCGCGAACTCAGCCCCAAATTGGGCTGCGAAGGCGCGCGCCATGCCGGGCGTCAGGTAGCGCAGAGTGAATTGCCCTTCGTCATGATGTCCGTGGTAGATCCAGTCCTGCTGGATGTGCATTTCGTCCGCATAGAGCCCGTTGAGCGGCACGCCGGCCCGGTGATACCGGTCGATCAGGTCCTTCAGAAACGGCAGGGCCTGCGGACTGAAGTAATCCAACTCCGGCGTTTCGTAGCTCAGCACGACCAGCACACGGTCCAACGGTCCCGCGTCGGCATCCCCGCCGCCGCGCACCGTGACGCGGCGGGCCGCGAACGAGGTGCCCGCCTCGACAAGCATGCCGTTCCATTCTTCGATCTGGGGCGGTTGGCGCAATTCGCGAATCTCCTCGGGTGAGACGCGCCAGAAGGGGGTGCCGCCCACCGGCCTTTCCCTGAAGGCGAAGACGCGCGCGCCGGTCCGATCCAGCTCGATTGCCCCTTTGTTGTTGGTCCAACGCCGGTGCTGCCACACCTGGACCTCGTAGCGCCCGGTCCGCGGGTCGCGCAGGCCCTCGCGGTACTGGACCCATCGGCCCGACTCGCCCGTGCGCTGGCGATAGGCGGGGCCCAGTTCGAGCGGACTGAGCAGACTCAACTCGAGGCCCAGACCGTGCGCCTTCAGAGTTTGACTGATCTTGGCAACCTTCCCGATGTACTCGTCCGTGTCGGGCATCAGCCGACGCGGATTGGCCCCCTGGCCGGGACGGTACTGCGAGAAAAACTGATCGAAAGCGAGAATGAGCGTCCTTGCGCCCTGGGCCTGCTGTTGCTGGCAGAGACGCCGCAGCGTGGTTCGATACGGCGTCGCGCTCAGGCTCAGATCGACCTCGCGATCCGGGTCTTCGAGTTCCTCGAGTTGGGCGTCGCTGACGAGGATGATGCTGCCCCGCGGCAAACGGAAGGCCCAGGGCCCGGGAAAGAGCAGCGCGGGGTTGGGCAAAGCGTCCGCATCGGCCGCGAGCGAGCGCCGATTCGAGTGGGCTGACAGTGCCGCCGCAGCGCTCCAGCCTCCGAGATGTTGCAGGAATTCACGACGCGTGGTCATGGGCATTGGAATGAGGATTGGGATGAGGAGTCCATCCAGGGTTGAGCGGCACGGACAAGAAAACCCGCAGGCATGGGCGCCTGCGGGTTTGACTGAGAGAACAAAGGTGACGCGCCTCTCGGCGTGTTTGCCCGGTGACGCGGGGGCTAGGCCCCATTGTCGCCGATGGCTTCGACGGGGCATCCTTCCTTGGCGTCCTTGCACTGGCTCGCTTCGTCCTCGTTCTCGGGCTGTTTGCAGACGAACGAGTAGCCGCCGTCCTCGTTGCGTTTGAAGTTGTTCGGAGCCGTCTCGCGACAGAGATCACAGTCGATGCATTGATTGTCGACGTAATACTTGCCGGGGACGTTTTCTGGATATTTGTTTGCGATGTCAGCCATACAATCGTTTTGGTTGTTAATCGTTGGTACTTATGAAGACGTGATCGGTAAAATCAAGCCTGATTCGTGGGTGTCCCTTCCGGCGGCGGACGTTCGCCCCGATCCGGACGCGGACCGCGGTCGTAGCGCTCACCTCGATTGGGCCTCTCCCTGCGCTCCGGCCTTTCCGATCGGTGCTCGCTCCGCGGCGGTCGATCGCCTTCCGGACGCCGAGCCGGGCGTTCTCCCTCGCCCGAGGGCTGCTTATCGCGCTCGAGCTTGTCGCGTTCCTCCATCGCCGCCTTGCGGGAGAGTCGGACCCGGCCTTTTTCATCCACCCCGAGACATTTGACCCAGATTTCGTCGCCGAGCTTGACGATGTCTTCGGTCTGTTTGACCCGGAAGTTGGCGAGTTCGCTGATGTGCACAAGGCCGTCCTGGCCGGGGAACACCTCGACGAAACAGCCGAATTCCTTGATGGTGACCACCTTGCCCCGGTACAACTTGCCCACCTCGATCTCGGCGCTGAGCGCCTCGACCTCGCGACGGGCCACTTCCATGCCCTCGGCACTGGTCGAGTAGATCTGCACCGTGCCGTCATCCTCGATGTTGATCTCGCATCCGGACTCATCGACGATGCGCTTGATGTTCTTGCCGCCCGGACCGATGAGCGCGCCGATCTTCTCCGGATTGATCTTGAGCGTCAGGATGCGCGGGGCGTACTTGCTGAGCTCCTTGCGGGGCTCGGCGATCGTCTCGGCCATGATCTTGAGAATCTTGAGCCGCGCAACGCGCGCCTTCTCGATCGCCTCGGCCATCAACAGGTGCGGAATCCCCTTGAGCTTCAGATCGAGCTGAAAACCCGTTACGCCCTTCTCCGTCCCCGCGATCTTGCAGTCCATGTCGCAGAAGAAGTCCTCGGCCCCGATGATGTCCGTCAGCATCTCATAGCGGGCGATCTTCCCGCTCGGACCGTATTCGGTGCAGAGCCCGATGCTGATTCCTGCGACGGGCCGGACCAGCGGCACGCCCGCATCCATGAGGGCGAGGCTGCCGCCACACACCGTCGCCATCGATGTGCTGCCGTTCGACTCCATGATCTCGCTGGTTACCCGCACTGCGTAAGGGAACTCCTTGAGCGGCACCATCGGCTCGATCGACCGTTCCGCCAACGCACCATGGCCGATTTCGCGCCGGCCCGGACCCGCGATGCGTCCGGTCTCGCCGACGGAGAAATTCGGGAAATTATAGTGGAGGATGAACTGCTTTTCCTTGTCTCCGCCGGTATAGGCATCGATTTCCTGGGAATCCTCGGTGGTGCCGAGTGTGACAAGGGCCAGGGCCTGGGTCTCGCCCCGGGTGAACAAGGCCGATCCGTGGGCGCGCGGCAGGAGCCCCACGCTGCAACTGATCGGGCGCACCTCGTCCATGGCACGTCCATCGAGCCGTTTTCCGTGGTTGAGGATCTGATCCCGCACGGCCTCCTTTTGCAGGTGGTTGAAGGTATCCTTCAGAACAAAATCGGTAATCTTCTCGGCGCCGAACTTCTCGATCAGCTTGGGCGCCACCTGCTCGGTGACGGCTTTCCAGGCGGCTTCGCGCTCGTGTTTGCCGGGTGTCAGCAGCGCCGGAACGCTCTGGTCGCCGGCCAGCGCCTTGGCTTCGCGCAGAATCTCGTCGGGAACCACGCTGACCGTGATCGAGCGCTTCGGCCTTCCGGCCTTCGCAGCAAGGTCTTTCTGGGCGGAGATCAGCGGCTGACAGCAAAGCTGGGCGAAGCTGAGGGCGCCGATGAAATCCGCTTCTGGAATCTCGAGGCCCGATCCTTCGAACATGACCATCTCGGTCTCGCTCCCCACATAGACCAGATCCAGGTCGCTCTCCGCCTTCTGCGCGTGGGTGGGGTTGGCGACGAACTGGCCCTTGATCCGGCCCACGCGGACGGCGGCGATGGGCCCGGCCCAGGGGATGTCGCTGACCATCAGGGCGGCGGACGCCCCGTTGATGCTCAGAATGTCGGGGTCGTTTTCGCCGTCGGCGCTGAGCAGAATGCTCTGCACTTGCACCTCGTTGAACCACCCTTTCGGGAACAACGGCCGGATGGGCCGGTCGATCATCCTCGATGTCAGGATCTCCTTCTCGGTGGGCCGGCCTTCGCGTTTGAAATACCCGCCGGGGAATTTCCCCGCGGCTGCCGCTTTCTCCCGATAATCGACTGTCAACGGGAAAAACTCCTGCCCCTCCCGCGGCGTGGCGGCCGCAACCGCGGCCACGATCACAATGGTTTCCCCAAGCCGGACGGTGACTGCGCCGTCCGCTTGCTTGGCGAGCAGACCGGTTTCGATGTGGATTTGGCCGGCCCCGACGGGGACGGTGACTGTTTCAGGCATACGAACTTTCATTCTGCCTGCCGACCCGGAGGAACTTCAGTCGACCGCCCACGCGGAGAAGCCGAATGAAATTTCCCTAAGCCGGCAGGACTTGGTGTTTGTTGGCGCGGTGTGTCTAAGGCGTCGCTCCCGCCGGCCCGCGCTTTGCCGGCCGACTCACCCCACCGGGGTGAGCGAGCTGTTCGCCCAAGGATTGTACTATGGCTGGAGCCGCGACACATGATCGCGGACTGCTCGCGGAGGCCCTTACCTGCGCAGCTTGAGCTTCTTGGTCACCGCAAGATAGCGGTCCGAGTCGGTCGTGTGCAGGTAGTCCAACAGACGCCGCCTTTGGCCCACCATCATCAGCAGGCCTCGACGCGAGCTGTGGTCTTTGCGGTGCTTCTGCAAGTGGTCGGTGAGCTGATTGATCCGCTGCGTCAAAAGCGCTATTTGCACGTCGGCAGATCCTGTGTCCTTCTCGTGCAACCGGAAATCCGTGATCGTCTTCGTCTTTGCTTCCATACCCGTTCTGTCCAGCCAAAATCAATGAAGCAGAGACAATAAGCCGCGGTACGCCTGACTGTAAAGAACTTTATCGGCAACCCTTTCGTCCTTCGTCCGGCCAGCGGATCTCACGAGGACGATCTCATCCGATCGAGGGTCGAGGTTGTCGATCGGCCTTTGACGCCCGCGAGCACCACAACCCGCCCCCCGTTGGCTTCCACCAGGCGGCGCTCCGGCTGGTTGATGGTGTCGATGGTGTAGTCGCCGCCCTTGGCATAAACGTCAGGCTGGGCAACGCTCAGGAAACGCAGGGCGTCCAAGTCGGGAAAGATGCAAACGGCATCGACCGAGGCCAGGGCTGCCAGGACGCCAGCGCGATCCTGCTCGGGATGGATGGGCCGGGTGGGCCCCTTGAGCGAGCGGACCGACGAATCGCTGTTAAGTCCGACCAGGAGGCAGTCCCCCAACGCGCGCGCCGCTTCGAGATACACCACATGGCCCAGATGGAGCAGGTCGAAGCACCCGTTGGTCACGACCACCCGACGGCCCTCCGCCTTCTGCCGTTTGCGCCAGGCGCCCAGATCCTGAAATCCCACGATCTTCTCTCGAAAGGACATGGCCCGCATACTGAGCGCGACCGATTGCGTCTGACAACGGCCAAATCGACCGCCGAATGCAACGGCAGCGCCAATTCATGAAGTGGAACGGCGACGGCCCGTCGCCGGGAAACGCCGCCTTCACTTGACATGGCGGGGGACGAGCCGTCCCCCACTCCGGCTTTTTCGCCTTCATGAATTGGTCCTGATGCAACGGGAAGTCTTGCCATGAACCTGATTCATAGAGAACTGCTCGGGCCGAATGGGGGGGATCTTGACAGAATCGGATCGGAATCCCAGCATTCGACAAGAGAAAGGCGGGCATCGCGAGATGCCCGCCTAACCCAAACAACCAAACAACCAAACGACCTCCTCTCCGCCGGCGGACGGGCGGTAGGTGTGTTGGCCTGCCGCGCGTCGTTGGGGCTTAATGTGGCGGACGGTAAGCCCAACAGGGGAATCGACCGCAGAGGCATGCATTTCGTTCAATCAAGAAGAGCCGCGAATCGCCCAATGCAATGGCACCACTGGCCATCGGGAGGGCGCGTCGGACGGGCAGAAGGAGCAACCGCATGGATTCGGCAGGGGGGCGTGGCTTACAATGCGCATTTCTAACCTCAACCCGGCTCACGACATCGGGGCCAGCGGCTGGCTGATCGACATCGAGGGGCATCGGCTCCTCCTCGATGCCGGGACCCACCCCAAACGCGAGGGGCGTGACGCCTTGCCGCTCTACGAGCGCATTCCCGCGGGGGAACTGGACGCGATTGTCATCTCGCATTGTCACCACGATCATGTGGGATCGTTGCCCATCGCCGCCCGCCGCTACCCGGGCGCGCATGTATTGATGACGGAGTTGAGCTATTTCCTGGTCGAGCGCGTGCTCCACAACTCGGTGAACGTCATGGTGCGCCAGCGGGACGAACTGGGCATTCGCGAATACCCGCTCTACAGCCACGACGAGGTCGACGACCTCGCTCCGCGCATCCAGGGATTCCGGTACGAGCGGGAGATCGAATGGGCGGCGCACCACAAGACGCGGGCTGGATTTGTCTCACCGACGGTCGAGTTTCGGGATGCCGGCCACACCCTGGGTGCGGCGGGCGTGATGGTGCGCGGCCAACGCGAGACGCTTTTCTACACGGGCGACGTTTCGTTTCGGGACCAGACCCTGCTGAAGGCAGCCCGATTCGAGGACGTTCAGGCCGACGTTTTGCTCATGGAAACCACGCGCGGGAACCGCCAGACGCCCGCGAGTTTCACGCGCGAGGCGGAGGCGGAGCGGCTGGCTGAGGCCATCCGCGCCACACTCAAGCGCAAAGGATCGGTGTTGATCCCCTCGTTCGCCCTGGGACGCACCCAGGAAATCCTGGGGCTGCTGGCTCTGCTGATGCGGTCGGGCCAGATCCGCCGCCAGCCGGTTTACATCGGCGGCTTGGGGCGGGTCTTCACGGAGATCTACGACCTGGAGGCGCACCGGACTCACCGGCTACACAGCAACCTGATGCTCAACCAGGCCTTGGATCTCGTGGTCCTGGAACGGGGCCAAATCGATCAGATGCGCCTGACCGGAGGCCGCATCTTCGTGCTCACTTCCGGGATGATGGCCGAGAACACGGCCGCGCACGACCTGGCGCTCCGTTTCATGGGAGAGGAACGACATGCCATCCTGTTCGTCGGTTATGCCGATCCTCAAACCCCCGGCGGACGCCTCAAGGCGTCGAGTTCAGGCCGCCCCTTCCTGTTCAGCCGGACCGCGGGCGAGGCGGTGCGCCGATGCGAGCTTGCGGAGTTCGACCTGACCGCGCATGCGAACCGGGAGGACATGGTCGATTTTGTGGGCCAGGTCGCGCCGAGAACGGTCGTGCTTGGCCATGGGGAACCCGAGGCGCAGGCCTGGTTCGAAACAACCCTTCGCAAGCGTTTCCCAAAAATGAAATGCCTGCGCCCCGACCCCGGAGAAACGGTCGAGCCTGTCGCCTATGGATGACCAGCGCGTGCGCGTCCGATTCCTCCTGGGTCCAGCCGGCAGCGGCAAGACCTACCGGTGCCTCGAGGAGGCGCGCGCGGCGCTGCGTGCTAATCCCGAGGGCCCGCCCCTGCTCTTTCTGGCTCCCAAGCAGGCGACCTTCCAGCTTGAACGCCAGGTGCTGGCCGACGCCGAGGTGCCTGGCTACACGCGTCTGCACATCCTCTCCTTCGAACGCCTGGCGGAGCGGATCCTGCGCCGGTGCGCCGCCCCGACGCCGCCGCTGCTCACCGAGGGGGGGCGCGTCATGGTCTTGCGCGCGCTCCTGGCGCGGAACGCTTCGGAATTGTCGGTCTTTCGGGCCACAGCCCGGCTGCCGGGGTTCGCCCGGCAGTTGAGCGAGGCTGTTCGCGAACTCGAACAGCACAATGTCGCGCCCGAGCGGCTGTGCCAGGTCGCCGCCCAGACCGATCGGCGCTCGCCTTTGCGCGGCAAGCTGCTCGACCTGGCCGCAATGGCAACCCGGTATCGGGGATGGCTCGCCCAACGCCATCTCGAAGATCCCACCCGGCTGCTTCGCCTGGCCAGGGAAGCCGCCGAGGCCTCGGCCCCGGCCCCGACAGGCAGCCTGGGACCAGCGCCGATGCCTCGACCGGTCGACCCCTGGTTCGCAGAGCTCTGGTTGGATGGCTTCGCCGAGATGACACCTGCCGAACTCGACCTCGTCGCCGCCGTGATCCCGCGGTGCGGGTGCGCCACGCTCGCGTTCTGCGTCGAAAGCCCTTCTCCGACTCCGGGCGAGTGGCTTTCCCCATGGTCGCTGGTGGGCAGAACTCAGGCGGCCTTGCGCGACCGATTGGCGCGCAACCGCGGCCTCGATTTGTCGAACGAATGCCTCTCGGACCCGACGTCGCCGACGCGGTTCTCCACATCCCCCACCCTGC
>JAXGQW010000081.1:0-24565 GCA_040766265.1 Verrucomicrobiota bacterium
GAGGACTGGATTTGGTCTGAGGCGCGCCTCGTTAGAGTTGGAGGGCCATGGCGGCGAGGCCGAGGAAGAAGAAGAAGCCGGCGACGTCGGTGACGGTGGTGAGCAGGATGCTCGAAGCCAGGGCGGGGTCAATGCGCAGGAGTTACAGACCAAGCGGGATCAACACGCCGGCGAGCGCCGCAGCAAGCTGGTTGAAGAGCATCGCGGCGGCCGCCACGCCCCCCAGCAGGGCGCTTCCTTTCCAGATGTACGCGATTACACCCACAAGGGCGCCGATGGCAAGCCCGTTGACAACACCCAGGATCAGTTCCTTCGCCAGAGCCAATTGGCCTTCGCCGGGCGAAAGCTCGCCCAACGCCAGGTCGCGGACAATGACGGTGAGTGTCTGCATGCCCGCGTTGCCGGCCTGGCCGGCGATGATCGGCAGGAAGATCGCCAGCGCAGTCCATTGCCCGATCGTTGTCTCGAAGAGACTCACCACGATCGCTGCCGCAAAGGCCGTGGCCAGGTTCAGACTGAGCCACGGCAGGCGGCGACCGACCGATTTGCGCCATGGCGTCAGGGCGCGCTCCTCCCCCGACAGGCCGACCATCAACTGCATGTCCTCGGTTGCTTCCTTGCGCGCGACTTCCATCGCATCGCTGGCTTTGACCACCCCGACCAGCCGATTCTCGGCGTCGACAACCGGCAGGCCCAGGTAATGGTAGTGCTCGAAGTGCCGCGCCAACTCCTCCTGATCGGTCTCGACCCGCACATGCGCCACGTCCCGATTCATCAGTTCGCGCAGGCGCCGCTCCGGCCGCCCGAACACCAGGTCACGCAGGCTGACCACACCCGCAAGGCGTTGCTCAGCGTCGATCACATACAGATAGGCCACCTCGTCCGGGCGCTCGGTTTCGCTCCGTGCCCGGAGCACCTGCCGCGCCTCTTCGATCGTCATGTCCTCGCGCAGGGCGATGAAGTGGTTGGACATGATGCCCCCGGCGCTGTCTTCGGGATAGCGCAACAGGGCGCGCAGGTCGGCCGCGTGGTCCGGGGGAAGCGCCGCCAGGACGTCGCGTCGCGGCCCGGGCTGAAGCTGTTGCAGGACATCGACCGCCTTTTGGGGCGCAACGAGTCGCAGGAGGTCGGCGAGCCGGCGCGGTCTCCAACCGGCGACCAAATCCGGGACCTTCTCCGCGTCCACCTCGACCAGCACCGGCGCTGCCCGGTCGGGCGGCAGGCCGTCGAGCAGCGCGCTGGCCTCGGACGCCGGGAGACGCTGAAGACGATCGGCCAGATCGGCTGCGTGCAGGCCCAGGATGTCGTCGGGTTGGACGGCGATGGTGTCGCTCATGGAGCAAACTCTGACACGGGGCACGGTGCGCGCGCAACACGACGCAATTGGCCCGGATCCGGTTCAGCGCGGGGCGTGTGATCGATCCGGGCATTAGCCCATGTTTCACCCTTGATTTTGCGGACGCGGGGGCATGGAATGGCTGCGATGAAGGCCGTGGTGGCTCTTCAGTCCTCGAATGTAATAGACAATCTGGTATGGCATGAAAACGCCCTGCGCCGATCCCACTCGACTTGCTGCTGGTCGCCTCGAGAACCTGAGGCCGGCGTTGAATCGCCGCTCTTTCCTCCAACACTCGCTCGTCCTTGCGGGCGGGTGCGCCGCCGGGCTGCGCGCGGGGACCGCGCCCGACGGTCTGGATCGGCTCAAGCCGATCGGCGTGGGCAAAGGGGTTCATCCGGGCCGGGTGGTCTGGGTGCATGATCCCGGAGTCACGGACTGGAAAGGCCCGGGCGACGGGCATTGGTGGGAGGGCGACCGGGTGAAGCAGGGGCGCGTCGACGCGATGCTGGCGCGCGCGGTGTGCGAACTGACCGGTGAGGCGACGGTGTCCGCGGCGTGGGCCCGGCTGTTTCGCCATTTCAACCAGTCGCGCGGCAAGGGGGGCGCGGGCTACCGCGCCGGCGAGCGGGTCATGATCAAGCCCAACTGGGTGGGATTGATCTACCTCGAGGGGCATGTCAACACGGACACCTACACGTTTATCCGCCGGCACGACTACATGAACACCGCGCCGCAGATGATCCTCGCCCTGCTGGATCAACTGGTCCGCGTCGGTGTGCGCCCCGGCGACATCACGGTCGGCGACACGCTGGCCTGCCTCGTGCACGAGTATTACAGCCTGCTCCATGGCGCGTTCCCAGGGGTTTGCTACGAAGACTGCGAAGGCAAATTCGACCGGATTAAGTCCAAGCCATCGGCCGCGCCGCTCTTCTGGAGCAGTCGTCCTGAGGGCAAGACCGGGGACAGCGTCCCGACATCGTTTGCCGAGGCGGACTACCTGATCAACTTCGCGTGTCTGAAAGCACACACGGCCGGCGGTGTGACGTTGTGCGCCAAGAACCACTATGGCTCGCTGGTGCGCTGGCCGGTGCAGAAGGGCTACTACGACATGCACCCCAACTGTTTCGCCACGCAAACAGGCGTGTATCGCCCGCTGGTGGACCTGATGGGCCATGCGCACCTCGGGGGCAAGACGGTGCTTCACCTCATCGACGGCCTGTTCTCCGGGGCGCATCCCCGCGACGCGGTCCCGCAGCGCATGGAGATGCCGCCGTTCCTCGGGCAGTGGCCGAGCAGCCTTCTGGCATCGCAGGATCCGGTGGCCATCGATTCCGTCGGCTTCGATTTCCTGTGGAGCGAACGCACGGATTTCCCGCGCAAAGGCGGGGTGGATGATTATCTGCACGAGGCGGCGCTCGCGGCTGACCCGCCCTCGGGGACGTTCTACGACCCGAACCACGGCACCCCGACCCGGCGCTTGGCGAGCCTGGGCGTCCACGAGCACTGGAACAATCCCGAGGAGAAGAAGTACTCGCGCAACCTGGGCACGGGCGAGGGCATCGAATTGGTCAAGGCCGACGCCTGACACAGCGGGTTGCAGGCAAGGACAATGGGGGCGCATCCCTCCAGGGCGAACCGTTGCCTCGATCACTCCGGCGCCGCGCCTACAACGGATGGAGATGCCGGAGGGGCGACGTCCTCGTCGCCCGCGAACACATTCTGCGACTGCCGTCGCCGGGGACGAGGCCGTCCCCACTCCAACGCTTTCGTGTGCGCGAATAGAGCACACGAGGCCGCGTGCCCTTCCTGCGCCGGAAAGCGCAGCGGCGCGGCAGACAGGCCCACGCGGCGCATACTCGATTCCCGCCGACAACCTTCAGATGCATCGACCCGCGCTCACACTTCGAACCGGAGGTTGATTTCCCCGGTGGATCCTGATTCACTCTCCGGCCAAGCATCCGCCGTATGGCGACAGCCGGATTCTCGTATGAAAGCATCATCAATCATTCTGACCGCACTGTGTGTGACCGTCGCGCTTCGAGCGCAGTCGGGCGACCTTGACCCGCGCAACTGGATTGGGCACGACCGCACACGCCCACTGCCGCCGGTGGTGGATCCCGGCGTTGGCAGCACGCCGGACCAGGCCGGCAAGGCGCCATCGGACGCCATCGTCCTCTTTGACGGCAAGGATCTCTCGAAGTGGGTGGCGATGAACGGGGAGCCGACCAAGTGGGTCGTGAAAGATGGCGCGATGGAGTGTGTGCCCGGGAGCGGGTATGTGCGGACCCTCCAGTGTTTCGGCGACGCCCAGGTGCACGTGGAATTTGCCAGCCCCGCCAAGCCCGAGGGCTCGAGCCAGGGCCGTGGCAACAGCGGGTTCTTCTTCGGCGGCACGCGCTACGAGATTCAGGTGCTCGACAGTTACCAGAACGACACGTACGCCGACGGCTCGTGCGCTTCGATTTACAATCAGTACCCGCCGCTTGTGAACGCCTCGCGTCCGCCGGGCCAGTGGCAGAGCTACGACATCCTCTGGACCGCGCCCCGGTTCGAGAGCGACGGCAAGCTGCGGTCGCCGGCCCGGGTGACGCTGTTCCACAACGGCGTGCTGGTGCATCAGAACGTCGAGTTGATCGGCGACACGGGTTGGGTCACGCGCGGCCCGTACCGGGCGCATCCGGAGAAGCTGCCGCTCGCGATTCAGGATCACGGCAACCCGGTGCGTTTCCGCAACATCTGGGTGCGGGAGTTGGGCCGGCCTGGGCGTCCGGAGTTCTTCCTGGCCGACAAGGTGCTCGATGGATACGTGGGCAAGTATCAGGTGAACAGGAACTGGATCGTCGACGTCACGCGCCGCGACGGGTGTTTGTTCTTCCAATGGGCGGGAGAGGATTTCCTGGTGTTTGCCACGTCCCCCAATCGGTTCTTCGCAAAGACCACCGACGTTCAGGTCGAGTTCAAAACGGAAAACAACGAGGACGTTGCCTACTTCTCGGTCGGCGAGGACGGGGGAATGCGGGCCAAGAAAGTGAAGTGACCCGCAGCAGTTATCCTGCATCCTGCGGAAAGGCATTCGGCTCCGGGGCGGTCAGAACTCGATGGAACGTGCGGGCTGGCCGCCCCGGGTCGCGCTCCCCCCGATCACGCCGCGCGCCGCGCGAATTGGGGAATCTTCAGGCGCTCGCCGCCCCGCAACGCGGATGCGTGGGCGACAATCCTCGGGATCGTCGTCCACCGCCTTGTCCGGACCGAACTGCGTGCCGCCGGGATGAACGTTCGATGCGTTCGCCGGTCAATGGGCCGTGAGCGCGCCCGAACCAACCGGAGCCAGCGGATTCCAGTGAAGACCGAACTCCGCGATGGCCGGCGGTGCGGCGGCCTGGCTGATCACCAGGCGCACCCGCTGGGCGGTGAGAGCCGGAAAGCGGCGCAGTTGCTTGTGGCCGATGACCTGGCCGGCGGTCACGGCCCGCCACTGGGCGCCGTCGAGAACCTCGACTCGATATGCCTGGACGCGTTCGCCTAGGGTGATGTCCTCCTGCACGCGCGCCACGTTGAAGGTGCGGGGTTGGCCGAGATCAAACTCGATTTGACCGGTGCATTCGCCCTCAGAGGGCATCCACGCCGTGCCGAGGTTGCCGTCCAGCAAGGTCTGCTCGGCATGTGCGGAGTCACGGACGCTCGAAGCGGTCACGGCGGCCCCCGCGGCGAAGTTCGTCGCGTTCAACTGCCTCACGAACGCACCGAATTCCCGCAGCCGAATGGCATCCGCATCCCCGATCCGCCCCCGCCGATCGGGCGGCACATTCAGCAGCAGCACCGAGTTCCGACCGACCGATTTGAAGTAGATGTCGGCTAGCGTCGGAAGCGACTTGACCTTGGCGTCCTCGCTCGCGTGGTAAAACCACCCGGGCCGGATCGAGACGTCGCATTCGGCCGGGTGCCAGACCGGCTGACCATCGCGCTCGACCACCGAAGACTCGTTCTCGCGCGCGACGCCCGATTCGTTGCCGACCCAGCGGATGTCCGGGCCGCAGATCGCGATCAGCGCCTTCGGTTGGAGTTGACGCACAACCGCGTAGAAACCGGGCCAGTCGTATTCCTGGCGCTTGCCGTTGGGACCTTCGCCGCAGGCGCCATCAAACCACACCTCGTCAATTGCCCCGTAATCCGTCAGCAACTCCCGCAACTGGTTCCTGAAATACTCGTTGTACCGGGGTGAATCGCCGTACGCGGGCTGGTTCCGGTCCCAAGGCGAAAGATAGAGACCAACCCGCAGACCCCGTTCACGCAGGGCTTCGACCACTTCACGGACGACATCGCCCCGGCCGTCGCGCCAGGGCGAGTTCTTGACGCCGTGCCCGGTGAACTTCGATGGCCAGAGACAGAAACCATCATGGTGTTTGGCAGTCAGGATCAGAAGCCTTACCCCCGCGTCATCCAGCACAGCGGCCCACTGGCGGGCATCGAAATCGGTTGGATTGAACAGGTTCGCATCTTCCTTGCCGTCGCCCCACTCGCGATCCGTGAAGGTGTTGATGCCGAAGTGGGCGAACGCGATGAACTCGAGGCGCTGCCAGGCGAGCTGCTGGGGCGTGGGAACCGGGCCGGCGGCGAAAGCAGCAGCGACGCAGACAGCGAAGGCTGACAAACCGCCGATGCAGCTTCTCAAACGCGCAGACGCGGACAACCATCGACAGCAGCAATTCAAGTTCATCGGGGCACCTTAACCTTGAATTGGAAGTGCCATAGTGAACAAGTCCAGTTCAGTCTCTCATTTTGGCTCACATGAACCGCCTCCGTGTTCACACGTACGCCCTCTTCCGTGTTCACACGGATCCCCGGACGGCATGGCGGGGTGATACGAATTCCCCTCAGCGGTGCACAAGATCCTGATCGTGGACGACGATCCGAAACTGCGTGCAGCCGCGTGTGTAAAGAAAACTTGACTGTAAAAAAACTTGACGCCGACGCTTGCATCAGTAGTGTCGCCGCCTCGTACCCCTAAGGTCTCCGGGACACCCCGCAATATCCCGGGTAACGCCCGATCGAAGGGATCGTATGATGAAAGAACGGCCAATGACCTCGTGCCGAGACGATCTCTGGCAAGTCCCCCGCAAGGTCCTCCCCATGCAGAATTCCGCGCTTTGCCTTCTCACTGTGTTCCTGTTGTCCGCCGCGCCGAGCGCCCTGGGTCAATGGCTCACCCAGCGAGTCACGCTCCAACCCGGTTGGAACCCCGTCCATCTCGAGGTCAAACCGGAACCGGGCGAGTGCGAACAGGTGTTCGCCGGCCATCCAGTCGAGAGCGTCTGGAAATGGAATCGGCGTTTCTCGACCATCCAGTTCACGGTTGATCCCGACACCCTGCTGCCCGAGAGTCCGGATTGGCTGGTCTGGTTGCCACGGTCGGATCCGCGCGCCTTTCTCAGCCGCCTGGGAGCGCTGCAAGCCAACCAAGCCTACGTGATCAAGGTCGCCGCCAACGCCGCCCCGTTCACCCTGACCATCAAGGGACGGATTGTCCTGCCACGGATCGAGTGGTTTCCGCATGGCTTGAACCTGGTCGGATTTCCCGTGCACCCCAACAACCCGCCAACATTCACCGAGTTTTTCAAGTTCACGCCCGAGATTGACACCTCGAAGGGCTACGCCAACGAACTGTACCGCCTGGATAGCCGGGGCGTCGGTCAGCGCATCGTCCAGCCGGCCCGGGACCGGATGCAACGGGGCGTGGCCTACTGGATCGGCTGCGCCCAGGCCCCAACCCGTCTGTCCGCGCTGCACGTCACTCCCAGCAGCCCTGATGGACTCGACTTCGGCAACCTGCTCGGGCGCAAGGAATACACGGTCAAGAACACCCATCCGACCGAGAGCCGCACGGTCAGACTGCGCCAACGGCCATCGGAAACCCCGCCTTTGACCGGCGGATTTCCCGAGTTGGCCGGCCCGGTGCCTCTCGCCTATCTATTCCGGAATACCAGCAACCTCTGGGCATGGGGCGAATTCCCCGAAGCGGGGCTGTCGCACACCCTGGCCGCTGGGGAGGAGTTGCGGCTTTGGCTCGGCGTCCGACGCCGCGACTTCACCCCCTACGTGGCGCAAGGCACCAATGGCGTGACCTATCAGAGCCTTCTCGAGATCACCGACGGCGCGGAGTCGTTGCTGATCCGCGTGCCCGTCGTGGCGCGCCGGGCCGTGACCATGCTCGCCTCGGCGGGCGAGGGGACGGACACTCACCATGAGGACGAGGGGCTGTGGGTTGGATCGGCGACGTTGGACCAGGTCAATGCGCCGGCCTACCCCAGCGCCGGCCTGCAGGGCACGCCCGCCGCCGCCTCGTTCCGGCTCCTGGTGCATGTGGATGCGTACGGCCAGGCGCGGTTGCTGCAACGCGTCGCGCTGGCGTGGGACCCGACGCTGACCGATGCTCCCCATACGAACGGCACGTACGCCCTTTACGCGGATGACCAGGCTGTGCCGACGGATGCCACCGACGTCAAGCGCATCGACTCGGTGGCCTTCCCGGTCATGGCGCCAGTGGCGTTGACCGGCAGCTTCAGCAACGCGCTGACCGGCACGGTGACCGTCGCGTTTGACGCCCCCACCAATCCCTTCCTGCATCGCTACCACCCGATGCACGACAACAAGGACTGGGACTTCGAGTCTTATACGAACGCCGTGGAAACGCGCACAATCGCGCGGAACCTCACGCTCACCTTTGACGCCGTCACAAACACCTCCGCCAATCCCTACTATGGCGTGGACCAGTTCAGCGGCGTGTACCAGGAAACACTCACCGGATTGCGCGCCCAAACGGTCCTCGTGCAGGGCGCTTTCTCACTCCAACGCATCAGCCGGATCAATCAACTGCAAGGCATCATACCATGACGGCACATTCCACTCCCCAATCCGATATCCGATCCCTGTCGCGACACCGCGCGCCGAGCGCCGCCTGCGCGCCCTGGGTGGCCGCACTCGCCCTGGCCGTGCTGGCGGCGGCGGGTCCCCTGAGGGCCGGCGAGACCGTCCCCGCCGCCATCAACTACCAGGGCAAACTCACCGACAACCTGGGCAATGCGGTCAAGAGCGGGTACTACGAAATCCAGTTCCGCATCTGGAACGATCCGACCAAGAGCGACCCTGCCAACTACATCTGGGGCCGGAAATTCCCGCTGCACGTGGTCACCAACGGCATGTTCAACGTGCTGTTGACCAACGACGGCGAGGTGCCGGGCACCCCCTCCGTCAACAGCATCCTCGATGCGTTTGCCGGGACGGAGCGCTACCTGAGCCTGACCATCACACGCAATCCGGACGGCGCGGTGAGTTCCCCGGTCGAGATCACCCCGCGCCAGAAGCTGGCCACGGCGCCCTATGCCATCCACGCCCATCAGGCCACCTCGGCGGACCATGCCACCTCGGCCGACAACGCCACCCAGGCGGCCAGCGCCAGCACGGCGTTGAAGGCGGACAACGCCACGAAGTTTGACAGCATGTCCACCAGCGATTTTCTGAAGGTCAAACAGGCTTCGCAGACCCTCAGTGGAAGCCTGACCGTGACCAATGGCACCCTCACCGTCGCCGGGGACACGACGGTGTCCGGCGGCACGTTCCGCGCAAAAGGGGGCTCGGTTCTTGACGGGGCACTCACCGTCAACGGGACCACCACCATCAGCGGCGGGACGCTCCTCGTCAACGGGACCATCACCTCGATGGCGGTGCTCAATGCCAAGACCGGCCTGAACATTGAGGGCAACGTCCGGTTCGGCACCGACACCCCGATCACCATCCGACGCTTTCACCTCGAGAACCAACTCAGCGGGGCCGAAGCCAAGTGGTACAACACCGGGTATCCCACCGCCACCTACTCGGCCGTGCTGGTCGGGTTCAATTGCACCGGAGACTACTGGGAGAGCGGCACCGGTTTGTTGCTTCAGATGATGCTGTATCCGAACGGGAGTGGCGGCACCACGTGGCGTATTCTCTATACCGTCCGTCATCACTCAGACCCACTGACGGATATCTACGTGGACGTCATGTTCATCCGCAAGGAACTCACGCTGGACGACCGTCCGACTCTGCACTACTTGCCCATGGAGAATCCCTAGCGCTTAGTGAATTCCAGGCCCCGGAACGACACTGCGGCCGTCCAGAGAGGCATGCCTTCCAAGCGGCCCAAACAACATAATCCCAGATGGCTCGACTCATGAAACCTGCATTCGCTTGGCGCACGCGCATGCCCGCGGCCGTGCTCGGGGCGCTCCTTTTTGGCATGGCGGGTCTTTTCGCTCCCCGGGTTCTGGCCACGGATTACTACCTCCAGACCAGCTACCAGAACTACTCGTTCTCCCCGGGACCGCCGGCTGGCGCTTGCACGGATTACTTCGGCACCACCCCTTCGACATTGGTCTTTTGCGGCCACATCCTCGGCAACACCAATGCCGTCCGCCCGTCAGGGGGTGGCTATGGGCTCGACGGGTCCGCGTTCGGACAGCCGGTCGAGAGCCAGCAGGCCGACCTGGCCATCGGCGAAGTCATCAGCCCGCCTCCGGGGGCGCTCGCGAGCGTGGCGCCGGCCAACTTCATTCCGGTGAAGTGGGGCGAGAACGCAGCGGCGTACTACGAATGCACCGAGCCGCATGGAGGCGCCTTCTGGGTGCCGTCGACCGGCCAGATCATCGCCGCCCAAGCCAACAACATTGCGATCGTGTGGAACATGCAGGGCGGCACCACCTACCGCCAGGTGCTCAACGTCAGCGCGGTCCCGGTCAAACGCCCCGCCCGCCTCTTTTGGACCGAGTCGCCCTACGATTCGCCGAAGGTCAACATGGGCGGCTTGTTCCCCGTTATCCACTACAACGCCTCGGTCTGGGCCCCGGTCCCGGTCGTGACCACCGTCACCAACGGCACCATCGTCATCTCCACCACCAACTACACCTCGGGCGTGTGGCTGGACGACTCGAAGCAGCTGTGCGCCAAGGGTGTCTCTGGCCTGTTCGTCGTCGAGTACTACCAGGAAGGCAGCTACAAGCAGCAGGTCCAACCTGACGGCATCGAGGTGGTCGAGGTGCTCGAACCGAATCTCCAGTTGATCGAGGCCAATGTCGGGGCACGGCTCAAACCCATCGACACCTATTGGGCCGATCTGGACGGCATCGACGGCCTGCTGCCCAATGTCACTCACGGCATCACCGAAGGAACCGCCTACGTCCACAGCCAGACCGGGCCCAAGGACAACTGGGTCTTCGCCATCAAACGCACCTGGGTGAGCCGTGGACGCTCTCGAAATCTACTGGCAACACAAGGCGCATGGGCGTGCTCTGGCCCTACGAGGTGGACTGGTACTCGTGCGATTACTGGCCCTGCCCACAACGCTGCACGTGCTGGGTGACGTCCCCCCCAACGACACCCCGCCCGCATGGATTCCCACCTTGCGGTTGGCTTGGCCACGCTGATGGAGGACATGGACCCGCCGTTGCGCGCCGACCTGCTCGAGCAGCGGACGGTCTTTCACCGCCACCCAGCCCGGCATCTGCCTGCTCAAGTACACCACCGACGACAATATCTAGTTCGAGGTGGTCCAGACCTCAAGCACACCGATGAAGACCACTACGACCTCGACCCTGTGGACTGGGATCGGCCAGGAACTGACGCCGGAGACTACACCGCCCATGCCCTGCGGTTCGACGACGTGGACGACTACGTGACGATCAACCAGGGTTTCCTGAACGCGCGCACCAACTGGACGGTGGCGCTCTGGTTCCGCGCCGACCGGTTCGGCAGGAACTCCACCGTGCTCTACTCGGAGGGGAGTTCCTCAGTCACGTTCCAACTGGCCCCTGGCACCCAGCAGCCAGTTGGTGAAAGCAAACTACAACAAAGTCAGCCTGGCATACGGCCGTCACCACCAACGCCCGGTGCAAACCAACCGCTGGCATCATGTGGCCGTGACCCCGGCGGCGGCGCGGACAGTGCCGGCACGGTGCAGTTCAACCTCGATGACTTCTCGTGGGAGACCAACCAGTTCCATCGCGTCAACCAGGACGGCGCCAAACAGACCATGTTCGATTTGCGCGGTGGACTTCGACACCCAGCCTGTTCTACAAGGCAAATCCAGCCACGTGCGCGTGTGGGACACCGCACTCACAAGCGCCCAGGTGGCGACCAATCGGTTCATCATTTACCCCCGATACGGCGGATAACCTGGTCGCCAGCTTCCCCTGAACGAGGGCGAGGGCGATGTGGTTCACAACCTGGCCGGAGACAACAACGGCACGCTGAAGAACAGCCCCCTCTGGTCAACCCGCGTCGTCCCGGTGGGCAGTATTGGGGAGACTTCCCCGGTTACGTTTCACGTGGCGGAAGGCGACCGCTACAACGTGAATCGCTACGACTACCCAGCCGAGGCAACGCCCGACTCGGCCTCGTACGTGTTCGGCGTGAACACCGGCACCTATCGAGGTCTGGTGGGCCAACCGCAGCCGGCAGGCGGGCATGCCCGCCGTCTACTACCCCTCGCGGGTCCAGCGCTACAACAATATCTGGCCCCACCGATCCGCCGGAGATCGTGATCGCCAGCGGCACGGGCAACGGTGGCAATTCGATCAACACAATGGCTGACGCGCTTCTGTTCAACGGGACTGCATCGTCCTACGCCGTTGTGCCGCACAACGCAGCCTTCAACGTGGAGACCGAACTGACGGTCGAAGCGTGGGTCAAGGTGCCCGACCCAGGGATCAGTCAGATGATCGTCCAACGGTCGCCTCAGTTCTACCTCGCGGTCGTGAATGGTCAGATCGAAGCACAGTTCAGAATCGATGCCGGATACTACACCTACCACTGGGGCCCGGTGCCCACCAACGTCTGGACCCACATCGCCTTCGCCCGGAGCGGCCATTTCAACACATACCTGAACGGCCAGTATCTCGGCTACAGTAATCCATGGGATGATCCCGTCAGCAAGGTCACGGCTGACCTGTACATCGGCCGCAACTCTGCGGGCGGTTCACCCATGAAGGGCCTGATCGGCGAGGTGCGCATCTGGAACAAAGCCAGGACTGCAGACGAAATCGCCGCCACCTGGCACACTGCTCTGACGGGCCAGGAAGCCGGGCTTGTCGCCTATTACCCGTTCGTCCAGACCGATGATCCCTATCACCTGAGCGACGCGGGTCCCTACGGCCTGCACGGCTCGATCGTGAACGCCCAGTGGATCCAGTCGGACCGCCTGATGACCGTGGCTGACCCGATCCTCTTGAGTTCCCCTACGATTTACTCCCAAAACGACCCCCTCTTGCCTGGTTATAATCCCAATGAAGAGCATGCGCTCATTATGAGCGGCGTGGCGTATGCCCTGCGCAACGACCTCAACACGGCCAACTCGTCCGAGCCGTACGTTTTGGTCGACTGCCTCGACCCCGCCACCGGCCGTCCGAGCATGGCCACGTTCCAGGTGCTGGCCACCAATGCATTCTACACATTCGATCGCTCGGGCATCGCCGGCAAGGCCATCGCACCGATCATGCCTTTGTCCGCCATGCCTCTCTGCGCCAACACCGACTCGCTGAACAAGCCGCCGGCGTGGCGCGACCGCAAATTGAGTTGGTGGGCGGTCTCGGCCGGCGACGACGACGGCCCCGCCGACGCCGTGATGCAGTTTTACTACCAGATGCAGCCGACGTTCTACTTCCCGGAACTGGCGGCCGACGCCCAGCCCGCCCTGGGCCAGGAATTGCCCTGGCTGCCAAGTCCATTCGAAAACGGCGGCACCACCGGCACGCCCATCCCGGTCACTTACCGCATCGTCTGGCCCGAGGATGTGCCGGAACTCAAGCTCGGACAGACGCTCACCCTCCCTACGCACGGCCTGCCCGACATCTGGAACCAACTCAGCGTGGACATCGAGTACGACCAGTCGGCGCGCACCACCGGACGCCCGAGCGTGACGTTGTTCGATCCGCTGGCCGATCGGGAAGTGAGCCTCGATTACGATGTCGTCAAGGAAATGATCAGCGCCGACCTCGCCCGGCAGGAAACCACGAGTTCACGCATCCGGTTCCCCGACCTGCCGCCATCTCTCTACCCGCGTCTTTTCTTCGATCACAACCGCGGCGATAAACTGGTGCTCGAAGGCCAACGCATCGAAACCCTGACCGGCGACGGCTACCTGTTGCTCAACCTGCTCGAGAACTTCGAGAAGGCTGCTGCCAGCGACATGGCTGCCGCGCTCGATACCACCCCGCGCAACGCCTGGGGTGCTGCCATCGGGGCCTTGCCAGGCGATCTGTTGCTGCTCGAGAAAGATACTGCCTACGTCAAGGCTGCCCTGACCGCCCGTCTCACCAACGGCGTGGGCTACGTCACCCTCGCCTTCAACAACAGCACCAACCGGAATCAAGTGCCCACAGCGCAGCCGGTCAGCCTGAACGTGATCAAGGTGGTGCCCGAACTCTATTCGGGCGAACTCGAGGTCATCTACCCGGATGACGCGCTGGCCGAACAACTCTCGATGCGCTACAGCGCCGACCTCGCCGGCATGATCGAGGAGGTCGAGTTCGAGTGGCGCTGGGCCAACCCCGTCGGCGGCCTTGTTCCCAACGAAGACTTCGAGGGCAGTCCCTGGGTTGTCTATAGCTCCGGGGCCGCCACCAATGCCAACGAGATCATGATTACCGGGGCCAGCGATTTCACGCTGTCGGATCACTATTTCGCTGTCCGATACCGCCCGCTCGACCAGCAAGGCCTGACGGGCACCAATTGGAGCAAGTGGACCTACAACCTCGCGCCCGGCTGGGTCAAACGCGCCATGACCGGCATCAACCCCTTCGTCCAGATGTTCACGAACATGGTGGACAACGCGGTCGACACCCGGGTGACCATGATCAGCCAGGCAGGCGGACCGTATGAAGGCGATGTCGCCCTGAACCTAAACGCCGCCAGCTCGAGCGGGCTGATCGCCACTTACCAGACGATCTTCAACCGCGCCAAGGCCTTCGGATTCGCCACCGGCACATCCGACGCCAACTTGAATCAGACCCTGCTGTTCGCCGCAAGCCGGCTGCACGACCTCTACATGCTCTTGGGCAACGAGGCCTACGCCGATGCCCAGGACCCGACCGTTGCCTACCCCTTGTCATTGGCCCAGGACGAACACGGCGCCGAGGCCACCTCGATCTTCCCCTTCATGAACCAGGTGCCCAACTTGCTCGAAGAGGAACTGGCCCTGCTGCGCGGGCGCGACGACACGCTCGAGCCCTCGGTCGAGACCTCGCCGATCTACAACCGCCTGATCTGGAACTTCACGGCAGGCATCAATGGCGGCGAGCCAGCCTACGCCTACAACTACAACATCCGCGGCACGCCCACCAACAGCGTCGGAGCCATCCTCGCCGAGGACGCCAAGCGCCTCTACCCGCAAGGTCATGGCGATGCCTGGGGCCATTACCTGAGCGCGATCAGCCCCTATTACGACCTGCTCTCCTACGAGAACTTCGGATGGCATACGGACCCGGAGGCCACTCTCCTCGGCAACGCGCCCGTCAGCGTCGATTACCTCGACGAGCAGAAGTTCGCCGAGACCGCCGCCGCCCGCGCTCGGACCGGAACCGAGATCGTCAAACTAACCTTCCGCCAGTGTTACTCCGAGGACCCGGACGGACGCCTGCCCGGCTACAGCGACACCGATCCCGAGCGCGCCTGGGGTCTGGGCGAGTGGGCCAGCCGCGCGGGTCAGGCCGCCTACTACGACTGGGTGGTGGCCAACTCACTGATGATCTCGAACATCAACCTGATGTCTCAGATCGGCGGAACGAACCTGCCGCCCGAAGGCATCCAGAAGATCGACCGCGTCTCGACGCCCGAGTTGCGGGAAATCGCCACCGGTCTGCGCGACATCCAGAACCAGGTGGACAGCGCCAATGGCGGTGTCAATCCACTCGGCCTGGCCCGCAACGTCGTTCCGTTCGATATCGATCCAACGGCCATCGACGCCGGCCAGACCCACTTCGAGCAGGTCTATGACCGCGCGCTCCAGGCGCTCTACAACGCGTGCGTTGCCTTCGACCACGCCCGCAACGCCACACGCGAACTCCGCGCCCAGTCCGATTCGCTCTACGACCTCGAGGAATCGCTGGCCCAGAACGAAATCGACTACCACAACCGCCTCATCGAACTCTACGGCTATCCCTATCCGGACGACATCGGCGCGGGCAAGACCTATCCCCAGGGCTATGACGGCCCCGACCTCATCAACTGGCGCATCCTCGACCTCGAGAACCTCCTGGTCGATGTGCCCACGGCCGACGCGGAACCGATCGAAGTCGAGGTGCGCAACCTCGTCTTCCTGCCGGGCAGCGACTTCGAGGGGCATGAATACGAGGACTATCTCGAACTTGAACACCACACGGAGACGTCAACCGATCCTGTGGGGACGATCAAGGTGTACGCCAATGAAGACGGTCTCCAGGTCAAGGACCCCGGCTGGACCGGCCGCCGCCCCGCCCAGGGCGAACTCCAACTCGCCCTCTCCGATTACGTCCAAACCTGGTACTCACTCGAGGCGAAGATGAGCGACTACGAACAGGCCATGACCGAACTCGAGACGGAGATCGAGCACCGTTTGGCCGACTACGAGCGCTACCCCGCGGAATGGGAGAAGGACGAAAAGACCAAGGCTGCCGAGTCGGCCACGATCATCGCGGTGACGACTCTGAAGGGGGTCGCTCGGGCGGTTGATCTGGCCGCCAAGGCCATCAAGGAGACGGCTCATAAAGGGGCCGAGGCCATGCCCGACATCGAAATGGGGGTCATTGCGCCGTTCCCCGTAGCCGAGACGGAAGTCGCCACCAAGCCGGCCGTGAGCGTGCCGGTCGAGATCGCTTATTGGGTCGCCAAAGCGGGTGCGGCGGTTCTCGAGGACGCCGCGGAAGCCACCGAAGCGGCCCAAAAGGTCAAGAACGTCAACCTCGAGAAGCTGCTCAAAAGCAACGAGTACTATGACCTCTTGCGCTTCAACACGGCTGAGACGATGGACAAGCTCAAGAGCCAGTATGTCAAGCAGGCCGAACTGTTTGCCCAGGTCGAAGCCCTCTCCCAAAGCTATCAGCGCGTCGCCAAACTCCTCGCCGAAGGCCAGCGCCTCCTGGCCGAACGCGGTCAGACCCGCGTCCGCGCCGCCCAGCGCATCCAGTCGCAACGCTATGCGGACCTTTCGTTCCGCATCTTCCGCGACGATGCCTTGCGCCGCTACCAGAGCACGTTCGACCTCGCTGCCCGCTACACGTACCTTGCGGCCAAGGCCTACGACTACGAGACCGGTCTGCTGTACTCGGACCCCTCAAAGACCGCAGGCAGTCGCTTCCTCGAAGATGTGGTCCGGGCCCGTCTCCCTGGCCGGTTCTACGTCTGGCTGGGCACCCCGATGCCAGGCGGCCCCGCCGGCGAGCCCGGCTTGGCAGACGTCCTGGCCCGCATGAAGGCGGATTGGGATGTGGTGAAAGGCCGCTTCGGCTTCAACAACCCGGATAATGAGACCAGCCGCTTCTCCCTTCGGAGCGAGTTGTTCCGCATTTCACAGTCCTCGAGCAGCGACGCCACCTGGATGCTGGCGCTCGAGAATTGCAAAGTCGCCGACTTGCACCAAGTCCCCGAGTTCCGGCGCTACTGCCGTCCGTTCACCGAGACGACCAACGTCGAGCCGGGCCTGGTCATCGAGTTCCCCACCTTTGTCATGTCCGGAAAAAACTACTTCGGCCATGACCTCGCCGGCGGTGACAACGCCTACGACGCCAGCCATTTCGCCACCAAGATCCGCTCGGCGGGCGTCTGGTTCAGGAGCTACAACATCACCTTCAATACGAACATCACCGGCGCCGGCCTGGCCAACGAGCCGCGCGTCTACCTTGTGCCCGTCGGCGAGGACGTGCTGCGCTCACCCACCGGCGGCGCCGGGGCGACGCGTCACTGGACTGTTCTCAATCAGGCGATGCCCCTGCCCTACAACGTGGGCCACGCCGATTTGGACGATCCGGATTGGATTCCCGTGATCGACTCGCTGCGCGAACCCATGGCAAACATCCGCCGGTTCGCCTCGTTCCGGGCTTACCACGACCGCGGACAGTTCGACGAGGCCGAGACGCACAACAACGGACGCCTCGTCGGACGCTCGGTCTGGAACACCCGCTGGCTGCTGATCATCCCCGGTCGAACGCTGCTCGCTGACCCCGTCGAGGGCATCGCACGCTTCATCCATGGGGCGCTCATCAGCGGCGACCGCGACAGCGGCGACCGCGACGGCAATGGCGTCGATGACATCCTCATCTTCTTCCAAACCTACTCGATCGGAGGAGACTGAGGGGAAGTGAAGAGTGGAGAGTGAAGAGTGGAGAATGGAAAATGGAGAAAGACGGTGTGGCATGAATAGGTTCTTGCTGAATTCCACGCTCGCGTTGCTGGGGTTGGGCGCTGCGTTGCTCGCACCGCGCTCCCACGCCGGCCTGCCTCAACCCTTGTGCGTCTTCTACGGCCAGGCGCGCGACGGCTATGGCCTCCCGTACCGCGCCGACGCCGATGTGATCCTCATGCGCGGGACCAACGAAATTGCCCGCCAGACGATCAGCCGTTCGCTCGCGCCCGGCGTCAACTTTGCCCTGTACGTCCACCTGGATGATGGGCGTGGCACCAAGCCCTACTCGTCCCGCGCCGTCCGCACCGGCGACCTGGTGTCGATCGTCGTCCGGGACAAGGACGGTTTGAAGACGATTATGGAGAGCCAACTGGTTCCGCCCGTGGGGTCGCCGGGCGACATGCTGCTCCTCAACGTGACCGCAGCCCAGGATAGCGATGGCGATGGCCTGTCCGACCTCTGGGAATGGGAGCTGATCGCGTGGTCCGAGGGCGCGCTGACAGGCCTCTGGGACGTGGATGGCGATGACGATTTCGACGGCGATGGCATGTCCAACCGGCAGGAATACCAGGCCGGCACGTTCGCCTTCCTCGATTACGACGCCCTCTTCATCGAGGAATTGATCCCCGCCGGCTACGGCCGACTGCGCCTCACCTTCCTCAGCGTCCCTGGCAAGACGTACAGCGTGCACTGCGCCTCAGACCTCACCCAGCCCGCCTGGCAACCGTGCGCCTTCTCCATGACAGACACCGGCATGCTCCAAACCGTGCCTGCCGAAGGTCCCGGCGATTGGCTGTGCCTCTACATCCCGATCGAGGAACCGGCGCGCTACTTCCGACTCGTTGCCGAATGAACACCAAGTATTACGTCCCGTTGATGGTCGCGGCCGCCCTCTTCGCGCGCCCCACCTCAGCGGCCTTTTGCTGGGATGATGCGGATGAGGATGCCTACGACGATTGGACCTTCACGCCCGTGTATCAAAATGGGGGTGAAGGTTTCGACGCGTGGACCGCCTTGAACACAGGGTATCCGTCGACAAGTGGCGGAACCTATCTCGTCCCATATCCACCCCATACTGAACCCTATCTCGGGGAACCTGAACGCTCGTGGGGTATGAACGGCAACAAGGCAATGGGCCGGGGTTTCGAAGCTGCCTTGTCTGCCGGCACATGGACATTCCTCGCCGCCCATCACGTTGATTTGAACGCCGTCCCGGGGTTCTCCGGCTTTAACCTGAAGTCCGTGTACTCGCCCGCCAACGGTGCCTTCGATGAAGGCGAACTGATCCGGTTTGGTTTCAACCACGATTTTTCGAGCAGCGGACTTTGCGTCTCCGTGAATGGTGGCGAAAAGTATGATTACTTCGAGGACTGGGATTACGCCCCTGGCGACACGCTGCAGTATAGTATCACGTGGCATGGGAACGGCACCTACACTTTGTCGGTGGACAATCTCGACCAAAAATGGAGTCGTTTAGCGCAGGGCAACATGGGGTCCGGTCAGGTTGCCATGCTGGGTGCAGCCATCTACGGAGGATCGTTGAGCGAGAGCCTTGTATTTGACGCTTACGAGGTCATCCCCGAACCAGCCGGGGCGGTGCCCGTCCTTGCGCTTTCGGCGTTCGCGATGGCGCTCCGGCGGAACCGTCAGCGTCGCTCCTGACTGAATGCGACCGCGCGATTCGCGTGGCCCAAACTGAAACCGACAAAACGCTCCCGGTTCACTTTCCGGGCGCGGTTGTGCCAGAGCCCGAATTTCGTTGTCATCTTCCCGGTGGTGAGAAATCCGTTTAGTGCCCGTTCCACTGACGGGTGCGCTCCACCTGCTCGTCTGGCAAGGGCTGTGGTCCTCCTCGCGATCGTTTTCCTACTGAGCTTGGTCGAGCGTCAGGATGGCCGCGAGCGTGGCCTGCACGGTCATGGCCGCGTTGGGGACATCGCAGCGTTCAGGCACATCACCTGCGATATGGTAATTGGGATCGCTGTAGGGCCAGGAGCCGATGTTGACGACCGCCGCCCCGAAGCCGGCCCGGACGAATGAACCGTCGTCGTCGCCGGGGCTCGGCCGCTTGACCGTGCGTTGCTCCAGACCGAGGGCAAAGCGCGCGTTGACGGCCCTCATCAATCCCGCCAAGCGTTCACCGGCAGGTTCCGTGTACGCCGTGTTGTTGGCCTTCTTGCCAGCCGCAGTCTCCGCCGCCGACTTGACTCCGATGCTGTCCAGGTTGAAGACCGCGACAATGTGGTCTCCGCGCGCCCTGGCGTTCTGCGCTGCTGTCACACTGGTCCAGGGCGTGTGCTCTTCGTTGCAAAACAGAAAGCGGATCGTCCGGTCGGAGGGATGCTCGGCGAGCACGCACGCCAGCTCCAGGACGCCGACCGTGCCGATCGCGTTGTCGTTCGCTCCGGGACAATCGATCCAACTCTGCGAGTCCTTGTGCGCCAAAACGAGTAGTTTCAGAGGCGGTGGCGCAATTTGCAGATCCGAATCTACCAACTCCACGGGCCCAACGCACGCCTAAAGAACCAGCCGCAGCGACCGCGCACTCGGCCCCCCTGCAGGCGCCCAAGTGCGGCATTTCAGTCAACGCGGACGGATGCGGTCCGCCATGTTCAAGGCCCGTTACCCAAAGCTGGCGACCGAGCCCTTCCTCAAACTCGGCGGACTGTGGGACGAGCCCTCGGCTTGTGCCCCGCCGTCGACGGTCAACTGCACCCGCGAAGGCCGGTGAATCCTCCGATTCCAAGCGCTGTGACCCTCTAACCGGCCTTCCTGGAGACGACGACCGCGTTCAAGGGCTGGTGGACGGCCACCCCACCAGCCCCGAAAGGCCGGCCAGACGCTTGGTGGGGACAATTCTGCCCGGTTTCGCCCTGAATGGCCACATCGGGCCCGGCACACTCCGGCCAGGTCGAAAAGGCAACTGCCCAGAACGAACGAAATGTCGAATGTCGAGATGTGACCCCAAACTGTGCATTCTGCCAGAGAATGGGCAGGGGACCGTTGTTTTGCGTGTAGCCCGGCGCCGTCGCCAGCGCCAAGCCGCTGATTACTAACAGGATGTGTCTATTCGTTTTGGTCTTCATAACCATCTTCTGGTTTCGGGGCTCTTTGCCCTCTACCTACGTTTGCGCAATCCAGCGCCCGAGGTGACAAGACAAGTGAAAGGAGGTTCCCGGTTCAGGGTTCAGGGTTCAGGGTTCCCGGTTTCCGGTTTCCGGTTTCCGGATGGTGGTTACTGGTTGAGCGTTGAGCGTCGAGCGTTGGGCACTGTGGCAGGGTGGAGTTTTTGTGTCTTGACGGAACCTCTAATGGGTGACCCCTTTGTCGCTCTTATCGAGTGGGGTGGCTGCAGTGGACTGTTCGGAGCGCCGCGGAGACATCACCCCACCGCGGCCCGGGCTCCCGTTCACCTCCTGACCGCGCGGTAGAATGGGTGGGTGAGCTTGTCCGGATCCGTCAAACAGACCTTGCCCGTGGGATTGGGCGGCGTGACCACGTCCATCCACGCGACCAAATCGGCGGAGCCCTGGATGGTGTGACTAAACTCCGGCGGGGCGATGAGGCAGAGTCGGAACTGGCCTTCCGCGGTCAGCTCGGCGCGCAAGGAGGGCGGTTCGGTCCCCAGTCGCAGGACCCACATATCTCCCGGACCGACCGGTGCCACCGTCTTCGTGCCGCTGATCGGCGACTCGGAATACGTTGCCAGCAAGAAGCCTCCATCCGTCGTCCGGAAAACTGGCTGGCGCCAGAAGAAGCCGCCGCTGAATGGCCGTATCCGTCTTCCCTCGAGCTTGTTGCCACCCAAAGACTGCTCCCAAAGCTTGTTGCCTTGGTCGTCGATCCGCACCAGCCAGAAGTCCCCCAGATCGTTCGTGTCAAGCGGGTCGTCGAACTTCGGGCTGGTCTTGTTTCCGCTCGGTTGTGAATTCGACTGGCCGGCGAGCAGCCAACCGCCGTCCGGCATTGGCTCGGCGTACGTGCAAATGTCGTCAAGAATACCCCCGTAAGACCGATCCCAGAGCTGATTGCCTTCGGCATCGATCCGCACCGCCCAGTAGTCCTGATAACCGTAGCAGGGGCTGGTCTCGGTCCCCTGGCTGGGGTCGGTCACCGGAGCCGAGTGTGAGCCGCCGAAGACCATGAAGCCGCCGTCCGCCAGCGGGTGGATCTCCTGAGCATACTCTTGACCTGGGCCGCCGTAGGACTTGTCCCACATCTTGTTCCCTTGCGCGTCCGCCCGAACCACCCAGAAATCGCCTCCCAGATGCCAGTTGTCGAGATCGAAGCCGCCGAAATAGGGGCTGGTCTTGCAGCTCCCCGGTGGATCAGCCGCCGTGCCCGCGATGATGTAGCCACCGTCGTTGGTCTCCCGGACTCGCACCGGTATGACGAAGTTCACGTGTTCGCACAGTTCCTTGCTCCAGAGCACCTGTCCTTGATCGTTCAGCTTGACGATGGTCCACACGTACCGCTGGTGAGCGAGGTTAATGCAGAGCCCACAAGCCACGTAGTTCCCATCGCGCGTGCGGGTAATGTCGGTTGCCAGGGACCAGGGAAAAAAGCCGGTCGGGGCAAAGCTGTTCTCCCAGAGGACATTGCCGGTCGCGTCGCAACGCACCGTCCACATCACCTCCTTTCGCTGGGGCGGATAGGTCCAATTGCAGAAGCCCGTCAGGACGTACCCACCGTCTGAACTGAGGGTGAAGGCATGAAAGGAGTTGTTCAACGTTCCCATGTGGTAAAACTTGTCCCATTGGCGCTGGCCCTGCGCGTCGATCTTGATGACCCAGTACGCCCCCGCATTGCCGTAGTCCCCTCCGGCGCATGTCGCGACGAGGAATCCGCCGTCGATAGTCTGGACGAGGCCATAAGGTATCGCCCAGCGGCTCTGGTTGGTCGTTGTGGGTCCGTGAGTCGCCTGCCAGATAATGGGCAGGGGACCGTTGGTTTGTGCGTGGCCCGGCGCCGTCGCCAGCGCCAAGCCGCTGATTACTAACAGGATGTGTGATTTTGCTCTCGTCTTCATGGCTGTTTGTTGTTTCGGAGCACTTCTCTCCTTATCTACACTCAACGCAGTCTGGAGTCGGAAGTGACAGAAAACCTGCGAAAAAATGCCGGCCACGGTCTGGGGAGGGCGGAACACTCCAAGGGCCGGGACGAACGTCCAACGCTCAACGTCCAACTTTCAACGAAACGCTTCGTTGAACGTTGAGCGTTGAACGTTGAGCGTTGAACGTTGAGCGTTGAACGTTGAGCGTTGAATGCGGATTTCGGCGAAATCGGACACGCGTTTCGGAAAATATTCGGACAGCCGTTTCGGACTCAATTCGGACACTTTCCGGAGCGGAGCGACGCTTGACCAAGACTCCTAATCCACTGTCCGAATTGAGGTCAAGTATTTCGCGCTGGAAGATCGGATCGGAGCCGAAGGCGACGCTCAGGTTTGGGAGGGAGGAGAGCGAGCAGCCTGGGCCATCCCCAAACGGGGTAGCGCCGCTGCAGACCGGGTGGTTGGAGCCCTCGCTCGCGGTCTGCAGCGTGCGCCTGGGTCCCGTTTGGGGGAGGCCAGGCTGCGGTCGAATGGACCGGAAGGTCCGAGCAAGCGGGGGCTAATCCGCAGGAGCGGACTTGGGATCGCGCATCGACTTGCCGTCCAACTCGAGGCGATAGGCGTTATGCACCAGGCGGTCCAGCAGGGCGTCAGCGACGGTGGCGTCGCCGATCGTGTCGTGCCATTGGGCGACGGGGTATTGGCTGGTCAGGAGCGTGGCGCCGCGGCCGATCCGGTCATCGACGACCTCCAACAGGTCGCGATACTGCCGAGCCTTGGCGACTGCCAGATTGAGGTCATCGATGATGAAGAGGTCCAGCCGGGCCAAGGTCTTGAGCAGGCTGGCCAGGCTGCCGTCGGCGTGCGCCGCCTCCAGGGCGCGAAAGAGCTTGGGCGCATAGAAGTAGCGCGTCCGCAGGCCCTCGCGACAGGCTTGGTGTCCCAGCGCGCAGGCCAGGTAGCTTTTCCCGACCCCGGTGGGTCCGGTGATGATGCAGTTGCGATGTTCCTGGACCCAGGCCGAGGCGTGCAACTGCTCGATGTGGGCGCGTTTGAGTCCCCGCGGATGACGGTAGTTGATGTCTTCGAGGGTGGCGTTGGCGATCTTCAACTGGGCGTTCTTGAGCCGTGCGGCCAGCGCGCGATTCTCCTTCCAGAGCCACTGCCGTTCGACCAGCAGCCCGAGGCGTTCCTCGAAGTCCAGATCGCGGATGGCGCTTTGGCGGCGTTGTTCTTCGAGGGCCTCGAGCATGCCCTCCAGGCGCAGGGCCCGTAATCGTTCTGATGTTGGATTGGTAAGCATAGACACAGAGGTCGGAGGTTTAGTTGTAGTAGTCGGCTCCCCGCACATTGGCATGGGCGGGGCTTTCGAGGGGCAGTTCCTGTTCGAGCGGCTGTTCGTCGAGCCGGTGTTTGAGGATCGATTCGACGCTACGATAGCAACATGTGCCAAAGTGCAGGGCCCGGCGGCAGGCGGCTTCCAGCCGCTGCTCGCCCGCCACTTTGCCCAAGCGAATGATGCCCAGACACGAGCGGAAGCCTTGCTCGGGATGCGGACGCTCATCCATGATCCGCTGCACCAACTGGGCACAGGCGGGGCCGGTCTTTTGCGCCCATTGCACGATCCGGCCCGGTGTCCATTCCAGGTGTTTCTGGTGCGACTTGGGGCGGTGTTCGTCCAGGGTGGTGAACAATCCCGGCTGGGAGCTGCGGGCGTGAGCAGCGACCCGCTTGCCATGGTGGAAGAGCTCGACCGTGGAGGCGGTTA
>JAXGQW010000082.1:0-24312 GCA_040766265.1 Verrucomicrobiota bacterium
AAAAAGGACTGCAACAGACTGGTCCCATGGCAGACTGCCCTCAGGACCGACACAATGCTTCCGGTTCCCTTTCCGGGCGCGGTTTTGCCCGGTAGCCCGGTTACGGTTCCTCGCGAAGCGTGTGAAATAACCGGCTACGGGTGACGTCGGCGGGCGGCCACGAGTCCGAAAGCGCCGAGACAAAGCAGGACGAGCGACGTCGGTTCGGGCACAATGACGACGCCATACATATTGCGACCCGCGTTGTCTGCCTGAAGGAGGGTGACCGTGCCGGCACCGAAGTTCTTGGCGTAGACCGAGTACCACTGGTCGATGTCGTCGTCGGTGGCTTCGTCGAAGGCGACCTCGTCGGGTCTCGCAGGGTCGGCGAACCGGTTCATGCCATTGGCGGTGGCGAACCATCCCTGGTCGACGATCCATTGCATGTGCGTCGCGTCGAAGGTGGGCGGCGTCATGTTGTCGCCGTCGGAGAGGCGATTGTCGATGAGCATGTAGACGGTGGCGGGTGTGGTCAGAGTGATGTCGAGCTGGTACGGGACGTTGTCCCGATTGTCGTTGCCGGACATGATGTATTCGCCGCCAACGAGGTATCCGGGGATCGGCAGGTTGTTGGCCACGTCGTTCAGGTACCGGTGAGTGCGGTCCACGAAGGCGGGCGCCCCGCTGCCGAAATACGGGACGGTGTAGAGGTCGCCCACCAGCGCACCGGGCACTGGCTCATTGGCGATGCTCACTGTCCAGGTCTGCCCCGTCCATTGGGCGACGATCGTGTCGGTCGTTTCATTGTCGCCTCCAGTCTCGACGACGTTGCCGATAATCCCCGCCGCTGCCGCGGAGACGCTGAGTGAGACGCCCAGGCACAGGGCTGCCACGAGGCGGGTTGCGGGATGGATGGGTTGGGTTGGTTTCATGGGCACCAGAGTTCTCGCGACTGCGCGCGTTGGCTTTTCAGTCGATGTCACTCGATACGTGTCTTGGAACAGGCGAATGTCTAGCGAATCGGCTCGCCGGATGCAACACTTTTTTGATCACCTTGCCACAGCGAACAGCCGGTTCATCGTCGCCACATACAGCGTGCCGTTCGCTGCCACGGCGCTCGCGTTCATGGGGGCGCCCAGTTCGATCGTGCTCAGGATCTTCTTTTCCTTGTCGGCTGCAAAGACCAGGAATTGGCCCCGGCGCGTGCCGAGATAGACCTTGCCGTCCGCGACGCAGGGCGAGGCCCAGATCTCGCCACCCGCCTCATGGGTCCAGAGAGCCTTGCCGGTCCGGGCGTCGACGCAGTGCACGGTTTGGCCGCAGTCGCCAATGAAGACAAGGCCATTCGCCACAGCCGGCGTTGCCATGACGTGGCGGACCAGCGGGTAAGACCAAAGGCTGGCGGTGGCCGTCACATCGCCCTCGAGGGTCGCGTCGACGCACTGAATCCAGGCCTCGTTCTTGCCCCACCACACGTCTCCGCCGCCTGCGACGTAGACGCGTTGGTCGTGAAAGACCGGCATGCCGAAGATGTCGCTGGGCCCTTCGCGCCGGTTCTGGTAGTAGCGGTGCACGTTCTCTTTGGGGGCTGTTGGATCGCAGTCGAACTTCCAGATCCTCTCGAGTTTCGCCGTCTCGCCATCGGCAGGGGTGCGGTCCAGCGGCGCGAACGCATACAAGACGGCATCGCCGCCGGCGAAGAAGACGAGGGGACGTCCGTTGACCACGCCCATCGAGGGTGCGGACCACGTGCAATGATAGATGAGCGGGGCGATGCGTTCGTCATCACGAGCCAGCAGGCGTCCGGTCTGTTTATCGAGCACCACGAGGCTCGGGGCGTCGGGGGTACGAATGCGGCGGTGGGTGTTGTCCACGCCCGTGCCGGTGTTGAGATAGAGATGGTCGCCACGGATGAGGATCGAGCTATGGGCGGCGTCGTGGGACCAGATCCCGGCGCCGCTGGTCAGATCGAAGAGCCAGAGGATGTCGGCATCCATCGGTCCAGGCTCGAGCGCCGGCTCGGAGGCGGGGGTCATGTGGCGGCCTTCGTCGCGGAAGGGCCCGTCGTTGCCGTTTGCCAGCCCGCGCACGTCGAGGCAGAGGACCTCGCCCCGGTTGCTCACAATGTACACCCGATCCCCCTCGATGGTGGCGGGGGACGAGATGCCGCTTCGGGGCCAGTCGAAGTAAGGATCTTCATCGCGTTTGGGCACGATCAGTTGCCAGAGCAACTCGCCGGTGCGCTCGGCGAAGCACATCAGCACGCCCCGATCGCCCTGGTGTTTGGGGTCGCGCGGCTGCTCGTTGTTCGTGCCGATATAGACGCGTCCCCCCGCGATGACCGGTGTGGAATAAGTCTCGGTGCCGAGGTCGGCAACCCACTTGACGTTGCGCCCCGACGCCGGGTCGAACGAGTCCGGGAGACCGGTTTCGTTGTAGACGAGATTGCGGGTCCAGGCATGTCCCCATTGCGGCTGGTCGCCGGCGCTCAGGGTGACAAGGAGAGTCGGAAAGACGCCGCAGAGCGCGGCGCGCCGCACGGCCCGCAAGGTCCTTCCCAGGCGAATAGATGGCAGAGGTTTCCTCATGGTCTTCGTTTTTGCACTGGCGCGCAACATTGCCTCGGAGTTCCGCGAAAGCAAGGTTTTGCCCGGAAATCTCTTGCCGGGACGAGCACACCCAATGCCGGGCTTCGCGGCGGTCAGTGGGAACATCAACCAGAGAACGTTCAACGCTCAACGCCCAACGCTCAACTTTCAACGGACCATATCGTTGGACGTTGGACGTTGAACGTTGAGCGTCGGATGTTCTTGAGATTACCCACCGTTTGCGGAGACGGTCCAGGAGAGGGGCTTTCGGCGGAGGCACATCAGCGCAGGCGTACGTAGGGTTCCTCGTCCCAGTTTTCAGCGGGCCAGATGAAGCTGTCGACGGCGCCGTCGTAGCGGAGGCAGAGGTCCTTCACGTTGGTCTTCTTCGAGAAGCTCTTGGCCGGGTCGTACGTGCTGCCGGTCCACCCGCTGAACAGGTGCCGGTGCCATGGGCAGGCGGCAACGATGTAGCGCGTGCTCCAGCGCTTGAGCTGATCTTCGAGCCACTTCTTACCGTCCGTGGTCGTCTGCCACCAGGGGCCCAGGTGATAGGCATAACTGGTGGTGAAGTCGCCGAAATACTCCCACCCCAAATCGATCGGGATCCGTCCCCGGGTGCGGTCCGAGGCGCAGATGAAGGAGTTGGTGTTTTCGACGTAACCCTTCTCGAGATAGGGCTGGTTGCCGCCCGGGAATCCGTAGGTGTTGTTCGTGGGATTGACCAGGTAGAGCGGGGGACGATCGCCATGATCGTCGCGGTACATCATGATGCCCATCCCGATCTGGCGCAGGTTGTTCGTGCAATGCATCCGCCGCGCCTGCTCCTTCGAGCGCGCCAGCAGGGGGAGCAGCATCCCGGCCAGGATCGCGATGATCGCGATGACAACCAGCAACTCGATCAGGGTGAAAGCGACGTTCCTGCGCGGGGAGACCGGGTGCGAGGTCGTTGCGGAGAGTGGTTTCGTTTGCATACGCGTGCTGGTGCCCTGAATATGGCGCAGCGTGGCGGGGAGCGAAACCCCTTTTTTGCCCGTGCTGCGGAGACTCGTGAAAGACGCATGGAATGCTGTTGTTTTGCCTTGAGCCGTCCCTTTGCATCCTGATAGAAAGGCGCTCATATCGAGCTTGTATGTTCCGACATCCGACCCGCATGCGTTTGGTCTTGACGGCTCTCGCCCTCTGTCTGCTGCCGTGGACAGCGGCTCGGGCGGCCGACTTTCATGCCGCGATGATCGGGAACTCGATGCTCAACATGGGAATCGACTTCGGCGCTTTTTCGAGCGCGATCAATCGCGAAGTCGAAGTCAAACTCGCGGGCGGAGCGGGGAGCCTGTGGAAGTGCTGCACGCTTTGGTACGTCTCCAAGGGCTCGAATCGGCCCAAGTTCGTCATCATCGAGGTGCGGAGCACCGAGTTGACGGACCCGCTTTACAGGAACACCTATGGGCGGGACGCAATCGGCAGCGACCTCGATCTGCATGCGATCGTGGCTGCGGTTGAAAGCAACCCTCCGCCCGAGGTGACCGGCAACCACGATTTCCCGGCGGCGGTCAACCAGTGCTATTTGCCGTCCATGATTCAGGCGGCCAGGAACGGGGGCGTCGATCTCATCATTGCCCGGCACAAAGCGCCGTCATACGGGATCGACGAAAACTCTCCTCATGATGCGTGGTGGGATGCGGTCATGAAGTACAGGGAGGACCTGACGAGTTATTGTCAGTCGAACGGGGTGTTCTTTCTGGATTATCAGTTCGCACCGCAGATCAAGTTCGCCGAGCACTACTTGGGGCCAGGCGACGACCATCTGAACGCCGCCGGCAAGCAGATATGGACGAGTCTCCTGTCGGCGGATGTGAACGCGATCCTGGCAGGGCGGCGGGGCGCCAACGAGTGCACCAGCTTTCTGAGGGTGCCTGCGGACTGGGAGTGGCAGCACGGATTGAGCGCGCGCGATGGATTGGATGAGATTGGCGACACGGATGGCGATGGTTCGAGCAATTACGCTGAATACGTCGCTGATACAGACCCGGTCGATCCGAAATCCGTCTTGGCGTTTGCGGCAGGAGTTCTCGAGTCGGGTCGGCTCAAGCTGACATGGCGCGGCGGCACCGCCTCGGTGCAGCACCTCGAGGCCCGAACCGTCGTGAACGGCTCTCCCGGGTCCTGGGAGAGCGTGCGCGTCTGCACACCGCCCACGCCCGCGGTCAATTCGTTCCTTGAGGACGGCGACAGCGTTCCGCGGCGGTTTTACCGGCTGCGGGCCGAGCGGCCCTAGCGCGCATGTTTCATCGAGTCGTGATCACGGCGAAGCCAGAAACTCCAAACCGGGGACTGTTGCGGGCTGGAAGGGGCACGCCTTTCCGACAGGGCTGGCCAACTGACTGTCGACTCGCTCATGCAGTGAACTGAGGTCGTTATGGGAACTCGATTGCCGACATCCGTCCTGTTCGCGTCGGTTTTCTGCCTCACCGGCGCCGCGATTGGGCCCGCCATCGGGGCCCAGACACCGCCAGTCCTCGATGTTCAGCTTTTCGCGGGACTGACGGTGACGGGCACGGTGGGCGCGGTGTATTCGATTGATTGCGTTACCGATCTGGCCCGGACCAACGACGCCAGCGCTTGGCGCTGCATCGAGTACGTGCAACTGTCGGCGACACCCTGTCTGTGGATCGATAAGTCCGCCCCCGCGACGGAACGGCGGTTCTACCGTGCCGTCGAGATGGCAGCCCCGGCGGGCATGGTGTTCGTCCCGCCGGGGACTTTTCGCATGGGCAGCGCCACGAACGAGGTCGGCCGGCTCACCTGGGAGGGTCCGCAGACAGCAGTGATTATCAGCCGCGGTTTCTGGCTGGGGCAACATGAGGTCACACAATGGGAATACCAGTCGCTGATCGGCACCAATCCGAGCGCTCAGTGGCACGCGCAACGTCCGGTCGAACAGGTGAGTTGGCATGACGCGACCAACTACTGCGCGGTCCGCACTGAGCAGGAGCGGGCTGCGGGGCGAATCGCGGCGAACAGCGTGTACAGGCTGCCGACGGAGGCGGAGTGGGAGTATGCGTGCCGGGCGGGGACTTCGACGCGATTCAGCTACGGCGAGGATCCGGACTATGCCAAGCTGACCGAATACGCATGGTACTACGCCAACAGCTACCAGTATGAGCATCCGGTCGAGCAGAAGCTGCCCAATCCATGGGGCTTGTACGACATGCATGGGAATGTATGGGAATGGTGCCAGGATTGGTGGTCGGATCGGTTGCCCGGCAGCGTCGCGCTCGACCCGCAGGGTCCGCCCACGGGCCTGTTCCGCGTCATCCGGGGTGGCTTCTATTTCAGTGAACCGCCGCAATGCCGGTCAGCGTATCGCCTCATGAGCCCCCTTCCGACCACCAAGAGTCCGGAACTCGGGTTCCGGGTGGTGCTGGCCCCCGGTCAGCCGTAGACGGGCGGTGCGACTCATCGCTCCGCTGGAGCGGCGTTCCGTGAGGAAAACCTCACGCGCACCGCATGACGCCGCTTTCGCCGTTTGCGCTTCCGGGGCCTCGACGCTCCAATCCGTGACCGCCGGACGGCGGGCCTTGGGCTGTCCCCTCAAGGAACCTGAACCAGGGCTGCGCGAAAGCCGAGGAGGTTGGCCCCGATGCCTGGCCAGTTCCCGCCGCGAGCCGCGGAGCGGCAGTACTGGCCCTGGTCGTACCAACTGCCCCCGCGAATCACGCGATCGGAGCCCGAGGCCGGACCCACCGGGTCAACCACACTCCCGCCAGGCAGGGAGTTCACCCAGCGGTCATGACACCATTCGTACACGTTTCCATGCATGTCGTGTAGGCCCCATGGATTGGGCAGTTTCTGGCCCACAGGGTATCCCTGGTCTCCCGCGCTGCCACACCAGCACATGTACTGGGCGGCAAGGGAACAGGCACCGCAGCGGTCATCGCACTCGAGCGCGTCCCCAAATGAATACCGGGTCGTGGTTCCAGCCCGACAGGCGTACTCCCACTGCGCCTCAGTCGGCAACCGATACTCGAATCCGGGCGGCAATCGCCCCGCTGCGCGCTCCTGGGCAGACAGCTTCCCGCAATAGTTGGTGGCATCGTACCACCGCACGGACTCGACAGGCCGGTTCAGGTCGCTCGTGAACAAGGAAGGATTCTCCCCCATCACCGCCAGGTACTCCCGCTGGGTCACCTCGTACTTGCCCAGCCAGAAACCGCGCGTCAGCGTGACCACGGTCTGCGGGCCCTCAACACTTGATCTGCCTCGCTCGGTGGTCGGGCTGCCCATGAGAAACCTCCCGGGCTGAATCCACACCCAGCGTCGAGAGTCCATTTCCAACGGCACCGTCCGGTCCGGCTCCGCGGTCACCTGATACCAGCGCCCGGAGCTGTGTGCCTCGTCGACCCAATCGTAGACGTTGCTCGACACCACGAGCACCGCCAGGACGCGCCATACGTGCGGATTCGCCATCTCGGTTCCCAGGATCCAGTTTGTCATCCCGACCGTGCCGCGGATGGTCAACCGGGTGCCCGCCTGTGCCGATTGGATGATCGGTGCCTGAGTCGCGCCTGCGACCCGATAGAAGCCTCCGGGCCAGGCTGCTTCATCCACCCACTCGTACGGGCTGTCGCTGACCAAAACGCTTGCGCGCTCCTGCCAGTTCTTGATCGGCGCCAAGTCGTCTTTCGCCAGAATCCGGTGCGTTTCGCCCACCTGGCCATGGATCGTCATCCTGAATCGGTAATCTGCCGACTCGATCATTGGATCGGCGGGCTCCGCGATCACCACCGTGGGCGTTGATGTGTATCCCGACCCGGTCGTCACCAGGCGGAGTTGGCCGACCAGGCCGCTGCGGACGAGGGCCACAGCCGTGGCGCCGCTGCCGCCTCCTCCGATCAGCGTCACACTCGGCGAAACTCCATAGCCCGCACCCGGGTCCGAGAGCGTCAGCCCGACCACAAACCCTTCCTCGATCGCCGCTTCCGCCTTGGCCGCGCGGGGGACCTGTCCCTGAACCTGACCGCCGCCCGCCAGCAGCACGACGGCAAGGAGGAGGACCGCTGCGACGTCCGACTGGCGCCGGGTGAAAGTGTCATGCCGATGCATCTTCATGGTTCTGAGAGGAGATCACTGATCGTGCTGCCGTACAATGCGCGGATCGAAGATGCCGATCAAGGCGAATTGGGGCCGGAGCGGCGAGAGGAGACGCGCTTCTCGTCCGAAGGGGCGGTGCTCTCTTGAGGCGCACGGGCCGTCCGAATTTCGCCCCCGCGGCAGGGGGTTCGCTGGGCAGTGAGCATGGCGGCGCCGTGGTGAGAGTGTCCTTGCGCGGCCGCAAGTCGGCGTACTCTCTTTCGCGCTTGCCGGGGATTTCATGATCCCTCATTCTGAGCCCGGCAAATCAAAGCAGAACCGGCGTCATGGTTTTCACAACTCAGATCTTCCTCTTCTACTTTCTGCCGTTGTTTCTGCTGGTCTATTACCGCCTGCCCTATGCGTGGCGCAACGTGTGGATCACCCTGGCCAGCTATGTCTTCTATGGCTGGTGGGAGCCGTGGTTCGTCGGCCTGATGCTGTTCACGACCGTGATGGACTTCCTCTGGGGCAAGGTCATCACGCGGCCCGGCGCGACGCGGCGCCAGCAGAGGCTCGCGGTGTTCTCCTGTGTCCTGACGAATCTCAGCCTGCTTGGGTTCTTCAAGTACTACATGTTCGCGGCGGAGAGCCTGAACCGTCTCCTCCTGGCGGTGGGGGCGGAGCCATTCCGCGTGCTTCAGGTCGTGCTGCCGATTGGCATCTCGTTTTACACATTTCACTCGCTCACCTACATCCTGGATCTCTATCGCGGGCACGCCACGCCGGCGAAGTCGTTCTCCGTATTCTCGGCGTTTGTGTCGTTGTTTCCCGACCTGGTGGCCGGGCCGATCATCCGTTACAAGACCCTGGCCGAGCAACTTCACAGAAGGGAACACAGCGTCGCGCGGTTTTCCTCGGGCGTCGCGATGTTCATTGTCGGGTTTGCCAAGAAGATCCTGCTCGCCAACCCATGCGGGCAGGTCGCCGACGCTGTTTTTAACGCCGCCCAGCCGGGAGTGATCGAGGCCTGGGTTGGGGTGCTGGCGTATTCGTTCCAGATTTACTTCGACTTCTGCGGGTACTCGGACATGGCCGTGGGGCTGGGGCGGATGCTGGGATTCGAGTTCCTGAAGAACTTCGACGCGCCGTATCGCTCGGAGAGCATCACCGAGTATTGGAGGCGCTGGCATATCTCGTTGTCGAGCGTGTTGCGGGATTACCTGTACTTCGCGCTGGGCGGCAATCGAAAGGGAGAACGGCGGACCTATTTCAATCTCGCCGTCGTGATGCTGCTGGGCGGCCTCTGGCACGGGGCGAAGTGGAATTTCGTGGTCTGGGGCGCGTACCACGGCTTTCTGCTTGCCTTCGAACGCTGGCGGGGAAAACGGAGCGCCTACGACGCCCTGCCGCGGCCGGGCCGGATCGCCGCGACCTTCGTCCTGACGCTTTTTTCGTGGGTGCTGTTCCGTGCGGACAGCCTGACACTGGCAAAGGAGTATTACTCGGCCATGTTCGGACTCAGCCCGGCGGGGGATCTTGCGCCGTTGCTGGCAGCCACGATCTACTCGCCCTACCATGTGCTCATCCTGGCCGTATGTGCAGGGCTGATGTTCCAGCCGCTGCAAGCGCACGACTGGGGGAAGTCGCCGGTGACCTGGGGGCGGGCCATGCTGTTGGTCCCGCTGTTCGCCCTTTCTCTTTTGGCGATGTTCTCACAGGCGTTCAACCCGTTTCTTTATTTTCAGTTCTAAGTCACCGTGAACCGTTTTCGCGATCCGCAATGGTGCTTGATCCTGGTTTTCCTCGGGATCATTGCCGGCGTGCCACTGACCCAAGTCCTGCGGGAAGCTCGCCAGGAGGATGGCGTGCGTGTGTTCGAGGTGTTCAGCCAACCGCCCACCTCGGCCCACCTCCGCGCGTACGAGCGCAGCCTGGAAGACGCCAATTGGGTCGCGCGCCTGTGCCGGCCATGGGTTCAGTTCGCTCAGTTTGCATGGCTGAAATACGGCGGCGAGAAGGCGGCCTTCGGAGAGCCGGGATGGTTTTTTTACAGGCCCGGCCTGAATGACATGCTCGCCCGAAAGGACTCAATCAAAGCGGGCGGCATCACAAACGACCCTGTCTCGGCGATCGTGGACTATCGGGATCAACTGGCGGCGCGCGGCATACGGCTCATGGTTCTGCCGGTGCCCAACAAGGAGAGCGTGTACCCGGACCGCTTGACGGGCCGAGCCGAGCTCCGGCACGGCCTGCGGGCGCCACGCACTCGGGAGGTGTTGGATCGGCTCCGCGCCGCCGATGTCGAGGTCGTGGACTTGTTCAATGCCTACTCCCAGGCGCGCCAAAGACCGGATGCCGCATCCCAGGCTCCGCTGTATCTGGCGCAGGACACCCACTGGTCACCGGACGGTGTTCAGCTTGCCGCTCACGTGGTGGCGCGGCGGCTCGTCGAGCTGGGGTGGATTCAGCCCGGCCAGGTTGAGTTCGGTGAACGACCCGCGCCCATACGCCGGTTGGGCGACGTGTTGCGCATGCTCCAGGCGCCGATGATCGAGCGGCGTGTCGATCCCGAAGCGGTCCCCTCTGTTCAGGTGATCCGGCGCGACACTGGGGAGCTCTACAAGGACGCGCCGGAGAGCGATGTGCTTGTGCTGGGCGACAGCTTCACGCGCATCTACGAGCGGGACGAGCCGGGTGCGGCGGGCTTCATTGCGCATCTGGCCAAGGAACTCAAGCGCCCGTTGTTGGGATTGGTCAACGACGGGGGCGGGTCGACGCTGGTGCGTCGGGAACTTCGCGATCGCCCCGCATTCCTCATGAACAAGAAGGTGGTTCTCTGGGAATTCGTCGAACGGGACATCGGGCTCGGACTCGAAGGCTGGAAGCTCGTTCCGTTGCCTGCGGCTGTCGACTCACCTCGCCAGGTACCTTTGAAGACTGTTCGGAAGGGCGCCGACGACGAGGCCGGCAATGACATCCGCTCCCTCGATCGAAAAGTGATCCAGGTCGCTGCCCATCGAGATGTAGGCGCTCCCGCTCTCGCCGAGCTGGTTGAAGAGGTCCGTGCTCAACTGGTTGAGGTCGACTAGATCAGTCTGCAGCTCGAACGCCACGTCCCTGACCGCCCTCGATCGGTCGGCGTAGATTGGCAAGACCTTGCCATCGGCCCCGAATGCCCTCTGGGCCGGCGGGGTCATCAGGATCGGGATCCCGCCGAAACTGCGAATCGCCCCGACGATTGCCCTCAGATTGTCGGCGTATTCCGGGAGCGTAGTTGTGCATTGGCCGCCCGTGCAGCCGTAAACATCAGCATGGCCAAACTGAATCAGCACGAAGTCCGGTTTGATCAGGAGCAGCTTCGCATGCTGCTCCGAGGTGAGGTAGATCTTCGTGCTCAAACCGGGCCAAGCGAGGTTCACGACGCGCGCCTCGGGTTTGAAGTCGTCATAGATGCCTCTGCCCCAGCCTGTTCCGTAAAAGCCCATGAAATCCGACACGGTCGAATCCCCGATCAACACGACAACAATCGGATCGAGCGGCACCCAGGGCGTCAGCCGAAAAAAACGCTCGGAGACCGTTGTGCTGTCAATTCGGTGGGAGAGGGCGCCCCAGACCTCGTCATTGAGGTCGAACCAGTTCCGCAGATCCTCGCTTGCCTGAAACACATACCGAGTCTCTGGAGGCGCCGTTCCCTCGACCCACAATTCGCTCAGGTTCTTCGCCAATCCCGCCGGATGCGCATCCTCCAAGAGCCGTCGGTTGAGGCGCGCAAGGTCCTCTCCCTGCGGGTTGGCTGACACCAGGGCGGCGGTTTCCGGGCGCAGGGTGATGCCGGCGAAGCGCTCGGGCGTGTAAAGCGACGGACCGTCCAGGAGGCCGTTGAGGTCCTCCACAAGAAGCGTTCGCAGAGGTTCCGGGGCGGAGTTGGAGCCTTGGTAACTGGCCAGAGCCGCCTGGGTGCCGCTGGACAACGCGGCGGCCAGCCAGACGTCAAACGGTCTGGCAGGGGTCTTCAACTTGCCCGCAAGCAGCGGCAGATCAGTCACATCCTCAACAGAGAAGGGTGTGTAGACCTGGCTTTCGCTCTTTCTGATGACGCAGAGCGACTGCCCGAGAGCGGCGTTGGCAAACAGAGCCAACTCGAGCAGCAGCAGGATCGAACAGGCACGCAGATGAGCGCTCATGCGTTGTGGAGTCAGAGGTTTTAGAAACCCAGGATTTGCGGTCGTTGTTCGAGGATTTGGGCGATGTTGTCCTTGGTGACAATCAGGGGATCGCCGGACTGGGCATCCTCGAACACCGCAGCCAGGAGCTTGCCCCGCTCAAACGCTCCGACAACATCCGACGGCCCGCCGATCAGCCGCAAATCGGGCAAGAGCAACGCGAAGCATCGCGGGTCTTTCTCATCCCAGACCTTCAGACTCTGCACCTCCGCCGGCAGTCCGATCAAACTCACGATGACATGGCATTCGGGATGCTCCTCGGCCAGTCGATCCACGGAGTCGGGCTGCATCAGGAAACTCAGGGGCGTCCGGGAATCGGGCGGGATGATGACGGATTGAGGATTGGTGAAGTACTCCGGGCGAATTTCCGGAAAAACGACCTTCACGGTGGAACCGCCGCCCAATCCCTTGGCGAGGCCGCGCAGGCCCACTCGCTCGTACCGGCTCTTCTCGTTCAGGAATCCTGACTCCTTGGCGAACGGGTTCGAGAGCACAAGGACCTTGCTGTGCGGGCGCAGTTTGGCGATTTGGACGCCCAGCTTCTCCATGCCATGCTGGCGTCCGCCCAAGGCAGCGCCCTTCTGGCCAGACGGGCGCACAAGCACCGTGATCGCGGCGGCGGCAACCGCCGCCACTGCAAGAGCCAGGAAAACGTTCCGCTTCACATTCACGGAACGTAGCCAGGAATCAGGTCTTGACCGAACAGGGCGTTGATGCCCAGGGGCTCCAAACGGGCTCGTTTCATCCCCTCGGCGTGACCGTCCATGCACCAAACGTTGGCCGCACGGTTGTGCCGGGCATGCACTTCCTCAGTCGCGTTGGTGCGAAACGTGTGGAACTGCACGCTCCCAAACCCCATGCGGCCGCGGCTGGTCGTGTCGGCCAGATGCACATACTCGGTGGGAACGGCAATCGCCGTGAGAAGAACCTCCTCGCGGAACTCGCCCATGGTCACCGATTCCGGTGGATCCGACCAAACGCCGTAGGTGCGAAACCAGTTCGTGGACTGACGGGGTGGATAGGAGGGGCAAATGAACACTTCGCGGGAGCCGACGTTCTGATTGGAATAGAGGAGCCCGCCCCAGGTGAACTGGGTGTCGAGCGGTGAGGAGATTTGAATGCGGTTCTTGTGTTCATCCGCGTAAAGCTGGACGGCGAGCCCGACCTGCTTGAGGTTGTTCATGCAGTGGGTCTGCTTGGCTTTGGCCTTCGCCTGGCTGAGCGCGGGCAAGAGCAAACCGGCCAGAATCGCGATGATGGCGATAACAACCAGAAGTTCAATGAGCGTAAAACCGCCTGCGTCCGGGCAAAACCAGCGCGTCCTGCTGCGCTCTTGGGTGCGCTTCGTCATTAGGCCCTCCCTCTAACAGCTTGAGATCAGCAAGTCAAGGCACGAGAAGGGCCCGCGCACGGCGCGCACTTCAGCACTCGAACGCTCACGGTTCCGGTTCCATTAATGCGCGGTAAAACCCGCTCGCGCCGCCCGGTCCCGATGCCAGGTCGAACCACAACGGCGGATCGGCGCTGCCGTAGGTTCCCACGCAGGTCCAATTCGCCAGGTCCGACGAAAACTCGAGCCGCATTTTACGGCCGGGCGGCCCTGTGATCTCGAGTCGCAGCCGCCGGCTCGCCTGATCAAATCCGACAGCAAGGACCGGTGCGACCGGCCCGATGGTATTCGAGACGAACATCGCCCCTGTCCTGCCCACTGCTATGAATCGGTTCTGGCCATAGGCGATGCTCCGCAGCTCCTCGTCAAACACGAAGAGGCGATGCTCCGCGTCCGTCCCGAGATCGGACCACGAGGTCACCGAGATGGCAGGGTCGATCCAGTCGTTCCACGGGGGCAGGCCCCAACCGGGCAACCAGACCGTGACGGTCAGGTGGGATTGGGCGACGAAATCCGCAAGCCCAATCTCATTCCCATAGGTCGGGCCCGGTTCCCATCCCCAGTCGATCCCATCGTCCGACCGCAATAGCGAATTGAACGGCATAGCGGAATCCTGGAAGATCGCGCAAAACGTCCCACCCTCGAACCGCAATGGAGGCCAGAAGAACCCCGAGTAAGGTTGCGGGAGTTCGACCGACCAGGAGAGCCCATCGTTCGAGCGCAGGATCAGGCCGCTGGGCCGTGGACCCAGGACCAGCCACCGGTCGTTGCCCCAGGCGATGGCCGAGAGGTTCTGGGTGGTCACGGGAGCCAGCGAGTCCCAGACTGCGCCGTCAGTCGAACGCAACAGCATGCCGGCCGCGCCCACAACCACCACCTGCGAACCGTCGGTCGCCAGGTCGACGAGATCCGACGTTGTTCCGCTCTCCCGCCGGATCCAGTTTGAGCCATCAGGCGAGGTCGCCAGGGCGCCCGCCGAGCCGACGGCCATAAACTGGCGTCCGACGAAACGGACGCGCGTGAACTTCCCTTCCGGTGCCGTCGCGACAGCGGACCATTCCAGTCCGTCCGTGGAGGTCAGCAGCGTTCCCGCGGGTGAGAGCGCCACGAAGACGCCGTTGTGGCTGACGATTTCGTGCGGGTCGAGGCCGGTCGTGTGGAACCGCCAGCTCCAGGACTGGCCGTCGGTCGAGACGAGGTTGAGACCAGATCCCGCGACCACAAACCGCTCGTTCCCATAGACCACCTCGTGCAGGTCGCGCGTGGAGTCCGGCGCAGGATCGCGGGCTAGTTCTTCCCAAGCCGCGCCGTCCCGCGAGGTGTAGATTCGGTTCGGGGCCGCCGGATTGGCCGAGGCCGGGTCCATGGCGAGGAATTGGCCCGACTCGAATCGGATATGTGCGAAGGCGGGGCCTCCTGCGAGCCCCCAATCGAGGCCGTTGTCGCTTCGGAAGACCCCCCGCGGATCGAGGGCGACGAACACGTCATTCCCGAACGCCAATTCCCCCAGCGCACCGGACGGGTCAGAGGCCACCTCCAAGTCGCGCCATTCACTGCCGTCGGCGGAAACAAAGAGGATCGGCAGGGTGTAAGGGCTGGCTCCCTGCACCTTGGGCAGAATCCAGGCGTCGCCTGACAACGCGAAGAGCCCGTGCCCAAACGCCAGCCCGCGCAGCGTGTTCCGGAGTGTGACAAAACCATTCTCAACATCGGGGCCTTGAGGCTGTTGGGCCGCCCACTGGACGGCGTCCGTGGAGATCACCACCCCATGCGGCCCGCGGGCCACAAAGACGCCATTGCCGAACACCACGTCATCGAGGTGGTCTTCGGTGACACTCACCCCGAGCGTCCACGCGAGCCCGTCGCTTGAGCTCAGCACCGTCCCGGCGTCGCCCACCGCGACATACGTTCCGGCGCCAAAGGCGGCGGCACGCAGTGTCTGGGGAGTCGGCGTCGGCTGGAGCGACCAGGCCACCCCGTCTGTGGACCGCAGCAAGGCCCCGCCTTCACCGAGGGCGAAGAGGCTGGATCCCGCGGCCGCCACCGACACGAGATTGGCGTTGGTGCCGGTGCCTCGCGTTTCCCACACGAGGCCGTCGTCTGACGTCGCGATGGTACCACCCGCGCCAGCCGCAACAAACCGGTCCATGGCGAAGAGCCCCGACCGGAGTTGGCAGGTGGTGGGTGTCGCCGCGCGCTGCCAGTGCCCGCCCGGTGCGTGGTGGAGGATGACGCCGCCGTCGCACAAGGCCACCACCGCCTCGCCGTCATACATCAGCGTCCGGGCCTGCGCCGCGGTTGGGAATGGTTGCAGCCGAGTCCACTCAACCACCGGTCCTGCGCTGGTCCATCCATCCCGCGCACGCGAAGCTCGCCAAGGTCAGGCCAAACCGCGTGAAGGTGCCCAGGCGGTGGGGGTTCGCGGCAACACCACTGGTGCCTGAGACGTGCATACTGCGGATTATGGGTGGCATGGGTTGAAAAGCAAGTCGTGAGTGCCCCCGGCCGGCAGGGCCGTGGTGACGGGCACCGTCCGCGAACTACCGGTTTTCCGTCAAACGGGCGAGCAATCCGCGCAGCAGGTCGGACTGGGCGCGATGAAGAACCCGGGGCCGGGTTTTCATCGGCGAGGCGCGGACCGCCGATGCCTTTTCCCCGCGGGCTGGGCTGGCAGCGCACGAGAGCAGTCCAGGCCAACGCTGCCCCAGTTCGCGTCCCTTTCGTCGCGGAAAGGGATTGCAGGCTGGCGACAGAACGCCGAATCTGCTCTCGGCCGCGGTTACCTCTTGAAAGCGAATGCCGACATGCCGTTGATCAAGACCCGTCACTCCGGACACCGATTCAGGCTCGCGCAGATGGCTGCCGCGGGGCTGTCAGCGTGGTTTCTTGCGCTGATGCAAGCCGATGTCATCGACGACTTTGAAGGCGGGCGGAAGTTCATGGTGTGGGGGGCGACCGGCCAGCCCGATTGGGAAATCAACGACCGTCAGTTGGATGTCAGTCTTCCGACGCCGGACGCACACGCGCGATTCCACTACGGACGCCTCTATGATCTGCCAGAGGGCCAATCGGTCGAGTTCCGCGTCGATCTGGTGAGCGCCGACACGGACGATTCCTGCATGATTCTGGCTGTCGAGTTCACGGGACCGCTCCTGCCCAAGCCCTCAGAGCGGGGCTACGCACTGTCTGTGTCGAACACCCGGGTTGGTTTGGCGAAGATCTGGGATGGCATCGAGAGCTGTTTCTTCGACCGGAGTGTCCCGCACGGCAGCGACCCCAGGACCATCTCACTGAGCGTCACCCGTGAGGGTCCTGCCATGGGAATCACCCTCCAAGTGGCTCTGAGAGACGAACCGCAGACAGTCATTTTGCGGGAACACCTTACGGATCAAGTCGGGTCAGATCCAGTGTCTCAGGGAAGCGACCCCGGTCCGCCGCCATCAGGTCCCGTGACGAGCGTCAGCCTCGGATTCGGAGCTTCTCCAGGATCCGCGACCCGCTCGCGCTTGACCGTGGACAACCTGCTCTGCTCCAAAAGCCAGGCCCCAGCTCTTCTCAGAATTCAGGCCGACGGAGCGGACGGGGCCACTCTGGTCTGGCCAGGTTGGCACATCCCGCTGGAATCGGATTCCGTTCTTGGCCCGTGGAGGCCTCGGGCAGCGCGGGTGACGTTGGGGGAGGGTGAATACACGTCGGACGTTCGGTCGACCGATGCCGGACGGTTCTACCGACTGGCTCGGGGCATCCATGTTTTCGACTCGTTCGATGGCGGGACGACCTGGGACATGGCATCCGTCCTTCCGGACGGCCTGTGGCACCCGACTTGGACCGTGCTTGCCGACCGGAGTCGCGGACGCATCCTGGGTGCAGGAGCACAGAACCAGGACTTCATGCTTCGGCCGGGTTCTGGCATCGGACTCGGCGACTGCGTCGCAGGGGTCGACATCGTCGGCTGGGGCGAAGCAATGGAAGGCGCGGCGTTTGGGATTGTGTTGCGGGCGAACCCTGAGCGAGACACGTGGCAGAGTGACACCCCGGGTCTTCCTGAGGCGCGTTACGCCGGTTTGCTGACTTTTAGGCAGGCGGAGCCCCCGTTCGAGTCCGTGCTGTCCATCACCGGGCCCGGCGGCGCGGTACTCGGGGAACAGAACTTCCCAGCGCTGGATCCCGACCAACAATACCGGCTGCGGTTTTGGGCCGTTGGAGACCAACTGACGCTCGAGTTGTTCGCCCGGGAGAACCTGGATGAGCCCATGCAGACGTGTCTGGTCACAGATGGGCGGATCGCCGATGGGATGGCGTGCCTTTACGGGACAAAGTCAGCAGGCGGGACATTTGATGTCACCGTTGATGAGTTCATGCTGAGCGGGGCGACCGTTGTGTCCGATCTGCCGTGGGACTTCCGAGTGGCGTGGAGCGCGGAACGCAGCCTCTGGGCGCACCAGATGATCATCCAGGACGGTGTGGTGTACTCGAACTGGGCGGGCGGCACCGCCGACACTGAGGGGGAGCTTACTGCGATCGATCTGGAGACGGGGACACTGCTCGAGTCGATCAGCGGCGTCTCATTTCAGACGGCGCCCCTGCTGGTTGATGGCAGGCTCTTCTCTTTCTGGGCTGGCCCCGTCGCGGCTTACGAGAGTGTCATGTACGAACTCGATGCGGAGACCTTCACGATTCTGCACGCCCACGACGTCGTGGGCACGGTCTACCAGGAGAACATCGGTTACGACGCCTCGCTTCGCCAGGCTTTCCTGCGACGGAACATCGTTGGCAAGAGCGCCATCAGCGCCTTCGATATTGACACATGGGACGTCGTGTGGACAACAGACCCGAACGCGCCGGATTATTCTCTGGGCGATGGCTACTTCAATGGCACGTCTGTTCTGTCGATCCAGGATGGCCGTGTCTATGCCCACGGACGCGATAGCGATGGAGAGAACTTCATCATGGCACTCGATGCCGGGACCGGAGAACGAGTCTGGAAGTCGGCTTCCATCGGTTTCACGGGGGGATCACCCGGAGACTACGCCTACAATAACCCGATTTACGGACGAGAGGCAGACCTCATTTTTGCCAGCACGTGTTGGGCGGGCATCTCCGCTCTCAGACCCGCGAACGGTGAAATCGTCTGGAGCCGCAGTCTCAGGGGATCTGGCTACAAAGTCACATCCACGTTGACCTTCGACCATGACAATCGTCTGTTTGTCGGGCTGTATCATCCGTCCGGAGGCGCGTACACCTGCCTCGACGCGGGCACGGGCGCGGTCCTGTGGACGAGTGAGGGCTATTCCGAGGTTGACCCGCAGACTGGCCTGACCCTGTACGATGATGGTTGGAGTGCGGGCTGGGTGGACGACGCCTTTTTCTATCAGAACACCCACGCCGGCCCGGGCACGATCGTCGTGCGAAACAAGCGCACCGGTGACATCGTCTGGACCTGCGATACCGAGAACCAACCCTGTACCAATCCAGTCGCGGCCGCCGGGCTTGTCTTGTTCGGAAACGGGCGTCATCTGGTCGCAGTTCGGGCGGGATACGGCCAAGCCACGTCCTGCCCGTGGCATGGGCAGGATCATTCGGGATACCTGCGCGGCGCGGTCATCCATTATCAATAGTGCGGTGCGCCTTGCCTCTGAACCGAGTTGTGGCCTGGGCGGATCGCTGCGCCACAACCCCGCGGGATTCCACAGGATAGGTCGATCGCACGACCTCGCGTTCGCCTAACAGCATCGCTCCATCGAGTCTGTGCTTGCGTCAGCCCTCCGGATTGCCTACATGCAGGGACATGCCTGCACGTTGCCGCGCAGAGGCATTGACGCCCTGCAAATCGTTTGACCTGGCTGCCTATCTGGAAGAGAGCACCTCGGCGGTGAACCGCGCCCTCGACGCGTTCCTGCCCAAGCCGACGGCCAAACCCGTCACCATCCACCGGGCCATGCGCTATTCCCTGTTCGCCGGCGGCAAACGCATGCGACCGGCCCTCTGCCTGGCCGCTGCCCAGGCGTGCGGCGGACGCCTGGCCGAGGCCATGCCTCTGGCTTGCGCCGTCGAGTGCGTGCACACGTACTCGCTGATCCATGACGACCTGCCAGCCATGGACAACGACGATCTGCGGAGGGGCAAGCCGACCAACCACAAGGTCTTCGGAGAGGGCATCGCGGTGCTGGCCGGCGACGCGCTCTTGACCCAGGCCTTCGAGATCGCGGCCCAGTGCCGCGGTTGGCCGCGCTATTCCCACCGGGACATCGTTCTCGAGTTGGCTCGAGCCTCGGGATCGCTGCAGCTGGTAGGCGGTCAGGTGGCCGACCTCGAGGCCGAGGGCAGGTCGATTTCTCCGTCTCAACTGCGTTTCATTCACGAGCGCAAGACATCGGCCCTGCTCTGTTGCTCGGTCCGGCTTGGCGGGATGAGCGCCAACTGCACGCCCCGGCGGCTTGCCGCACTGACCGATTTTGGATACCACGTCGGGCTCGCCTTCCAGGTAATTGACGACATTCTCGACGTCACCCAGACCAGTCAGCAACTGGGCAAGACGGCTGGCAAAGACACTGCCGTGCAGAAGGCGACGTACCCGGCGATCCTGGGGCTCGAGAAGGCGCGGCGCATCGCAGGCGATCTGACGCAACGCGCCTTTGCGGCGCTCGAACCTTTTCGCGGACGGGCCCGGGCTTTGGAGGCCATCGCCCAGTATGTGCTCAGACGCGACCGGTAGGCATTCGGGGTCAGCCCTTAAGAATTAAGTTAGCGTCCGTCCCGCGACCCTGGATTGCAGTACATCCGGTTTTTGCCGGGCAACTGCGCCTCTCTCTTCCAGGCATCGTACTTGATGAACTCGATGTGGCCGTCGACGGCCAGCACGATCCCGCCGGTCTTTCCGTGACGGCGTCCCAGTCCGCCATCCACGGCGGGGTCGGGGAAGCTGGAACCATCGTTGTATCCGTAGCCGAGGGTGGTGCTGGCGTCGTCCGGTTCCCACATGAAGAAGGCGTCCGGGGCGAAGTCGGAGAGCTTGTAGCTGGCGCCTGCCGGGGTGAGGTCGCCATAGCCGCACACGGCTCCGTTCTGAACATAGGTCGAGAGCTTCTGCGGGCGCGCCCGGAAGGTGGCGGTGTTGGTCTTGTCCAGCGGACAGCGGTAGATGCCCATCGAGCCGATGAAGGGCCAGAGCTGGCCGCCCTGGTAGGCCAGAATCGGGTTGGCCGAGTACGGCGCTCCGAACAGATTTGGCACCGTGCTGTTCGTCGGCGCATAAAGCCAGCCAACGACCCAGGGCGGATTCCAGTTGGGAAAGGCCATGTGGTCCCGGTTGTCGTCGGCGTACAAGTGGGTAGCCAGGCCCAGTTGCTTGTTGTTGTTGACGCAGCGCATCCGCTGGCCCTTCTCCTTGGCGCTCGCCAGGGCCGGCAGCAGCAGGCCGGCCAGGATCGCAATGATGGCGATGACCACCAGCAGTTCGATCAGCGTAAACGCACAACACCGGCACGGGACGGCGGGTGCGGTCGAGCGCAGACATGTTTTCATCACCGGTGCGTTCGGAATGAGTGTGATCGTTTTGACTTCTAATGAAGTTAACGCCCCGGCTGCTTGCGCGCCAGGATGATTTCGCGTCCCGCGCCGTAGAGGATGCCGACCAGGACCAGGAAGGGCAGGAGGGCCAGCAGATCGGCCCAGCCGCCCGCAACGAGCGGGTTGTTGGCCGACCAGGCGAGCATCGTCGAGTTGAATGCTGCGAGTTTCTGCTGGAACCAGGAGGCGGTCTGGTTTGGATCGGCGAGCCCGGCAACGAAGGCGATGAGAATGCCTGCGATGGCGCCGCCCGCGATGTAGCCGGAGGCCATCAATACCCCGGCGCTCTTGTCGCCCTCGGCTGCCAGTTGGTCCTCGGTCAGTCTGGCGCTGGCGTGTTTCTTGCGAAGGTACAAGTCGACGAGCCAGCGGACCAGTCCGCCGATGAAGATCGGGGACGACGAGGACAACGGGAGATAGACGCCGGTGGCGAATGCGAGGGACGGCAGGAACGACATCTCGAGGACCAGCGCAATCGCGGCGCCGACCAGCACCAGTCCCCACGGAAGTTCCCGGCTCAGAATGCCCTTGATGATATAGCTCATCAGCACCGCCTTGGGCGCGTCGAACTTCTCGACTGTCGAACCGTCCGGACGGGTCCGGTGGGCGCCGTTGATCCCAGGGTCGACGAGATAGACCGGCGCCCCCTGATCGTCCACCAGGTAACGTCCCTCCGGACCGAGCCGCTGGTCGGTGTTGTGCCAGACCAGGTACTGCCGGGTGTCGCTGACGGCTTGCGGCCCCTGGAGCGCTTCCCGCTTCGTGAGCGCGGCGGCGTCGGCTCGCAGTGTGGCCGGGATGTTGGGCAGGGAGCCGACCGGGACGTAAACCGTTGTGGTCGAGTTGAGCCGCATCAGGACCGGACCCAGGATCAGCGCGGAGGCGAGGGCCCCGATCAGCAGGGCGAGCTGTTGCGCGCGCGGCGTGCCGCCGACGAGGTAGCCCGTCTTGATGCTCTGGGAGGTCGTGCCGCCGTTCGAGGAGGCGATGCAGACGATGCCGCCGACCGACAGCGCGGTGACGTAGTACCGCGCCTCGGTCCAGTCGAGCATCAGGAAGATCAGGCAGGTCAGCAGCAGCGTGGCGACTGTCATGCCGGAGATGGGATTCGACGACGAGCCGATCTCGCCGGTGAGCCTTGAGGAGACGGTGACGAAGATGAAGCCGAACACCACGATCATCAGCGCTCCGAGGAGATTCATGTTCAGTGGGGCGGAGAGCGAGATGGCCGCGAGCAGAGCCAGAATGCCGATGAGGATGAAACTCAAGGGCAGATCGCGATCGGTGCGCGGACCTCCCGTCGCGCCGCCGCGCGCCCCGCTGAAGTCGCGCAAACCGCTGCGCAAGGCGTGGAGGATGATGGGGAGCGAACGCAACACGCTGATGATGCCGCCCGCCGCCACGGCGCCGGCCCCGATATAGAGCACGTAGGCTCCGCGCAGTTCGTGGGGGCCCATTTCGCTGATCGGAATGATCCCGGGCGGCACCACCCCCGCGACATGATCGCCGAAGAACTTGATCGCCGGGATCAAGACGAGATAGGAGAGCACGCCCCCCGCGCACATGATCGAGGCAATGCGCGGGCCGATGATGTAGCCGACGCCGAGCAGTTCGGGTGAGATTTCGGCCGAGACCGACGCGCCCTTGTACGGAGCGCCGAAGATCTTCTCCGGGATCTCCTTCCACAGGATGAAGAGCTTCATGAGGGTCTTGTAAACAAGCCCGATGGCGAACCCGATGAAGATGGTGGCCGGGTTGGTCTGCGCGCCCAGGCCGGCGATGGTTTGGGCCTTGTGCGCCTCGGAGGAGAGCGCCTTCGATTCCGGCGAGGCGCCGGCCTTGAGCACCTCGGCGCAGGCCGTGCCTTCAGGGTACTTCAGGATCCCGTGCTGGGCCACAATGAGCGCGCGGCGGAGCGGGATCATCATCAGCACGCCCAGAAGCCCGCCCAGAATCGCCACCAGCAAGACGCGCGTCAACTCGAGGTCGAAGCCGAGAATCAGAATGGCGGGCATGGTGACGCCCACGCCGAATGCGATGCTCTCGCCGGCCGACCCGGCGCTCTGAACGATGTTGTTCTCGAGAATGGTCGCGTCCTTGAATCCGAACTTCGAAAGCAGGCGGAACAGCGTAATCGCAATCACCGCCACGGGAATCGACGCGCTGACTGTCAGGCCGACCTTGAGGACGAGATAGAGCGAGGACGCGCCGAACACCATGCCCAGCAGCGTGCCCATGACCACCGCGCGCGGTGTGAACTCGCGCATCGTCACCTCGGGCAGAATGTAGGGCTGGAACTTCGGCCCGGCGGGCGCGGCCTGCGACTCTTGGGGTGATGGGGCAATCGGCTGGCTCATCGCTTCTTCTTGGGTCGGAAACCCGGCGGCAACTGCGGGCCGGCCTCGGGTTGCGGTTCGCTTTCGGACGGTTCGGCTGGCGGGCTTTCTTCGGGAATGCCGAGCCGTTCGCGGGCCTTCTTGGCCGCCGGCGTCTCGCCGTACTCGTCGACAATCCGCCGCAGCAACGCCTCCGTCTTGTCGGATTGACCGAGGCGATTGTACAGATTGCAGAGGTGAATGGCGGACCATCCCCACCGGTCGGGGGCGAGCTTGTGCTTGAGGATTTCCTCGTATTCGAGGGCCGCGGCCAGGTGATTGCCCAAATCCTTCTCGTAGATCTCCGCAATCCGAAAGGCCGCATGCAGTTGACGGGGGTGCCGGTTGAGATGATCCCGCAACAGGCGCAGCGCCTCCATGTGATCCCCATTCGCCCAGGCCTGCTCGGCCTGGTCGTATTCGGGACTGCCCGCGTGCTCGCCTTCGTCGCTGTACAGGGCGCGGTGCGCACGCGACCCCATGTAATGCGACACGTCACTTGCCACCAGCAACGCCAGGCCGACGACCGCCCCCAGCGCCAGCGCGGCGTAGACTCCAAAACCCCCCGATCGCGGCGCCGCGGATGAGGGGGGAGTTGACGCAGCGGCAGGCGGCGGCGGGGCGTTCGCGGTTGCGCCTTCCCCCTCCGTCGCGACTTCGTTGGTCGATGCCGCGGCTGTGTCGGAATCGCCTTCCGTTTCCGGAGGAATTTCCGCGGCGGGCGGCAGCGCGTTCGTGGACTCGATGGCAATGTCGCTGGCGGGCTCGGCCTCGACGGGGGCCGATGTCACCTCGCTCTCGTAGCGATGGGCCGCGCGATCCATGCGATCGGCGTACCCCTGCATGAAACGATAGCCAAAGAAGACCGCGCTTGCGGCCAGGACCACGTACAAGGCTATGCGTAAAACCGGATGCATCCAGCAAACCGGGCGGAGCCTAGAGAAACCCGCGGCCCAGGAAAAGCAGTTTTCAGCATCTGCCGGTGAATCGAACCTTGGAGGGGGGACGGCTCGTCCCCCGCCGAAGAGTGTTTTTGAAGGAGTCTGGGGCGACGAGGCCGTCGCCGCTCCGCACCGGTTCATGGTCCCCGTGCGCATTAAACCGTTGAATGT
>JAXGQW010000083.1:0-22459 GCA_040766265.1 Verrucomicrobiota bacterium
CGAGGCCTTTCACGCGTCGCGGCATTGGCTTCGGGGACATCCTGATCCGTGAACGGGAACACGAGATCGGCGGCGGACAGCGACACGACGGCCGCCAAGGTCAGCGGAACCAGCAAGTGAGGTTTCATAGACTCGTAAGTTCAGTTCACATTCTCTTCTTCGGTGTCTGGCAGGGGGGATTACAGGGAAAGCGCGGGGTCTTTTCATGGAACCACACACAGCGTCAGAACTTCCACCGCGTGAGGGCACGCGGCCTACAGGCTTGCAGGCTGGGTCCCCTGACCCGGCGCTGCGTCATTTATGCCGCTCTGCAGGGGGAATGGCTCGGCGCGATTGAAGTTCGGGCAAAAGCTCGCTATGGTAGGTGCCGATGCCCGACGCCGTATTTGCCACCACTCACTGGAGCGTTGTCTTGCGCGCCGGTGGGACAGGATCGGTCGCGAGGCACGAGGCGCTCGAAGCCTTGTGCCGCGCCTACTGGTACCCGGTGTACGCGCAGATCCGCCGCCGCGAACACAGCGAACATGACGCCCAGGACCTGACCCAGGACTTCTTCGCCTGTCTCCTGCGCCGCGAATCGTTTGCGTCCGCCTCGCCCGCCAAGGGCCGGTTCCGGTCCTACCTGCTGGGCGCGCTGGACCACTTCCTGAGCGACGTCCGATCACGCGAGCACGCCACCAAGCGCGGCGGCGGGCAAGCGCCGGTCTCGTTTGACGTCCTCGAAGCCGAAGAGCGATATCGCTCGGAGCCTCGAGTCGACGACACGCCGGCGAAGGCGTTCGACCGGCATTGGCTGCTCGCGGTGCTCGATGCCGGCCTGCGCGCGCTCGAGACGGAGCAGGCTGCTGCCGGCAAAGCGGAGCAGTTCGCGCGCCTCAAGCCCTTCCTGGCTTGTGAGACGGATACCGGCGATTACCGAGAGGCCGCGATCGCGTTGGGGGTGAAGACGGGCACAGTGGCGGTGGCGGTGCATCGTTTGCGCCAACGCTACCAGCAGATCATTCGCGCCGCGGTGCAACAAACCCTGTTCAACCCGGAAGAACTCGATGACGAACTGCGCCACCTGTTCGGTTAGAATCCTTGACCGGTGAAAACTCTTTGCAGGCAAGTCAAGTCAAGTTTGTGTGCTCCGTTGGTGGGGTCAAGGATTCTCCAAGATGACTGCTCCGCGAGCTAGAAACTCATGACGCGCCATTGAACCACGTTGCCCCCAGTTGCCCACGCTGCGGGGCGAGCCTGTCGACTCGCGCCCTCGATGGGCTGTGCCCGGACTGCCTCATCCGCCTGAGTTTGCGTCCGCTGACTCAGGCCCCTGGCGGGGACGAACCCGCCCGTGAACCCCCGCCTCACTCGCGTCTGGGGGATTTCGAACTGCTCGAAGAAATCGGACGGGGCGGCATGGGCGTGGTCTGGCGTGCGCGGCAGATGGGCCTCAATCGCATTGTCGCGCTGAAGACGATTCGCTCCGACGTGCTCGGCGGCGCTTGTGCACGGCAGCGTTTCCAGGCCGAGGCGGAGACGGCCGCGACACTGAGCCACGCCAACATTGTCCCGGTGTTCGAGGTGGGCGAGACCGAGGGCCGGGCATGGTTTGCGATGCGACTGGTCGAGGGCGGCACCTTGACGGAGCATCTGGCTGACGGGCGCTGGTCGGCGCGCCACTGCCCGGCGCACCGGACACCGCGGCTGCCCTGGCCCTGCCGCCCGCGCTGCTGTCCGCGCGGCGCGGACCTGTTGGTCAAGCTCGCCCGGGCCGTGCATCACGCCCACCAACACGGCGTTCTGCACGGCGATCTGAAGCCCGGCAACATCCTGCTCGACGAGGAGGGCGAGCCGCACATTGCCGATTTCGGTTTGGCACGCTGGCTCGACCGAGCCGAGAACGCCGGCCAGGCGGACGAGATTCTGGGCACACCCAGCTACATGGCGCCCGAACAAGCCAACCCAGGCACCCCTTTGACCATCGCAGCCGACGTCTACAGCCTGGGCGCCATCTTCTATCACATCCTGACCGGGCGCCCGCCATTCATGGCGGAGACACCCACGGGCACGATTCGCAAGGCCCGAGAAGAGGACCCGGCCCCGCCGCGCACTCTCCACCCCGACGTCGATCCAGACCTCGAAGCCATCTGCCTCAAATGCCTGGCGAAAGACCCTGCCGCCCGTTACGCCTCGGCCGCGAGCCTGGCCGACGATCTGGACCGCTGGCGTCGCGCCGAGGGCATCCGGGCCCACCCATCGAGCGTGCGCGAAAGACTTTGTCGCTGGGGACGCCGGCGTCCCGGCACCGTCGCATTGGTCGTGGCGCTCCATCTGGTCGCGTTGGCGGGTTTGGCTGGGATCCTGACGCAGTGGTATCGCGCGGAAGGCCTGACACGCGCCACTCGAGCCGCCGCCGTCCGCGTCGAACAGCAGTTGGTCACCATGCAGGTTGCCAATGGCATGCGATCCGTCGAATCGGGCGACGTGCTCGGGGCCTTGCCCTGGTTCGCCGAAGCCGCGCGCCTGCAACCGACCAATCCGCTCCATCGGCTCTGCCTCGCCAGTCTGCTCCGGGCCGCACCGAGCCTTGAACGCGCCTGGCAGATTGGCGCGCCCATCCATGACGCCGCCTGGACTCCCGACGGCGCGCGCCTCGTCGCCGGCTCTGAACACGGCCATCTGCTCGTCATCGCGTTGACGAACAGCCCAAACCAAACCGACGCCCAACAACCGCCCGTCTCCGCGCGGCTGCCGATGGCGATTCGCCGGTTGTCGATTGCCCCGGATGGCACAACCGCCGCCGTCGGTTGCGCGGACGGCCAGGTCTTCCTCATCCGCCTTGGCGACGCCCATCTGGACGCATTGCCCGGACCGGCAACGGGCGCGGTGCGCGCCTTGGCCTTCAGTCCCGACGGACACCGTCTGGCCGCGGGCGGCGAGGACCGTTGCGTGCGGCTTTGGTCGCTGCCGCCAAGTCAACCGTCCGCCGACGACACCGCGTCGAAAGGCCAGACGCCGCCCTCGCAGCCCTCCAACAGCGCAATCCCGGATGATCGCTCCGGGAATCGGTCCGGCCTGACGGACACACGCGCCCCGCTGATCCTCCCCCACGACGGGGCAATGACCGATGTGGCCTTCACTCCTGACGGCGCCGCGCTCGTCTCGACTGCGCTGGACGGCACCGCCCGCTTCTGGCGGGCGGCCTCGGGCGAGAGCCTCGGCGCCCCCGTCCGTTCGAGCCACGGCCTCTTCGCGTGCAGCGTGTCCCCTGACGGCGCCCAACTGGTGACGGCTGGCGCGGAAGGGGTGGCGCAGTTGTGGACGGTCGAGAGCCGGCAACCGCTCGGCGGGGGCATGAATCACCTCTCGTGGATCAAGTGGGTCGGTTTCGACCGCGCTGGCCGGTTCGTCGCCACCGGCAGCGAGGACAACACAGCCCGGCTTTGGGACGCAACCGACGGCCATCCCCTGACACCGCCGTTGCGACACGACGGGCGCGTCACTCAAGCCAGCTTCGACACGGCGAGCCGTCGCCTGGCCACCGGCGGAGGCGACCAGACCGTGCGATTGTGGGTGGTGCCCGACGGAACGCCCGTGGGCGCGCCGCTCCGCCACGGAGGGGCTGTGTCGAAAGTCGCCTGGCAACCCGGAGGACGCCTGCTCTTGACGGCCAGCGCCGATGGCCTGCTGCGGATTTGGGATCCCGAACCGGCGCGTCTTTCCTCGCCCCTGGCCGAGGGGTTCACCGTGTGGAATGCCTGGTTCGCGGGAGATCCCGACCGTTTCATCGCCTCCGGTCCGGGCGGACATGTCCGGGTCTTTCACGCCGCCCATGGCGCTCCGGCGTCTGCGTTGTTGACGCATCCGGCTGTGGTCGATCAGGCCGCGCTCAGCCCCGACGGCGCCCGGCTGTTGACCGCCTGCCGCGATGCGTGGGCGCGCGTCTGGGATCTGTCCGCCGGCCGTGAAATCGCTCGCGCCAAACTCGCGAGTGCAGTCAAGGGCGTGGCGTGGCATCCCGACGGACGCGCGTTCGCGGCGTTCCTCGAAGAACCCGCGCTTCTCCTGCTGGATGCCGCCACGGGTCAGATGCTCAGCCGACTCGAGACCGGCCGGGCGCCTGTGCTCGAGGCGGCGTTCAGCCCGGATCGACGCACCCTCGCGGCCGGGTGCCAGGACGGCTCGGTTTGGATCTGGCAACTCGATGCCGGAGCCGCCCCGCATCTGCTGCGCACGCAGGACATCCACGCCGGGGTCATCACCCGCCTCGCCTTCAGCCCCGACAGCACCCGTCTGCTCACCGCCGGCACGGACGGCGTGGCGCGTCTTGTTGCGGCCCAGAACGGAGCGGTGCTGGGAGAACCGATGGCCCACACCGACGCCCTCGGCGACGCCCGGTTCGACAGCCAGGGACGGAGAATCGTCACAGCCAGCGACGACGGCAGCGCGCGGGTTTGGGATGCAGCCTCAGGCCGTCCCCTCGGGCCGCCCCTGCGCCCGCAAGGCGGCGTGGCCCACGCCCAGTTCAGCCCCGATGGCCGCTTCGTGCTCACGCGAAATCCGGACGCCGTCGAGGTCTGGCACGCAGGCTCGGGAACGCTCGTCCTGCCCCATTTTGCCCCGGACCAGCCTGTCGCCGGTGCGGGATTCAGCCCCGACAGCCGCCAGCTCTGGGTCGTCAGCGAACACCCACGCCTTTACGCGCTCCACCTCACACCCGGCGACTGGACAGTCGAGGACTGGCAGTTCGCCGCCAGGTTTCTTTCCTGCCGCGCCGTGGATGCCACCGGCGGACTCACCGCCTGGTCTCCCCCGCTCCACACGCCCGGTCCGCGCGCTGTCCCGACTCCCATCGCCCATGGCGAAAAACTGCTCTGGAGAAAGGACTGATTCCTCGTCCTGAGACTTTCCGGTTCGATCACTCGGACCTGCCTTGCGCCCGCCAAACCTTCGTTCCATCGCATCCGCGGCGCAGGCGTGGCGTCTTGATCGCGAAGCCAGTTCCCCGATCCCCGATCGTCCACGAGAAGCCGCGCGGACCGGCATCCGGGCGGTGTCAGGACTGGGTCCCGGCGATGATCTGGTCCGCCTGTTCAGGCGTCACCTTCTCGAAGAACCTGTCGTTGCACATCATCACGGGCGCGGTCCCGCAGCTCGCCAGGCACTCGACGAATTCGACTGTGAAGCGTCCGTCGGCGGTCGTCTGCGGCCCGTGGGCATGCGGATCCAACCCCAGCTTCCCACACAGGTGCCGGTGCAACTCGTGCGAACCGCACAGCGCGCAGCTCAGCGTCCGGCAGATCTTGAGGTGAAATCTCCCGATCGGCGCCTGCCGGAACATCGGGTAAAACGTGACCAATTCGAGCACGTTGATCGGCTGCAGGCTCAGACGCGCTGCTGTCCATTCGATGGCGTCCGGCGGAAGGTAGCCCAGATGATCCTGGAGGGCATGCAACACCATGACGCTCGCGCTGCGCGGCTGGGGGTAACGCGCCACCAACCGGTCGATCTCGGCCACGAGCGTGTCAGGAAGCGTGAGAGTCATTGTTAGCGATCGCATTCTCCCATGACAAAATCGAGCGACCCGAGAATCGCGGGGGCATCGCTGATCATGTGTCCGGGAAGGAGGCGCGGCAGAATGCTCAGGCTGACGAAGGAGGGGGATCGAATCTTGAGCCGGTAGGGCGTTCCGCCTCCGCGGCTGTGGATATAGAAACCCAACTCCCCTTTCGGGTTCTCCGCGCCGCAATAGATCTCGCCCGGCGGCGCATTCAACCCCTGGGTCACCAGGATGAACTGATGGATCAACTCCTCCATCCGCGTCAGCACCTTCTCCTTGGGCGGCAGCACGACCTTGCCGTCCTGAACGTTGATCGGCCCGCCCGGCATCTGATCGAGGCATTGTTGGGCAATCCGCGCGCTCTGCCGCATCTCCTCCATCCGCACCAGGTACCGATCATAGCAGTCCCCCACCGAGCCGGTCGGCACATCGAACTTGAGCCTGTCGTAGACGAGGTAGGGATGCGCCCTGCGCAGGTCGTGCTCGACGCCGCTGCCGCGCAGGTTCGGCCCCGTCAGACCATACCCGATGGCCTCGTCGCGGGAGATGACCCCGACGTCCCTGGTGCGATCGATCCAGATCCGGTTCCGCGTGAGCAATCGATCGACGTCCCGGATGGCGGCCGGCAGCTCGCGCAGGAACTGACGGCACTGATCGGTCCAACCGGCGGGCAGATCGCGCGCCAGCCCGCCGATGCGCGTATAGCTGGTGGTGAACCGCGCGCCGGTCAGCGACTCGCACAAATTGTAGATCTTCTCCCGCTCGGTGTACGTGTGCAGAAACACCGTCATCGCCCCCAGATCCATCGCAAAGCTGCCCAGACCGAGCAGGTGGGCGGAAATGCGCGCCAACTCGCAGCAGAGCACCCGGATGTACTGGCAGCGCAGAGGCAGTTGCCGGTCAATCCCCAGCAGCTTCTCGACCGCCAGCGCGTAGGCCACGTTGTTGGCCAGCGGGGCGAGATAATCCAGCCGATCCGTGTAAGGGATGAACTGAGTGTAGGTCATGTTCTCGGCGATCTTCTCGTCGCCGCGATGCAAATAACCGATCTCAGGCGCCGCCTTCGTGATCGTCTCGCCATCGATTTCGAGCACCAGCCGCAGGACGCCGTGCGTCGACGGATGCGACGGCCCCATGTTGAGGACGATCGTGTCTCCATGAACGTCGCGCAGATCCTCGCTCTCGGGCGCCACCGCCGGCGTCAGGGGCATCGCCTCGGCCCCGGCGCCCGCGTCGCCAAACTCAGTCGTGTGCCCCGTCCCGCTCATGGGTGGTTCGTCCTGGCCCGCGGCTCGCGCTCCGCCGCACCCGCCTGCCCCGGGGCCGTCACGAACGGACCGCCCTCCATCGGGGCCGGTTCGGTGAACGCAACCTCCGGCAAATCGGTCGTCCGCCCAGCCAGGGGAAAGTCCTTGCGGAGGGGGAAGTGAGGATAGCCTTCCCACATGAGAATGCGGCGCAGATCCGGATGCCCGGAGAACCGGATGCCCATCATGTCGTAGATCTCCCGCTCATGCCAGTCGGCCGCCGGCCAGACGCGCGTCAGCGTCGGCAACTCGGATTGCTCCTCGGACACGCAGGTCTTGAGGCGGAGATGCGCCCGGTGTTTGAGGCTGTAGAGTTCGTACACGATCGTCCAACGCGGGTCCTCGCCGTAATTGTCGATGCTGCTGATGTCCAGGAGAAGATCGCAATCCAGCGCGGTCCGCGCAAACTCGCACACCTCGGGAATTCGTCGGGCCTCACGGACGGTCAGTGTGGCCTCGCCTCGAAACTCGACAAGGCTTCCCACCAGATCCCCAAAATGGGCCTGCAACTGGCTGGCGAGGTCGCGGGGAGTCATGCTCGGATGAAGACGTGAGTGCGCGGGGCTTGGACTTCAACCCGCTTCTTTTAGAGTGGCCAGCACCCGTTCGTTCGAGACCTTGTCCTGGAGCTTCATCAAGGCTTCGAGCAGCGCCTCCGGCCGAGGCGGACACCCGGCCACGTAGAAGTCAACCGGCAGAATGCGATCCACGCCCTGCAAGACCGAGTAACTGCGGTACATGCCCCCGGTCGAGGCGCAGGCGCCCATGGCGATCACCCACTTCGGTTCGGTCATCTGTTCGTACAACCGTTTCACCACCAGCGCCATCTTGTACGTTACCGTCCCCGCCACAATCATCACATCCGATTGCCGGGGCGAAAAGCGCATCACTTCCATCCCGAACCGGGCCAGGTCATAGCGGCTGGCCCCAGCCCCCATCAGCTCGATCGCGCAACAGGCCAAGCCCATCGGCATCGGCCAGATCGAGTGCTTCCGAAACCAATTGATCGCGGCTTCGAGTCGCGTCACGACGACGTCGCCCTCGATCTTCGAGTCATAGCTCAGCTCGCGCTTCCCTTTCATTCAAATCGGCGGATCCCCGCCGCACGTCTCACGGACGCTAGACTCCGCACTCACGAGCCGCAAGATGGAAACGCGCCGCCCCAGCCGTCTCAGCGCATCTGGCGGTTGTCGGTGGGAATCGAGTTTGCGCCGCGTGGGGGCACGCGGCCTACAACATCGGTGTCTGTCCCTTGTAGGCCGGGTCCCCTGACCCGGCGCCCGCACCGATGTCTGTCCTTACGCCGCGTGGGGGCACGCGACCGACAGCGGGAGTCTCGATCCGCTGGAGGCCCGGTGCCCTCACCGGGCGACAAAACACCGACAACAACCAGATGCACCGCAGCCATCTCCGATCTCCCATCTCCCATCTCCCATCTCCCATCTCCCATCTTCCCCCGCTCTTGACGACAGCGAACCCGCATGTTTCATGGAGTTGTGACCACGGCGAAGCCGGAAACTCCAAAACGTGCGCCAACGCGAGCTGGAAAGCAAAACCGCGAGTGGATCTGCATTCCCCTGGAGGCCGCATGACGCCCAGGCGCCAGGAGCCGGCCCCAGCATCGCCCCCAGCCCTCTGCCTCGCCCAGGCCGCCAGGCTGACGCAGGACAAAGTGCTCAACCCGCGGGCGCTGTCGGCCTGGCCGAGAAGCGCGAGTCCCCGATGCGCGGACGGACAACGGAGCGATGCCGATGGCGACAATCGACCGGCGGGCGGCGATTGCTCGAACGTTCTCGCGATCGCCCCCGCCACCTGCGCGGCGGATGTTCCGGTGCTTGTCGTCCTGGCGGCGGGCAAAGGCACCCGGTTCGGAACCGAGCCCAAGTGCATCCAACCGGTCCGCGGTCTGCCGCTGGCGCGTTACTCGATCGAGGCCTTCCGCCGAATCGGGCCGGCCTCAGTCGTCTGTCTTGTCGGGCACCGGCATGAAGACGTCGCGCGCGCATTGGGCGAGGACGTTGTCTATGTGCGCTCCGAGAATCCGACGGGAGGGACGGCTTTTGCGGCATTCGAGGCATTCAGCATCGCCGAACTGCGGACGTCCAATCCCCTGTTGGTCATCACGATGGGGGATCGCATCGTGCCCGACTCGGTCTTCCGAAAGCTGGTCGACACCCACCGCGCCACGCCGCGGGAAGCGGACCTGACGTTTCTGAGCGCCCTTTACACGGCTCCGCGAAACCACGGGAAGGGGCGGGTCGTGCGCAACGGCACCGGGTGCGTGCAACGGATTGTCGAACAGCGCGACATCGACGCCCTCCCGGACGCCGCGGCACGGCGGCACCTGGACAGTCTCATCGAGGGCAACTGCCCCCTCTATGCCGCGCGGGCCGACACTTTCCATCGCTGCCTCTCGCGACTGACCAACACCAATGCCCAACATCAGTTCTACCTCACGGATATCATCGAGGCCATCAGCCGCGACGGCGGTCTCATCCGCACCGTCACGACCTCGCCCGCGCAACCGGAGTACGACGTCCTCTGCGCGGATGTGACGCGTCCTGCCGACCTGGCACGGTTGGAAGACGCCCTAACGCGCATGTCTCACCAACTTCGAAGGACGCGGAGCCGATGTCATCGAAGTTTGTACCATGCGCCATGGGAGGGCGCGCCGGGATCGAGGGAGGGACGAGGGCAGCGGAGTGTTGGTTCGCAACGGCGTTTCCCTCCATGACCAGACCCTCATTCCCCCCTGTCCCGGCGCGGTTTTGCCACAGCCCGGATTTCAGATTACTCCTTCAAGTGGTGAGAAATCCGGAGCTTCATTGGAATCCTTGACCGGCGATGCTTGTTGTAAAGAACTCAAGTCTCTGTGCTGCGTTGACGGGGTCAGTGGGGTGCGCGCTCTGACCGCCGAGCGCCCGCCCGTACAGGCCGCCGCCATCGCGCGCCAAATCCAAGCGCTGCTCGATTTCGCGGCCCGGGAAGATCTCGGGTTCGCCCCGGACCGTCCGGTGGCGATCGGCGTTGCGGGCGGCCGGCTGCGCATTGCCTTCATGCATCCGGACATGGCCCGTTTCTTCGGGCCGGCATGGCAGATGCCCATTGGCGCCGGACACCCCGACGGCTCGGAGCAGATCGTCATGATGATTCAGGCCTCGAGCGACGGGTCCATCCGCCTCCATCCGATCGAATCGAGGTATCGGGAGCGCATCGATTCAGTCGCGGCCGATCTGGATGCCATGTGCCCGGGAGAGGATGTGATCGATCCGAACACCTATGAGGCCTTTGGGACGCGCATGAGCGAGACACTGCTCAGGCTGCAGGGCTATCTCACCGATGAGGAAGTGCAGCAGCTTCGCGCGCGCGGCGAGACCGTGCCGCCTCCCGCGCGGTGGGTCGGCGCCAACCTGCGCCGCCCCTGGCCTCTTGTCGCCAACGCCCTCGCTTCCCTCCGCACTCTGCGGACCGAGGAGGCCGGCGCTCGGGTGCAGTCCAGCCTGGGCCAAGCCGGCTTCCGGGGTTTGCGCATCGCTTCGACCGGCAGCATCCCGGAAGGAGGTTTCTCGAGTTCGTCCGCCCTCACGGTGGCCACACTCAACGCCCTCAACGCGCTCTATGGTCTCGCCATCACGTCCGAGACGCTGGTCCGTCTGGCCTGCCAGGCCGAGTATGGAACCGGGGTGAGGGCCGGCTCGCTCGACCAGGCCACCGAACAGACGGGCAAAGCCGGCTCGGGAACTCTGATCTCGTCCAATCCGCGCGATCACTACCGCACATTCGGGGTCTTTCCCGTGCCGACCGAGCGCATTCACATCCTCTTTCCATCGAGCGTCGCCCGGGACCGCGAGGCCTGGCGCTGGGCATGGGGCGCCTATGCCGAGGCCCCCGCTCCCGGCCGCCTCACCGCCCAGGAAATGCGCAAGATGACTGGCAAATCGGCTGAAATCGCAGCCCTCTGGACGCGGTTGCCCCTCGACCGCGACTTCTTCCAGTTCATCCAGGAGGAGCTTGTTCGGGACGGCGCACCGAGCCGGGACGGCGCGCGCTGGATCGCCTCGATTCTCCTCCAACTCCCGCTGCGCATCCGACAGGCGGAACTCGAAGAGCAACTCCAAACACGCCGCGCCTGGTTCATCGACGAACTGGCCCGGGTCGAGCGCGTTCCCGCCCCCGCGGCGCGCGACCGATTCCAGACGCATCTGGCATCGCTCCTCGCAGGATGGCGCGATCCCGTGCTGCGCCGCACGACCGCCTCGGGCGAAATTGTCGCGGACGAGGGGCTGCCGTTGCGGGCGACGATGGCGTATCTCTTCGGCGAGACGGCCAAGAACTTCCGCCTGATCCATCACCCCGACGAATGGATCGCCTGCGTCACCGCATCCCAACGGGGCGACCGGTGCGTCGACATCGCTCCACAAATCCTCCCGCCGCGCGACGCGATGGAATCCTCACTGCCCTGGGAAACGGGCGCCGCCGGCCCCGCGTTGCTCGATCTCTGGCTCGACCGGTTCGGCGCCACGCCCTTCGATTTCAACCGCGGACTGGACGATGCGGCGCTTGCGGCGCCGGATCCGCCCGAGTTCCACAGGCTCGAAGGATCGAACTTCTTTCGCGGCCTCGCGCTCATCGACCTCGCCGAAGCCATGCTCAAACGCGCGTTCGGGGCAAACGCCGTCGCCGTGCGCGTCAATGCCGCGGGACAGGGCGATTTCTTCCAGGTCCATGTCGACCGGGAGAAGGCGGACGTGCGGGAAGTCAAGCAGTTCATCCGCCTTGCGTTCTACCGGCGGTTCGGCCTGGCGCCCGAGACGGAGTTCGTCGAGGCGCACCCGGGCGGTGGCGCGGCCGGCGTGCGCTTGGACCGCTACGATGCCCTGCCCGACCTCGTGCGCCACATCGAGAGCCTCGCGGCGAAACCTCAACCCGCCATCGCGCCCGCTTCGGACGCACCGCCGCAGCCATGATCCTCCTGATTGGCTATGGCAATGAGTTGCGCGGCGACGACGCCGTCGGCCCCCTGGTCGCCCGGGCTCTGGCCGAGTTGCGCCTGCCGGACACACAAGTCCTCGCCCTCACACAACTGACCCCCGAACTCGCGGAACTCGTGTCGCAAGCGTCCGCCGCGATCTTCGTCGATGCCGCCCTCGACGGCCCGGCCGGACAAGTCGAGGTCGCGCCCTGCCTGCCCCTGGATTTGCGACAGCCCCTCGGACACCTGGGAGATCCCGAGTCGCTGCTCGCCCTTTGCCAGGCGGTGTTCGGCGCAAGCCCGTCGGCTTGGATGGTCAAGGTGCAGGTCGAGACCACCGAACTCGGACACCCCCTCTCCCCCGCCGCCCAGCGCGGCATCCCCGCCGCCGTGGATGTCATCACCCGGCTCGTCGGACAACTTGCCCCGGCCTGTCCAGAGACTGCGCCGGACGAAACGAGCGATCACCGCCCCACGCAAGACACGGAAGCGTGAGGCGGATCAAGCGCAAAGAGAGCCCTATGAACCTGCCGTGCCATTCTGGCATGCCACATCAAATGAGAATGGGGTTCGCAACGACTCGTCCTTTGTCGCCACCTTTGTCGCCACCTTGGTCGGCTTTGTCGACCGCCCCGCCCCCTTGCGACAAAGCTCGCGACGAGGGCAGCGACAAAGACTGCCCAGGGGATCTCTCCTTGCAGTGTAACCTGCGACCGACACGATCCCGATCCGCCTCCCCCGATTCGATCCAGGGAATGCGACAGGACAAGGCGGGGCTGCGGATCGCGACACGCCACCCCGCCACTGACCGCGGCGCCGCGACGGTGGCGCGGTGGCTTGTTGTCGTCCTGGCGATGGTCTTGCTCCCTCTCTGGACTCGCGGCGCCCAACCCGTCCTCTACTCGACTGATCTCTTCCATCCGCACGACGACCCGGACGATCATTTCGACCTGGCCGTGCTCTATGCGATCCCCGGCATTGACCTCGAGGGCATCATCCTCGATCAAGGCGCCACCCAACGGCACCGGCCCGGGCGAATCCCCGTGTCTCAGCTCGACCGGCTCACCGGGCGGCGCGTTCCGGTGGCAATCGGTTTGCCGGACAAGCTGAGATCGCCCGACGACAAGGCCCTGGATCAGGACGCCGATGGACAGGGGGGCGTGCGGCTGATTCTCGACACTCTCGAAGCGTCGCCCCAACCGGTCGCGCTCGTAACAGTCGGCAGCGCGCGGGACGTCGTGGCTGCATTCAACCGACACCCCGCGCTCTGTCGTCGAAAGGTCGGCAGGGTCTTGTGCTTCATTGGCGAAGCGTCAAAGGCCGATTTCCGGGAGCACAATGTCGGACTCGATCCCCAGGCCTTCATCGGACTCATGCGATCCGCTTTGCCGATCGATTGGGTGCCATGCTTCGATGGCGGGCCATGGAAAAACCAGGGTCGCGCGTCGTTCTGGCAGGCGAGTCACGCCGACCTCCTGGGCCAGGCGCCGGACGCCCTCGTGCAGTATTTCCTCTACGCGCTCGAAAAAGGGACGTCCGATCCGCTGGCCTTCCTCGAACAGTCACCCGACCCCGCCCGCCGGGCCAGACTCTTCGACATGAAGCGCAACCTCTGGTGTGCGGCCGTGTTTGTTGCGCTCGCGGGGCAAGGAGTGGCCTTCGAGCCTGACACCGGCGTCCGATTCCTCGACCTTCGATCCCGGCCGGCCCAGCCGTTGCCCTCCGGCCTTCTCTTCGCGTTCGAGAATGTCGACTTGAGCATCAGCGACAACGCCGAGGTCCGTTACGGCTCGGGACCGGATTCGAAAACAGTGCGCCGCTTCAAGGTCCTCGATGGCGCCCGTTATGGCCAAGGCATGACAGCCGCAACGGCAGCCCTGCTGCGGAACTTCCCACGACAATGACCCCGCTGAGCCGGCAGGCCGAGACCAGAGGCAACGCCAGATTTGGTGTCGCGATCGCGACACGAAATCTGGCACAGGCAGCCTTGAATCCACCCGTGAAGTCCAGCTACTCTCTGGAAAACAGACCGCGTCACCCAAGACCAAATCACTGAATATGAACACACTGAACCGTCTTCTCTGGTCCGCTCTGGTCTTTCTCTTCGCGCATCCACAGCTCGCGGCTGCGGGAAATCCGATCCCGAACAACTCCTTCGAGGAGCATCAGGGCGGACGTCCGAGGGGCTGGCGGCAGCAGGTCTGGGGCGGCGAAGGAACCGGCCGGGTGGCGGACGCAGCCCGGACCGGCAGCCGCAGCATCATGTTGTCGTCGGACGCGGTGTCGTCGGACGCGGGGGCCGACATCTCGTGGAGCGCCTCGGTCCCGGTCGAGCCGTTCAGCCGCTATCGCCTCTCGGGCTGGATCAAGACGGAGGATGTGCGGCCAATGGATGGGCGAGGCGCACTGTTCAATGTGCACGACATCCAGACCGTGGCCACAAAGGCCGTGACGGGAACGACGGATTGGACGCGTGTCGAGGTCGAGTTCGACGTCGAAGACCACCACGTCCTCCAGATCAACTGTCTGCTGGGCGGCTGGGGCCGGGCCACAGGCAAGGCCTGGTATGACGATCTCGAATTGGCCCAATTGAGCCGCCGCGATCCCCCCGCTCCCCAGATCACCGTCGACGCCGGCCAGGTCCGGGAACCGCTTTCTCCCGACATCTACAGCCAGTTCATCGAACACCTCGGACGCTGCATCTACGGCGGGATCTGGGCCGAGATGCTCGAAGACAGGAAGTTCTATTTCCCCATCACCGCCGACTATCGCCCGTACCGCTCGTTGCGCGATTCGGCCTTCCCGGTGGTCGGAGCCTCGCCTTGGCGCATCGTTGGCGCGGCCGACGGCGTCTCCATGAATGGAGAAAAGCCGTTTGTCGGACGGCACACGCCCCAAGTCAAGGCGGGCACCGGCATCCGGCAGGAAGACCTCGGGGTGACGCAGGGCAAGCGCTACACGGGTTACGTCTGGCTCAGGCCGCACGGCGGCCAGAGTGTGTCGGTCGATGTCACGCTCGCGTGGGGGGATGACGCCGCAGCCAAACGAACAATGGCCGTGGCCCTCGACGCCCCGGATTACCGCCGCTTCGAATTCGCCTTGACGGCCGGCGGGACAACCGACAAGGCGACGTTCGAACTGCTGGTCAAGGAAGGCGCGGCGCTGATCGGCACGGTCTCCCTCATGCCCGCCGACAACGTCGAAGGGATGCGCGCCGACACACTCGCCCTGTTGAAGGATCTGAAAGCCCCGATCTACCGCTGGCCCGGCGGCAACTTCGTCAGCGGCTACGACTGGCGCGACGGAATCGGCGACCGCGACCGGCGTCCGCCCCGGACCAACCCGGCCTGGACGGGGGTCGAGCACAATGACTTCGGGATGCACGAATTCATCCGGTTCTGCCGGTTGATCGACACGGAGCCCTGGATCACCGTCAACACCGGTTTCGGCGACGCCTACTCGGCAGCCGCCCAACTCGAGTACTGCAACGGGGCCCCCGACACTCACTGGGGACGCCGCCGTGCCGAAAACGGAGCGTCTGAGCGGTTCGGAGTGAAATACTGGGGCATCGGAAACGAAATGTGGGGAGCCTGGCAGTTGGGACACATGACCCTCGACCACTACGTGATCAAGCAGAACTGGGTCGTCGACAAGATGCGCGAGGTCGATCCCAAAATCATCTGCATCGCCTCAGGCGACATCGGCCCGTGGAGCACCGGCCTCCTCAAATCATGCCCGGACCACATGGATTTCATTGCCGAGCATTTCTACTGTCAGGAGCGCCCCGGCCTGGCCGCCCACGTGCGCCAGATCCCGGACAACATCCGGCGCAAAGCCGAATGGCACCGCAAGGCACGGCAGGACCTGCCCGAACTCAAGGGCAAGGACATCCGCATCGCCATGACCGAATGGAACTACTGGTACGGGCCCCACGTCTTCGGCGAGTTGGGCACGCGCTACTTTCTCAAGGACGCGCTCGGCATCGCGGCAGGCGTGCACGAGTACGCCCGGCAGAGCGACATCGTGGGCTCCGCGTTTTACGCGCAGACGGTCAACGTCATCGGCGCGATCAAGACAAGCCGCCGCAACGCGGCCTTCGAAACGACAGGCCTGGTGCTCAAACTCTACCGGCACCACTTCGGCGAACTGCCCGTGGCCACGCAAACGACCGGCCTGGTCGATGCCCAGGCGGCCTGGAGCCGTGACCGCAAGACGCTCACGCTCGGCGTGGTCAATCCCACCCTCGAACCGGCAACCGTCCCGCTCCGCATCCAGGGCGCCCGGCTCAAAGGTCGCGGCACGCGCTGGCAGATCGCCGGGTCGGACCCGATGGCATTCAACGACCCCGACCAGGCGCCGCGCGTCGCGATCGAGGAGCAGCAGGTGCCATCGGTGGGCGAACAGATCACACTCGCGCCTTGCAGCATTACGCTGTTCGCATTCGAGGCTGACTAGCCCGCATGGTTCACGCTCCGTGTGCGCACATGGCGGTGAGACTTCGCAGGATGAATGCTATGCGGGCTAGACTAGCCCGGACATCGGCTCGCGGGAAGCGCTGGGAAATGTCCGGGCTAAACCGCTTCGCGTCTTTTCGGCCTCTTCGTAGCCCAAGGCGACGTGATACACGGCCTGGTCGAAGAAGCCGATGATGCGGTGATCGAGTTCGACGGCTGTGTAGGCATCCAGGGCGCCGTGCCAGACGCCTCGATCCAGGGCGAATCGCAGCATGTGGCGTCGCAGGAGCCCAAGCGACCGAAGGACCTCGTTCAAGGCAAAGCCCAACCGGCGCCGCTCGGCCCCGAGCGCGCGGTAGAAACGCCCGATCTCGTCGCCCTCTTCGCCCTCGGCGAGCCAATCTGAGAACTGCGACAGCGCCTGGACAGCCCGCGTCCGGAGAGAGGACGGCGCCACCCGCGCATAGCTCGGAGTGGACGGATGCGACCGCACTTCCCGCAGCCAGGCGTCGCAGATCGCGCGCGCATGCCGGCTGATCAGGCGGACCAGGGAATCGGACAGCATCGCCTCGTGTGTCTGCTGCTGCATGTGCTCAAACGAATCCTGGATCGCCCACGGCTCGCGGTGCGCCCGCACGCATTGCCGAATAGCCCGCTGATTGGCGGCAAAGGCCATGCGCGGCAAAGCGTCCAGCGGGAAGTACGCCCAATCCCGGGCGTCATCGCCGGCCGTCTCGATCCCCCCGGTCTTCTCGATTTCGAAGGTGATCACCAGCAGATCGCCATACGGCTCGATCTTCAACGACTCCGCGGTGAGCAGACGCGTGGCGCGGCCCTGAATGCCCGCCTCCTCGGCCAACTCGCGCTGGGCGGCGTGGACGATTGTCTCCCCCAACTCCGCGAAGCCCATGGGCAGGCACCAGAGGCTGCGGCGCGGCGGATGCTTCCGTTGAATCAGCAGCACCCGGCGCTGCGCATCGAGCACAACCGCCGCAGCCACAGGCAGTGGATTCCGATAAAAGACCGTGCCGCACTGCGCACACACCTCGCGCGCGCGTCCGGCCACTTCACGCGTGGCCACCGCGTGGCCGCACTGGCTGCAGTAGCGCGCCCTCATAGCGCGCGGGGCCGGCGGCACCGGAAAATGACGTCGTTCTTGTCCATCTCGAAAACTCCCCCGCCCCTGAGCAGCGCGGTGAGACGCTGCCTGACGCCTGTGCGCGCCGCCTCGGACACGCCGCCGTCCGCCGCCAAGAGGGGCAGTTTGAAATCCGCGTAGTCCAGCAATTCCGACAGGTGCTCCGGCTCGAACCGCAAGGTGTTCGGGTACTCGATGCGCTCGATGTCCGCAAAGAACGGCGCCAGCCGGTCCGCCCCGTTCTCGGCGCAAAACCCGCGCAGGAGCCTGCGCAGCGGACTCGAAGAGGCGTCGAGCCCGGCGGCTTCGCACAGAAGGCAGAAGGTCGTCTCGCTGTGCGTCACCGTCACGAAGGTCCCGCTTTGGCTCAGAACGCGCGCGATCTCGGGCAAGAGGTCAACAAAGTAATACAGCGAGTAGGCGGCCACCACGAGGTCAAACCGCCGATCCGGCCAGGGCAGCGTCCAATCGAGACACAGACACTCGAAAGCCCCGTGGCGCCCGGCGGCGTGGACCGCCGCAAGGAACGGATCGCCGTTCTCGGCGCAGGCATCGACTCCCATGATCCGGGTGCCGGGAACGCTCTGCCGGGCCAGAAGCCCCGCCGGCAACCCGAAGCCGCACCCGAGATCAAGCACCTCGTGAATCGCCGCCCAATCCAAACCGGCGAATTCCATCTGCCGAATGTCGGCCGGATTACTCGAATGTCTTCGGATGATGTCCGCAATCGCGGCATGGCGGTCGGGCGAGGCGAAGGGAAGCAACGGAGGTGTCATGGCTCACCGGCCCAGTTTCCTTTGGCCCCACGCCCAGATCCTCGTTGTTGGCGCTCCTGGATGTTCCCGGGCGCAACCCTCCCCGATCTCCCGCACCGTCACTGGTGCTTCCCGCTGCAGCCGCGCCTCCGCCTTTTCCGATTCCCCCTCCGCCACGTCCAGCCGGGGACGCGCTTCGAGCGCGCGCAGCGCGGGCTCGAAAGTCTTCAGGATCGCCTGGTAGTCCGGGTCCTCCGCCGAGGCGAACGTCGGCTGACCGCAACGCTCGGTCCCCCCCGCGGTCTTCGCGAGCGGCGCCAGGAGGAACGCATTCGCCTGGGGATTTGTGATTCGCGTATAAAACGTGCGCGGTATCTTCCCCTCCTGATGGCAGGAGGCGCAGCGGCGGCGGGCAACATCATCGAGCACCCGGTCCAGCTCGGGGGGATAGATCCGCCGGCAACCCGGGATCTCGAGGTCATACGACGCGCTCGTCGGATAGTAGGGGACGTTGCAGTCGATCCAGGCGTAAATGCGACGCCGCTCGTCCGACGTCAGGTCCACCCGCGGTTTGCCCTGGCCGTCCGGATGACCCGCGCGCACCAGGTGAGCCAATTTGCTCGCGGGCGATCCCCAGGCGCGCGGCTGAATCTGCAAGATGTTCTCCTCCGTGCCGTTGTAGGTCGGTATCCAGCTCGTATACGGATTGCGGAACCCAGCCATCGCCGCGCCGCCTTGGTGAGCGTCCTCGGCCGGCGTTCCTTTCCGGGCCAGAATCTCGTATGAAACGTTGAAAATATCGGTCCGATCGCCGCTCAGGTCGACGCCGCGCGGATGCTCGCGTGCGTTGTGGCAGGTGACGCAATGCCGGTCGAGGACGGGTTGCACGACTTCCAGGTAGCTGAAACCCTTCAACCCCCAGTCGGGCGGTTCGAGGTCCTGCGGCGGCCGGCAAAGCGCCTCGGGCCGCCTCCCCCGCGCCTGAGCCATCCGCCGGTCCTCGTGACAGCCCACGCACCCCTGGACCTCACCCGCCTTGAGGTGAGTGAAGCTGCGCATCCGCTGCACCGCGCGCCCCTCGGCGTCCAACGCCATGAAGTACAGCGGCACATCGGACGGAACCCGGAAACCCGCCGATCCGTCCGCCGCCACTCGGGCCGATCCCCAGATTCTCTTGGGAGCGTACGTCGCCCCGCACGAGACCACGGGGAACTGGAAACCAAACAGCCGCCGGTCGGGGCTTACGCTCACCGGCTTGGCGATTTCCTCCACCACCCGAATCTCCGCAATCTCGCCGCGCGCCACGTCCGGCCCGAGCCCGGCATAGACATCCTGCACGTAGAGCGTCGCCCAGGCCTCGTTCGACCGCTCGACCGCCAGGTCTCGAGGAATGATCGCCGGGCGAGGACGGGGGCGGACCGGTTGCGCGTTGAACGACCCAAGCGGGTTGTCTCCACGCGCCAGCACCACCGCCTGTTCCGTGCCCGCGTAGTCGCGGATCAGCAACGCGCCGTCCCGCGAAACCACAAAATAACGGTCGTCGAGAGGCAGGGCGCTCTCGTACGGGCCATGGACAAAATTGCCGTCGCCCTCCTCGACACGGCCGATGCCCACCTCCGGTGTCAGGTTCCGGATGGCCGCTTGCGCATTCACGCCCTCGCGGCGGTCGATCACACCAATCGCGCCTCGACACGGCCCGTTGTGGGCCGTCAGCAGGCACAGGATGTTGACGCTGCCCGGGATGGCGCGCGGTTCCATAAACGTCGCCGGGCTCAGCACGCGATTGCCATAGTAGATCCGCAGGCCGGTCCCGTCCGGGTTGATCGTCCAGAGGCTCTGGATGGGAATGGCCGGACGATCCACGTATTCCCAGCGCGAGTAGATCAGCCTGCCGTCAGGCAACACACTCGGGGTGAAATCATTCAGGTAATTCGCCGACAACTGCCGGACCTCCCCGCCCTCGCGGTTCATCCGATGCAGAATGCCCGCCGGAGAACTCCAGCAATAGGCATAGGCCGACCGCCGGGTCGAGAGAAAGGCAATGCCGCCGTCCGGCAGCCAGCAGGCGTTGAAGTTGTACGCGTCGCCCTCGGTCAACTGCTTCAGGCCCGTGCCGTCCACGTTCATCCGGTAAACCTGGAACCGCTGCATGTCCGCCATCCAGCTCAGCACGATCTCGCGTCCGTCGTAGGACAGGTCGCAGTCCAACAGCACACCCTGGGACGCATCCAGCAGCCGGGTCAGAGCGCCCGTGCCCAGGTCCAGAACAAATAAACCCCCGCCCGGCTGCAGCCCCTCGCAGTGATATGTGTAGACGTGGCTCGGGGTGATCGGACGCCGCTGCAGCAGCAGCAGGCGCGTGAATCCCAACTCGCCCCGCATCACCCGCGCCTTCAGTTCGGGAGAATCCGGCACCGCGGACGCCGGCGGTTCGGACGCCCCGCCGACCAGCGCGGCGAAGGCCAATGCCAGGATCGAGAACCAACGGCTCCGCCCGGCGCGGACGCCTCTTCCGTTTCCGCTTCGAGGGACATAACCAGAGCGCGGTTTCTCCCCGTCGACGAATGGCAGGGTCTTCATCAGCATGGCGCAATCGTTGCTCACGAGCGGGTTAACCCGGATGTTTCACAAAGCTCCGCGGAGTCTGACATCCGGGCTCTGGCAAAACCGCGCCTGGAAAGGGAACCAGGAGCATTCTGTCGGTCCGGAGGGCGGTCTGCCATGGGAACAGTCTGTTGCATTCCTCCATGTCTCGGATTTGGCGCGGTTTTGCTTCTCTAACCCGCATAGCAGTCATCCTGCTAGGTCTAACCGCCATGTGCACCGAAGGGGTGTGAAATATGCGGGTTAAAGGTCTCAACGCGGCCAGCTTAGGCTCCTGCCGGAACGCCTGTCCACCCCCAAAGTTCATCCCAGATCATCGCCCCGGCCCACACTGATTGAACCGTGGTTTGGACGACAGACCGACGGGCCGCAAAAAACCACGAAATGTGCAGTGCGGCCGGAACCGAGCCGGGGTGCACCGCTGGGCGGGGATCGGGGTTGCCGTTGGCCGGTGGAAGGGTGGACCTTCCCGCCATGATCGCGGTCAGAGCTGGGAACGGCCAGGTGCAGGTCACCCTCCCGACCGAGGGCATGAAGCCGGACGGGGGATAGGCATTGGCGGGCGCCGGGCGTTTCTGCGAGAGTGGCCCGGTGAGCGTGGGTCCTGGAAAACCGGAACGGATTTCGCCTTACGCCATCGCCTGCCTGGAGGCGCTGCGCGGTTGCGAGGCTGGGGCCTGCTTGTCGTTGGGGGGCGCGTTCGGGCTGGCCCACTACCACGACTACCGAAACACGAACGTTGTCGATGCCTGGTGGACCGAATCCGCCACCGAGGCGAACCGGGCGTGCGTGCTCGAACGGGTTCGAAACGCGCTCCAGCCATTCGGAGCGGTATCGAGTCGGGAGCATGGCGATGTCGTCAGCCTCGAGTTGGAGGAGAATGGCCAGACCGTGTTCAGTTTCCAGGTGGCGCGAAGGAGCGCGCAGATCGGAGTCGGCCAGCCCAGCCCATGGCCGCCGGTGGCGCTGGATTCGCTCGAAGACCTTATCGCCGCGAAAATGGCCGCCCTCGTCGCTCGGGGCGCGCCGCGGGACTTCCTCGACATCCGCGAGTTGTGCCGGGTCGGGTTGGCGAGCGTCGATGAATGCTGGCGGCTATGGCGGCTCCGGGAGGAGAAACGCGGGGTGTCGGCGCCGGACGGCGTGACCGCTCGCGAGGCGGTCCTCCTGCACCTCAGCCGGATCGAGCGGACGCGTCCGTTGTCGGGCATTGCGGACCGGGTCGATCGCGATCGGGCCGAGGCCGCCCGGCTTTGGTACAAGCATGAATTCACCAGGTCCTGATTCGAACTGGCTGGACGGCAGCCTCTACCCGGACGTCCCGACGCCGAGAGGGTTGACGACGCTCGCCGAGCGCGTGGACTTCGTGGTCCGGGTCTGCGGCGCGTGGGATCTCGGGCTGATGCCCCGCCCGGCAACGCTGCGGGAGTTGCGCACCGCCTCCTGGCGTCCGGCGGTCGAGGAGGCGAACCTGCTCACGTCCTGTGCCTGGCACCTGCTGTGCGAGTGGCATGGCCTCCCGCCCGCGCGCTACCTGGGCCCGTCTTTTCCCGAGATCGAGCGCGATCCCTGCCTGGCATGGATGTGAACCGCGAATCCGGTGGCAGCCTCGCCCGCTCAATTCCCGCCAGCGACTCGCGGATTGACAGCATTTCGGCATTCGATGGAGCATGGCCCCCATGAATGC
>JAXGQW010000084.1:0-22234 GCA_040766265.1 Verrucomicrobiota bacterium
CGCCATGAACCACCTCGCTCCAGAGAATCCTTGACCCTTTGAACGCAGCAAACAAACTCGGCGTGTTTGCGGCAAGTCTTGCCGGTCAAGGATTCTCGATAGCAATGCGCAACCGACACTTCCGGAACAGAGCCTTTTGTCGTCAGCCCTGGGCCGCCCTGCAACCGGCCGCGGGCCTCGCCTGCCTCCTATTCGGGGCGAACGCTGCAACCATTCCGGGCCTCTTCAACACGGGTGTCGACGCCAGTGGCGCATTGCTCTCCGGCGGGACGGTTGATCCGCATTGGACCCTCATCCAGAGCGCCGACTCGAGCGCGCCCGGGCCGGCGGCTTACGTGGTGCGTTCGGGCTATCCGATTCCCCCCTGGCTGGACAACGGACCCGACTCGAGATGGATCGCGCCTCAGGCCAGTCAGACCAGCGGCAATTCTCCCGGAGACTACATCTATCGGCTGCGCTTTGACCTGAAGGGCTTCGAACCCGCAACCGCAACCGTCACTTTCCGGTGGTCCTCCGACAACGCGGGGATCGACGTGCGTCTCAACGGCTTGAGCAGCGGGATCGTTTACGACGGCAATTTCGGCGCATTCTCGGGCGATTTCACCCTTGCCGACGGATTCGTCGAAGGCATCAACTCGCTCGATTTCGTCGTCAATAACGCCGGCGACAGCGTCAATCCCACCGGTTTTCGCGCGGAACTGCGCGGCACGGCCGAGCCTGTCGCGCCCCCCGGAACACCGCCGGTGATCACGCGCCAACCGGTCTCGATCACGGTCACCTTTCGCGACCCGGCTCTGTTCACGGTCGGGGTCTATGGCAGCAAGCCGATGCTCCATCAGTGGCGTCTCGAAGGGCACCCGATCCTCCTCACAACCAACGCCCAGTACTTCATCCCCGCCGCCGTCCTGACCAACGTGGGCAATTACGACGTCATCGTCCGCAACGCCTTTGGCTCCGTCACAAGCCAGGTCGCCTCCCTCACCCTCACCTTCCCAAGTCCGGCGCAACAGACATACGAACCGCCCGGCCCTTCGAGCCGCCGGACGGGCATCGCCATCACCGAGATCATGTATCATCCGGCCCCGCGATCCGACGGGCGGAATCTCGAGTTCATCGAACTCTACAACTCGAATCCTTTCTTCGAGGATCTCAGCGGATGGCGCTTTTCGGGCGAATGCGACTACACTTTTCCCCCCAACACAATCCTTGCCGGCAACAGTTATCTCGTCGTGGCCGCCGCTCCTGACGACCTGCGCGCGGTGTCCGGTGCAACCAATGTGCTGGGTCCATTCGACGGCAAACTCGCCAACGAAGGCGGCGCCATCCGCCTCCGCAAACGGTCCGGCGCCACCGTCCTCGAGGTCTCTTATGCGGACCGTCCACCCTGGCCTGTCGCTCCGGACGGCACGGGCCACTCGTTGGTCCTGGCCCGCCCGAGCCATGGCGAGAGGGACTCGCGAGCCTGGGCTTCGAGCACGGCCAGGGGCGGCTCGCCGGGGAGGCAGGACCCGCTCCCCGTGGATCCGCTGGCCGGCATCGTCATCAACGAACTCCTCGGACATGCCGATCCAGGCCAGCCCGATTTCATCGAACTCTACAACGGCAGCCCCCGCCCGGCCGACCTCGCCGGCTGTTACCTGAGCGACGATCGCATCGCACTCAAATTCCGCATCCCCGATGGCACGGTGCTCGACCCGGGCGGGTTCGTCGTGTTCGACGAGACCCAACTCGGGTTCGCCCTGGATGCAGCCGGGGAAGCGGTGTTCCTGAGCCACCCCGCGCTCGACCGCATCCTCGATGCCGTCCGTCTCACCCCGCAATGGCAGGGCGCGGCCTTCGGACGGTTCCCCGACGGCGCCGAGCGCCTGCACACGCTCGATGTGCCCACGCCAGGCACGACCAATGCGCATCCGCGCCGCTCGGCCGTCGTGATCAATGAATTCATGTACCACCCGATTTCGGAGACGGACGACGACCAATACATCGAACTCCACAACTCGGGGCCGGACGGAGTCGATCTGGGCGGATGGCGCCTGGCCGATGGCATCGAGTTCCGCTTTCCCCCCGGCACGCCAATCGCCCCGGGTGGTTTTCTGGTGGTTGCCCGCAACGCGGCGCGTCTCCGGACCAATCGCCCCGATGTCGATCCGACTCTCATCCTCGGGGACTTCACGGGCACGCTCTCCGGTCAAGGCGAGCGCATCGCGCTCGAAGCGCCCCTGGGATTCGATGGCGCAGCTTCTCCGCAGGAGGAACCGGCCCCCGAACCCGTCTGGGTGCGGATCGATGAGGTCACCTACCGCGATGGCGGTCGGTGGGGGCACTGGGCGGACGGCGGCGGCAGCAGTCTTGAACGGATCGACCCTCGAGCCGACGCCGATCTGGCGCCCAACTGGGCCGACAGCGACGAGACCGCCAAGGCCCCCTGGACAACCGTCGAGGCGACAGGTCCCCTGGTCTCGCCGCATCCGTCGATGCCCTCCGCCGAACAACTGCAGCTCTTCCTCATGGGCCCGGGCGAGGCGCTCGTCGACACGGTTCAAGTGCTCGTCGCCGGCAACAATCGGATCGCCAACTCGACCTTCGAAAACGGTCTGAACGGCTGGACATTCCAGGGCACTCAAAGCCACAGCGCGTGGGAGAAGAACGAAGGCCATCAGAGCGCACGCTCGCTGCGGCTCGTGGCCACCGAACGCGGAGACCACGTGGCCAACCGCGCCTTCACCCCGCTCCAATCAAGCATCGCCGTCGGAACCTCGGTCACGATTCGCGCGCGGGTGCGCTGGCTCAAGGGACATCCCGAGATTCTTCTGCGCCTTCGCGGGGGCGCACTCGAAGCCTATGGCCGCCTGAGCCTCCCGGACAATCTCGGCACCCCCGCCGCGCGCAACAGCCAGAGCCGCGCCAATGCAACTCCCGCCATCACCGACGTCGCCCATCGCCCCGTCTTGCCGGCGTCCGGACAACCCATCCGCGTCACAGCCCGCCTCACCGATCCCGATGGGATTGCCAGCGCATTCGTCCACTACCGCATCGATCCCGGTCTCGCTGCCACGGCGGTGGCCATGTCCGATGACGGCGCCGGATCCGACGAATTCCCGAATGACGGCGTCTATTCGGCCGTTCTCCCCGCCCAGCCGAAGGGAACCCTCGTCGCGTTCTTCGTCGAGGCCCTCGATGCCCACGCCGCGCCCGCGACCAACCGGTTCCCCGCCGATGCGCCCGCGCGCGAATGCCTCGTCAGGGTCGGTGAAGACCATGTGCCGGGCGCCTTCGCCAACTATCACCTCTGGATCACCGCGGCGTCCCACGCCCATTGGGCCAGCCGCGAGAAAATGAGCAACGACGACGTCGACGCCACGTTCGTCTATGGAACCAACCGGGTCATCTACAATGCCGGCGCCCATTACAGCGGCAGTTCCTACACCTCCCCCGGCTACACCAGCCCCACAGGCAACCTCTGCGGGTATGACGTCAACTTTCCTGCCGACGACCGGTTTCTCGGCGAACGGCATGTCACGCTCGACTGGCCCGTGCGCGACGACACCAACCAACGCGAACAGCTCATGTACTGGTTCCTCGATCAGTACGGCCTGCCCAACATGTACCGCCGCTATGTGCACCTGTTCGTCAACGGCGTTCGGCGCGGCGCCATCTACGACGATGTCCAGCAGCCGGGCAGCGACACAATCGAGGAATGGTTCCCTGGCGACGACCGCGGCGACCTCTACAAGACCGATTGCTGGAACGAGTTCGACAACGCCGGCTACCGCCTCGATCCGTGCATCCTTAACACCCTCGAAACGTTCACCCTGCCCGACGGCCGCGCAAACACCGCCCGTTACCGCTGGAATTGGCGCCCGCGCGCCGTGCGCGGGTCCGCCAACGACTTCGCGCCGCTCTTCGCCCTGGTCGATGCGGTCAACGCCACCAACGACTACCTCGGGCGCGTCGAGGCGATTGTCGACGTGGATCACTGGATGCTGACCTTCGCCATGAACGACCTGGCTTCATTCTGGGATGCGTTCGGCAATCCCAACGCGAAGAACACATTCCTTTACAAGCCCGAACGCGATTCCTGGAAACTGATGTGCTGGGACTTCGATGTCGGCCTTGGCGTGTTCAACGACCCCCCCGACGCGCCGCTGTTCGACGTGGGCGACCCCGCCATCCAGCGCATGTACCAGACGCCTGCGTTCGTCCGGCGCTATTGGGCCGGCCTGCACGAGGCCATGCAGACGTTCTTCCGGGCTAGCGCCATCGATCCCATCCTCGACGCCAAGTACGCCGCGTTCCGCGCCAACAATGTCGCCCTCGCCAGCCCCGGCGCCATCAAGTCCTGGATCAGTCAACGCCGCGCGTACCTCGAAGCCCAGTTAAAAACGGTCGAGGCCGCCTTTGCCATCACGACCAACAATGGCAACGACCACACCACGCCCCAAACCGTCGTCTCCCTCACCGGCACCGCCCCTGTCTGGGTCCGCACGATCACGGTCAACGGCGTCCCCTACCCCCTGACCTGGTTCTCACCCACACGTTGGAGCCTGAGGCTGGCCCTGCAACCGGGCGCCAACGCGATCGAGGTTCAGGGACTCGACCGCGCCGGACAACCCGTCGCGGACGCCGCCGACTCGATCCGAATCGAGTGCTCGAGCACAAACACGCCGCCCCCCGCCCTCTTCATCAATGAATGGATGGCCTCGAACCAGGGCGCTGTGGCCGATCCCGCGGACGGCGCGTTCGATGACTGGTTCGAAATCCACAATCCAGGCCCCATCCCGGTCTCGATCGCCGGATTCTGGCTCAGCGACGATCCGGCGACACCGTCTCTGTTCGTCGTTCCGCAGGGCTTCCACGTCCCGCCACACGGTCATCTCCTCGTCTGGGCTGACGGACAGCCCGAACAGTCACGCCCTGATGGCGACCTGCACGTGAACTTCCGACTCGACCAACTGGGGGAACGAATCCTGCTTGCGGACGCCACGGGGCGGCCCATCGATGAGGTGGTCTTCGTCGCGCAGGAGACCGACCGCGGCGAGGGGCGCTGGCCCGACGCCGCCCCACTCCCCTTTTACCCGATGTCCCCGCCCACACCGGGCGCACCGAACAGCATCGCGTCCACCGACTGGCCGGAGATTCGGATCTACGAGGTGCGGTCGGATCCCGCGGCAGGCGTGACGCTGACATGGGAGGCATTGCCCGGGCGCACCTATCGCGTGCGGTATTGCGAGGATCTCGAGAACGGTTCCTGGACCGAACTGCCGGTCGAGGTTCAAGCCCAGAATGCGGCCGCCAGCCTGACCGACCCCGCCGTTGAGGGGTTGGAACGGCGTTATTACCAAGTCGTCTTGAGAACCGGGGTCAGCCCTTAAGTTTCAAGTTTTGATTCCTGCTCGACACACGCTCGATTGCATTGAGACTCTGCGCGCGGATAACAACGCGGTTTGACGCGCGCAGCCCGAATCGACCTATGAACCTCTGTCAGTTTTCTTTTCCCACACCCACGCTGTACGGCCCAGGCGCTCTGCGGGAACTCCCGGCCCGGCTCGAACGGCTCGGCATCCGGCGTCCGCTGGTCGTCACCGACGCCGGCCTCACCAGCACCGACGCCTATCGGCGCCTGGCCGATGTCCTCGACCCCACGCTCGAGGGCCGGCGCTGGTTCCTCTACTCCGGCGTCCATCCCAATCCGATCGAGAGCGACGTCATCGAGCCCGCCGCCCTGTTCCGGCAACACGGCTGTGATGCCGTGATCGCCATCGGCGGCGGGAGCCCGCTCGACGCCGGCAAGGCTGCCCGTCTCCTGGTCAAGAGACCCGGCACCAGCCTGGCGCGTTTCTACGACGAATCCGACTGGTCGGATCTCGCCCCGTTCGTTGCCATCCCAACCACCGCCGGCACAGGCAGTGAAGTGGGACGCAGCTCGGTGATCACGCTCGAATCGACGCACCGCAAGTCCGTCTTGTTCCACCCCGAACTGCTGGCCAAACTGGTCATTCTCGATCCGGACCTGACCGTCGGCTTGCCGCCCCGGCTCACCGCGGCGACCGGGGCCGATGCTCTGACGCACTGCATCGAGTCGTACACATGCCCGCAATTCCACCCCATGTGCGATGGCATCGCGCTCGAAGGCGTCCGGCTCATCGTCGAGGCCCTGCCAAGGGCCTTCCGCGACGGAGCGGATCTCGATGCGCGCGGCCGGATGCTGGTTGCCGCCGCGATGGGCGCAGTCGCATTCCAAAAAGACCTGGGTGTCGTGCACTCGATGGCGCATCCCCTCTCGACTCTGTGCGGCCTGCACCACGGCCTGGCCAACGCCCTTTGCCTGGTCGCCGGCATGCGCTTTTGCGCCGACCGCAAACCGGGTCTCTACCGCCGGGTTGGGATCGCCTGCGGACTCGGCGTGTTGGATCTGCCCGATCGCCAAGCCGACCAGCAGACCATCGATTTCATTGAACGCTTCCTCGCCGGCCTGGGCCTGGCCGATCGACTCGGAAACCACGGGGTCAAAGCCGATCACCTCGACGCGCTCGTCCGCCAGGCGCTCGAAGATCCGTGCCACAAAACCAATGCCGTCCCTGTGACCGCTGAAGACTTCCGGACGCTCTTTTCCGCGGTGCTCTGAGCGAGCGCGATCACGACACGGCCCCAAGCAACCCGCCTTTTCGGACGGGCGATCTCCCGCGTTCGGCTGCGTCGCTTTGATGCACCGAATGTGACCGAATCCGACGACCGGCACAGTGACTTTTGAGTTTCGGGAATTCGACGCTGCGGGTTACTCTTGCACTCGTGAACACTCTATCTCGCCGTTTCTCTCTCCTGGTCGTGTGCTGCCTGAGCCTGTTCACGACCGCCTCAGCCAGCCCCGCTGAACCGCCCGCGGAGCGGACAGCCGCATCACAGAGAGCGGAACGGTCGGAAGCGATCGCGCGTTTTCAGAAAGCCTGCGCTGAGGCCGGCCAGCCCGCCACCACGTTCCTGGTTGGCTTGGCCAGTTCGATGGAGAAGCTGCTCCCGCGCGACACGCCGTTCGACCTGAAGCCGGCGCGGGAGATCAATGTCAGCCTGGCACGCAATGAGAAGGAGAGTTTCCAGATTGCCGTAGTGCCCGTGGCCGCCGAGTTGAAGAAGGTCGCGGTGAGTGTCGGCGACTTGAAATCCGCCACCGGCGCCGTGTTCCCGCGCGCGCAGGTTGAGTGCGCCGTGGTCGGTTATGTCGAGACCAAGGCGCGCCCCCCCTATGGCACGTCGCACATCGGTTGGTGGCCCGACCCGATCCTTGACTTCCTCGGCCCCGTCGATGTCGCGGACGGCGACCTGCAGAGCTTCTGGATTCGTGTGCGCGCGTCCAAAGACCAGGCGCCGGGCGTCTACCGCGGCACGCTCACCGTGTCGGCGGAGGGCGTCGCGCCCCAGGCCATTCCTCTGACACTTCGGGTGCGTTCGTTCGCCGTGCCGACACACAGCCCGCTCCCCGTCGCGATCACATTCGGCCCGCACGACTATCCGGCAGACGAAAAGCAGCCGTTGACGGGCGAGTGGCGCAGTTCGCCCGAGTACCCCGTCAATGCCTGGAAGAAACACAAGCTCGCCTGGGCGGAGATGCTGGCGGATTACTACATCAACTACGACAGCCTGTATCGACACGGCCCGCCGGACTTCGAGGTGGTCAAGTATCTGCACGAGCGCGGGCAGTTGGTCGCCTTCAACCTGGGCAACTTCGACGGTCTGGCGCGCGACGGAGCCGCGGCGGGCGAGGCCCTGAATGGCTTGCGGACCGCCTACGAGCAAGCCGTCCAACTGGGCGTCCTCGATCACGCCTACATCTACGGTTTTGACGAGTGCAAGCCCGAGCGGTTCCCGCAACTCGAGCGGACGGCGCAGACCCTGCGGCGCGAGTTTCCCGGCGCCCTCCTGATGACCACGAGCTACGACGACAGCTACGGCCTGGACACCGTGGTCAAGACGATGGACGCCTGGTGCCCGCTCACGCCGAAGTTCAATCCAGACCAGGCCGCCAAGGCGCGCGCGGCGGGCCGGCACGTCTGGTGGTACATCTGCTGCGGGCCGCATCACCCGCACGCCAACATGTTCATCGAGTATCCCGCCATCGAAGCCCGTCTGCTCATGGGCGCCATGACGGCGAAGCAGCGTCCGGACGGTTTCCTTTACTACCAGGTCAGCATCTGGAACTCGCGCAAGCCAATCACCAGCGGCCCGTTCACCGACTGGGACCCGCGCAGTTGGACGACATACCACGGCGATGGCTCGTGGACGTGCGTCGGGCCCGACGGCACCCCGCTGCCGACCATCCGCCTCGAGAACTTCCGCGACGGGCTCGAAGACTACGCCTCCGCGGTCATTCTCGAGGAGATCATCCGCCAGCGCGAGGCTGCGGCGGACACGCTGTCCCCTGCGCAGAAGGACTGGCTGGCAGAGGCCAAGACCGCCCTTCCCGCGCCCGACACGCTGGTCAAATCCATGACCGAGTACTCGCGCGCACCGGCGCAGCTTTATGCCTGGCGCAATCGCATCGCCGACCTGATCGACGCCTCCGGCCTGGCCGGTGCGAATCCGTGGGGGCCCAACTTCGGCGCGCGCGGATTCGCGGCACAGCAAGGTCGCCGCTCCGCCCCTTGAAACGGCAGGCCGAGCGCAACCCGGCGGCGAATAGAAAGGGCCTTTTCCCATTCCAGCACGGGATCAAGCGATACCGTGGCTGCCATGATTTTGACACATATCGTACGACAGCGGCGTGCGAAACTGGTTCGATCCCTCGCTGATCCAGCGCCTGGCCGTTGCCATGAAGCCCGGCGATTCCCTCGTCTCGACCATCAGCATGCCCAAGGGCCTGGTGCTCAAACCGCAGTTAGCTCATATCAATCGGTCCTTCCCCTCCGCTCACTTTGGCGAGGACGAGCAGACGGCGTACGGCGATGCCTGGACGGGCGCCAAGGTGGTCTTCGCCGGACATCGGGCCATCGATCAAGCGGCCGGAATCGCGCGCGCCGGGACGGGTCCCTATGAACATCCGTGGCTCCCTCTCTCTTGATCCGTGGTCCATCGCTGGCTCTGTGCGGCTCCCCTTCGTCGTCACTGCAGCGTCTCCTGGCTGTGCATCGCGGCCGCCGACTCCCACGCCTCGGCCTCCGCGGTGCGCAGACGCCGCAAGTACTCCCGGTTGGCTGGCGTGACCGGGATTCGCAAGGACGGCTGGGGCCGCAGCGCTGCCGCGCGCAGCCAGGCTGCATAGCTTATCGAGTCCACACCCGGCCAAACCACCGCCGATCTCGTGGGCTGGGTTCCTCGTTTCATACAATCGTCGCTCCTGACTCGGCCGGCAAACGGATGAGGACGAACGATGGGGTCACCTTCACCGCCACGTCCATCGCGCCCAGATCGCAGGCTACGTGGATATGACTCCCCAAGCCCCCGTTTCTTAGACCCAGAAGAAAAGATCATCGGTCAGGGGCAGGGCCGATGTCCTCTCGATGCCCCGCGGCTGAAATGACACGATGACCATGACCAAGAAGGACCACCAAAGAACCGCGAATCCGCCATCGCCCCAGGCTGAAAAACCTCTGGTAGCAATCCCCAGGCGCATCCCGATGCCGCCCTTCGTGCTCTTCGTGGCGAGTCATGGCGAGGATTTCCATCAACCCCGCCCCGCTTCATGAGGATCTCTTCCCTCTGTGCTCCACTGCGTCTCTGTGGTGAATCCCATCCGATGGCTCGTCACCGTCCCGGATTTGAACCGCAGAGACGCAAAGAAAAGAGGCGATTCAAAGAGCCACGGATGGAACACCGATGAAACACGGATGGACGGGCTCATTGCACACCTGCCCGGTTCGGTCGACATCCGCGTCCCGCCACCGACAATCCCTCATGAATCATGACGAAGTGAACCGGCACGCCTGATCTGCGCCTCGATCGGAATATTGGTTGGCAGAACTCACAATTGGCCGCATTCTCGCCGCGTTTGTTCGTGGAAGCCGTCCCGCCCAAGGTTCGAATCGGCTTGGCTCGAAGCGCCCCTGCGTCATCCGACCGGGCTGAGCCCCGCGACCACTGTATCAGCACTGCACCCTGCGCCGTCTACGCGGCTGCCCCCGAGACGTCCGCCGACGTCCTGTGGTTTGGTTTTGGCGCTCGCCTCGGCGAGACTGCCCGCGTGCGTGACAAACAACCACACTCGACCGTCGAGGCCGCCATCGGCCGGACGCGATCAACTGCCCTGGACTCATGACTGACGCCAACTTCTGGAAACGCAAACTCGCCGCCTGCTTGCATGACCCGCCGAGCAAGTGCCTCGACATTCGCAACCACGGCGAACGCTCTGATGCGGCCTTCCGCCAGGCAGGTTTCGTGGACAGTGAAATCGGGGACTACTGCAAACATGCCGATCACACCGGCGCTGCCGCGGACAGGCTGCCTTTTCCGGCGTCGCGGGTTTGCGGCTTGTCGTGCGCGTTCGATGGCATCCGAAACGCATTCCACCACCCCTTGAGCGGCTGTCTTCTGCCGTTCCACGCGGAGTTCACGTCGGTCGAACAGGGCTTTGAAGGGGAAGGCGACGTTCAGCCGAAGTTGAAGTGCGAACCTGAAGCCGAAGATCAACTCTGGCGCGCGCGCTTCTTCGCACACTGGCGTCTGTGGCCGACTTTTGCGGCGTTCAAGGACTATCGGATGGCGCTTCTGCCGGCGGACACGCGGATACCGGACCACAGCATTTGGACTCACATGCAGGTGGTCTCTGCTCTTGCAGGGTGCGTGAATGCAGAGGGAGCCCAGCGGCCCGCCTTTCTCAAGTTTCAGCTTGGGCCAGTCCAGGACTTCATCGCTGCCGCCCGCAGTATTCGCGACCTGTGGAGCGGCAGCTATCTGGTCTCCTGGCTGATGGCCGCGGGCATGAAAGCCCTCTCGGCCAGGATTGGTCCCGATGCGGTGATCTATCCCAATCTTCGCGGGCAGCCGTTGTTCGACCTGCACTGGCGCAGGGATCTGTGGGAGCAGGTGTCCATCAACGGCCATCAGCCTGTCTGGGATTCGCTGGGCTGGGACACCAGAGACCTGCTGACCCCCAACCTGCCCAACGTTTTCCTGGCGGTTGTGCCTGCAGCCGATGGCGGTGCATTGGCCGAAGAGGTCGCCCGGGCGATCCAGGATGAATGGAGGAACATCGGGCGGCATGTCTGGGAGGCATGCGAAAGCGCGGGCTTGACCGCCGCTGAAGGGCAGTTCACCGCCGACCTACGGAAACAGCGGTTCGACGCGCAAGTGGAACGTTTCTTCTCGCTGGGCTGGCAGGTCACACCGTGGCCCGACTCACTCGAAGGCGTGCTGCAACTGAGCACTGGATTCGCCGATGACATGCCGATTGCCCAGGCCCGCAAGAGGGTTGAGGCCGTCGTGGACATGGCGGAAAAGCGGATGCCAATGACGCACCGCGACGGGCGCTTCTACACCGACAGCAGCAAGACGAAACTGAACAACATCGGTCTCGGCTGGTCGGTGATCCTCGCGTTGAACGGCTGGCAACTGGATGCGGTGCGCCAAACGCGGGCCTTCGGCGGCAATTCCGGGGGTTGGCAGGTCGGCACCTTCAGCAATAAGGACGCGCTCACTGGACGCGACGAGGCCGTTGCGGGCGGACGGACTTGGGCGGACCGGGCCAAGAAGGCCGGCGCTGCCTGGCCGAGCCTATTCAAACACGACGACGATTGGCTGAGCGCCGCCACTCTGATCAAGCGTGTCTGGCACCGCGCGTACCTGGCGATCAAGCCTTGGAACTTAAAAACCGATGCTTCCCATTTTCCCATGCCCAATACCCGCGGCGTGGCCGCCCACGAACCGGAGGGGGATTGTGGCGACGACGAGACTGCCGCTGACGCCGCGCCCTCGGAGAAGTACTTTGCCGTGCTCGCAATGGATGGCGATCAGATCGGCAAGTGGATCAGCGGCGAGAAGACCCCCCCTTTCTCGCGGCAACTTGCCGAGTACACCGACGGTTCCGGAAACCCTGGCTTCGGCTCGAAGCCGTATTTCTCGCGGCCAGAGTTCGGGGAGTTTCTCGAATTCCAACGCCCCCTCTCGCCCAGCTACCATCTTCAGTTTAGCGAAGCGCTGAGCAACTTCGCGCTGCTCTGCGCACGGCCAATTGTCGAGGCGTTCGATGGCAGATTGATTTACGCCGGAGGCGATGATGTTCTGGCGCTGCTCCCCGCAGACACCGCCCTGGAATGCGCGCAGGCACTGCGGATGGCATTTCGAGGATCGGGCAGACTCAAGTCCACACTCCAAAGCGCGGCTGGTGTCCTGCGCGATCGCCACCTTGAAGCGCAACGCAAAGCCTTCGATGCGCCTCCTGCGCCCTGTTATCAGAAGCATCAGAAGCTGGCTGCGGAAGGCTGCCTGCTCGATGCCGCAGAAGAAGGCTTCGTGCGCCGACTCGATCTGGTTGACCAGCAGAAACGCCCCATCCCATTCTTGGTTCCAGGTCCAGCCGCCGACTGCTCGGTCGGCATCGCGATCGCTCATTTCAAAAACCCGCTGCAGGACATCGTGCGCGAGGCCCGGGCAGCAGAGAAACGCGCCAAGACGGTACTCGGCCGCAGCGCCATCGCCGTCACGCTCATGAAGCGATCGGGCGAAACCACCCAGTGGGGGTGCCGCTGGGACAGCGGGGGGTTGGACGTCTACGACGCCATGCTGCGAGCCGTGGCGGATGGGGGAATTAGCAATAGGTTCCCGCATCGCGTGGTGGAACTCCTCGAAGGCTATCGCACCCAAACAGCGCCACTGGCCGCACGCAGCCTGCAGTCGATCGCAGACTTCCCCGTTACCCAAGTCGCATTGCGCGAGTTTCGGCACGCGCTCGACCGCCAGGCACAGATGAAAGGTGCTGACTCGTTCGCGGCTCTGGCCGCCGTTGCACACGATTCGACAGATGGGCAACAGGCGGGCAGACTTGCAGCATACCTCGAAGGCATCCAAGCTGCGGCGAAAGTCCGCCTTGAACAGGCCCGGCCGCGCTTGCCTGAAGCGGAACAGCGGCGACTGGAAGCGGCACTCATCGAAAGCCCTATCTCCGCCCTTATAGGTCTCTGTCAGACCGTGGCCTTCATCGTCCGCAACCTGCCCAATGACAAACCCACATCTGCAATCCCGATCTGAAATGACATCGCGTGCCGAAAGGCAGCCATCACAATGAGCACGACCAGCACGTTGCACCAGATTCTGCTTCAGCCCACCGACGTCCTGTTCTTCCGAGACGGCCGTCCCATGGCCGGTTCGCTCGCTGGCCACACTGCCGGTTGGCCGTTGCCGAACGTGACCAACCATGCCCTCCACGCCGCTCTCCACCGCGCCGGCTTGGACGGTCTCCACGGCCACGATCACCACAGATACGACCGCACGCGCGTCACCGACGCCCGCAAGTTCGGTTCCGTTCTCACCGCCGGGCCGTTCCCCGTCAGAATCGAGGACATGCGTGCTTCCACGGTCCGCTGGTTCTTCCCACGCCCCAAAGACGCTCAACTGAACGGCAGTGTGGCTGTGACAATGCGCCCCGTGCGCTCCCTTCCCCATGCGCAGGACGACCCTTGGATCGGATCGAGTCTGCCCGAACCTCTCGCGTACGCTGCAGCCAACACCGAACCGCCCAGCAAAGAGGCTGGTGGCGAGCCCTGGATTTCGGCCGCGGCTTACACGAAGTACCTCTCCTGTGACAGCGGTTCAATTGACCCCGCCACCGGACCGCACTTCCTCCGGGATTCGGATCTTGCCGACATCGAGCAAACCACCGGCATCACAATCGAACCAGACACAGGCACTACAGGCCGCGGAGAGGCTGCAGGACTCATCTACTCGGCCAACTACCTGCGCTTGCGCGAAGAGTTCCGCCTCGGCCTGTTCGCCCAAGCATTGGACAAGATTGACGGGGACCCGGACAACAAACGCGACCTGATCGCACTGTTGCTGGGCAACAATCCGCTCCGGATTGTCGTCGGCGGCCAGCAGCGGCTCTGTACGGCCCATTGCAGCGAGGCCACCCAACCGCTCCCTTTCCCCAAGGGACTTCATGTGGCAACTGAATTCGTCGAGCTTCCCAATCGGAAGTGCGCCGTCAAATGGGTGCTCCTTACGCCCGCGCTCTGGCCCGAGATCCCGGCGCAGAAGAAAGACGGCTCTACCCAGAATTCGCATCCGGGCGGCTGGCTGCCCAACTGGGTCCGCCTCGACTGGGATGCCGAGACTCGACAGTCCCGACCAAGCGAGGACAACGGCAGAGTCCTTTTGACTGCCGGCCCCGGCGTGCGCAAGTCCGAGCGCAAAGGCGGCCCTGCGGGCTCACCGATCGCCGCCCGCCTCGTGGCCGCGATCGTTCCCAAGCCAATCCCGATCACCGGGTGGGCTCTGGTCGTGCCAGACCCCCGAACAGACGGCTCAAATGCGAAATCTCCATTTCGCGAGGCTGGCGCCAAATCCACCCACCTCGCCGTTCCCGCCGGCGCTGTCTACTACTTCGAAGCCGAGTCGCCGGGCGAGGCGGCCAAGCTTGCCCAGGCGCTCAACTGGCATGGCAGCACCGACGGCACGGAGATCCGGAACCGCCGCAGCACGTTGCTTGGTGAAAAGGGTTTCGGCCTGGGCGTCTGCGGCACCTGGAAGGCGCATGGCGACGCGTGAAAGGACATCTCAAACTGCAAACCGTCAAACTGCAACAATCCGATCATGAGCACTGAGTCCAAACCTGAAACACCGAAGACAGAACCCAAGACCCAGCAGCGGCTGCTCTACCTGTTCACGCGCACCCCGTTGCACGTGGGCGCCGGGTCAAGCGTCGGCGCCATCGACCAACCCATCATCCGCGAACGCCATACCGGCTTCCCGGTCATACCGGGCAGCAGCATCAAAGGTGTTCTGAGGGATGCCTGCCGAAACGACGAAGAACTCAAGACTCGCGAGGAGCGCATCTTCGGAAAGCAGGAAGACGCGGGCAGACTGACCTTTGGTGAAGGGAAGATTCTGGCCTTTCCCGTCCGATCCGCGAAAGGCTCCTTTGCCTTTGTGACATGCCCGCTGGCCCTGGAGCGGTTCCGACGCGAGCACGCCAAACTCGACGCGTTGTCGCCTGCTGTCACCACGGTGCCCCCGGAGCCAGAGGATATGCACTGCCTCGCTGGCAGCGCAGTGACAATGACACGCAATCACAAGACCGGCGTGGTGCTTGAGGAGTACTGTTTCACAAGGCCACCGGGCGACGCCGGGATGTTCCCGGTGGAATTGGAGACAGCTCTGCTCGGCCTGCTGGACGATCCGGTGTGGTCGGTTGCAAAGGGACGCTTCGTGTTGCTGAGCAACGGCGACTTCTCCCATTTCGTCCGCAACGCATGCGAGGTGAGCCAGCACATCAAGATCGATCCCAAGAGTGGCACGGTGGAAGACGGCTTCTTGTTCAACCTGGAAGCGGTTCCAGCCGAGACGCTATTCTTCGCGCCTGTGACAGCCCTGGCACGGGCCAACGGGGACCTCGGCGATCTGGCGATTCTGCTCGACCGCACGCCCATACTACAGTTCGGTGGCGACAGCACAACGGGGTTGGGTTTCTGCACTGTCAAACTGGGCTGAGAGGGAGTGAACCATGAAAAACCTCGAACAAATCCGCGCTGCCAACGCACTGGATTACGCTCAGGCAGACGTTAACACCCGAGGGGCAAAGGGCGGTGAAGTTGTCAAGAAGCTTCCTGCCCTGATTATGTCCAACGGATTGCTCGCCGCGGGAGCATTCGCATATGCCAAGGGCGACGGTGAAGGATGGTATGTCTGCTTCAACCACCTTGCCACCCACCTGGCGCACCAGGAAATCGGCATCGTTCCGCACGACAAGCGCGACTTGAAAGGCCTGCTTCAATACCTGACGCAGCAGGCGGACAGCTCGACACTCAAACATGCCACCGACGAGGCGCTGGCCTGGTTGTCCTACGCCAGACGCTTCGTCAAGAAGAGCAATCGCGAGGGAGGCACCGATGATTCCGATTAGCCCCGACGTCCGCCAGCTCATCGGCGACTGGGCCGAGGCGGTCGAGAACCGCTCGCTGTTGCATCAGAAGTTTGCGCTGCCCAAGATGTGGGACGCAGGCAACGGGCACAAGCTCAACGACGCGGGTCGCTGGAGCGTTCTCCGCATTGTGACGCGTGGAACCGAGCTCCTGCGCAAAGACGCGGACCGGCTCCGGCACGAGGCCAGCGGCCAGAGAGTTCAGCCCCACGTACGCGAGCGCAAGGAGCGCGATGCCTGCGCAGCGGGAAAGATGGCTAACATCGCACGCCTGGACGCCGCCCTGCCGAAAGCGGCGTGCCACAACACCGCGTGCTTCCTCAAGGACTTGGAGACTTCATTCTCTGGACGGATCGCCACCTTCCAGGCCACACTGGGCGCTCGACTGCTGGTCAACCTCGCCGGTGGTGTCATCGAAAACGCCGGCATCGCCCTCGACCGTTGCTTCGGACTTCCGATCATCCCGGGGAGTGCCGTCAAGGGGATCACCCGCAGCCAGGCGCTCTGGGAGATTCGAGAGGCCGCCGGCAATGACAAGAGTCGGCTACTCACGCTCGCGATGCTCCTCTTTGGCTATGGTGCGAACGACATCAAATGTGAGGGCGACTTCGGCTGGGCGGGCGGAATTGAACTTGCGCGGAAATTGAGCACTCAGATCGGCAACGATGACTTCAAGGGCTGCGCCTGTTTCCTCCCCGCCTATCCAACGGCGCCACCGGAGATCGAGGTCGACATGGTCAACCCGCACTACCCCAACTACTATGGAGGTCGCAGCCCGCGCGCCGAAGATAATGAGAATCCAGTGCCGAACTACTTCCCCGCGGTCAAAGCTGGTTGTGCGTTCGGTTTTGCCGTCCTTCTCAACCGTCGCCCGGAACATGCCGGCGCCACCGCCGAACAACTCCTTGGGCAGGCCAAGGACTGGCTTCACCGGGCAGTCACGACCAAAGGCGTCGGCGCAAAGACCGGCGCTGGCTACGGCTGGTTTGTGCTCGGGCGAAAACCCACCAGCCAGAATGTATCTCAGCCGGGATCTGCGTCAGGAGACGGACCCTCCAGCACAACCGAGGCCGCACCGTCTCCTTCCCCGGCTGAACGTCTCATCTCCAAATGGCGAGACAAACTGGCGGTGACCGGCAACTTCATTGCGGCCCTGCCCGAGATTGCAGCGTTAGAGGATGACAAAGACGTGAAGCAGGTTTTCGAACTTCTCATTCCCGAGCGCGAACGGCACCGCAATCGAAAGAACAACCCTTACTGGCAGTCCTTTACCAGCGGTCGCCACGGCGAGGCTGGAAAGAGAATTCTTGCGCGCGCTGGTTTCAAGCTTCTTTGAACTATGAAATGGACAAGGGACATCGAGGTTCTCACACCGCTCTTCAACCGTGGCGCCTATCAAGACGCGCCAGAGATCCGCGTGCCTTCCATCCGCGGCATGGTCCGGTGGTGGTTCCGCGCCTTGGGTAACAGTGCCGACGATGAGAAGGAGGCGTTCGGCGGCATCAAGAAGTTTGGCCAGCGCCTCAAAGACCAGGTCAACGCCTCGCGGCTTGTCTTCCGGGTCGGTCAGATCCGCGCCCGGCCTGCCCCTAAACCTGGAATTCCCACTTTGCCGCATAAGCATGGTCGGCAGGCAAGTCCTCAAGCCGCATTCGAACCTGGCGCCAGCTTCAAACTCGAGGTCTTCAGCCGTTTTGGCCCGCTGCGCAATGATCTGCAGGCAAGAGTCGAGGCCGCTCTCGAAGTCTGGCTTCTGCTCGGCGCCTTGGGTCTCCGAGCCAATCGCGGCGGCGGCAATGTCTGGCCGGCTGACGGTACCGCGCCTGCAACCCGGTCCGAACTGCGCCAGCGCCTGGACCGATTCGGCTGCAAGTGGCCCGTTTTTCTCGCAGGACGAGATGTCGGCAACACCCTCGAAGCCCTAAGACAAGCAGCGACGGACACGGTCGATGGGATGCCCGACGTGTTCGGCAGAGCCCGAGGTGGGCGCGAAGCATCGAAAGTGAAACTCAAGATTGTGCGACTGGACACCCAATTGCGCTTGCTGGTCACCGCTCCGCAGATGGAAATACTCGACCGGGCCAGAGCGGCTCTGCGTGGTCATCAATCGCAGCCAGAGACTTGGCAAATGCTGTGAGCCTGATGTCGCATGCGATGCGTGCAAACGTCGCGATCGGCGGGCAGTGCTCGCAAAAAGTCCCGCCCATGTGATCACAGCTTGATAATGACCACCCCCGACTCCCATCGCCCCATCGCCGCCATTCTCGTCTCCGTCGGGGGCGCGGCAGCGCCTGTTCTTCATGTGCTCCGTCGACACCGCCCGGCGCATGTCTGGAGTCTTCTCGATTTCGACTTCGCAGGCGAGGCTCGCCCGGTTTCTTCCTTCACGAACGCACTGGGCCCATGAACCGCTGCGGGTGGGCCGCGCGCGTTCAGCCGGCTGCAAGCCGGCGCTCCGGGGCGCTTCGCAACCTCGCCGCCCGCATGCGAAGGGGCGAAGCCCTTGGAGTGCGTGCGCTTCAGCGCCGCTTTCCATGTCGAGGTTCATGCGTGAGTCCTCGTGCGTGGTCTGAGCAATTCGCGGGGCACTCGAAGCTCGCCGCTGAATCGCCACGGTGACGGTGGCCGATCGCAATCCACCCCAGAGCGGGGTTCACGAATGCATGACCTTGGATGGCGACTTCTTTTTGTCCAGAGTTCGGGGCCAACGGCGTCATCCAACTTGCGCGAGTCCCAGTCTTTAGCTAATCTAGCTAACCGTGATCACTGTCAACATGCATGAAGCCAAGACGCGGCTCTCGGAGTTGGTGCGCGCGGTCGAGGAACAGGGCGAAATCGTGACGATTTGCCGGCAGGGCAAACCGGTGGTCCGACTGGCCGCGGCCACCCCGGAACCGGTGGACCACTTCCGCACGGACTCGCGGTTGAAGGCCAGGCTGATTGAGAATCCGGTGGCGGGCGTGCCTGAGGAAGCATGGCCCGAGGAATGCCGATGATCCTGCTCGACACCTGCACCCTGTTGTGGCTGAGCAGCCAGCCGAAGCAACTGAGCGCGCGGGCTCGAGAAGCAATTGCCAACTCCGGTCCGTACGCCCATGTGTCCGCCATCTCCGCGTGGGAAATTGCGTGGAAACACCGCCTCGGCAACCCGTTAGTCTCACCGGCAGATGAGCAATCCGCTTGATTTCCTCCGCCCATTTGCATCCGGGTTGCGGGGCGCGGAACTCGATGGCGGGCGCCACAAGGGCCTTTCCTCGGCTGACTCTGCGCGCCTCCAATTCGCAATTCCAGATCCCAGATGCAAATCCCAAACTCCAAATCCTGAACCCCGTCCCCCGATGACCCAACTCCACATCGTCACCGTCGGCATCAGCCTCCTCACCAACTTCGCCAAAGCCGCGCATCTGCCTCTCGACAAGGCCCGGCGCTGCCACAAACAACTGGCGGCATTCCTCGATGCGGACCCGTGCGGAGCCTGTTCGGAGATCAACTCGCTCGACGCTCGCACGGGGTTCCTCCGCAAGAAACAGAAGAACCTCGGGGTGAGTCTCGTCTACGCTGCGACTGCCAGCCGCGAGGGCCAGCTCACGGCGCGCCTGATCGGCAACTTCCTCAAGAAACGCGGGGTTGAAGTCGCCGAGATCAAGCTTAAGGACATCGGCATCCCGGCAAATGCCCAGGCCGATCCAGCCGAGGCGGCGCGCCTGGCCGAAAGCGGCCTGATCCGGCTCTACGACACCCTCGAAGCGCACATCGGCAAGCTGCGCAAGGCCCATCCTCAACTCGATATCACCCTCAACGCCACCGGCGGTTACAAGGCCGAGGTCGCCATCCTCTACAGCCTGGGCTGCAATCTGGGCCTCCGCGTGTACTACATGCACGAGACCTACCGCGTTCCGATCACCCTGCCGGTCTGTGCCGTGCCGTTTTGAGCGGCCGGGATCGCTCCTGCGATCTCATCCCTTGACTCGCCGTTTGTAATGCAAGCCGTGACCCGCAGTGCAGCGGACGAATCCCCCAGCCAGCGAAAGCGTCTGCGCCCGGCGGGCGGTTACCGGAACACCGCCAGTTTCCAGACGGCCACCGTCATCTATGACGCCACCTACTGGTTTTGCGAGAAGTTCCTCGACTCCCGCTCGCGCACGGTGGACCAGATGCTGCAGGCGGCCCGGAGCGGGCGGCAGAACATCGCCGAGGGAAGCCGGGCCGCCGCCACCTCCTCGCAAACCGAGTTGCGGCTGCTCAACGTGGCCCGATCGAGCCTCGAGGAACTGCTGCTCGACTACGAAGACTACCTGCGCCATCGCCGTCTGCCGCAATGGGCGGCGCAGAGCCCCGAAGCCCGCGCCGTGCGCGCGGTGGCTGCGCAGGGCGACTTGACGGACTTGCCAACCGCCGAGCGCTGGGCGCTCTACGCACCCTGGCTCGAACACGCCGACCCCGCCGTGCGCGCCAACGCGACCATCTGCCTCATCCACCAGGCCAACTACCTGCTTGACCGGCAGCTCGCCGCGCTCGAGCGCGCCTTCATCGAAGACGGCGGCTACTCCGAGCAACTCGCCACGGCGCGCCTGGCAGCGCGGGCGCGCCGGAGAAAAGAGAGTGAGGCGGATCGGCCCGATCAGGCTGATCCTTCAGATCCCATCCCCTGCTGCCCGCGATGCGGCAGGCCGATGGCCCTGCGCACGGCGCGCGCCGGCAGGAATGCCGGGCGCCAGTTCTGGGGTTGCACCGCCTACCCGGAATGCAAGGGGGCGGTGGATGTGTGAAGCCGGACCCAAACTCCACCCGCCCCGAATGACCCTCCCTCACGATCCAAGGCCATGACCCTGCTCACCCTCGCCTCCAAACAGATCTGGCCCCAGGTGCTCGCGGTGGCACACCTGAAACCCGAGCGCGTCATCCTGCTCCACAGTGGGGACGTTACCGAATCGAAAGGCCCCGCCCAGCGGCTGAAGCGGTTCTTCGACGAATCCGGCCTGGTTCCGAGGGGCGGCACACGGCTGGAACTGATCGGCGATTCGGATTTCGAGGGCATCGAGCGCCGCCTGGACGAAGTGCAACGGGGCCACCAAGTCCGGCTCGATGAATGCGTGGTCAACTTCACCGGCGGCAACAAGCTCATGGCTGCCGCCGCATTCCGGTGGGCCGTGCGTCACGCCCGGGCCTTCTATCTGGAACGACGCAACCAACTGACCTGGTTCTCCGCCCCAGACGGCAAGATGATCAGCAAGCAAGACCAACTCGATGGCAAACTCACCGACACCCTCGATCCTGTCGGCCTCCTGCGCTGCCAACTCGACGCCTCCGAGGTGCAGCGACCAGGGCAGACCATCACCCTCAACGTGGCAGGCCGGACGCTGGCTCAGGACGCATTCTTCCGGCGTGTTCAGAGCGGTCATGACGCCCGTGCATGGCTGGACATCGCTGGCGAAGCCGACCCCATCGACAAGGAAGGCGATGCCTTGGAGTTCTCAACAGCCGCCGTCCTCCTGCGTCTTGGGGTTAACCGCGTTCAGCGCAGTCTGTGTCTCAAGGTGAAGTCCTCTTCCCACGTCAGCACCCGCTCCCGACATGCTGAGATCGACCTTCTCTTCACGTGGGGCGGGCGCCTCTGGTTGGTCGACTGCAAGGACCGAATGCCCGCGGAGGATCTCGCCGATCAGTTGCGTCGTTGCCTGCGCCAACCTTTGAGCCCAGCCGCCGACAGACTGCTCGCTCGCATCCGCGAAGAACTCTCCATCGGCCAGACCAAAGTCATGAAGCAGGATCTGCTCGCGGTGCGCGAGGCTGGTGGGCTCTTGGGGAACATCATCTGCATCCGAAAGGCGCTGCTCCCCGACGACGTGATCCAATACGCCCGCCTGAACAACATTGCGGTGGTCCGCAAGGAGGAACTCGTTGACGGGTTGCGCCATCTCTTGTTCCCAGACCGCCCGGCCGAAGCGGATCATCTCGCCAGCCTCGTCACCCATTTCCGGAGATGACCCTCCCCCCGACGTCCCGCGACGTCCGCGCATTGTCCTGGCCCGCGTCCCGCGGGTAGAGTCGGCGCGATGACAGCAACCGCTTGATCCAACGCCATCGCGGAATCGCACATCCCAAATCTCAAACCTCAATCCCGATGAACCCGCGCCCCCGAAAGACACGGCCCGCCTCACCCGCAACACCCCG
>JAXGQW010000085.1:0-21775 GCA_040766265.1 Verrucomicrobiota bacterium
GCAACACCGTGACCTACCAGTGGGAAAAGATGCCGCCTGGTGGCGCCTGGGCGCCCATCGCCGGCGCGAATGCCGCCTCGTACGTCACCCCGGTCCTGGCGCTGGCCGACAGCGGGACCAAGTACCGGGTGGTTTGCAGCGTGCCCACACTCGGTCAGACCAGCGCCGCGGCGACGCTGACGGTCGTGCCGGACACCTTCCCGCCGCAGGTGGTGGCGGCGGGGGCGATCCAGCGCAACAACGTCATCGAGATCGGCGTCGGCTTCGACGAGAACGTCGATGAAGTCAGCGCCAGCACTGTGGCCAATTACGCGTTGTCGAAAGGCACCGTGACCGGTGTCCGCTACCAACGGTTCGACCATCACGATGGGGCGCCGTTCTTCCAACTCGGCGCCGGCGGGGGACCGTTCAAGGGTGCCGCTGTCGTGTTGACGACCTCTGGCTTGGCCGGGGGCGACAATGTCACCGTAAGTGTCAGCAACATCAAGGACATCAAAGGCAATGCGATGACTGCGGCCGAGAGCAAGTCGTTCACCGTCACCAAGAAGATGAAGTGCGCCTTCATCGGCGGCACGGATTATCTCGAGGGTTTCTTCTGTGACCCTGCGCAGAACATCAGTGCGGAGCCGAGCCTGTGGTGGGAAGACGTGGTGGCCTACAGCGAATCGGACTTCGATCTCATCAGCAGCGGCACGGCGAACTGGAACAACTACGACGAAGCGACCTTCGTGTACGAGGAGGTCAGGGGCGACTTCGACAAGGTGGTGCGCGTCGAGTACCACGACCCGACCAGCCAATGGGCGCGGGCGGGGCTCTGCGCCACGCCGGCGCATGATGAGGGTGTGAATCGCGCCGCCGTGAGCGGCGGTGCGATGATGGAACGGCGCTTCCTGCAGCGTGCCAACCCGGCCGTTCAATGGAACGGCGCGGCGGGCAACAACCAGTACGAAGCTGCCTGGCGTTTGACCAAGGGCGGCAACTACAGCAGCGCGGGAGCGAGCAATCCGGCCTATCCGGACGCCTGGATGCGCATGGTGCGTTCGGGCCAGATATTCACCGCCTACTACAGCAACGACGGTCAGAACTGGACGCAATACAGCACGGCGACGTTCACCGACGAACCGATGCCGGAGGCGCTGCTGGTGGGGCTGTACTATTCGCCTGAGTTCTGCAACAACGCCGCCGGCGAAGGCGTCGGCCACTCCTCCGTCGCCAAGTTCCGCCAATACGGCAGCTACCAGGCGAATCCGTCTCAAGTCGAGTATGGCATCGGGCTGAACTTTGGTGCCGGCGAGTGGTACACGGGCGATCCGGCAGTGGCCAGCAACGCGGGCACCTTGCCGTCCATCGCGACGGCGGGCGTGCCGGGCGTCATCCAGGCCAACTGGAATAACTTGTACCTCGCGTCCGGCAGTGCCTCCGGCCTGGTCGCCGATGTCAAAGGCGTCCCGCAACCGACGGCGGTGAGTGTCGAGTGGGGCTCGGCCGGCACGTGGTCGTCCACTGGGCGCGGCGAAGAGAACAATGCCATGCCGGGCAATGACTACATCCTCATGACCGGCTATCTCGATACGGGCGACCCGTCCACTACGACCGTGAAGATCAGCAATCTGCCCGACATCCTCTATGGCAACAGTTACGACGTTTACGTCTATGCCCTGGGTGGTGTTGCGGCGCGCGGCGGCGGATACCGCATCCTCGGGGCCGATAACACCACGGTGCTGGCGGATTACGTGGACGCCCAAAGCCCGCAGAATCCGACGACCTATGTCGAGGCCGTGCCTGCACCGGGCCAGTGGGCCGTGGGCAACTGCATCGTGTTCGAGGGTCTCAAAGGGCAGGTGGCCAGCACAATCACCGTCGAGGCCACGACAGCAGACCCGCACGGCTACGGCGGCACCGACCGCGCCTCGGTCAACGCAGTGCAACTGGTTATGGCCAGGATCGCCCCGCCCGAGTGCAAGATCACGTACGTCTTCGATCCGCCGGATACCTTGTGCCTCACCTGGGATTGCGACAAGGGCGACCTCTACTGGGCGCCGACGGTGCTCGGGCCTTGGACCCCCGTGACCAGCACGGGCCCGACGCCCTCGCCGTATTGCACGAAGACCGGCGAACGGATGAGGTTCTACTGCATCAGGCTTGGACCATAGTCCGGCTTCGCAGCCCGGAAATCTCGCAGCGCGGCACAGCCGCAACCAAAGCCAGGGGTTTCTCGGAAACCTCTGGCCCCAGGGTCATGTCGGTCGCCGCGCCGCTGCGCTTTGCGGCGCAGGCAGGGCACGCGGCCTACAGCAGGAGTCTCCATCTGTTGTAGGCCCGGCGCCCTCGCCGGGCGACAGAATTCCGACAACTGTCAGATGCACCGGCGACCGTCTCTTGCTGAACTTGCAGCTTGCCGTCGGCCGCTTCCTCGCATCAGAGTCTGCCCCATGTTCACCTGCATGAGAGGCCGCCTCGTTGGCCTTGTCCTGGCCGCTTTCACCCTCACCGCAACCGCCCTTGCCGGTCCGGCCGACCAGCCATCTCCAGCGGCGCCTGCGATCGAGACCCCGACGCCGCGCCCCTATCCGGAGCGGCTCCGCTGGTGGGCCGAGGCGCGGTTCGGCATCTTTGTGCATTGGGGACCGGTCAGCCTCAAAGGCACCGAGATCAGTTGGTCGCGGGCCAACACGAACCCGAAGTGTCCCAACCGCGGTCCGATCCCGGCCGATGTCTATGACAACCTCTACAAGGAATTCAATCCGACCAACTTCGACGCGGGTCAGTGGATTGGCCAGGCCCGGGCCGCTGGCGCCGGATATATGGTCCTAACCGCCAAACATTGCGACGGTTTCCTGCTCTGGCACTCGAAGGCGAGCGACTACAATATCGGGTCCACACCCTTCCGCCGCGACGTGTGCGCCGAGTTGGCGAAGGCGGCCCGCACGCAGGGGGTGCGCCTCGGTTGGTACTTCTCCCCGATGGACTGGAGGGATCCCGACTTCCGATCCGATCGCCAGGCCGCATTCCTGGACCGGATGCAGGCCGAGGTGCGCGAACTTCTGAGCGACTACGGGCGCATCGATCTTTTGTGGTTCGACTGGGACGGCGGCGACCCGCTCTATGATCAGGCGCGCACCTACGGCCTTGTGCGGCAACTCCAGCCCTCGATCATCATGAACAACCGTCTCGATCTGGGCCCGGACAACAGCGACCGCCAGATCCTGTCGGCCCAGGCCGACTATTACACCCCCGAGCAGCATGTCGGCGCCTACGACGACCAGCGGCCTTGGGAATCGTGCATGACGCTTTCTTCGCGTAACCAGTGGGCCTGGGGCGGGCCCACCGACGGCGTGAAGCCGTTCGCCGCGTGCCTGGCCATGCTGATCGGATGCGCCGGCGGAGACGGCAATCTGCTGCTCAACGTCGGTCCGATGCCCAATGGCGAAATCCCCTCGGACCAGGCCGCGCGGCTCAAGGAACTGGGAGCGTGGCTGGCACAGTACGGCGAGAGCATCCGCGGGACGCGCGGCGGGCCTTTCAAGCCGGGCGGTTACGGCGCCTCGACCCGCAAGGGCAAGACTGTCTACCTCCATATCCGGGAGTGGGACGAAGAGAGCCTGCGGCTGCCGCCCATCGCTGCTCGGGTTGTCTCGAGCCGCGTCTTGAGCGGCGGCACGGTGGCGGTCAAGCAGACCGCCAACGGTCTGGACATCTCAGTGCCGGCAGGCGTCCGCCACCCGCTCGACACCATCGTGGCGCTCGAACTCGATGGCGACGCCTTGCGCCTCCCGGCTTTGGCCGTGCCCAGCCCTCGATCGCTGACCGCCCGGGCCAAAGCCACCGCGTCGAATGTTTTTCAAGGACAGGCGGAGCACGGCCCGGACAAGGCCGTTGACGGATCCGACGAAACGCGGTGGGCGACCGATGCGGGGGTCAAGTCCGCCTGGCTCGAAGTGGACCTCGGCCAGCCGCTGACCTTCCGCCGCGCGGTCGTCAAGCAGGCGTATCCGGAACTCGACCGGGTCCGGAAATTCGCGATCGAGTATTTCGATGGAGGCGAATGGAAAGCGTGCTATCGGGGTGAGAGCCTCGGCGCCCGGCTCAACGCGCGGTTCGAGCCGGTCACCGCGCAACGCGTGCGCCTGAATCTCATCGAAACCACCGACGGCCCCACCATCTTCGAGTTCGCGCTCTTCGAGTAGGCGTTCGAGGGCCAATTCATGAAGTGGAGCGGCGACGGCCCGTCGCCGACAAACGCGGTCCTTACTTGGCATGGCGGGGGACGAGCCGTCCCCACCTCGACCTTTTCGACTTCACGCATTGGCGCTCGAGGCGCTCTTGCATTCGCCTCCGACGGTTGACTCCTCGCTTGCGGGCCAGCATGATGACCCAGGTTTGAAAATCATCAGAGACTTGAACCAGACGGACATGCGTTGTTTTTCGCCAAACAGTGCGTCGAAGCGTCCCAGGCGGCGCGCAGCGTTCACACTCATCGAGTTGCTCGTCGTGGTGGCCATCATCGGGATCCTCGCGAGCCTGTTGCTGCCCGTCCTGGCCCGCGCCCGCGACAAGGGCAAGACGGCCAGATGCCAGAACAACCTCCGCCAGCTCGTCATGGCCACAATGCTCTACGAGGAGGATCATCAGGTCTACCCGATCGGCTGGCCGCCAGCCGACGGTTTCACCGGCACCTATTTCCCGATCTGGTATCGCCAATTGCAGCCGTACCTGGGCAGTCGGACGAACGTCTCCGGACGCGGCGTCTTCATCTGCCCTTCGAGCATCCAGAAGGCCCAGCCGGACGAGCGCATGGGCAGCGCGCTGCGGGAAGGCGGCTTCTGGGGCTACCTGGCCTACGCCCAGAACTGCTACATCAACGGCGGACGCCGCGACATCGGCTCGAGCCATGTCCGCGACGTGTCGGGGACGCTGCTCTTTGCGGACACGGATGGCTGGGACGCCTGTTTGTATCCGGATGCCGATCCGTCGGCCAATGTGTGCTATCGGCACAGCGGCGGCAACGAGCGCAGCACCGAAACCGATCGCGGCGTCAAAGGCGTGAAAGCCCCCAAGGGCCGGGCCAACGTCGTGTTTCTCGATTCCCACGTCGAACTGCGGCGCGACGCGCCCAAACGCCTGTTCACCCTCGAACTGGATTAGGTCTGTGTGTTTAGCCCGCGTATCATGAAACGCCTGACTCGCTCGATTGCCCCGGTTGTTCTGCTGTTGACCGCTCTCGGTCAGCCGGCTGAGCCCGCGGTCCGCATCGCCACCTTCGACGTCGACGCCACGCCGCCGCTCGGGTCGGCCATGGCCTACGATCCCGTCAAGCGCCTCGACGACTTGACACTGCGCTGCCGCGGGATCGTTCTGACGGGCGCCGAGCAGCCGATCGTCCTCTGCGCGGTGGATTGGATCGGGATCGCCAACGAGGGGCACGAGGCCTTTCGCGCCGAACTCGCCGAAGCGGCCGGGACCGTGCCGGCCCGCGTAGCCGTGCATGCGGTGCATCAGCACGATGCGCCCGGATGCGATTTCACGGCCGAGAAGATCATCGGGGAGCTTGGCGTGAAGGGTTACTCGCGCTTCGACGGCGCCTTCCATCGCCAGGTGATCCGGAGGGCGGCCGATGCGATCCGCGCGGCGATGCCCAACGCCCGCCCCATCACCCATTACGGATACGGAGAGGCGGTGGTTGTGGAAGTTGCCAGCCAGCGCCGCATCCAGGGGCCGGACGGACGGATCCGCGCGTCGCGCACAAGTTCGACCCGGGATCCCGCGATCCGGGCCGAGCCCGAGGGTGTGATCGATCCGGTGGTGTCGGTCCTGAGTTTCTGGGATGGGGCGTCGCCGGTGGCTGTGCTGAGCTTCTATGCCTGTCATCCGCAGAGCTACTATCGCCCGGGCATCGGATTGACGTCACCTGCCTGCGGGTGGGCAACACGCGGATGCTGCACCTGCCGGGCGAGTTGTTTGTCGAGTACCAGCTTGCGGCCAAGGCCATGCGCCCCGACCTGCGTGTCATGATGGCCGCTTACGGGGATTACGGCCCCGGCTACATCGGCACCGCCGTCGCGTACCTCGAAGGCGGCTACGAAACCCAGCCGACCTCGTCCAACACCACACCGGAGGCCGAAGCCGTGCTCATGGCCGCGATGCGCGGATTGCTCGGACAAGCGGATCGCGATGGGGAATAGCCGGAGCGAGGCTGCGCCACGGATTGAAGGTGAATGGGATGGTGCATTGTTAAGGATGGACCAGGGATGGGCCAGTGAAGAGCCACGGATCGAACACGGACGAAACACGGATCATGAATGCATCGGGGCCATGAACCCGAAACGCTCAACGTTGAAGTCTGAACTCTGAACTCTGAACTGTCCGTTCATGGGCACTCACCTCGAACTGGAAGCGACGCTCGACGGTGGCGCGCAACTCACCGCGCCGCTTCGCATTCGGCGACCTTCGCCTGGTAGAACTGGTCCGTAAGAAGGCCGTCGTCGTGGAGCATGCGGAGTTGACGCAGGCGTCCGGCGATTTGTTGCCTGGTAAACTTGGAAGGAGCGGGGGTCACACCCGCAGCCGCAACGGCCACATTGGTCCCACCGGCGGGATTGATGGCGGCCAAGGCGTTTGTTGCGGCGTTGGCCATGGCGACTTCGAGTGCATTGGTCCTCTTCGAGGGCTGCGGACGCGTCTGCGCGAGGCGGTCGGGCCGGGTGGCGGCGGCGGGGTTCGAGACCACGGCCTTGAGATCGCTTGCGGGCACCAGGTGCCGCCACAAGAAGGCCTGCATCATGTCCTCCGCGGGCACCGCCCGGCGTGTGACCTCGCGTCCGCCAATCTTCGCCTTGCCCACGACGGACAAATCGACCGGCATCCCGGTTGCCGCGCCGCTGCTTCGGACAGTGAGGCGCGCGACCGTTTGCGTCGATGACAGCGTCACCGGCTGCGACGAGAATCCGTCGGGCGGATTGTCGAGGGCCAGTCGGATGGGGCCTGTGAAGCCGTCTGTGCGCCGGGCGTGGACGGTGAGCACGGCGGTGGACCTCGAGCGGAGTCCGATGCTTGATGGCACAACGCGCAGCGCGAAGTCCGGATGCGGTCGGCTCAGGCGCAGGCGGTAACCGTAGTCTTCGCCGCCCTGGCGCGCCGTGTCGCCGAGATGGAGGAAATAGCGGCCATCGGACGGCACGGTGACCATGAGGCGCGAATCGGCGTGGTGTGTCTTTGCGCCAAACGTGAGATCCTCGAAGTCATCGTTGAACGCCAGCATCGTGCCGTCGGCATCCGTCAGCTTGATCACAGAATCGAGAGGCGAATCGAGTCGGCGAGCCTGGACTTCGGCGACGATTGTCTCGTTCGATCTGGCGAAGAAGGCGAACACGTCCAAGTCGCCCGGTCGTTCGATGCGCCCGTTCACGATGATTGGCAGCGTGACCTTCTGCGCCTGGTCCGGCCTGTCGTTGTCGGACGGCTGCTCGACGGTTTCGGGCAGCGTGTCCAGGGCAAAGGGCATGCGGTTGGACCGCAGGCCCCCGCGGGTCGCGGTCAGCCACTCGAGCCCGGGCGCCGCGTCTGTCGCCGGCCGCGACAATCGAGTGTCATCGAGATTCCAGCCTGTCATGCGGATTTCGGCCGGTTCGCCCGCCCGGGCCCCGAGGGGAAAGGCGCTCGTGAGAAAGGGCACCTCGCCGATAGTGATGCGATAGACGAAATCCTCGCGTCCCCGATAGATGCTGTCGTGGATCGCGAGCACGTATTCGCCATCCTTGGGCGCCTCGTAAAGAATGGTCGGGTCGGGGTTGAACCGGTCATCGTCCGCATACGCCACCTCTTTCCCATTCGCGTCATAGAGGACGATGACGGGCTGGAACCAGCCCGGAACGGCATCGGCGATGAACGGGATCAACTGGCGGCCCAGGGTCGAGATGACCAGCCGCTGGCCTCGTCGGGCTTCGAACCGATAGCGGTTGATTTCGCCAGAGGCGATCTGGCCGTTCACGATGCACGGCACAACGATGCGTTCCTCGACTTCGCCCGTCGGTCTTTTCCGGAGTGCCTGGGCCTCTTTTCCAAGCACCTGCCGCGGCGTGGTGGGCATCGGTGTGCGCGTGTATTCCGGGAGTTGGCCGACGTGAAATGGCAGCGGATTCGACGCGCCGCGGGGTGTGACAAGGCGGATCTCCCGTTCGCCGGGCTCGGCGTCGGGGGCGATCGTGACCTCGATGGTCGTCACCGTGGCGATCGCGGCGCAGGCCGGCGTCTGGACGAACTCGCGCGTGCGTTTCTCGATCCGCGCGATGAGATCGGATGCCGCCCCTTCTTGCGCCCGGCCTGGGGCATCCGGATCGGGGTCAATCGGCGCCATCATCGAGTCGGCCGCCGAGGCCGAAGGCCCGGACCCCGCCCGAACTACGGCGGTTTGTGGCGCCCGTTTCAACTCCTTCAACTGTTCCCTGAGCAACTGGATTTCCTGGTTGTTCAGGCGCCGATGGAACTCGACCACCCGCCCGGTCACGCCCGGGCCGGTGAGCGTCGCGGCATGGACGCCGTCGAGGTTTTGTCCGCCCAATCGGATCTGGACGGACGTGCCCTGCTGTCCGCCGGCTGGGTAGACAAAGCCGATATAGGGGCGCGGCTGGGCGCGCAGGGCGGGTGTCAGGATGAACCAGGCGATCAGCCAGAGCAGTGATCTTCGCCCATTCCCATTCACATGATCTCCCTCAGAATCCCGGCGGACTTCACCCCTTCGGCGGCGGAGGGCAACACGTAGGCCTCGGCGCCCATGGGATGGGGGAGCCGCGCGCGGGCGTCGATGCCTCCCAGTGCGTAGATGCTGCCGAGCAGGTCGACCGGATAGACCGGACGCTCCTTGACCTCCGCGGCCTTGTCGTCGGACGAACCCACGATGCGGCCGCCCTTGAAACCGCCGCCGGCGACCAGCACGGTGAAGACGTTTCCGTAGTGGTTGCGACCGCCGTTCCAGGGCGGCTGCCAGTCGATCTTCGGGCCGCGTCCGAACTCGCCGCAACACCAGACGATTGTATTTTCGAGGAGGCCGCGATCGTGCAAATCCTCGAGCAACATGGCGAGCCCCTGATCGAGTTGCGGGCACTGCCGGCGCATGGTTGCGAAGTGATTGCTGTGGGTGTCCCAGCCGCCGGGGTAGTTGATGACGATGTACGGGACGCCCGCCTCGACCAACCGGCGCGCGGCCAGGCAATCCTGGCCGAACGTGTGGCGGCCATAGCGGTCCCGGAATTCAGGCTTCTCCTTCGAGAGATCGAACACCTCGCGGCCCCGCCCCAGAATGAGTTCATACGCCTGCTGCTTGGCTGCCTCTGAGGCTGAGATCTGGGGAGTTCCGGCCATCGCGCGACCCAGCGTGTTCATCCGGTCGAGCAGTTCGCGGCGGCTCTTCTGCCGGGCGTCGGTGATGTTCCGGGAGACGATCCCTTCCACCTCGAATTGCGGCGCGTTGGGATCGCCGCCCGTGGCGAACGGTTTGAACTTGGGGCCGAGGAAACCCTCTTCCGAGAACCGCCCCTGAGGCTGAGTCAGGACGACGTAGGGCGGGATCAGGCCCTTGTATGTGGGGCTCTTGAACAGGGCGAACACCGCGCCGATGCTCGGGTACGCGAGCCGTTCGCCGGGCGTGTGACCGGTCTGCATGAGGTAGGCCGCCGTCTCGTGGCCGTTGTTGCGGTGCGTCATGCTGCGGATCAGCGAGTACTTGTCCGCCTGCCGGGCCAGCTTCGGGAAAAGCTCGCCGAGCTGGATGCCGTCCACGTTCGTGGGAATGACGTTCTTGAACTCGCCCAGGTAGTCGTAGCCCGCCTCCGGTTTCGGATCCCACGTGTCGATCTGCGACATGCCGCCCCAGAGAAAGATCTGAATCACCGACCGGGCCTTGGGCTCGGGCAGCGGAGGTCCGAGGGCCCGCCCGGCAGCGGGCGCGTCGCTCCCTGCCCACAACGCCCCGTCCGCAACCATCCATCCCGCCGTGCCGACCAGCCCAATCCGCAGGAGGTCGCGCCGGGACAAGACCCCGCTCAGGCTGAGTCCCAGCCCGGACTTTTCGCAGTGTGGCAGAGTTGCAGCCAAAGGTCGTCGGCGGGGGACGAGCCGTCCCCCCTCCAAGCTTCGGTTCATGGAAAGCGTCGACATTCGACTGTTGAATGCGCACGGGGACCATGAACCGATTTGTAGCCGCCGACGTGAGTCGGCGCTGATTCCTGCTTTTGACGGAGCGAGATGGCGCGGACTGACGTCCGCGGCTACGGAACCACGGTTCATGGAAAGCGTTGATGGTCGACCGTTGAATGTGCATGTGACCACAAAGAACCGATCTCGTAGCCGCCGACGTGAGTCGGCGCTGATTTCTGCCTTTGCTAAAGGAGATGGCGCGGACTCACGTCCGCGGTGGTTGTGAACCACGGTTCATGGAGAAAGCGTACGATTTGGCGGGGCATTGGGACCATGAACCTGGCATAGCTTCACCCGTCCGCGTTCTGGCGCAGCGCGACCGCAAAGCACTCTGAAGCGCCCGCGAGGGTTGCTCGTTGGAGAGATTGGTTCCGGCTAGCGACATGCGTATTGATTGGCGAGCTGTGAGGCTTCCCGCTGGAAAGATTTGTACTTTTCGATCCTAGCCGGGCACCGGGACGTGGACATTGCCAATGCCTAACGACAAGACGCCAACCCTTCGTTGCCTGTTTCAATCCCACAGCCGCCGCGATTGATATCGGAAGTGAGCAACTCCATGTCTCGATCGCCGGAGGACCACCCAAGGTGTTCAGACGACGACTGGCCAACCTACGAGTTGCGGATTACCTGCTCGGCCAGGAGTCAAGAGCGTGGCGATGGAGGTGACGGCATCTATTGGCTCTGCCCCTACGAGGTGTTGAACAGGCGAAGTTGAGGTGGTGGTGGTCAACGGCAAGTACGTCAAGAACTTGCCGGGGCGCAAGACCGACATGAGCGACTGCCAGTGGCAGGCGACCTTGCACGCACATGGATTGCTCAACCTGGGCTTTGTCCTGCCGGAGCATAGTCTCGTTTTCCGGTTGCAGGACTGGCCTGCGGTTGCGCAACGACCACATCGATGGCCGGTAGCCATGAGCAGCACATGCAAAAGGCGCTGGAGCGGGATGAATCTCAAGATTCACGACGTGATCAGCGACCTGACCGGGGATGAGCGGCCTCAACATGATCGAGGCCACGCTCCCGGCGGGGAACGCAATCCGGTGGCGCTGCTGGCGTTGTGACGCACAGATTCAAAAGAACAAGGCGGGGCGATTGTGGAGGCCCGCATCGGACCCGGGAAGCCTGAGCATCTGTTTGCGCTGCGCCAGGCTTACGAACTGTGGCAGTCCTACCAGAGCAAGATCCGCGAGTGCGATCAAGCCCTCCAGAGGGTGCTGCAGGAGATCACGGGGCCGGAGGATCCGCAGGCCCCGGCGCCGCCGGCGGCGACGAAGCGGGGCGGGGTCAACACGCCGCAGATTGAGGGTTTGCACGGCTTGCTCTGGCGGCTGTGCGGGGGGAAAGATCCGACCACGTTGCCTGGGATGGCCGACTACGCGTTGCTGCAGTTGGTGGGGGAAGTGGGGACCGACCTGGGCGGGAAGTGGAAGACGGAGAAACACTTCACGGCTTGGTTGGGTGTGGCGCCGGGCAGCAAACAGAGCGGCAAGCGCAAAGGCAGCCAGCGACGCTCGCGCAATCGCGCCGGTCGTTTGTTCTGTGTGATTGCTCGCAGGTGGGGCGCAGTGTGGACACCGCTTTGGGCGGGTTCTACCGCTGCATCAAAGGGGTCGCCGTGGTGGCTGGTGGCCGGTCTGGCACTGGCGCGCAAGTTGGCCCAACTGTTCTGGCGCCTGATGGTGCACGGCAAGGCCTGCGTCGAGCGCGGACCTCGCTGGTATGAAATCCAAGTCGCTCAGACCGAGCAGCGTCTGCTCGAGAACCGCCCGCAAGTACAACATGGTTCTCCAGCCCAGAGCCCCCGCGCGAGCCATCGCCTAAGTGCTTGAAGATCAACGATCCGGTTCCACGGTTCATGGAAAGAGCGTGCTGCATTGTTCGGCCTCTCTGGCTGTGCGCTGCGGTCAGTGACGATACAGAAACTCCGTACTGTTGATCAGGGACCAGGCGATGTCCACCCAGTCGCCCCGGTTTTTTGTGACGACGGTTTCGCCGGACGCCGCGGGTTGGCGATCAGAACGCCCGCGTCGGGCCACCCTCGAGGGCTGGACCTGGCCATAACCGTCCACGATCCTCACTTCGTCAGGGGTTGGGAAACGCGACAGAATCGTCAGAAAGAGTTCGTCGATGATCTCGGTCTGCTTCCGTTTCGAGTCGAGGAGCGCCCTGAGCCGGGGACCCTGTTCGAGCTTGCGTTGGATGTGGCTCGAGTTGAGGAGATGCAGCCACTGGGCCGGCATGGGCTTGTTGTCGCGTTCGTTCGCCATGCCGGTGGCGCGCGCCGAACGCCCGAACAGGGTCAGGAACGGGCTTGTAATGCTGCCGTCCGGGAGCGCGATGGCCGGCAGGTCTTCCGGGATGTAGGTGAACGGTTCCGGGATGGGGCTGGTGTAGAGGTCCGAGGCGCCGGTGATCTGGTTGATGGCGTCGATCAACACCTCGGCGTCCAGTCGCCCCAGCGGGTAACTGGCGAACTGGGCCTCGGCCTCGGCGCCCTGATGCCGGGCCATCGAGGAGAGTTGATAGGTCTGCGAGTTGAGGATGACGCGGTAAAGGTGTTTCAGATCGTAACCTCCGGACACCATCTCGCTTTCGAGGCAGGCCAGGAGTTCGGGATGGCTTGGCGGGTTGTCCTCCCGGATGTCATCCGGCTCGTGAATGATCCCGCGCCCGAGCAGCCAAGCCCACACCCGGTTCACAATCGCGCGCGTGAACCACGGGTTTTGCGGCGTGATCAACCAGTCGGCGAAAACCTCGCGCGGATCGCGGTCCGCGGGCAGCACGACGGCCGTGCCGTCCGGAAAGATCGCTTTATGCGGCGGGCTGTTCGTGCGCGCGCCGACCCACGGTTGCGGCGTGTCCTGATCAGCCTGTCCAACAGCCGACACCGCATCGCGTCCGGGCGCGGTGTTGGCCGCGATGCGGCTGGCGCCGAACGGATCCCAGAAGACGTGCTCTTCTTTCCACTCGCTGGTCGGCTTGTAACCCACCTGGGCGAACAACGCCGCCATCCCGGACGCGCGGTCCGCCGGCCAGCTTTCGATGCGCGCGCCCAGGAAGGTCAAAGCCACCGCTCCGGCGATTCCATCGGGCGTTCGGTTCTGGATGGCGCGGTAGAAATTGACAGGACCGACTCGGAAGTTGCTGCCGCTGGCGGTGAGCAGTTCGCGGACAAACCGGTCGTATGGCTTGTTTTGGGCGAGAGAGGCTCGGACCCATCGATGATAGGCCTGCGCCGCGTTGGGCCAGAGATTGACCGGGAACTCGGCCTTGATGCGCAGGACATCGCCCCACTTCATCGCCCAGTAGTCGGCGTATTCCTCTCGTTCCAGAAGCCGGTCGATCAGGAGACGGCGCTTGTTCTGCGCGTCGGGGTCTTGGATGAACTGGCGGGCCTCGCCGGCTGTTGGCAGCGTGCCGATGAGGTCCAGAAAGGCGCGGCGGACAAAGACCGCATCCGAACAGAGGACCGGCTGGATGCTCAGAGACGACAGTCTGGCGAACACCAATTGGTCGATGCGGCTCTGCGGTGTCGGGGGCGCCGGGTCTTCGAACACGTTCGAGCCGATCTCCGCCGCTGCCGCCGCGCAGATTGCCGCCAGCAAACCAACCATCGGATGCCACCACGCTCTCATCATTCTGGGCGCCATCGGACCGGACCTTGCCACTGCAACGACTCTGGCAGTTCGATCGGCGTCCGGCAACACGCAATCAGGAGAAGCGGATCTCATTTTGACTTGGGCGACTGAGGACGCCTGGTGGGGGAGATGGTCGGTGCTGGTTTCGCGCCGTTGGTCTGGCTTAGCCCGGATATATCGCAGCGCGGCAGAGTGGAAAGCCAGTCCCTGTGACTCGGCCCGGAACTTCGAGGTTCCTTTGTCGAAGGGATTATGCAACAATGCCCTGGTTGGTATGAATGCGATCCTTGCTCCAGGCGCGAGTCTGCGGCGAATTGCGGAAATCGTCCGCAACGCTGCGCTGTTTGGCCAAAACGTCTGGGACGGGGCTTCGCGCCCGGAGCGCGGCGTGAACGCCCCCCAACGTCAGAACCTGCTTCCGACCGACCGCGATGTGGTTGGACTGTTCACGCTCCTGAAGCAACGACAGATTCCCTATCTGCTGGTGGGGGGCATTGCGATGTTGCGTTACGTGACAGGCCGCAACACCGAGGACATTGACCTCCTTATGTCGCTGCCGTCGCTCCAGCAACTTCCCGAAGTCGCCATCGAAGAGCAGAACGAGTTCTTCATCAAGGGCCGTTTCCGCAGCGTGCGGGTGGATGTGCTGCTGACGGCCAACGCCCTGTTCGCCGAGGCGCAAGAGTCCTTTGGCACCACCCATCGCTTTGCCGAACTGGACGTTCCGACCGCGACGCCGGAGGGTTTGGTGCTGCTGAAACTCTACGCGCTGCCGTCGCTTTATCGGCAGGGGCAAATCGACCGCGTGACCGTTTACGAAGCGGACATCACGAGCCTCATTCAGCGCCACCGATGCGACGTTGAGCCGCTGTTCGGGCGCTTGCGGTCTCACCTCAGCGAGAGCGACCTGCGGGAACTTCGTGCCATCGTGCGCGATATCCAGGCGCGCATCGCCCGGTTCGAGCAGTTGAAGAAAGTCTGACCTGGTTGCGGAGTGCGTCCTCGGGGAAACGTCCGGGCCAGCGAGGCGCGCCTCAGACCAATCCCAAGTCCTCGGCCACATGAACAGCCCCGGTGTCTTCCGTTCCCCTCTCCTCCGCGCCTCGCTGCAGCTAGAATCCTGGCGAAACGGAGGGGATAGGGGTGAGGACTAGACTTGACTTGATTGCACCATGTTCTGGGATTGAAGGATTCTAGTTGGCGGAGGCGTCAGTCGGTGCGCGTCCGAGCCTGGCCACCACTTCCTGGGCCAGGACCTCGTAGGCGGCGGCGCCGGCGCCGTAGGGATCGTACTGAATGATTGGCTTGCCGAAGCTCGGGGCCTCGGCCAGGCGCGTGCTGCGCGGGATCACCGTGTCGAACACGGCCTCTTTGAAGTGTTCGCGGACCTCCGACACGACCTGCTGGGAGAGGCGCGTCCGGATGTCGAACATCGTCATCAGCACGCCGAGCAACTGCAGCTTGGGATTGGCACCTGACGCCCGCAACTGATCGAGCAGACGCTTCATCATCGTGATCCCCTCGAGGGCGTAGTATTCGCACTGAAGCGGGACCAGGACGTAATCGGCCGCCGCAAAGGCGTTGAGGGTCAGAATGCCCAGTGACGGGGGGCAATCGATCAGGATCAGGTCGCGCCCTGCGTCGCGCCGCACCGGCTCGAGGGCGAGCGCCAGGCGCTGCAAATGATTCTCCACGCGGGGCAATTCGACGTCCGCGCCGCACAAGTCCAGTTCGCTGGGGAGAAGTTCGAGGCGATCGCAGCCCGTGGTCTTGATGCGTCCGGACAGCGGTTCCTCTCCGAGCAAGGCGCGGTAGGCGCTGCCGCCCTCGGTTTTGGGCAGACCCAGACCGCTTGTGGCGTTGGCCTGCGGATCGAGATCGATCAGCAGAACACGCCGCCCCATGGCGGCCAGGCATGCCGCCAGGTTGACGGTCGTGGTGGTCTTGCCGACGCCCCCTTTCTGGTTCGCGACGGCGATGACTTGACTTGGCACGCGGGGATTAAAGGCAACAGACGCCCCGAATTCAAACGCGAATTCCAGCCCGCATCTCTCTTGGTGTCGCGACCAGCGCGAAGCGGAAGACTCCAGGACGCGCACCAACCCGGGCTGGAAAGGCGCCTCGCGAGTTCTTGCTCGTACGCGGGCGCGGTTTTGCCACAGCCCGGATTTCAGATTACTCCTTCAAGTGGTGAGAAATCCGTATAGGGTCCATGCCCGTGAAGTTCTGTTTCGGACCAAGCGCACCGCCGTTGCAGGGCGGCCGCCGTTGTCTCGGCTTCAGGCTGGCGTTGGCCCTGCTGCTCCTCGGTCTCAGCCCGGTTGCGTCCCGCGGTCAGACCTTTGGGCTTTTCAACACCAACGCGACGTGGCGCTACGTCAAGGGCACGAATGAGGCCTCGCTTCCCGACAAGACAGCCTGGCGTCAACGCGGCTTCGCGGACGCCGGCTGGGCGAGCGGGGCGGCGCCGTTCTTCTATGGGGAGAGCTACCTTTCGCCGGGAACGGTGTTGAGCGACATGCAGAACCGCTTCACCACGGTGTTTCTGCGCCGCTCGTTCACCATCACCAACGTGTCGGAGATCGGCGAACTCGAACTGATCGCTGCCTGCGACGACGGCTTCATTGCCTGGATCAACGGCAGTCCCGTGGCGAACGTCAACGGACCCGCCGACGAGCCGCTCTTCAACGCCACGGCCCCCGCCGCCTCGATCGAGCCGGCGCCCTTTCTCGGATACCCCATCACCGAGCCGGACGGTTTCCTGGTGGCGGGCGTGAACGTCCTGGCGGTGCAGGTGTTCAACGTGTCTGCCGGCAGCAGCGACCTGGTGTTTGATGCCGCGCTCATCGCCAGGTTGAAAGAGCGTCCGGATCCGCGCCTGCTCGCGGTGACGCCCGCGCCGGAGTCTGCCCTGACCCAACTCACGCAGATCACCGTCACGTTCAGCAGGCCGGTCACCGGCGTGAACGCCGCCGACTTGTGGCTGAACGGAACGCCCTGCACCGGCCTGAGCGGCAGCGACGCCACCTACACATTCACATTTCCCCAGCCCGTGTGGGGCACGATCCAGGCCTCGTGGGACATGCGGCATGGGATCACCGACCTGAGCCAGCCCCCCAATGCGTTCAATCCCAGCGGCCCGGGTGCGACCTGGTACTACGAACTCTACGACCCCGGCGCGCCCACGTTGGCTGGCCTCAATCCGCCGGCCAACGCCATTGTCCGCCAACTGAGCCAAGTCGAGGCGCTCTTCGACAAGGCCGTCGAGGGCGTGGACGCGCAAGACCTCCTGGTCAACGGCGTTCCCGCCGCGGCGGTGACCGGCGCCGCCGCCGGACCCTACGTGTTCATCTTTCCACCCGCGCCCGCCGGCGCGGTCTCGATCGCCTGGGCGGCGGCGCCCGGCATTGTCGATCTCACGCCCGAGGCGCACGCGTTCGTGGGCGAGCCGTGGTCGTACACCGTGGATCCCGCGGTGTCGGTGCCGGCCCTGGTCATCAACGAGTTCATGGCGGAGAACGTGAACGGTTTGAAAGACGAGGAAGGGGATTGGGAGGACTGGATCGAGATCTACAACGCCGGCGACACCTCCGTGAACCTCGATGGCTGGTCCCTGACCGACGATCCCCAACAGCCCGGCCAGTGGGTTTTTCCGGCAGTGAGCCTGGCGGCGAAGCGCTACCTGGTCGTGTTTGCCTCGGCCAAGAACCGTCGGCCCACCGCGGCGAACGCCAGACTGCACACGAACTTCAAGCTCGGCCTCGCGGGCGAGTACCTCGGCCTCTGCAACGCCGAGTCGCCGCGCCTGGCCGTCAGCGAACTCGCCCCCCAATACCCCGAACAGCGCAACGACGTGGCGTTTGGGCGCCACCCGTCCGGCGCCTGGCGCTACTTCACGACCGCCACGCCGGGGGCGGCCAACGCCTCGACCTGGATGAGCGACATCGTCGAGCCGGTTCATTTCAGCGTGCTGCGCGGTTTTTTCGCCAAGCCGTTCAACCTGTCGCTGGCGTGTCCCACCCCCGGCGCGGCGATCCGGTATACGATCGACGGCAGTGTGCCCAGTCTCACGAACGGCCTGCCCTTCACGAACCTCATCGGCATCACTGCGACGCGCGTCATTCGGGCCGCGGCGTTTCGGGGCGGCAGCCTCCCCTCGAAGGTCACCACCCACACGTATCTGTACAACCAGAGTCCGCTGCGGCGCGCCCTGCCCGCGCTCTCGCTGGTCACCGCCTCGAACCACCTCTACGGCAAGACGGGCATCATGGAGTACAACCCGCGCAACACGCTCAACCACGGCCTGGCCTGGGAACGGCCGGTCTCCGCCGAGTGGATTCAGCCCGAGGACAATGGAGGGTTCCAGATCGACTGCGGCCTTCGGATTCAGGGCGGCGGCTACATTCGAAACCTCTACAACTACCGCAGCGGCGCCATCCCCGAGAGCAAGTATTCGTTCCGGCTCTACTTCCGGGGCGATTACGGCGAGGGCCGGCTGCGGCATGCGATCTTTCCCGAGGTGCCCGTCGATTCCTTCGACACCATCGTGCTGCGGGCCGGTATGAACGATGCGACCAACCCCTTTCTGCGCGACGAATTCGTCCGCCAACTCGAAGCCGATGTCGGCCAGGTCTCCGCACGCGGCGCGTTCGTCCATCTCTTCCTCAACGGCGTTTACAAGGGCTACTACAATCCGACCGAACGCATCGACGGCGATTTTCTGCGGACCTGGCACGGCGGCGCCAATGATTGGGACCTGATGGCCATGGGCGGTGAAGTCCGCGAAGGCGACGCCGTGGCCTGGAACGCGCTGCGCAGTTATGCGAGTGCCAACAACCTCGCGCTCGCCGACAAGTACCTCGAAATCGAACGGCGTCTGGACACGACCAATTTCGTCGAATACCTCATCCCGCTCATCTACGCCGACACCGACGACTGGCCGCATAACAACTGGCGGGCCGCCCGCGAGCGCACCCCCGGCAGCCGCTATCGCTTTTACGCCTGGGACGCCGAGTGGTCCTTCGGCTACGCCAACGACGTCGCGCACAACACCATCGCCAACCAGCTCAGCGACCTCAGTCCGCCCTGGGGCGGCTCGGAAATCCAGACCCTCTTCCTTCGCCTCAAGGCCAGCCCCGAGTTTCGGCTCCTGTTCGCCGATCGCGTTCACAAGCACTTCTTCAACGGGGGCGCGATGACGAACGAGCGGCTCAAGACCCGCTACGAATGGCTCCGGGCCATGATCGCCCCGGCCATCTCGGGCTTCAACAACACCATCGCCACGAGTTGGATTCCCTCGCGGCGGCGCTACCTCACCAACCATCTGGCCCAAGCCGGCCTGCTCGCCTCCTCGAACGCGCCGGTCTTCAATCAGTTCGGCGGGCGGGTTCCGCGCGGCTTCAACCTCACGCTCACCAACCGCCTGGGCACGATCCACTACACCACCAACGGGGCCGACCCGCGCGTTCGATTCAGCGGAGCGGTCGCGTCGGACGCCTCCCCCTACGTGCCGGGCACCCCGATCGTCATCGACCGCACGGTGCTCGTCCGGGCGCGCAGCCAGTGGAGCACCAACTGGAGCGCGGTGACCGAGGCCGCCTTCCAGGTGGATGAATTCGCTCTTCCGCTCCGCATCACGGAGATCATGTATCACCCGCCCGGGGGCGAGGAGTACGAGTTCATCGAACTCCAGAACCTGAGCGCCGTGCCCATCGACCTGAGCGGCGTGCACTTCGAGGGGGTCAAATGCCTCTTTGCCGAGGGCGCTCTATTGGCGGGCGGCGCGCGGCTGCTGCTCATCTCTGATGCCAATCCGACCGCCTTTGCCCAGCGCTACCCCGGCGTCGCGGTCTTTGGGCGGTACGACGGCAGCCTCGCCAACGGCGGCGAACGCCTTGCGCTCCTCGATGGCGCCAACCGCACCATCGTCTCGGTGGACTACCAGGACGCGGCAGGATGGCCGGCCGACGCAGACGGCGCCGGGCGGTCCCTGGAGATCATCGACCCCAGCGGCGACCCCGATGACCCGGCCAACTGGCAGGCGAGCGTCCACCCGGGTGGCTCCCCGGGCGCCGCCAACCCACTGCCGCCCCTGCCACAGGTCCGTCTCAACGAAATCGCCGCCACCCCTTCGCCGTCCGCTCCGCCCGGCACCTTCACCCCCGACTGGTGCGAGCTCTACAACGCCGGTCCGACCGACGCCGATCTCACGGGCTGGACCCTCGGCGACGGCCGCGCCAACCGCGGGCTCCTGTTTCCCCCAACGACCTTGCCCGCGTATCAATACCTGATCGTCTTCTGCGACGCCGATTCCCAGGCGGCGGGTCTGCACACCGGCTTCGGCCTGGACCGGCAAGGGGATCAACTCTTCCTTCATGATGCCGCCGGCCAGCGGGTCGATGCGCTGCGCTTCGGTCCGCAGGCCGACGGTTTCACTCTCGGGCGCCTGGGCCCCGATGCGGCCTGGCAACTGACCGAGCCGACGCCCGGCGCCCCGAATGCCGCCACCCCGCTTGGCTCGCCCAGCCGCCTTGTGATCAACGAGTTCGTCGCAAACGCCCTGCCCGGCGCGGACGATTGGATCGAACTGTACAACGGCGACACCGACCTGCCGGTCGCGCTCGAGGGGCTTTCGCTGAGCATCACCAACGCCCTGTTCCACATCACCGCGCTGGCTTTCGTCGGTCCCGGTGGTCACGTCCTCCTCCATGCCGACGAGCAGCCCGGGCCGGATCATGTCGATTTCCGGCTTCCCGCGGCGCGGAGTTCCATTGCCCTTCACGACGCCCTCGGGAAGGTCCTCAACCAGGTCAGCTACACGAACGCCCAGGAGCGCGTCTCGCTGGGCCGCCTGCCGGATGGGAACTCCAACCTCGTCGCGTTCAGCCTCTCGTCCAGCCCCGGCGCGGCCAACTACCTCCCCGATGACCGCGGGTTCAGGCTCGAGGAAGTGCTGGTCCGGAACCTCACCCACAACGCCACCGCCGCCGGCCAGTGCGCGGGCTGGATCGAACTTCACAATCCCACTGCCGCCGCCCTCTCGCTGGCGGGCATGAGCCTGAGCGTGAACGAGCGTTGGTCCGGTCAATGGGTCTTCCCGGTCGGAGCCGCCCTCGATCCGGGCCGGCGCCTCATGGTCTGGTGCGACCCTACGCGAGCCCCCTCGCTGGTCAACGAGCCGGAACTCAATTGTGGCCGGGCTTTGAGCGGCCAGGGTGGCGGTGTGTATCTGTTTGACGCGACGGGGCAGATCGTCGATGGCGTCGAGTATGGTTTTCAACTGCCGGACCGCTCGATCGGAAGGGTGAATGGCAACTGGGTCCTGCTAGATCAGCCCACTCCGGGTGGCGCCAACGCCGCGCCGTCCGGCCTGGGCAATCCGCTCAACGTGCGCCTGAATGAGTGGCTGGCGAACACCGACGGCCCGGACTGGATTGAACTCTACAACCTGGATCCTCTCCCCGTGAATTTGGCGGGCATGGTTCTGACCGACGATCCCTCGCTCGCCGGCCTGACCAATCACAGCATCGGCCCGTTGACCTTCGTCGACGGCCGCGGCTGGGTTTTGTGGATCGCCGACGACGAGGTCGCCGCGGGTCCGGACCACCTGCCGTTCCGACTCGATGCGTTGGGCGAGACCGTGCGTCTTTACACGGCCAGTCAAGCCATCGTCGACGGCGTGGATTTGCTCGTGCAGTTGCCTGAACTGGCGGAAGGGCGCTTCCCCGACGGCCACACCGTCGTTGTTCGGTTCCCCCACAGCGCCTCGCCCGGAGAAGCCAACCGCCTGCCGAACGGCACCGATGCCGACCAGGACACGTTGCCCGACGATTGGGAGCTGCGTCACGGCTTGAACCCCCAGGTCGCGACCGGCGCGGACGGCCCCGAGGGCGACCCGGACAACGACGGTTTGTCCAATCGGCTCGAGCACGCTTTCGGCGCCGATC
>JAXGQW010000086.1:0-21350 GCA_040766265.1 Verrucomicrobiota bacterium
CGGGCCATCGTGGTCGGGCCCGGGAGTCTGGCCGCGAAGCTCTTTCCGGAGGTGCCTTTCGATCAATTGGGTGAGGAGGAGATTGTGATCAAGCGGAAGGGCAACTGTCTGTTGCTGGCTGGGGGCCGCCCTCGAGGCACGCTTTACGCCGTGTCACAGTTCCTCCAGGACCAGTGCGGGGTGCGCTGGTGGACGCCGTGGGCCAGCCAGATGCCGAAGCACGCCGTCCTGGCGGTCGGCGCACTCGATGTCCGGTATCGCCCGACGTTCGAGTCGCGGGATCCGTTCTGGTATCCGGCGTTCAACGCGCGCTGGGCGGTGCGCAATTTCTCGAACAGCCAGTCGGCCAACATCGGCGCGGAGTGGGGCGGGTGCATCCGGTACAAGGGGTTCGTGCACACGTTCTATCCGCTGGTGCCTCCCGAGACGCATTTCGCGGCCCATCCCGAGTGGTACAGTTTTCGCGATGGGAAACGGACCGTCGATCACGGCCAGCTTTGCCTGACCAACCCGGATCTGCGGGATCACGTCGTCGCGCGGGTCAAGGAGTGGCTGCGCGAGTCGCCCGACGCGCGGATCGTGTCGGTGTCGCAGAACGACTGGCACGGCGCCTGCCAATGCGAGGCGTGCAAGGCTCTGGACGAAGCGGAGGGGAGCCATGCCGGGACGCTGCTGGACTTTGTGAATTACGTGGCGGCGAAAATCGAGCCCGAGTTTCCGCAGGTTGCCGTGGACACGCTCGCCTACCAGTACACGCGCAAACCGCCCAAGACGATCAAGCCGCGCGCGAATGTGATCGTGCGGCTCTGCTCAATCGAGTGCAATTTCCGCGAGCCGCTCGAAGCGCCGGCCAACGCCACGTTCGCCGACGACATTCGCGGCTGGGAGAAGATTTGCGACCGGCTTTACATCTGGGATTACACCACCGACTTCGCCCACTACGTTCAGCCGCATCCGAACTGGTTTGTGCTCGGACCGAATGTGCGCTTTTTCGCGGCGCACAACGTGCGCGGTCTCTTCGAGCAGGGGGCCTACCAGAGTTACGGATCCGAGTTCAGCGAGCTGCGAAGCTGGGTGCTGGCGCAGTTGCTCTGGAATCCGCAGAAGGACGACCGCGGTCTGATCGACGCCTTTCTCGACGGGTACTATGGGAAAGACGCCGCGCCGTTCATCCGCACCTACATCGATCTGATGCATGGTGCGTCGGCGGGCTGGAATCTCACCTGTTTTTCGAGAACCGACACGCCGTCCCACAACTTCAAGACCTTGAGCGAGGCCGACCGTCTCTGGCGCCAGGCCGAGACCGCCTCGGCGGGCGCGCCCGACCAGCTCCGGCGCGTGCAGCGCGGCCGGATGTGGCTGGGTTATGTCTGGCTCAACCTCTGGGACAAGCTGCGCAAGGAATGCGCGGACGCCGAGGCGGACTGGCCCATGCCAGCGTCGCGCAAGGCCTATGCGGCCGAGTGGCTCAAGCTGGCCCAGGGCGATCCCGACCATCCCTGGACCAAAGTGACCCACATCAATGAGTCCGGCGTGACGCCCCAGAAGTTCGTCGAACGTTTCGCGAATGATTGAGCGTTAGCGAGGCGCGCCTGCCCAGACCTGCGAAGCGTGACGGCCAGTCGTAAGCTCTGAGGCCCGACCTCGATCTGGGGCCTTCGACGCCTCGCCAAGTGGCGCCGCTGCGCGGCGCAAAAACTTGACTCATTCAGTCCAGATTCCGTGAGGGTGGTTGCGATTCTGCCTTGCATGGGCGCGGTTTTGCCACAGCCCGGATGTCAGACTCCGCGAAGCTTTGTGAAACATCCGGGCTAGCATCGCGCTTGCGACGGCGGCCCCGGATCGCACACGATGTCTCCTCATGCTTTCGCTCAGCGAAGTCAGCAAAGCCTACGCCGGCCGCACTCTGTTTGCGGACGTCTCGCTGCAAGTCAACCGCGAGGACCGCCTCGGCCTGGTCGGCCCCAACGGCGCCGGCAAGTCGACCCTTCTGGGGTTGATTCTGGGCACGGCGGCGCCCGACACGGGCACGATCGTGCTCCAGCGGGGGATCACCGTCGGTTATCTGCCCCAGGAGAACGCCCCCGTCGGTGACGAGACAGTCCTCGAACTGGCGTCGGCCATCACCCCGGAGATCGGGCGGTTGCGGCGCCAACTGCGCGCCTTCGAGGCGGAGCACGCGGCGGACACGCCCGAGTATCACGACGCGCAGGCGCGCTTCGAGCAGTTGGGCGGTTCCACGCTCGAAGCGAAGGCCAAGAAAGTCCTGGCCGGCCTGAGCTTCCGTCCCGCCGATTTCGAGCGTCCCGCCAGCGCCCTGAGCGGCGGGTGGGTGATGCGGGCCTATCTGGCGCGCCTGCTCACGCTCGGTCCCGATCTGCTCCTGCTTGATGAGCCGACCAATCATCTCGATCTCGATGCACTGCTCTGGTTCCAGGAGTATTTGCGCGGCTACCCGGGCGCCATGGTCCTGATCTCGCATGACCGGGAGTTCCTAAACCAACTCACGACCTCGGTTCTCGAAATTCGCCAGGGACGCCTCTTCCGGTATCGGGGCAATTACGATGCCTACCTCGATCAGCGGGCGGCCAACGAGGCCCAACTGCTTGCCGCCTGGAAACACCAGCAGCGCGAGATCGCCCGCTTGCAGGCGTTTGTCGATCGTTTCCGCGCCAAGAACACCAAGGCCGCCCAAGCCCAGAGCAAGCTCAAGCAGATCGAGCGCATGGTGAAGCTCGAAGCCCCGTCCGGCGCGGAGGCGACGGTCGCTTTCGCCTTCCCCCAGCCGCAGCGCAGCGGCCAGCGCGTGGTGGCGCTCGAAGGCGTGCGGTTCGCCTACGGGGAGCAACTCATCTATGACAAACTCGACTTCGAGGCCGAACGCGGACGGCGCATCGTGCTGGTGGGACCCAACGGCGCAGGCAAGTCGACCCTGCTCAAGCTGCTGGCCGGAGTGCTCGTCCCCCAGGCGGGCGAACGCCGCCTCGGACACAACGTCAGCGCCGGCTATTACTCGCAGTACCGCGTGGATACATTGCATCTGGACCGCACCGTGCTCGAAGAGGCGTTTGACACGCCCCAGGCGCTGACCGAGACGTTCGTGCGGACGGTGCTGGGGAGCTTCCTGTTCCGTGGCGACGACGTGTTCAAGCGGGTGGGCGTGCTCAGCGGGGGGGAGAAGAGCCGGCTGGCGCTGGTCAAGCTCCTGCTCGATCCGCCCAATTTGCTCCTCATGGACGAGCCGACAACTCACCTGGATCTGGCCAGCGTCGAAGCCCTGCTGTCCGCCCTCCAGCAGTTCGACGGCACGATCGTCTTCATCAGCCACGACGTCTACTTCATCCGCCAACTCGCCAACCACGTCGTCCACGTCCACAACGGACGCCTGACCGCCTACCCCGGCGACTACCAGTATTACGTCGATAAGACCGCCGCGTTGCCCGCGCTTGAATCGGGCGGCGCCGATTCTGCAGAGGGCCGGGACGCGTCAATCAAAGAGGTGGGAACGGGCGTGGCCGGCCAGCGGCGCGAGCAGAAGCGGCTGGCAGCCCAGGAGCGCCAGGCCCGCTACCGTGAACGGCAGTCCGTGCGCCAGCGCGTCCGCCAACTCGAACACGACATCGCCGCCGGCGAAGCCCGGCAGGCCGAACTGACCGCGGCCCTCGAAGATCCCGTCACCTACGCCGATTCGAGTCGCGCCGTGGCTCTGAACCGCGAAATCACCGAAGTCATCAGCGATCTCAGACGGCTGACCGCGGACTGGGAAACCGCGGCGACCCGGCTCCACGAGCTGGAAGGGGAGTGATCGGTGCGTCGGTGCGTCGGTGCGTCGGTGCGTCGGTGCGTCGGTAGCCGGTGCGTCGGTGCGTCGGTGCGTCGGTGCGTCGGTGCGCCGGTGGAGCAGCGGTGGGAGTCGGCGGATTCTTAATCCCAATCGCAATCGTAATCGGTTCTCCTGACTTCGTAAAACTGTGTTCAGGAGAGGGAACCGGGAGCATGGTGTCGGTCTTGAGGGTGTGCTTCCATGGGAACGGCGTGTTACATTACTCCATGTCTCAGACTTGGGGTCTGTGCAGGAATCTCTTATCGCACAAGCAGAGAATCGTCACTATGAGTCGCCTGTTTCTCATCCTCGTCACCGCCTGGGCCGCGCTCGTGGCCTCCGCGCAGCACCGGAGCGTTTCCGGCATCCACCCGCATCTCGCCATGTTCAATCACGAGGACGAGTGCGGCACGGGCGCCGTCGTGCCCTGGGCGGACCGGCTTTGGGTCGTGACCTACGCGCCGCACAAGCCGCTGGGGTCATCCGACAAGCTGTACGAGATCACGCCCAGCCTCGAACAGATCATCCGCCCCGAGAGCATCGGCGGCACGCCCGCCAACCGCATGATCCACCGGGAGTCGCAGCAACTGTTCATCGGGCCGTATGCCATCGGCGCCGATCGCTCGGTGCGGGTGATTGCCTACACGAACATGTTCGGGCGACCCACGGGCAACGCGCGACATCTGACCGACCCGGCGAACAGGATTTACTATGCGTCGATGGAGGAAGGCATCTACGAAGTGGATGTAAGGACGTTGGCCGCAACGGAGTTGTGGGCTGATGAACACTTCAACCCGAACTCCGGCTGGGAGAACATGCCGAAGAAGCAGGCGCGTTTCGCCAATTTCCCCGGCTACCACGGCAAGGGGTTCTATTCCGGACAGGGCCTGCTGGTGTATGCGAACAACGGCGAACACGGCGCGGAAGCGCAGGGGCGTCCGGATGTGCCCTCCGGCGTCCTCGCCCAGTGGGATGGCGCCTCGAGCGCCTGGACGGTCATCCGGCGCAACCAGTTCACCGATGTCACGGGGCCCGGCGGCATCGGCGGCAATCCCAGTCCCGCGACCGATCCTCTCTGGAGCATCGGCTGGGACCATCGCTCATTGATCCTGATGGTGCTCGATCGCGGCCGATGGCACGCCTACCGGCTGCCCAAGGCGTCGCACTGCTACGACGGCGCGCACGGCTGGAACACCGAATGGCCGCGCATTCGGGACATTGGCGAGGACGCGCTGCTGATGACCATGCATGGCGGCTTCTGGCGGTTTCCCAGGACCCTCTCGGCCTCCAATTCCGCCGGCATCGCTCCCCGATCGACCTATCTGAAGGTCATCGGCGATTTCTGCCGCTGGGACGACCGGCTCGTGTTCGGTTGCGACGACACCGCGCGGAGTGAGTTCCTCAACAAGGACCGGCTCAAGGGCGATCTGGCCGGTCCGGGCAAATCGCAGTCCAACCTCTGGTTCGTCGAACCGGCGCAATTGGATGGCTTCGGCCCGGCACTCGGGCGTGGCGCGGTTTGGCTGAACGACGACGTGCAGGCTGGCGCGGCCAGCGAGCCGTTCCTGTTCTCCGGCTTTGCCAGGCGCTCGTTGCACCTCGCCCATGCGGGAGCTAGACGGGTCGGCTTCAGCTTGGACGTGGACGCCAAGGGCGACGGACGGTGGAAGACGCTGCGCGAGGTGTCCGTGCCGGCACACGGCAATGTGTGGATCGAGTTTCCCAGGCACGAGACGGGTGCTTGGATTCGCCTCACCCTGAAAGACGATGCGCCGGGCGTGACTGCGTTCTTTCACTGCCGGGCCGACGACCCGCGGACGGCGGAACCCACCCCCATTCTCGACGGTCTTGCCGCCCCAGGCCAGCCGTCTGCCTGTGGCGGGGTCATGCACGCGCGCGGGGCCGACCACAAGACACTTCGCTTCGTCGCGCGCAACCGCCACGGCGAATTGGGCGGCTACGACTTGGACGGTGATTTGAAACTCCGGCGCGTCAACGATCCGGAGGGGGTGGCGTGGACCGCCAAAGCGGTCGCCATCGCTCCCCCGCTCATCACGTCGGATCGCGCTTCGTTGCTGTATGTGGATGAGAGCGGAGGGCGCTGGCGGCTGCCCAAGGGCGACCCGGCCCTCGACCAACCCGGCCCGCTCGGACACGCACGGCTCTGCCGGGAGGTTGTCACCGAACGCAACCTGCTCAATGTCGGCGGCACGTTCTACGAACTGCCCGCCCGAAACGCCGGCGGTTTCATCAAGATCCGCCCCATTGCCACGCACAATCGCCGCATCCACGATTTCGCCAGCCACCGGGGCCTGTTGGTCTTGAGCGGCCTCGCCGCCGACGCCCAGGGCGCGCGCATCATTCGCAGTGACGATGGCCGGTGCGCGCTGTGGATCGGGGCGGTGGACGACCTCTGGCAGTTCGGCAAACCCCGTGGCCGCGGCGGGCCGTGGCTCGACACCGAGATCAAGGCCGGCCAGCCCAGCGATGCCTATCTGGCCGCCGGTTATGACCGGAAGCGCCTGACACTTTCCCACCGCGGTCAAAGCGCGGTGACCTTCAGCGTCGAGGCCGACTTCACCGGCGCCGGGACATGGAATCACGTGGCCACGGTCAACGTGATGCCGCGTGCCACGGCGCAGCACACGTTCCCCGATGCCTTCGGCGCTTACTGGCTGCGCGTCACCGCCTCCGCCGACACCCAAGCCACCGCGCAGTTTGAATATGACTGAGTGATGAAGGGAGCCTCATCCAGCCTTCAGTTGCGACAGCATCAAAACCAAAACCACCATCCTCCTGACGCCGGCGTGTCTGCAAGCTTGAGCCCGCATTTCTTACCAACTGTTGATGTCATCTGACCGGTCACCGTCACATTTCACCTGAAATGCGGGCTTTCAGAAACCCGCGCCCCAAACAGTTGGACCCCATCTCGACCACACTGTGTCGGCGTGCCCGACGCGCCCAAGGGGCTGGGGCGCATCCCGGCTCTGATGAACCGATGAGCCGATTCTCCTTGCTGGGCGCGGGTTTCACAGACCCGGAAATCTCACCCGCAGACCGTCCGGAATGCCGCGATCGCCCCACGGGTGAGATTTCCGGGTTAGGGTCTGTGCAAAAATGAATTCCGATTTTGCTGGACCTTCCACCCCGCCCCAGCATTGTGCCCGGGCGTTCCAGCGAACCGGGAGATAGCCCTCAAGCATCTGGCCGTTCTGAAGCGTTAGCGTGTAGTTCAAGCCGGGCAACTGCTTTGTGTCGAGTGCACAAGTGCCCAGTTCCGCTTTCACAATCGGGTTGGTTCGGAAGTGTTGGCAGATCCAGCGCATCCATCCCGGATAATCGGTATAGACCGTGTAATCCAAGTCCGGCGAGGAAACGATCCATGAGCGGTTGGTCGTTGATGGGGAATTCCAGGTAGATGACCTTGGCACGCCGCGCGAACTCGGGTGAGCGCACCAGCGCAGTGTTGAATGCCCAGTAACGCGGGCGGTTATGAACTTCGCCCATGATGACAAGAGGGCGTTCAGCTAACGCTTTCAGAGCGAAGGCTTGAGGATCGGCCGCTTCCTGCCTGAGGAACTCGGCGAACGGTTTCAGATGTTCCACCGGATTGGCTATTGGCGGGCGCGATGCCTGTGCTCGCGCCGCCTCACGAAGCGCGACGATCCTGGTAAACTTGGCCCGCGCTGCTTCGAGGTCGTTGTGGAGGTCTTGCCCCGTGTTCAACCAGCGACCGTTCACCCGCTCGAAACAGCGCAGATCAACGGTGGCCTTCAGGAAAGTGGGCACCTTGGCGAGCACCGCCGCATAGCGATCCGACCAGATGCGGACTTCCAGAATCTCGGTGTTCAGAGTCTCGGTGATCACCTTCTGCGACAACTCGCGTGTGCCCGTTTCGTCCGGCATGCGCGCGGCCAGCGACGGCTCGGAAATTCGCTTCCAGAAGCCCAAGTCGCCACTGGCCCAAAGCCGGCTGAGATTGGCATACGCGGTTTCGGGTGTGGACAGGTCCTCATTGGTCGGGAAGTCCGACACCTTCCGGTTTACCGGATAGACCTGGAGATTCGTGTTTCCTGCTACCACCTGCGCCTGCGGCGGTGACGGGCCTGCGGCTCCTCCGCTGTTCCCGGTGATTGCCCAGACAACGGCGAAGGCCGCCGGTATCAGAAGCAGCGCGACGAACCACGGCGCTCTTCGCGTGGCTTTCGTTTTCACAGCCCATTTGGCCGCGCCGGCGCCCCAATCCAATGCAGGCAGCGGTTGCGTGACCATGGGGGACCGATTATGTTCACTCCATGAGCGGGAATCATCTCATAGCTCAGAGTGCAGCACCACAGTCGTCCTCGCTGTTTCTATCGCCAACGATCCGTGACCTTCACGCTGAAATCAGCGTGAGCCCAGACTCCCCTGATCGTTACCGACTTTTCGGCGTGCTTCCGACGTCTTGCCGGAAGATCCATCTGGGAGGCGTCGGATGGCCCTGTCGGCAAGATGCCGACCGCACGTTGAGCGGATGGCGATTCTTGCGGGTGCCGGGGACGACCTGCCTTCCGAAGCCTCGGCGCAGGCAGGTAGACGCCGCCGGCTCCTCCTCGGCCTCGCAGGGCATAAGCTGACCTTGCGGAGGAGGCTGCACCTGGGAACTCACCGCCGCAACGCACACGAAGCGGAGGGTGGCGAATCTGCGTTTTGAGCCTGTAAACATTGGCTTCTTTTGCTTTCTGCGGTCCTCAAGTCCGCGCAAACTTGAATGACGCCAATGGCGCTTCATTGGCTTCGCGCTATAGAACGGTCACCGTTCAGCAGGCGACGCGGACACTCCTGTCCGCCGACCGAGGGGTGCTTTGTCCTGCGGCGCGCAAGAGTGCCTGCGTTCCGGAAGGAGGTGAGATGTGTTTCGCCGTCCGCCCCTGGCCGAAAATGGTTCGACAGTCGGCGGTCGATTTCGTAGTTTCCGCCATCCACCAAACCCGACGCTGCATGATTGCCCCGGAGTCATCCACGCCTCAGCGGATCGTATCGCCGAACTGGTCACGCATACCTCAACTGGAGCGTCGTTCTCGCCTCGGCCGACCCCGCTGCGCCTGACGCCCGCAACGCGCTCGAGGCACTCTGTCGCGCTTATTGGTACCCCGTGTATTCCTACGTCCGCCGCCGAGGCCATGCCCGGCCTGACGCGGAGGACCTGACGCAGGCCTTCTTCCTGCGCCTGCCCACGCACGCCCTGAAGGCGGCGACGCCTGAACGGGGGCGGTTCCGCGCATTCTTGCGGGCGCCGCGTGACCATTTCATGGTGAGCGAATGGCGCCGCGAGAACGCCCTCAAGCGGGGTGGGGCATCACGTTTCTTTCCGTGGGAAGGACTGGCGGCGGAAGATCGCTACGCGCGGAGGCGGTCTGCGAGTTGACGCCTGAGCGGCTCTTCGAGCGGAGCTGGGCCTACACCCTGCTGCAGCGCTCGTTGACCGGGTTGAGCGGGAACTCGCCGCCGCGGACGGCGCCTCGCTCTTCGACGCTCAAGGGGCGTTCCTCGGGGAGGTGGGCGCCGAACCTTACGCCGACTTGGCACTGACTGGGCACCACGGTGTCCGCCGTGAAGAAGACTGCCGAGCGCCTGCGGGGGCGGTACGGCGAGATTGTCCGTCGCGAAATCGCCCAGACCGTGGCCTTCGCTGACGAGATCGACGATGAGCTGCGCCACTCTGGTCATGGTGAGCGGTGAAATCTCAAACACTGGGAGTAGCGGATCAAGTCTCAGACCCCACCACGCCGTCCCAGAACGCCACCCCAACCCGTCCTCCTGTGCCAGCCCCTGGAGCCCAACACACCGGGAGGGAGCCCTTGCCCGGCCTGCCCCATCGCCTCCGTGCTCGCCAGTCCGCCGGCGGCGGGTGAGCCCAACGCTCCAGCGGGTTCGACGCTGGGCGTCCGCGCCTTCGGTGACTCATGAACTGCTCGGCGAAATCGCCCGTGGCGGCATGGGCGTCGTGCACAAAGCCCGGCAGATCAGCCTCGACCGCGTCGTGGCGCGCTCGCCGGATCCTCGGCGGTCCGTTGGCCGGACGGGACCAGGCCCAACGCTTCCGCGCCGAGGCGCAGGCGGTCGCCAACCTCCGCGCATCCGCACATCGTGGCCATCCACGAGGTGGGCGAACACGCGGGTCAACTCTACTTCGATGCACTACATCGAGGGAAGAACCTCGCGGAGGTCATCTCAAATTTGAGATATGAGATTTCAAATTACAGGCGCAGCGCGTCGTGGATGAAGACTGTGGCGGAGGGTGGTGATTACGCCCACCAACATGGCATCATCCTCCACCGCGACTTCGCCTACAACATCATCGACCGTGATGACCAGCCCCACATCACAGACTTTGCCTGGCCAAGCGGTTCGTCGCCTCCGCTTCAGGCGGGTCCGGCCCCCGGAAGTCTCGGCACCGCCTCAACGTCGGGCGTCGAACTGGCCGAAGCCGGGACTCAAGCGATCTTCGGACCGCGCCCCGTCCCGGGTCGCAGCGGCAACCGCAACACCGGGGCTCGACGTGGTTGCTGACGCCTGCGCCCCCAACGAACCGCCGCGCCGGACCGCACGCGGTCCAGCGGAGCAGCCCGAAGCTTCTCCCTTCTCCATTTTCCCTTCTCCATTGACCCTCACCGGCCAAGTGCTCGGTTCCCCCAGCTACCTGTCGCCCGAGCAAGCCAAAGGCAAACGGGGCACGGTCGGCGTCCCCACGGACGTCTATTCGCTAGGGCCAAGTTGTATCACTTGTTGACGGGGCGACCGCCGTTCCAGGGCGAGACCTTCACGGCGTTGCTGCGCAGGTGATCGAGACCGAGCCGGTGGCGCCGCGGCTGTTGAACCCTGCGTCCCCCGCGATCTCGAAACGATCACGCCGAAGCGTTCGAGAAAGACCCGCACCGACGCTGATGCCAGCGCCCAGGACCCGGCCGACGAACTGGGCCGGTTCCTGGCCCAGGAGCCGATCCTCGCGCGTCCGGTGCATCGGGCCGAGCGGACCTGGCGCTGGTGCCGGCGCAACTGCGACTGGCCGGGGCGTTGGGGAGCGGTGGTCTTGAGCCCGGCGCTCGGCCTGGTAACCACCACGTGCAGATGCGGCGAGCGCACCGGAGCGAGTTGATCGCCCGCCAGCGCGCCTACGCCGCCGACATGGACCTGGCCACCCGCGCCTTGGCCGAAGAGGACATCGAGTCGCGTTCGCGAACTCCTCAATCGCTACGCGCCTGAACAACTCAGCCGCCTGACCCGCCGCGAACCATCAACCATCAACCATCGACCCTCAACCGACCTGCGCGGCTGGGAATGGGCCTGCTCTGGCAGAAGTCGCGCAGCCAGGCAGAGCCCCCGTTGTGCACACGGCCCAAGAAGGTGCATGGTCTGGCGTTCACGGGCGATGGCCAGCGCGTGGTGGTCCACGAAGAACAGGGTGTCACCGTGGTTTACGATCTGGCGACGCGCCTGCCGGTGCCCGGGTTGGTGCAGACGAACCTGAGTTGGCGCATGGGGTTTTGCCCCACCAACGACCGGGCGGCCTACCAGCTCTCACCCGGACTTGGCGCAGGAGCGGCGAAGTTCGAATTGGGATCTGCGGAGCAACGCGATCGTGTCCCGGTTCCGTTACAGCAACGACGATCACTCTTCCTTGCTTTCTCCGACGGGCGGTGGTTGGCCAGATTCGCCCCTATTCGTGGGGTCAGTCGTGGAGGACCTGGCCACCGGCGAACCGGTCAGAGCATCCCGTATGAAGCCGCACCCGCGACCCCTTGACCGGGGCGCTCGCGTTCGACCCGACCGGCAGGACCCTCGCGGTCGGCTATCGGACGCAGGGGCTGATCTGTTTGTACCGCGCCGGGCGAGCTTTCGAGACCAGCACCCGACTTGCGATTATCGCCCATGGATGCATCTGCGCCAAGCGGCGCGATCGACTCGGCTCGAACCTTGCCTGCCCGCTGACATCGTGCTGGCCTTGGCGTTCTCCCCGGACGGACGCTGGCTCGCCGCCTCCGCGCTCACCACCAACCCGGTCGTTGCGTCTGGCCGCCATGGCCGGCGAACTGATGAACTACCGGCCAGCGATTGACTCCCTCGCCCTCGCCTTCGATTCGCGGAGCGAAATCCTGGCCACCGGCGATGGTCAAATGATCCGGCTCTGGGATTTGCCGGGTGGAGGCCTCCGCGCCAAGCTGATCGGCCACTGGTCGTCCGTGACGGCCCTGGCCTTTCGCCCGACGGTCGCCATGGCCAGCGGCTCGGAGCCGCCAGCGGTTCCGGACGAAAGCGAGGTGTTGTTGGGGACCTGCCACGCGATGAAGTACCGGCGCGGCCCGACTACCAGGTCCTCAGCAACGTCGGCTTGGTGGCCTTCGAACGCGAGGCGCGCTCCTTCCTCGCCCTGGCGGACGGGCAGGGCGCGGCTTTTCAACAGTGGGGCAGATTGCGACTGAAGAAGTTAGCATTATTTTCGGGACATCCTCTTTCCACTCTTTTACGCTTGCGGCATGGCAATGCAAACGCCGCAACGTTTCTCCTTGTGACGAACAACTGGCTTTAATCGCCGTGGCGGATCTCCTGCTGCTGACCTCGGCAAAGGATATGGCCCAGTGCTGATGCGGCCATCGGCCAACATCATTACCTGCACGGTGTCACCTTGGTGGAAGCAGCACGCTTGCGCTGGGCGCCTTCGTCTGTCGAGGCCGATGGTTGGCTGTGGCCACCTGGAGTTCGTGGCCGCCTTCCACCTCAAAGATCGAGACCAGTTCATCGGTTGGTCGTCCGAACAGTGCGCGCCGGCGCGTCTTCCTTGGCCAACAATTTCGCCTGTTGGTGATGCCCGACTGCCACTATCCCAACCTGATCAGCCGCTTCATGGCGCTTTTCTTCCATGCTCAAACGGCTCTCGGAGGATTTCGGCAAAAGCGTTGGGGCCATCCCATCGCCCTGGTGGAGAGTTTTGTCGATCCGGAACTTTCAACAAGGCACCGCCTACAAAGGAGCGGGTGGTCCTACCTGGGCAAGACCGCCGGTTGAAGCGCGATGCCGACGATTTCTATGTGAAGAACGAGGCCCTCAAGCAGATTTGGGTTCGCGAACTGGTCACATGGCAAAGAAATTGCGCGCGGGGCAATTGCCTCCTGCTTGGGCGGCGGTCGAAACGCCTCGACCGGTCCACACCGCCAAGGTGGCGCAGATTGGCCAGCCTGATGGAAAGCGTCGAGGCGGAGGTCGCCGAATTTCGTCGCCCAAGCGCCTGGCTTATCCGCTGCCGGGCTTAATCTGCCTGATGGTCATGGCCGCTGCCCAGGGGTCGTCCGCGGCCCCCAAGACCTGGCCGATTACGCGCAGACCTTGAGCCCCGCGCAATTGCGCCTTGAAGCTTCGCACCGATCCCCACAGCCGTGAGGTGCGTTGTCTCGTGGAAGACCACCTTTACCCGCGCTGAGGTTGACGACGAGCAGGTGGAACGGGCGCTCTTGCGCTGGCAGGATCAGATCTTAGCTCGGCAGGATCGGATGGTCATCGCCTTTGGCAAGAAAGTCCGTCACGCCGGGGTGGAGATCGTCAACGCCGTTGATTCCCAGGGATGCTTTCTGGGCAGCGTGGCTTGGCCGCCCGCCAAGACCAACGAAATTCCCGCTGCCTGCCAATCGCTGCGCGGGCAACGCTGCGGGACAAGATCGTAGTGGCCGACGCGATGCACACTCAGGATGAAACGGCTCAGGACATCCTCTTCGAGGGAGGCGGGGACTATCTGCTGACGGTCAAGGGCAACCAGACCACCCTCGAAACGACCCTGAAAAACCTGTTCCGCCAACAGGCTTTTTCCCTCGACCCACGGCGCGGACGCGGGCGCGGCCAAGCGGGAGCACAATCGGAGTCGGCTCGAGCATTCGCTTCTGGAGTGCGGAGGTGACGCCGCCGCAGTGGGGTTTCGAGCCCGCTGGCTGCTCGTTGAGACGCAAGCGTCCGACGCAAGGGCAATGGTGCTGCGTGAGATCGTTTATCTGCTGAGCAGCCCGACGCTCTGGAACAACTTCAAGCCCAGGATGCTGAAGCCCAAAACGGGGTTACTGGGTGGTGAAAAGTCGACTGCACCACTGCCTGGACATCACGCTGCGGGAAGATCAAAGCCGCGTGCGCACTCCCGTGCTGCACGGGTCTTGGGGGCGATTCGACGTGGTGGTCAGTTGGCCAACGCGGCTGGAATCGAGCGCGCCAGAACAACCCCAAGACCAAGTCCAACACGCGCAGCTTTCAAAAAGCGCTTCCGCTCGGCTCGTGGCGGGCGCCAACGGCTCCACGCTCTGGTTTTCGCCAAATCACCCAACATTCTGGACTTGGCTACGATTGAAAAGACGCGTCCCGGCGGACGGGTGTTCCGTTTCGACGTTGACACCCTTCACCCCATCAAACCGCTGCCGGAGTATGGAACCAATAACGTGAGTTTGGCGGTGTCTTGGGATGGCCAGCGGCTGGCCCACGCGGGGACCAACGGCGTGGTTCATCTGCGGGAACGAGACGCGCCGCGAAAGCGGACTGCCTTCGCCCGTACCCAGGCGATCGCCCCGGAACCGGGCACCATGCGCCTTCTTGGCGCAAGGACGTCTGCTGGCCGCGCGGCCCAACACCCTGGTCGAGGTGCTGTACATCTGGAACACCTTGACCGGCCAACAGCCCGAGCCCTGGCGTTCAATCAATGCGCTCCAACGCGGGGCCTGTACCACCGCCGATGCGTCACGGGATGGCCGGCCTCGGCCACCGACGAAGACGGACGGGTGTTCTTAGACGCGGTGACCGGAGACCAGTTACGCTTCTTCGACGCGCACCGCGTGGAAGGTCATGGAAGTGGCCTTCTTCGCCTGATGTCGACGGTGGCCTCGGCCGCCTCGACGGACGTTGAAGCTGTGGGATACCCGCCAGCGCCGCGAGGCCGGGTCATTCGGCCGCAATGAAACTCCGTGCTACGGAATTACCTTCTCGCCGGATGGCCGCCGTGTCGTCACGGCGGCCTCATAGGGTCTCTTTCCGTTGTGATTTGGGATGTCGCGTAACCCGGCAGCACCTGACCGATCTGGTCGGGCCGGGAATGTTCTCTACGCTCCCCGGTTCTCGCCGGACGGGCGGACGCTTGCTGTGTGGAAGTGCTATGGAGAAGACCTGACGTGCTTCTGGCGCGTGCCGGCACTGGCGGACATCGATGCGGCGGAAAGGCAGAAGGGAGAAGGGAAATGGAGAAAGGCGGGGAGGGAGTGAGGCGCGGGGCGGGGGGTGCGGCACGGAGGCGGAGAAGTGGGGAACAACCGAGCGGGAGGATTGTCATGTTCATGGTCCTGCTAGAGCCAAGTGAATGGAGCGGTGTGCTTTCGATCAGGAAGTCGTGGCCAAATCGGCGGCCGGGTCGCGAAGCGAACGCTCAACGTCCAACGCTCAACCATCAACCACCAGCCTTCGACCATCAACCTCTGCACCCCGAACCCTGAACCCTGAACCACAAACGGGGAACGGGGAACCCCGAATCGGGAACTTTTTTTCACGTGTCTTGTCACCTCGGTCGATGGTCCGCGTAAACGTACGTAGAGGGCAAAGAGCCCCGAAACCAAGAGACAGTCATGAAGACAAGACACACAGCATGAAAACCACAAGACTCATCGGCATCGTTTCGGTTCTGGTCGCGTCGCACTGGGCTTTGGCCCAGCCCCCGCAAATCACCACCCAACCCACCAACGCCACGGCCAGCCTGGGCGCCACCGTGCAGTTCAAGGTCGCGGCCAAGGCCGGTTCGGCACCCCTGGCGTACTACCACTGGCACTTCAAGGACGCACCACTCGACACGGATGCCAACCCCTCAGCGGCCAAGCCGACACTCGCGCTGACCAACGTGACGGTCGCACAGTCCGGTCCCTACTGGGCGGTAGTCGTCGATACCGCCGGCTTGTCGGCCACCAGCCAAGTCGCGGTGCTCGAGGTCGATCCGACGTTCACCAAGGTCATGAGCGGCCCACCCGTGGATGATCCCCCGGGGGGTAGTGACTTCGATTGGGGCTACTGCGCGACGTGGGGCGACTACGACGGCGACGGAGATGTCGATTTGGCGGTGGTGGGCGGGTTGCTTAATGCCTACACGCCGCTACTCTACACCAATCAAGGCAGCGCCACGCTGAGCCGCGTCACCGCCGCTCCCTGGATGACCCCAAGGAATTTCTTCACCGCCAATTGGGCTGATTATGACAACGACGGCGACCTGGATTTGTGGGCCGGCAGCATCGAAACCAGCTACCCGGTCCTCTATACCAACCAGGGCGCTGGGCGATTCACATCGATCAACGTAGCACCCGCGTGGATCGAGAACCAGGTCAGCGTCCGAGGTGACGTGCAGGCTTGGGCCGATTATGACGGTGACGGGCACCTGGACCTCGTGGTCGCCAACCACGTTTATTCCTCCACCTCCATGACGCTGCTGCACAACAGCGCGAACGGAAAGTTCACGGCGGTCACCGACAGCCCCCTGGCCGCCATCAGCGACTTTTGGACGTCGCTCGACTGGGTGGACTACGACGGGGATGGTGACTTGGACCTCATCGCGTCGCGATCATGGTCTGGTCCGATGCTCTTCCTGCGCGGCGAGGGAGGCTTTTTGAATCCGCAACCCGCCTGGGAGCTCAGTGCCGCGGTGGGATATGGCGAGGGGTTGTTCACTCGGGGAGCTTTCGCTTGGGGCGACTACGACAACGACGGGGACCTGGACCCGTACGCCACTCGGGGCCCCGGCCTGCTCTGCCGCAACGAAGGCCACGGGCATTACGTGGCGCTGGGCGACGCCAAGGTCAAACCCCTGGCCATCGACTCGCCGCTGACTTCAGCATGGGGAGATTATGATAACGACGGCTACCTGGACCTTTTCGTTATTCGAGGACCATACGCCTACCCCGATCGCCGGAACGCTCTGTTCCACAATGACGGCCAGGGCGGGTTCGAGGAAGTCCTCGGCGGCAGCCCGGTCGGCGAGTGGGCCAACTCCACGAGTTGCGCGTGGGCGGACTACGACAACGACGGAGACCTTGACCTCTTCGTCGCCAACGCGGTCGGCACGGGCGCGTCGGGCAAGGACTTCTTCTACGTGAACAACGGCAATGACAACAGTTGGCTCGAGGTGAAACTGGTCGGGGCCGCGCCGCAACCGGGAACCTCGAATCGGGACGCGATCGGCGCCAAAGTGCGCGTCAAGGCCACCATCGGCGGCAAGACCTTTTGGCAGCTCCGCGCGATTGCTTCGAGTACTTGGCACACCGAGTTGGTCGCGCACTTCGGCTTGGGCGACGCCGCCAACGTCGAGGCGCTGCGGATCGAATGGCCCTCGGGCCTCGTGCAGGAGTTCCCGAACCTGCCCGCGAAACAGATTCTCCAGGTCCGGGAGAGCGTACTGGTCCCGACCGCCAACGCGGAACTGGTGGGGCCAGCCACCTACGACGTCGTGGAGGGCGCCGCGGTGACGCTCCAGGCCCCGAGCCAAGGGCCAGGGGAGACCTACCAGTGGCAGTTCAATGGCCAGGACATCGCTGGGGCCACGGGACCCGCGTTCGAGATCACCTCATTCCAGGTGGCTCAGCTCGGGTCATACTGCGTCGTGATGACCGGCTTGTCGGATCCCGCGTTGGGCGCGTTTGAGGCCCGCTGCCGACCGGTACGCCTGGAGATGAAAGAGCGCCCGATCATCGCCGGCCCCGTGCTTTGGGCCGCAACCGTCAACCGCGGAGCGCGTGTCGAGATGAGCGTGTGGGTCACCGGCACCGACTCCTTTGTCTGCCAGTGGCAGAGGAACGGAAGCGACATCGCCTCGGCGGAGAACCCCAGCGCGACCAACCTGACACTGGTGCTCGACGCGGCGGCGCAGGCGGATGAGGGGGATTATCGGGTCGTGGTGAACCACGCGGCGCACCGGGTCTCGAGCGAGGCCGTTCACCTGACCGTCGATCCCACGTTCACCAAGATCACCACCGGGCCGGTGGTAGAGGACTACCAGGCCTCGAGTAGCGGCACATGGTGGGACTACGACCACGACGGCTTCCTGGACCTGCTGGTGGCGCAGGCCTCGATGGGTCCAGCCACCAATGTGCTCTATCGCGGCCACGGCGATGGCACCTTCGACAAAGTGTCTGACAGCATCATTGTCAAAACACCGGGATGGTGCGACTCGGGGACCGTCGGTGACTTCAACAACGACGGCTTCATTGACCTGTTTGTGGCCAATCACATTGGGGTTGACAGCCTCTTTCGCAACGAAGGCAAGGGACGGTTCACCCGTCTCACCTCTGCGCAGTGCGGGCCGCCCGTCAGCGACGGCGACAGTTCGTATGATGCCACTTGGGTCGATTACGATTGCGACGGGTTTCTGGACCTCTTTACCGTAAACTACGATTACCCAGTCAGCAGATGCCTCTATCGAAACCGGGGCGACGGCTTCTTCGTCAAGATGACCGGCACCCAGGTGGGTAGCATCGCCACCGACGCGGCAACGACGTATTGCTGTAGCTGGGCCGATGCTGACAACGATGGCTATCCGGACGTCTGGGTGCAGAATGACAGTGGCCAACACCTTCTCTACCACAACAACGGCAACGGCACGTTCTCCCGGCTCACCGAAGGCAGTGTCCCCTCCGAGGGACCAAACAATGTGGCTGGCCTTTGGGGAGACTACGATAACGACGGGTTGCTCGACCTATTTACGCCGGGGGGGTCCGAACTCACTGCGGGTCCCTTCGTTGACTTGCTTCATCGGAACCTGGGCGGGAACCTGTTTGCCAACTTCACCACCAGTGCCGGGGTAGACCGGAAATCCTACGCGAGCTTTGGGGCCTGGGGTGATTATGACAATGACGGCCATCTGGACCTGTTTCTTCCCAGATACCCGGGGGTACCGAGTGTCCTCTACCGGAACAATGGCGACGGCACGTTCAGCAGCGTCGATGTGGGCAGCCCGCTGATCGACGGCTCCCCACGCGTCACCCCCGTCTGGGCCGACTACAACGATGACGGCTTCCTCGATCTCTTCATCGCGTGCGGTCTTACCCCAGATTTTCGCGGGTACAATCTCCTCTACCAGAACAACGGCAATGGCAACGCGTGGCTGAAACTCAACCTGACCGGCACGGCCTCGAACCGCTCGGCCATCGGCGCCAAGGTGCGCGTCAAAGCCACGATTGGCGGAAAGAGCTTCTGGCAGATGCGTGAGCTCACGGGGAACACCGGCCTGAGCGGCGGGCACGGCCTGATCCCCCACTTCGGTCTGGGCGACGCTACCAGCGTCGAGTTAGTCAAAATCGAGTGGCCGTCGGGCATCGTCCAGGAATTCGCGAATGTGGCTGCGCGGCAAACGTTCGAGGTCACGGAGCACCAGCAGGGCGGCCCTCCTCCTGCGCCGAGCCTGACCGCGACGCGATTGGCGGATGGGACCTTGCAGTTGACACTCAGGGGCGACAAGAACTTCCTGTACGTCTTCGAGGGGTCGACGGACCTGGCGCAGTGGACCAAGATTGGCGTGCGCACCAACCTGACCGGCACCGTCGAGTTCACCGACACCTTCGCGGCCAAGTACGCCCAACGCTTCTATCGCGGCCTGGCACCGTAGCCCATCACCAGGCGACTGAAACAACCACGGATAACACGGATGACACGGATCAAGGACCGGCTTCGGTGTTTCTCGGGGGAGCTCATCGGTATCCGCGTTCATCCGTGAAATCCGTGGTTGTCTCATCTGCAACGCTCACCACGCCCGCAACGTGCAGCGCCGAGGAACGGAAAGCGCAGAGCGGCAAGGCCCATGCGCGTCAAACTGACCGAGGCGGTTGACTCGGAGTTGAGGACTGCGATCGTTCGCAGTCAGCCGAGTTGTTGGGCCGGCGTGTCTTGGAGCAGGCGCCCCCGGGTCAAGTCGGCGGTGAGGTCGCGAAGCGTCTGCATTGTGGGAGAGTGCGTCCGCTTGAGCGGCGCTTTCCGAGCACCGTGATCGGTGGCGTCCCGCGCAAAGCGGTGCTGAAGCACGCGCCTGCCTGCGCCGACCTGTCTGCGTGCGGGCACGCACAGGCAGAGGCTTCGGCAGGCAGGCACTCCAAACGCTGCGCGCCATCCAAACCACTCGTGTCCAAGTAGATCCTGGCACCGCTCGCCTGCTCTACCCAGCCGTAAAGCTCCACTCTTCACTCTCCACTCTCAACGCCCACCCCAAAACTCTCAGCCATCAACCATCAACCACCCACCATCAACCTCGGAAGCCTGAACGGGGAACCATAGAGATTTCTTCACTTTTCTTGTCCGTTCCGGTGCTGGATTGCGTAGAGATAGGTAAGGGGCAAAGAGCCCCGAAACAAAACGCTGGTTATGAAGACCAAAACGGATAGATACATCCTGTCAGTCATCAGCGGCTTGGCGTTGGCGACGACGCCCGGCCACGCGCAAGCCAACGGTCCCCTGCCCATTGTCTGGCAGGCGGCGTACGGAATCGGCAAAGTAGCAGGCGCCGCCTATGCAGAGCCTCATGACTTCGCCCAGACGGCTGACGGTGGCTTTGTGATCGTGGGAGCGGTGGCCGGCGGAACGAACGAGATGCGAACCGCCCCCATCTGCCGCGGCAACGATTACTGGGTGATCAAGATCGACGCGCAGGGCAAGCGCCAGTGGGACCGGTCTTATGGGGGCGACGCATTCCCCTTGGAGGAGGGGGGGGACCGGGTGACAGTTGCTATGCCTTCGCCTTGAAGTCCGATGGCGGGTATGTCCTCATGGGCATTTCCACGTCAACGAACGGCTGCCTCAAGACGGCTCCGTTGTTGGGTATGCCGGAGATGTGGGCCGTCCGTTGCGACGCGAGTGGCAACGCCCTCTGGGACCGCAGTTATCTCCCCACGCTTATGGATTTCTACTGGGCATTCAACCTCGAACCCACGCACGACGGAGGCTATTTGGGCTGCGGGGGCGGCGGCCCTAACGACCGCAGTGCTTATTACTACGGGATCGTCAAATTCGACGACCAAGGCAACAAGCTGTGGGACCAGTCCTTTGGCGGCAGCGCTCTCGAGGGTAAGCCCATGCGGCCGTTTACCCCTCCACCGTTTGAGCCCGAGCGGATCAGGCGCACGGCGGACGGTGGCTTCTTGCTGGTGGGGGCTTCCATGTCCCCCGTCAGCGGCACGAAGACCGTTCCGCTCATTGGTGACGAGGATTTCTGGGTTCTCAAACTGGGTCCCGAACCGCCATCTTTGCGTGGCGAGTTCACGGCGGAGGGTCAGTTCAAGCTCTGCCTCATCGGCCCGCCTGAGTTCGAGCACACGATTCAAGGCTCCGCCGATCTGGTCACGTGGAAGGACCTCGTGACGTGGGGGCCGACCCCGGCCGGCAAGGAGTACTGGACCGACCAGGAGAAGCTCGCGCACCGCTTCTACCGCGCGGTGAGGAGGTGAGATAGCGCTAGGCGCAGTGGCACCTGTCGTGCGCGGCGACCATGAACTGTGGCTGCGCT
>JAXGQW010000087.1:0-21227 GCA_040766265.1 Verrucomicrobiota bacterium
CCGGATTTGGCCGATCCGACCAGGATCGCAGGAGCGGCCCGCGCGGTACACGCGGGCTCGATCCACGGGGTTGGGCCGTGCTGGGACATGGCCCGCGGCCGCCGGAGTTGGATCGGTCGTTCTGGCGGGACATTGGCCCACCGGACGCCGTTTGGCAAGGGGCGGTCCCCAGTTTCAGCCTTGCCGCAGCAAATCGAGCATGGCGCGGTCGAGCCGGTGGCCGTTCCAATCCTCGTACTTCACGTCGGAACGTCCGCTGTCGAGAATGCCGAACGAGCCGCGGAAGTTCCACAGGGCCCAGCCCCATCCGGCTTCCTTCCAGAGGTCGAGGTTGTCCTTCATCCAGGCCAAAGCGACGGCGTGGGGAGTGAACTGATAGGCGCCCCACTCGCCGACATGCACGCCGACACCCATCTTCTCGAGCGCCTGCCAGGGCGCGATCTGCTCTTTTCGCAGGCGTTCCTTGTCCCAGACGTTGCCTTCTCCGAGTTTGAGCGGCCAGCTCGGTTCGGGCCAGTTCTGGCCGTTGACCCAACTCGCCTTGTGATGGCTGATGCGCATCGGCTGGTAGCCGCGGGTGCTCTGGGCGATGCCCAGCGGGGCCAGGGCAGGCACGGGCTTGTTCCCCCACTTCAAGCCATCGGCGATGATCAGGCGGTTCGGATCTTCGGCCCGGATGGCTTCGACAAGCCGCCGCGCGATGCGCGCGTAGTTGTCCTCGGCCTGGTCGTTGGGCTCGTTGAAGAGGTCGAAGCTGAGGTGGCGATTGGGGATGCCCTTGTAGCGCCGCGCAAAGGCGGTCCAGTGATGGGCGCAGGCGTCGAGCGCTTTCTGGTCTTTCCACAAATCGAGCGGTTCCGGCGGCGGGTTGACGCAATAGCCGGGGGCGCGGTGGAAGTTGATGCAGACATGGACGCCGTGGCGTTTGCCGAACTCGATCGCCTGGTCGATGTGCTGGAGTTCGTCCTCCTGCAGTCGCAGCCAGTCGGCCGGATCGGTCCAACAAAGATACGACATGGGCAGCCGCACGAAGTCAAAGCCCCAGGCGGAGATCCACTCGAAGTCCCTTTCGAGAAAGGGCGGGTTGCCCCCGTCGCGCTTGACGAATTTCTCGAGCAGGTTGAAGCCGCGCCAGCGTGGCAGCTTCCTGGCTGAGGGCTCCGGGCTCGGGCCCTTGGGGAGGTCGGCGGCGAATGCGGGAACGGCGCTGAGCGCTGCGGCGCTCAGCGTCGCCCCGGCCGTGCGCCCGACGAACTGGCGGCGGGAAAGGCGCATGGGTGTGCGGATGCTACTTGCAGCAGGCGCAGGCGGGCCCGCTTTGAGCGGGGCCTTTGCCCGCGGGGGCCTGGGCGGCGAACATCGCGTCCCATTCCTTGACCTTCGCGATGACGTGATCGACTTCGTCCTGGCGGAGTTCGGGGAACATGGGGAGGCTGATGCAGCAGGCCGCGTTGGCCTCGGCGTTGGTGAGCGGGCCGACGCTGCGGGCGGATTTGCCCCACGGGTAGCCTGGCTGTTGATGGATGGCGATCGAGTAATGTGTCTTGGCGTCGACGCCGTTCTTGACCAGGAAATCGACGAGCTGATCGCGCCACTCGGGCTTCTTGGTCTCGATCACGTAGAGGTGATAGACATGCCTGTAACCCGGCAGTTCGACGGGCAGATCAAAGGTCTTGCAGTCCTTCAAGCCGGCGCTGTACCGGGCCGCCCACTTCCGGCGATTGTCATTCCAGGCGTCGATGTGTTTGAGCTTGGCGCTGAGGATGCCGGCGTGCAGATCGTCCAGGCGGCTGTTGAAACCGTAGCTGTGGACATTGCGCTGATTGGAGCCGTGGTTGCGGAGCTTCCGGACCTTGGCGTCGATTTCGGGGTTGTTGGTGACGATTCCGCCGCTGTCGCCGAAGGTGCCGAGGTTCTTCTGGATGATGAAGCTGGTCGTGGCGGCGTCGCTGAGCTGGCCGATCTTGAACCCGTTGCCAGAGGCGCCGATCGCCTGCGCATTGTCCTCGATCAGCTTGAGGCCGTGCTTGTCCGCAATCGTCTTGATGGCCACCATGTCGGCGCACTGTCCGTAGAGATGAACCGGCACGATCGCCTTGGTCTTGGGCGTGATGGCCGCCTCGATCTTGTCGGGACAAATGCACTTGGTCTTGGGGCAGCAATCGACAAAGACGGCTGTGGCGCCGGCAATCCAGATCGCCTCGGCCGTCGCGAAGAAGGTGTTGGGGTGGGTGATGACTTCATCGCCCGGGCCGATGCCGAGGGCCATGAGCACGAGCCAGATGGCGTCCGTGCCGTTGCCCACGCCGATGGCGTGCTTGGTGCCATGATAGGCGGCCAGCTCGGCCTCGAAGCGCTTGAGCATCGGGCCCATGACATAGGACCCGCTCATCAGCACCTCGTGCATGTTCGCGTCGATCTCCGATTTGATGTTCTCGTACTGCCTGACGTGTCCGTAAAATGAAACGTTCATGGGGTGCGACGCTATTCGGCAAGCGCAAGTCCTGACAAGCACATTTGCATCCCGACCGATCGCCGCTTGCACGAGGCTCTTGGTTTTCGGTCTGGGCGCGGTTTTGCTTCTCCAGCCCGCATAGCAGTCCTCTTGCGAAGTCTCAGTGCCCTGTGCACCATCGGGGTGCGAAATATGCGGGCTAGGCGCGGACGAAAATCTTGCCCGGCAACTGACGGGCAAGATGTTTGAGTTCGAGACCGAACAGAGTGGCGGAGACGGCCGAGGCTGGCAGCCCGCTCAGACGGATCAATTGGTCGAGGTTCTTCTCGTCCGGACCGAGCAGGTCGTAGAGGCGCTGCTCGTTGTCCGTCAGGACCAGGGCGGGAAGGGTCGCGGACGCGTCAGGCCCGGTCGTTCGGTTGGTCGGCGGAAAAAGGTACTCGAACTCGGTCAGGATGTCCTCGACCCCTTCGCAGAGCTTTGCGCCCTTCTTGATCAGGTCGTGACAGCCGCGGCTCTGGGGCGAGTCGATCCGGCCCGGGACGGCGCAGAGTTGGCGTCCGTAATCGACCGCCATGTTCGCAGTGATGAGGGCGCCGCTGTGCAGGTCGGCCTCGACGACGACGGTGCCGAGGGACATGCCGGCGACGATGCGGTTGCGGATCGGGAACGACTGTTTGTCGGCGGGTCGGTTGAAAGGGAACTGGGTCAGGACGGCGCCGTTGGCGGCGATACGGCGGTAGAGTTCGATGTTCTCGGGCGGGAAAACCCGGTTGATGCCGGTGCCCAGGACGGCGATCGTGCGTCCTTTGGCCGACAGCGCGCCCTGATGGGCTGCGGTATCGATGCCGCGCGCTCCGCCGCTGACGACTGTGACCCCAACATAGGCGAGTTGGTAGGCGAGCTTGCGGGCGACTTCCTGGCCGTAGTGGGTGGTGCGGCGCGAGCCGACGATCGCCACGGCGTTGTGGTCGCGTTCGATCATGCCGCCCAGGACGTACAGGACGATGGGCGGATCATAAATCTGGCGGAGCAGGGGCGGATACGAGTCGTCGGCCATGGTCAGCACCTGGCAGCCAAAATCGCGAATGCGTTCGAGTTCGCCGGCGAGGTCGACGGTCTTTTCCCAGGAGGCAATGGCCGCCGCGGTCTCGAGTCCGATGCCTGGCACCCGTTCGAGTTGGGCGCGGCTTGCTTTCAGGATCGAGGGGGCGTCACCCAGGTGATCCAGCAGTTGGCGCAAGCGGATCGGACCGACATGCTCGACCATGTTCAAAGCGATCAGGGCTTCCTTGGCGTCCATGACGGAGCATGTACCCCAGAAAACGCGCGGTCGCAAGGGGTGAAGTGCAGCGGGAAGTGCGGCGGGAAGGCCTTGCGCGATGTGATCGACGTCAAGGCTTGCGGGGTGGCGGCGGTTTGAGGATGGCGTCGCGGCGCAGAACGCGGAAGCGGTTGTAAACCTGGTCCTCGAGGTCCTGGGCGCGTTGCCGTATGTCCGGCTGGACGGGTTGGAGGACGGCGCAGGCTCGAGCGATGCTGTTGGTGATGCGGTCGAGTTGGAAGACGTTGGTGAAGAGTTCGCGGCAGCGGGCTTCGTAGAGCGTTTGGGCGACTGGAATATCGAACAGAGCCCAGGCGACACTGCCCGTCCAGCTCACATCGAGATCGAGGTAGGACCGCTGAAACAACTGGTCCATGCCGTGCGGCATAAAGACGGCGCGGCCGTCGTCCGGGCGAAAGTAGATGCGGTAGTTGTTGCGGTTGAGGGGGTAGCCGTCCCAGTCCACAAGCATGACCGACAGGGCGGCATACGAGGCGAACCGGTCGACATCCAGCAGCGCCTCGAGTCGTTCCCAACGGCGATCTCGATCTTGTTCCTGCAGGGCGGCGGCCAGGGCCTTGAGGTCGGAGCGGTCCTTTGGGCCGTCGCCCGAATCCAGTTCGAGGTCGTTCTGGATGTCCTGGACGAAGCCGCCGTCGTAGAGGTTGCCTTTGGCGCTTCCGAAGCAGGTCCTGAGGAACTCCGTCTCGAACGCTTCCTTGAGCACGTACAGGCCGAGCTTCCGGTCGTTCAGTTCCACCGTGGCCCACGCGACCCGCGTGGTGGGAACTCCCGCCGCCCGGAACAACTCGCTGCCCAAGTACTCGTTGAGAAAGGACGGGTCCTGCACCGAGTTGTTGAGGTGCAACCGGCGAATCCCGAAAAGACGCCGCCCGTCGACCCACTTGCTGAAATGCAGCGTCAAGGCCGGTTGGTCGTCAATAGGACGAAAGCTCCCGGCGGCTCCCTTGAGTTTGGCGGCCACATTGGTGAAGATTTGTCCGTTGACGACCGCCGTCATGGGGACGTACTCGCGCGGCTGTTCGCGCAGGGCGCGCAGATGCGCGGCGCGCAGGTGCAGTCGGAATTCGAGCAGGGTCGGTGCGTCGAAGATCTCGCCACCGGGGACCAGACTGGGTTTGAGGGGCGGTTGGCGGGTTGGGGAGGCCGCATCGCCGCCCAGGGCTGGCGGAGTGAGCAGTGCGAGGCAGATCAGAAAAGCCGTGCACCGGGCCGCCAGCGGTATGGGACCTTCCTTCATCGCCGAGCGGTGTGGCCTGGAGAGGCTTCGGAGTGTCGAGGCGTCATGGTGCCCGGGACCAAGAGGGGGGGATGGCCGAGTCGAACCAGGTCGAATTGGGGTGGATTCGACGCTTGTCGCGGAGATGCGGCGGTATGCGGCGCGCTACCCGATGCGCCAGACAATGCGGGCCTTGTTGAGGTCGTAGGGCGACATCTCCATCTTCACGCGGTCGCCAGTGGTCAGGCGCACGAAGCGCTTGCGCATGCGTCCGGCGATCGTGGCCAGGACAACGTGGTTGTTGTCCAATTGCACCCGGAACATGGTTCCCGCAAGCACCGTGATCACGCGGCCTTCCACTTCGATATGTTCTTGCATGCAGCAGTTAAACACTCACCGCTCGGCGGCCCTGGCTTTGCACGCGCATTGGCGTGCCGGCACCGTCAGAAACGAAAGCGGAGCTTGCTCCGTCAAGCCCCGCCCAATGCCAAGGCATACCGCATTATCCGTTGTTGTGACGTGCCGATCGACCCGATTCGAGACGAGTCAACGCCTTCCGGAGTTCGACATCTCACCTTTCCCTCCGCGTCATGATTCAGTCAGGGAACACGTCTCTTGTCTTTGGAGCAGCGCATGATCCGGAAGACGCAGTGCCAGGGAGAATGCCCGGCGACACGGATTTGGCAAGCCCAATTCTGCTCGATCCTTGCCATGCGCCCGGACCAACGGCATAATCAATCCCCGAAAGTCGGCTTGGCGCGCGTGAAGCGCGCTGTCGACGGACGACATAACATGAAAGATCATACCACGCGGCGGTCGTTTCTCAAGGCGGTTGGCCTGGGGTCGGCGGCTCTCGGCCTGCACGCTTCGACTGTGGCCCAGCAACCGGCGATTGCCGGTTTCGAGAAGGCTCCCTCTGACCCGGACGCGTCGAAGGATTGGCAGCCGGTCTCGGACCGCAAGGTGCGAGTGGGCATCGTCGGGTACGGGGTGTGCCAATTCGGCGCGGCGTTCAGCTTCCAGGATCATCCCAACGTCGAGATAGTGGCAGTGAGCGACCTTGTGGAAGAGCGCCGCGCTGGGTTGGCGAAGGCCTGTCGTTGCGCCAAGACCTATCCGTCGCTCGAAGAGTTGGTCACGGATGACCGCATCGAGGCGGTTTTTGTGGCCACCGACGCCCCCAGCCACGCCCGGCATTGCATCGAGGTCCTCAAGCACGGAAAACACGTCGCATCGGCCGTGCCCGCCGTGTACGGATCGATCGAGGAGGCGGACCAGCTCTTCCAGGCGGTGAGGAGCAGCGGGCTCAAGTACATGATGTTCGAGACGTCGTGTTTTCACGAGGATCTGTATGCCATGCGTCAGCTCTACGGGGCGGGCCTGCTCGGGAAGGTGGTGTTCGCGGAAGGGGAGTATTACCACTACATGGAGCAACCGATCCCGTCGTACAAGGATTGGCGCGTGGGGTTGCCGCCCCAGTGGTATCCGACGCATTCGAACGCGTATTATGTCGGCATCGGCAGCGGACGCTTCACCGAGGTGTCGTGCATGGGCATGCCAAGCGCCGTTTCCCACCTGCGCCCGGAGAACAACCGGTACAAGAACCCGTTCGGAACCGAAATCGCCCTGTTGCGGACCAGCGAAGGCGGCAGCGCGCGCATGGCGGTCAGTTGGGACACCCCGGGGCACGAAGGCGAGATGGGGCGTGTGCGGGGACAGAAAGGGGCGGTTTACGGCTCATACCAAGGGCTTGCGAAGGACCTGCCCCGGCTCAAGCGCCCGCCTCTTCCGCCGCGGGTCGAGGCCGGCGGGCACGGCGGTTCGCACGGCTACCTGATGAACGAGTTCATCACGGCGATCATCGAGGATCGGACGCCCCTGGTGAACATCGAATGGGCTCTGAACATGACCGTGGCCGGCGTCGTGGCCCACCAATCCGCCCTCAAGGGCGGCGAGTTGCTCAAGATTCCGCAGTACCAATGACGGGCCACACACGGACTCTTGTATGCCATCAACCGAGTCAGCGGTCATCATCGGCAGGGCAACGCCCTGGTTCCACAAGCGATGGCTTTTTGCCGTGTTTTTCACTCTCGGCTCGGCGGCTTGGTTTGCCTACGACGGAGCTATCGGCTATCCGAAGCAGAACGAGATCGCGCGCGCCTTCGAGCAATTCAAGGAGGAAAAGCGGGAGGATGATTGGGCCGCGTACGCGCGGCAGCGCGACTGGCCGGACGCGAAGAACATCCCGAAGCTCAAAAGCCCGGAGTCGATCCGCACCCAGCTCTATATCGGCGCCGTGGCCGGCGTGATCGGCCTGGCTGTTCTGGGTTCGTTTCTCTATCGCCGCGGCAAGGTCCTCAAGGTGGATGCCGAGAACCTCTACACGCCCGGCGGAAAGACGGTCCCGTTTAACTCGATCCAACACGTGGACACCGCCCTCTGGGCCGAGAAGGGCTTGGCGCGGGTCCATTATCTGGTCGATGGGACCATTCGACAGGCGGTGGTTGACGGGCTGAGCTACGGTGGGTTCGCCGGAGAGAAGCCGTATCGCGCCGACCAGATCCTCGAACGGGTCCTGGCGCATGCCCCCAAGACTCCCCCCGCTGAAGATAATACTTCGGATGGGCGCTCTGGTTGACCACGGCTTTGGGGCGGCGTTCATTGTGGCTGTGGGCTGCGCGCCTCGTCCGCAGCTCGAACACCGTGCTCTGTGCGGCCGGAGCGGGAACGTCCTCGTCCCCGGCCAAACGCGATGACCCGTTGGACCCAATCTCGACCACACTGTGTCGGCGTGGCCGGGTCGCCCAAGCGGCTGGGGCGCATCCCGGCTTTGATGAACCGATGAGCCGATTCTCCTTGCTGGGCGCGGGTTTCACAGACCCGGAAATCTCACCCGCAGACCGTCCGGAATGCCGCGATCGGCCCACTGGTGAGATTTCCGGGTTAGGGTCTGTGCAAAAACTAATTCCGGTAATCCTGGCACAGACCCTTACTTCGCCGCGTTGCGCCCCGGGGCTTTGCCTTGGGCGCGTGGAGGATTCGGTCGCGCAGCCGTCCGAGGCTGGTCAAGGACGAGATTCTCGATAAAGAACTCCATCATGCGGTCCTGGTTGACGGAGGTGTGGCCCCGGTCAGGGCCGACCTGGACTTCAAAGCTCTTGCCGGCCTTTTGGAGAGCCTGGACCAGTTGCATGGTGTTGTTCGGGTGGACGTTGTTGTCGGCCGTCCCATAGAAGAGCAGGAGGCGCCCCTGGAGATTCGCGGCGTAGGTTGAGACGCGGGCGGCGTCGTAGGCCGGCGCGTTGTCCTGGGGCAATCCCATGTAGCGTTCGGTGTAGATCGTGTCGTAGTTGCGGTAGTCGGTGACGGCCGAACTGGCGGCAGCGGCGTGGAATACACCGGGAAAGCGCAGCAGACACGTCGCCGCCGACGTGCCCCCATACGAGGTTCCGAAAATGCCCACCCGATGCCGGTCCACGTAGGGTCTTGACCACAGGGCGCGGACACCGGCTGCCTGATCGTCCATCTCGACGATGCCGAAGTTGCAGTAAATGGCGTCGAGGAACCGTTTGCCGCGTCCGCTGGCGCTGCGCGAATCGAACGAGGCGACAAGGAATCCGAACTCCGTCAGCCGGCTCGGCATGACGAAGGTCTCGCGCGCGCCGGTAGTGGCGGGGCCTGCGTAGACGCTGACGAGGAGGGGGTACTTCTTTCGCGGGTTGAAGTTCGATGGGAAATGGAGAAGCCCGTACAGGTCGGTCCTGCCGTCGGCAGCCCTGAACCGGAGCAGTTCGACTGTGCGCATGCCGAGCTTCCTGAACTGGGTCATGTCGCTGCGGGCCAGTTCGGACACCAGGCGTCCATCGGCGTCGCGAAGCACAGTCGTCGGGGGCGTGTCGTGCGTCTGGGCAACATCGACGAAGTGCCTGCCGTCGGGCGCAAAGTCGATCTGGTGGTGAAAGGCCGGATCGGTCAGCCGCTGATGGCCGGTGCCGTCCGTCCTGACCCGATGGAGCTGAAGCTTCATCGGCGTGTCGCCGTCGTGCGCGGTGTAGTACAGGAACCCGGTCGGTTCATCCAGACGCACCAGGTCGGCCACCTCGAACGGGTGGTCTGTCAGCGGACGGCGAAGGCCATCGTGCAGATCGTAGAGATACAGGTTGCGCCAGCCCGTGCGTTCCGAGGCCCAGACAAAGCGGCGTCCATCCTCGAAGAACCTCACTTTGGGCAGATTCTCGGTCCAACTGGGCAGCCACTCCTCACGGACCACAACGCGGGTCGTGCCGGTGTCGGGGTTGGCGGCAGCCAATTCCATGATGTTCTGGCGGCGGTTGGTGCGGTGGAAGAGGAGTTCACGGCTGTCCTGGGTCCAGGAGACCCCGTAGACATAGTGGCCGACTACCTCGTTCTCGAACGGTTGCCCATTCCGGACGTCGACGGTGAGCGTGCGTTGGCTTTCGAGGTCGTAGATCAGGATGTCGACGACGGGGTTGACGCCGCCTGCCTTCGGATACGGCTCGATATCCACGGTGCTCAGGATCCTCGTTTGGTCGAGTTGCAGATGGTAGTCCGGCACCTGGCTTTCGTCGAATCGGTAGAACGCGATCTTCCGACTGTCCGGGGACCACCACATGGCGGTCTTCTGCTCGAGTTCCTCGCCATAGACCCAACTGGCGGTGCCGAACTTGAGCCGCGCCGCGCTGCTGCCCTCGGTGGTGACCGCCACGGCGTTGGTGGTCTCAGCCGGAGTCAGCCAGAGATTGTGATCGCGGTAAAACGCCTTGTGCTTCCCATCCGGCGAGTAGGCTGTGCGATACTGACGCCCCCGGTCGGGCCGGTCGTCGTCGTCGTGCGTCTTCGCAGCGGGCTTCTCCTGGGCGGCATCCGCTCTGCGCGGTGCGGGGGCGTTGGTCACCTGCGTCGTGCGCCGCGTCGGGATGTCGAACCGGTATCTTTTGCCCTCACGCCGATACTCGAAGGCTCGTCCCTCATCCTTCCACGTCACCGTGAGCGAGCCGAACTTCACCGCGTCGGCTCCGTCCCGGTTCATCCTCTGGTACTGGTCGTAGCCGGGCATGTGCTCGAGGCGATCCTGGGCTTGGGCGGCGAACCCCGCGCACACCAGGAGCGCACCGGCCATCAGCCGTCCAGCGCAGCGCGATGGGCCGGCACCGGGGCGCAGACGGTTTCGAGCAGCGATCGAGCGGAGAAGGCGTCGACCCGTTCGAGAGAGGCAAGCGGCAATCGGCGTTCGCGACCGGGCATTGTCCGGTGAGGCGGAGCGCGGTGTGCTCACGGGCGGAACGAATTCGCGCGGACCGGCGTCCGGGGCTGCGTGATGAATCATGTCGGGCCCGGATCGTCCCGCACTTGCTCCGCGGCGTCGAGTCCGATTGTGTTGGTCAGAGCTGTCGCAGGGTGTTATCGAGGCCCCAAATCCAGAACGTCGTGGGCGTGTCGAAGGACCAGGTGCCGTAGAGGGCGCGTATGTTGCGGGCCGAGAGTTCGGACAGGATCGCCGGAGCGATGCCGGGTTCGAGGTGAGGATCGAAGATGAACTCCTCGAAGAAGTTGTGGTGGCCGGGATGGTAGGTCTGGGCAAGATCGTGACGCAGCACAATGACTTGGGATGCCAGTCCCTCGATCTGCGTTTCGACCCAGGCTTCAAGCGGGGCTGTGTAGCCGGCACTTGGGCCTGTGGGATTCGGGGGCCAATAGAACCGTGTTTCGACCGTGACGCCTTTCCCGGCGAGTTTGCGTACTTGCAGGAGGCTCCGCGGGCTGACCGTTCGTGCCGGCGCGAGGATGGCCTCGTCACTCGAAGTGGTTCCCGGCCCATCGTAATTGATGACCGGCTGCTGCTGGGTGTAACGGACGCTCAATTGGAGGCGTCCGTCACTGAGAAACACAATCGGACTGGCGCTGGCCGCCACGGGGCGGGGCAGCCATGTCCGCACCTGAAAGTCGCGTTTGTCCTTGCCCGCCCCGAGAGTCCAGGAGTCGATGGTTTCATCTCCGTCTCTGCGATGCGCAAACTCGGGCAGGTGCGAAAGCAGGCCGTGGAAAGCCGAGACGGCCATCCCATCGAGGATTTCGACGTCGACGGTCCGGTAGATGGTTTCCGCCAGGTTGGCGTCGGTGAGCCGGAGGTTGCCGGTTGTCAGGGTCCAGCGCGACTTGAGGCGGTGGAAGGCGAAGGCGTTGCCGTGCTCCCCCTGGTCGAGGACGTAGCGATTGGTCTCGTTCAGCAGCCATGGCGTGAGCGTCGTTGTGTCGGAGGGCCGCGGGAGTTCGCGGATTTGCTTGACCAGCAGTCGGCCCTCGGGCGCGGTTTTTTTGTATTCGAAATCGAGGAGGAATGTGCGGCGCTCAGGGAACTCGGCTTCGTAGGATCGAGCAGCCTTGTCGAGCAGAATCGCCAGGTCGCGGTACTCCGTTTCCCATGTTAGGACATGGTCGCCTAAAGGCACGAGGCTGGACGACCGCAGCGTCGAGAGGTAGGGGGCGCCGTCGCTCCAAATACTGGCTTCGACTTCCTCAGGCCGGGCGTTGGGTTCGGGGTTGGCGACGGAGAGGGCGCCCAACTGCGTGACGAGCCTGGCACTGAAGCTGCGGATTTCCGACGAATCGCCTTTCCAGATCTCCGCGGTGGCAACCCCGTTGGCCAGCTCGAATTCGTCCGGGGTCGAGTGATGGACCAGCACGGCCATGCCGACATCGGCCTCGTCCACGCGGTGTCGCAAGCGTTCGAGAAAGGCGTTTTGGTTGTAGAAGCTCGCGTATACTCTGCGCAAGGCTCGAAAAACGCCGCGCTCGCGCGAATCGTCCGGATCGCACTGGCTCGGGCCGGCATTGTCACCGTCGAGTTCATCGGCCAGGCAGCCGCTGTAACTGTCGTAGAGGCCCGCCCCGCTAAACTGCTCGCTGTCCTCGACGTTGGTGGAACTCCGGAAGCGGATTTTCCGGTCCGGCGCAAATCCAGCGGCGTCGAGGAGCGTCAGGATGGCCTGGCGCTGCGCGGAATCGAAGTCGGCGATCTCCGTGAACAGCGTGCGGACCTCGGCCAGCGCGTCCTGGACCGCCGCCATTTCGGGCGGCCAGGAGAATCCACCCAGTTTCGCGTCGATCGCGGCGCGCAGGGTGGTGGTGCCCGTTGGCAGGGTCTGGTCGAGGTAGGCATCCCACAGGTCGAACGTCAGGGCCAGCGCGGGCGTGGGCGCGTATGCGGGGATGGCGCGGCGCAGCAGGCCGAAATTGGCGGCCTTGCCTCCCACGCGTCCGATGTCGGCCGGGCGCAGTCCTTCGGCGCTGATGCCGATGGTTCCCGAGGCTGTCTTGGGGGTGAGTTCGAGTGCGGGCGGCGTCTTGAGCGCCAGCAATTCGAGGCGCAGATCATCGGAAAGCTGGCCCTCGACACTTGCGATTCGCAGGTCGCAGGCGCCGTAGTTGCTGCGCGCCCGCAACACCACCTCCTGCCCGAGCAGGCCCAGCACCCGATCGCGCGAGGCCGCATCGGCGAAGTGCACACAGGGGATGCCGAACGACTGCGCCAGGAGAGCGACATGCGAGTTGGGTGTTGCTGGGACCATCGACACAATTCCCGCCACTGGCGGGATCTCGGCCGGCACAGCGTCCACAACCAGGATGTCGTCCGGGCGCAGCCGCCCGTCGCGGTAGTGGGCGTCGAGTTCGGCTGCCGGCACATGGACGAGTCGGCCCAGGGCCCAGCCGGCGGCGTAGCATTGATCCGCGACCACCCAGCGCGCCCCGGAGCTGATCGCAATCCCCCTGCTGTCGAAATAGGGCCGATTAAGTTCAGCCGCGCCCTCTTGTTCGTAGGTCGGGAAATAGAAGACCTTGACCTCGGGCCCCGCGACGAGACTCGCGCGCACCCGGTCGAACCAATCGGCCACCTGCTCCGGCGGATACGGGTCGTTCCCGACGATCTGAATGCCGATTTCGCGCAGACTCGCGGTCGGGCCGAAGAGAACGGCGCCCAGGACAACCTGCTGATTGGCGCGCCAGAGCGAGACGGCGTCGAATTGCTCGCGTGTCATCGATTGGAACGGCGCAAGGCGGGTCCGGGCGAAATCGTAGTGGAAGGGATACTTCGAGCTGTCCTGGAAGTGCACTCGATGCGGATCGGCCAGGACGAGGGCGAACTTGATCCAGCGCGGCAGGATTTCCCCGTAGGCCGGCATGGGAGAGAGAAGGGCGTCGTCGGGGAAATGAACCTGGTTCTTCCAATCGTCGGCTGCGGTCCGGGGAACGATCGACGCGCGGTAGAATCGTCTGTGTTGACCCGCGGCGCTCATGTCCGGGTAGGAGACCAGAGCGTCATGGGAGCGGGCGATTTCCTGCCAGGCTTCGAGGTCTCCGGACGCCTCGAGTCGGACGACGCGGTTTGAAACCGTGCTGATCGAGAAGCGGGGCCAAGCCTGGCCGGCTGGGTACTCGACGAGCAACCGGTTCGCATCGGCAGCCACCGCGAAACAAGCCGCAAGGGCCAGCGGACCCAGAACGAATTCAAGGCAACGCATCGTGCAGAGAGTAGAGCAAAACCCGTCGAGGAGCGAGTCGTTTCGAGGATGAATCCGATGCGGCAGTGTTGCCACGGATGGAACACGGATGGAACAGGACCGGCTTCGAGGGATTTGCGGTCGCGCCTGTCAAACTTCTTTACCTTGCCGGCTGGCCGTACGTAAATCGCGCGTGCCTTCGCATGGTCTGAGGAACAGGTTCAGTCAACGGCGCGGCGCGGGCATGCCCTGTCCCAGGGCCGCCTCGAGCCGTCTGTCGAGCCTGGTGTCGCTGCTGGCGCTCGGGATAGCGATTCTCGCGCCCCTTGCGTCGACGCCGCCCGCGCTCGAGGCGGCTCCGCGCGGGAGGCGGGAAGTGATCGATGTCTGGGACACGGATGTCGGGTTGCCGCGCAATTCGGTGACTGCAATCGTTCGCACCCGGGACGGCTATCTGTGGTTCGGCACCCCGAATGGGTTGGTGCGCTTCGACGGACTTCGCTTTCGGGTGTTCGATGCGCAAAGCACGCCCGGGTTGAGCGACAGCCACGTCGTGAGCCTGCTTGAAGACCGGGCGGGTAACCTGTGGATTGGCACGGAGGCCGGGGGTGTGGCCTTGTTCGAGGATGGCGTCTTCACCAGCACCGGCATCGGCCAGGGATCGACGGCCCGGCGTTTGGTGGCGTCCACCCAGGATGCGACGGGTGCCGTCTGGTTGTACACCGCGGACGGTCAGCTCTGGCGCCACGCGAACAGTCAATTCAGCCCGTTCGTTTTCGGTTTCGACCGGCCCACGGCCCGGCGGTCGATCATTGTCGATACCGCGGGACGGGTTTGGGCCGGGACGGATGGCCGTGTGGCCTCGATCCGCCCCGCAACAGGCGCGGGGCACCTCGAACCCCAGATCGACGAAGAGGTGGCGGTGGGCCGTTTGGACGCGCTTGTGGCGCGCGCGGCGGGCGGCTACTGGCGGTTGGGGGACGGCCGCGTGCAACAGTTCGAGGGCACTCGATGCACGGTCGATTTGGGGGCGTATCCGTGGGGCGCCGTGCCGGTCGCGTGTGCGTGCGAGGATCGGCAGGGCGACCTGCTGGTGGGCACGCTCGGGGCGGGGGTCTACCGCTTTGAAGGCGGCGGGCATGTGCGGCGGCACTCGACGAGCGACGGGCTCTCGAACAACTACATCTTCTCACTGTGCGTCGACTACGATGGCAGCGTGTGGGTGGGGACCGACGGGGGCGGGCTCAACCGGATCAGATCGCAGGCGTTCGAGGCGATCGATGTCTCGCCCGACTTGGGGGTGGGGGTGGTCCAGACCGTCTGCACAGATGCCAAGGGCGGGCTTTGGGTCGGTTCCAACGGGGGGGGGCTGGCCTATTACCTGGGTTCGCAAAGACGCCGCTACGGTCCAGAGCAGGGGTTGACCCACCTGTCCGTCTGGTCGGTGCTTGTGGATCGGGCTGGGGATGTCTGGGTGGGAACGCAAGGAGGCGGGTTGTTCCAGTTGCGCGAGGGGCGGCTGCTGCGGGTCGGAGGCGAGGCGATTCCGCGCCTGGTGGCCGCACTGCACGAGGATCGCCAGGGACGTCTTTGGGTCGGCACAACAGGCGGATTGGCGCGGCGCGATCCGGACGGCTGGCGGCTCTTCACGACGCGCGATGGCCTCTCGAACGACGATGTCAGAGCCATCGTCGACGACGGCGCGGAGGGCTTATGGATTGGGACCCGGGGAGGCGGACTCAACCGTTGGAGTCAAGGGCGGTTCACGGTCTGGCGCAGGCAGGACGGCGCGCCGGGAGAGGATGTCTCGTCGTTGTGGCTCGACCGGGATGGCGTTTTGTGGGTGGGAACGCTTGGAAACGGTCTTGGGCGTTTGGAGAACGGCGCCTGGACGCTGTACACAACTCGGGAGGGCCTTGCGAGCAACGTCATCGGATACCAGCTCGAAGACGACGAGAACTGCCTCTGGCTCGGATCAAATACCGGTCTGATGCGAGTGGCGCGGCGGGATCTGAACGCATTCGCACGCGGCGGGACGGGGTTGGTGGACGTGCGCACCTACGGGAAGCCGGACGGCATGCCGACTCGCGAGTGCACGATGGGATCACAACCCGGGGCATGGCGGGCGGACGACGGCACGCTTTGGTTTTCAACCGTTCGCGGGCTGGCGGGCATCCACCTCGGACGGTTGCGCGTGAACCCGCGGCCGCCGCCCGTGGTGATCGAGGCGGTGCTCATCGACGGGCAGCCGCAGGGGACAAGCTCGATCGAGTCGAGCTGGCCGGAGCGGGTGGTGGTGCCCGCCGGGCGTGAGCATCTCGAGATCCAGTACACCAGCATCAACCTCGTTGCGCCGGACAAGGGGCGGTTTCGGTATCGGATGGAAGGGCACGAGAGCGCCTGGACCGAGGCGGGCAACATCCGTGTCGCGCGCTACAGCCGGCTGCCGCCGGGTGAATACCGGTTCTGCGTCACGGCCTCGAACGAGGATGGCGTCTGGAATGAGGTCGGCGCGAGTTTCGCCGTGAGTGTCGAAACGCCGCTCTGGCAAACACCATGGTTTCTCGGGGCCTCGGCGTCGCTCCTTCTCGGGGCGATTGTCGGGCTGGTTTATTTGATCTCGACCCAGAGACTCAAACGCCAGGTCGAGCGGCTCGAACAAAAGGAAGCGCTCGAACGCGAGCGCGCGCGCATCGCCCGCGACATCCACGACCAGTTGGGCGCGAGCCTGACGCAGGTGGCCCTGTTGGGTGAGTTGGTGGAAGGCGACAAGGCCGACCCCGCGGAAGTCGAGGCCCATGCGCGGCAGATTTCCCAGACGGCCCGGGACACCACGCGGGTGCTTGATGAGATCGTTTGGGCCGTCAACCCATCCAACGACACGCTCGACGGTTTGATGACCTACGTCAGCAAATACGCCCAGGAATACCTGTCCCTGGCGGGTGTGCGGTGCCGCCTCGATGCCCCCGCGGAGCTGCCGGCCTGCCCGCTGCCGCCCGACGCGCGACACAACCTCTTCCTCGCATTCAAGGAGGCGGTGACAAACGTGGTCCGCCACGCCCACGCCTCCGCCGTCTGGATCCGGCTCAAGCTCGGCGCCGACTCCTACGTGATCGAGATCGAGGACAACGGGCGCGGATTCGCCGTCGAGGACACTGCGCGCGCATCGTCCCGCAACGGTCTGCGCAACATGCGCCAGCGTTTGGAGGATGTGGGCGGCCGATTCGAAATCAGCCCGGCGTCCGAAGGCGGCACCGTGGTGCGATTGACCGCGCCTTTGGGGCGCGGCTAACCCGCATATTTCACGCCCCGTCAGTGCACAGGGCGGTCAGACTTCGCAAGACGTCTGCTATGCGGGTTAGAAAAGCAAAACCGCGCCAGGTTCGAGAGGCAGAGAAATGAACACGCCGTTCTTATGGCAGGACGCTTTCGGAACTGAGAGGCGTCTCTGAATTCCCTTTCCGGGCGCGGTTTTGCCACAGCCCGGATATGAGACCCCGCGAAGCCTTGTGAAATATCCGGCTAAGCGGAGGGGTGACACGTGTCCCCAGAACTGGTGACTATGCGGGATCGTCGTTTGGGGTATTCTGCACCTGTCATTGAGATTTCGAAGGGGCGGATGCCCCGGGGTGCTGAGCGGCAGCAAGAGTTCTCAAAGTTGTTTCTTGTGTAAGATGTGGCCGGGTGGTAACCCGGCCATAGTCTTTTTATGAGAACACCTATGAAACGCATCGGCCGACGACACTTCCTCGCCTCCCTGGCGGGCGGATCCGCCTGCTTGTACAGCGTTGTGCGCGCACAGGCCGGCCCCAGCCCCGACGCCCCCCCGCAAGGCGCCCTGGGCAAAACCGGCATCATCCTTTCGCGCATTGGTCAGGGAACGGGCATGAGCGGCGGCAATCGGCAATCCAATCACACCCGCATGGGCTTCGAGAAGCTCACGACCCTGCTCCGCCACGATTACGACCGGGGGATCACGTTTTTCGATCTGGCGGATCTGTATGGCTCGCACGTCTACTTTCGCGAAGTCCTGAAGTCGCTGCCGCGCGACAAGGTTACCGTCCTGACCAAGCTCTGGTATCGCTATGACGGCCAACCCTCGCAAGTGCCGGCGGATTTTAAGCGGAGATCGACCCAAATGGCCGTCCAGCGGTTTCGTCATGAGCTGATGACAGACTATCTCGATGTTGTCCTGCTCCATTGCCTCGACAACCCGGAGTGGGAAGAGGAGATGCGACCGTACATGGACGCCCTGGCCGAAGCCAAGGAAAAGAAGCAGATCCGCGCCGTGGGCGTTTCCTGCCACAATTTCGGCGCGCTCAAGAACGCAGCGAACTGTCCCTGGGTCGACGTGATTCTGGCGCGTATCAACCCCAAAGGGGCCAAGATGGATGGGCCGGTCGATGAAGTCGTGTCGGTTCTCAAAACGGCGAAAGCGAACGGCAAGGCGCTCATCGGGATGAAGATCTATGGCGAGGGCACCCTGGCGCAGATGAAAGAGGAATGCATGCGGTTCGCCACAGGTCTCGGCCTGCTCGACGCGATGACACTCGGGGCCGAGAGCACCGAGCAAATGGACGAGTCGCTGCGCCTCTTCGACCAGACGGCCTGAGGGCTAACCGGCCTATTCGCGAGCCGCCCCGATCGCTTCCGCGCGCAGACGCTGCCTCTCGGCCGCCTTTGCGAACGGAAAGTAGACGGCCATGGCGATGAGGATCGACAGCACACCCCACACCGCCGCACGCCAATCCCCGCCCGAGACAAGGTAATGCCCGATGATGGGCGGGGTGGTCCAGGGCACGTTCACGAACGGCTTGTTGATGATCCCCCAATCCATCAGCAAATACGTGCCGGCCGTCAGGATGAGGGCATTGAGCACGTACGGGATCATGAAGACCGGGTTGAGCACGATGGGGAAGCCGAAGAAGATCGGTTCGTTAATCTGAAAAACCTGCGTCGGCAGCGAGAGTCGACTGATCTTCCTGAAGCCGGGCTCCTTCGAGTTCACCATGATGAGCGCTAGCGCGATGGTTGCCCCGGTCCCGCCCACATTGACGAATGTGGTGAAGAAGCCGTAGGCCGTCACATTTGGAAGGGGTTGGCCCTGGGTCATGGCCGCGACGTTTTCCGTCAGGAACTGGAGGAAGATGGGGGCGACCAGGGCGTCCATGGCGTTGTCACCGTTAATGCCTACCGACCAGAGCATGGTGACAAGAAAGGCGTAGACGAGGATGCCGGGCAGCGTGTTCAAGGCGAACACCAGCGGCTCGAACACAGTCTGAACGATCTGATTGATGTCGACCCCCAGGACGAACCGGATGAACCAGAACCCGAGCACCAGGAAACACATGGGAATCAGCGAAAGAAACGACTCGTACACCACGTGCGGGACGTTGGCCGGCAGCTTGATGACGACCCCTGTGTCGGTGAAGAGCTTCTGAAGCCGCACCGAGATGAGGGCGATCACGATTGCCGGGAAAAGCCCCTTCGAACCGAGGTTGTCCATATCGAGACTTAAATCCTCGAGTCTGATCTGCAGCATCAGGAACACCAGCGTCGCCAGCGAGGCGCTGACGACCGGTTCCTGTTCGAGGCGCTCTCCCAGGTCGTACCCGATCGCGAAAGAGACAAAGACCGCGAGCAGTCCGAACGTGGCGCTGACCGGGACCTGCAGGACTTGCTGATAGGGGGCGATTCGGTTTTCCCAGCCAGGGACCGGCAGGTAAGCCACGATCATGAACAGACCGCCAATGATCGTCAGGGGGACGACGGAGACCATCCCGGCGCGGATGGCAGACAGATAGGCGTTTTCGCTCAGCGCCGTCAGGGCCGCGACGAAATGTGAGCTGGTACGCGAGACGGGGGTCGAACCCATAACCTTCGGCTCCGGAGGCCGACGCTCTATCCAATTGAGCTACTCGCGCATGCCAGCCGGCCGCGATCGCTTCGTTCGGGGCGCATTATGCTCGGGCCGAAGGCAACCGCAAGCAAATCCAACAGCCACTCGATGAATGGAAGACGGCCCGGGAAGCGGCAATCGCTCCCGGGCCGGACGACAAAACCATGCGTGCGTCTTCAGGCCTTCGCGGGCTCCTCCTGGGCCTTGACAGGTTCCCTGCCGAAGATGATGAACAGGAAGACCCAGAAGCAGACGAAGATGGCCGGCGGCACGAAGAACTTGGTCCAATTGTGTCGCTGGGCCTGGAGGTACTTCTCGCGGGTGAGGGGCGTGCCGATCTTGTCGAACGTCGCCTTCAACTCATCCTTGCCGTAGGAGACGCCGCCCGATTCCCAGACGTCGGGCAGTTTCTCGATGGCGATCGAGCCGTCTTCCTTGGTGTACTTGCCGAGATGTTCGCCGAAGTTGAAGACCGTCTTGTCGCCTCCGATGTACTTGACGGACTTGGCGAGATCGAGATAACGCCAGGCCGATGTCTCCATTTCCGGCACGTTCCAGGCCGGCAGGCTCTTGGCGACCTTGCCTTCCTCGGTCGCAACGGTCGTTGTGATTGCGGGGGCCGACCGGTCAATTTGGTAGCCAAAGAGATATCCGCTCAGGACCTGGCCGATCCCCAGAAGGAGGAAGGCAAGCAGGCTCTGGACGCTTGCCTTGAGATGAGCAGGGGCGACCCGGTCGCCGAACATGTAGGCCGCGGTATAGAGGAAGGCGTACGCCATGCCGTGGCAGAGCAGTCCGATGAGGGCGAACAGGAATCCCTCCTGGGTGAAGATGAAATACCGGACTGCCCAGGCGCTCATCCCGATCACCAACACCCACTTGAGTCCGAACCGCGCCACGCAGAAGGCCAGGATCGCCATGAAGAACAACTCGGAGAACTGATTCAGCGTCGTCAGCGCCACTGGCGCCGGATAACCGTATTCGCTCAGGTAAGCGACGACGGACGGGAAGAAGTAGTTGCTGCCGAAGATGCTCACCATAAAGGCACACAGCAGAAAGATGGTGAACGTCGGCGACTTGAACATCGCCAGCGCCCCAAGTCCGAATGCGTCTTTGGCCCCCTGTGTGGAGGCGCCCTTGGGCGGCGTGTCCGGCAGTGTGAGCGAATACAGCCCCATAACGATGCCGCAGCCGCCACCGATGAAGAAGAACGTCGGGCTCGATGCGCCCCCGGCGAACACCTCGACCACCAGGTTGACCACGATCCAGCCGACCGTTCCGAAAATGAAGACCTTCGGCGCCGAGGCCGAGTCGGGTATGTGCTTGAAGACGACCGTGTTGACCAACGGTATCGACGGCATGTAGCAGATGCCGGAGATGAGCATCAACACCATGAGCGATCCGAACGGCACAGTCACTGCACCGCCGGCCGCGGCGGTCTCCGCCCCGGCACAGATCACCCCGCAGGCTACCAGGGCGGCCCCGCTGATCAGATGCAGCAGCCCCAGGACCTTCTGAGCCGAAAAGAAACGGTCCGCAATGGGACCAATGAACAAGGGGGCAATGATCGCTCCCCACGGTATGGCCATGTAGAGGGCGCCGACGTGCGCGCCGCTCATCTTGCCGTTCAAGTAACCCCCAAGCGCCACGGACCAACTGCCCCAAATCGCGAATTGCAGCAAGTAGGCCAACTGCAATCGTGGATACACCCAACTCACTTTGTTTTCCGTCATCCTTGACTCCTGCTCGTTTATGGTTCAACCGATTCGTTCGCCTTTATGAAGGGGCGG
>JAXGQW010000088.1:0-21144 GCA_040766265.1 Verrucomicrobiota bacterium
ATAGTTCAACGACAAGGTCAGCGACGGGAGCCAGCCGCCGAGCCCGTCCGATGCCGCCGGGAACGAACCGGCTGGCTCCCGTTCGCTGGACCGTCTGGTTCGCCTCTTGGACTCACAACAACCCGGGAGTCCCCGGCTTCGCGCTGCTGAAGAGATCGCACCAAACGGGCGACGTCATCTCCATGCTCCAAGGCAATGGCCCGCTTGTGCTGATGCAATTCGCTGATCACCGAATCCTCGGCTGCCGTTCGTGGACTAATCGTCGCCATGATCTGTAAGAAGCTCCTCCGGCGTGCAGATGACGGGCAACCGCACTCCGAAGGTCTCGGCTTCCGCGCTCAATTTACTCCGGATGAAGGGGTTTGCAATGTGTCGGAAGTTCCAGGTGACGAGAAAATCAAGGCCATGCACGCAAGCGACCGAGATGTGAATGGCGTCGGAGCCGGCGGTCGCCGGGATCAATCCCCTGGCAATCAGCCGGACGGCGAACGATCCCACCCGCCGATTGATTGCCAGACGTGGAATCCCCTTCAAGAGCTGGATGCGAGCCGCCGCCATCTGGGAATCGCCCCGCCCGGCTTCGTCCAGCGCTTCCGTTGAGGTGTACAGATCCAACCCAGAACAGCCGCCATCCCACCAACTCCGAGTTGCCGCCTGCCTCGCAGCCTGCAACAGGTTGGCCGATGGCCGCGCCACGTAGTAGCTTGGCACACTCGTCTCGATGTAGGCCGTCGGCATTCTACTTGCGCCCTATTCCCGGCGAACGTGAAAAGTGAGCGATGGCGGCGGCCCACGGCGTACGGGGTTGCGAAAAGCGTCCACCCGCCGCCATTCGCTCCACTGCCTGGTTCGCCGGTCCATTCATGCTCTCACCTAGTTGGGCGGCCGAGGAGAAACGTCTCCAGGCACCCACATCAAGGTCTCGGCTTCGTCCTTGCCCCATTCCTCGATAGGAGCGATGAACCGATCACGAAGGACATCGTACTGTTTCTGCCCCTCTTGTCCGGGATACCAGATCACCCAGCGCACGCGGCTAAATGCCAAGAAGCCGGCGTAGCGGCCATCTGCCCCGAGCGCCATCGTCTCCAGTTTGCGCCGACGGACCAGATCGTCGTCCTGAAACACCACCACCTCCAGGTCGTCTTGCCTCCCCCGGCGTTCAGGCTGAGAGATCGCCACCCAAAGGTTGGTCGACGGCACTGGCAGAATCTTCTTCCACTCGCGACCGCGCAGGAATGTCAACGCGGCTTTTGATTGGTCGGCGCGATGAAGCACGTAATCCATGTCAACAGAGTGAATCCAGTCCTGGAACGCTCCCGACGGGGTCAGCAGCATGACGCATCGGTGAAACGTGTAACGCGCCTCGATGGTCTCCAGGCGGTTGCTCGATGTCCCAGTGCGAGCGGCCACTTCAGTGGACAAAACCTTCCCACGAGCTGGGTAGCCGATGCACCCCGTCGACAGCGAAGCGGCTCCGAGAAAAACTCCGAACCTGAACAATTGCGTGTAACGAGAAGCGTTCATTCGGCTGTTGACCGTTTCAGTGGTCAGGCGAACGACCGAACTGAGCGACAGCCGCCCCGCCGTGATCACGCCCGTGACGCTCGACCACCTGAGCGCGTCGCCGAAGCCCGCGACGCTCGAACTGCAAAGCGGGGCGGCTGTTCGCTCCAGTGATTTTGTTAGCCCCTCCGTTCATTCCTCTTTCGTCTGAACCACACCATCAAGACTCCTCCTCCAATGATCAATGCCACCGTCGAAGGCTCTGGAATCGCCCCCGCCAGAATTGCAGTATCCGGGCGCGTCTCGTAAGCGTAGTCGTAAATCCAGCCGCCGTTCAGAATGGGCACTGGCGCACCCACCCGAATCCAACCATAGTGTGTGTTCCCATTGATTTGAAGCTGCAACCCCGCATACGCCGACTCGACCCCCGCGAACTCGCCGATGCCCATGAAGTCTGGATCGCCAATGTCCCGCCAGCTTGAGAGTCCAAAGCCGAAGGGCGAATCCTGATTCCCAATCCATGCGACCGGGGACATGCTCGGACCAATAACCGCACTTGCGGGCAGCGCCCTCGCCCGAGGTCCTTCCCACGGCGTAAGGAAATAGCCCGCTGCCTTATTGTCACCCAAGCAACGCATCCCGAAATCCATCCCCCAGGTAAACAAGTAATCATCTTGTCCGTCTTGGTTGATGTCCACGGAAACTGAACCCAGAGATGTGCCCCACTCCGGTGTGGCCCGATACCCCTCCGCGTCCCAAGGAAACTCCGGCGGCACGATGTTTAACGGCATCCGGTTGTAAACAATCGTGCCTTGCGAGAAGGCGGCCATGCCTGCGGCCAACAGGAGGGCTGACGCGAGCGCCAGCCCGCGCCAGCCTGACCGTCCGTAGTGATGTGTCGCCAACATGCTCACCTCAGTTGTACCAGACGGTAAAAGCGGTTGCCTGAATCCGCCGACAGCGTGACCGCAGTGTTCGTCTTGGTGGCGCTGATCTCGCCCGTGGAATCCTGCCATGTCCCCGACGCCACATCGTCCCGGTGCTGCACCTTATAGACCCGCCCCACCTCGGAGTCCCACCGCAAGCTCACCGCATTGGAACTCACCATCGCAATCTGAATGAAGCGCGGCAACACCGGCGGCTGCGCAAGGTTGCCCCAAAGCGCGATGGACAGGCGTTGATCAGCCACCGCGCCCTGGTCATCCCGCAACTGTCCCTTGTGCGTCACCCGCACCAGCCACACGCCGCTCGCCGGACTGGTCACTTCCGCCTGCTCAATGTTGTCCCGGAAATTGTCGCCCGTCGTGGCCGCCGCCGTCCGGTTGGCCGGATTCAATACCCAGGGATAATTGGTGGTGCCGGTCGGGCTGATGAGCCGCAAGTCCAGATCGTTCACCAGCATCAAGTTGGTCGGGTTGAGACTGACCGGTGGATTTGTGCCCGGCGGGTCCGTCCAGCAGATCGTCACCCGCAACGGCTGCGTGTTCGTCGCCACAATGGGGAACTCGATGTCATCCCCGCTGACCAGCCGGACTTCCTTCAAATGCGCCAGCGATTGGCTTTCGATGTTGTTGGTCATCAGACGGGCCGCTCTCGTGGCGTTCAACAAGCCCCACCCGTGAAGGTAGTCCGGCCCCGCCGCCGCGCCCGCCTCGTCGGTGGTGTTGAGAACCACCGCCTTGGGCGAGGAGGCCAGCAACGGCTGCTGTGCCCCAAAGTGCCGTTGGTGCAACTCGGTCAACAAGCCCAGCACACCCGCCACGCTGGGCGCGGCCATGCTCGTCCCGGACTTCGTTCCGTAGGAAGTCGCGTTCGTGAACGTGGAGGAGTAAAGCCCGATACCCGCAGCAACCAAGTCGGGCTTGATGCGCCCGTCGTCCGTCGGGCCGGCACTGCTGAACCACGCAAGCGAGACGTTGGTCGGGCTGGTATAGCCACCCGGAATCTTCTCAACGGCGCCAACGAGGAGGTTGTTCTTGGACACCGCGTAAGTGTTGACTGTGTGATACCCTTCCGCGCCGCCGTCCAAAGGACGGATGCTATTGGTCCATCGCCAGCTTCCGCCGTATCTGGACCAATGCCAGACGGGCTGGGTGGTAGGACCTTCCCAATTCTCATTCCCGGAGGAAAACACCGGCAGAAACGTCTGCGCGGCGTAGATGATCATGTCGTTCGTGCGAGCTACATCGTCATAATACCCAAACTGCCAGTCCTCCGTCGAACTCAGATTGTTTTCACCGAGCCAGTACCATGTGCCGCCAGACATGACCCAGCCCCGGTTGTATCCGTAGCTGTGGTTGGAAAGCCGTACGGCGTTCGCGCCAACAATCGGTGGCATTTCTTGGAAGTCATCCTGAAAGTCGCTGCTGAGCACACGTGCTCTGTGCGAGAAGCCTTTTGCCGCGCCAACAACACCCCATGCGCCAAGCGTCCCTGCTACGTGTGTGGCATGGTCGTTGTAAACCGGGCTGCCGCTGACATCCATCAGCGACACGCGCAGCCCGCTTTGGGTGAACTCCTGATGATTCGTCAACACATGGCCTTCATCCCAGAGGCCAATGGAAACATTCGTGCCCGTCAACCCAAGTCCCAGGGGTCCGCCAGGCCAGAGGTTGGTCGCCGCAATGGTGACCGCCGAACCCAGGTTGTGTGCGTGCTTGATGTAGGGCGTGCCATCGGGGCCGATGCGGTCAATGATGTGCCGTCGGCCTTCGGCATCCATCCACGATTCGGGCAGGCCGATCGTATTCGTCCGCGCGAATTCCGCCACTTGCTCCTTGGCGGCCTTGGCGTCTTTGGCGGTTTGCTCGCCCAAGTTGAGCAGGGCGCTCTTGCGCGCCTCCTCAAGACTGGCAGGAGTCGTTACGTTGCCGAGCGCGTCTCGCTCGTCCGTGACAATCCAAGGCGCAAACTCTGCCAGAAAGGTTGCCTTCCAAGCCGCCTCCTGCGCCGCCTGTCGCGCTGCGCGCTCGGCTTCGGCCAACGCCGGATTTGCGGCGAGGACTCTGGCGTGCTCTACGGCTGCCTGATGCGCGGCTCTGGCCGCCACTTGCTGCGGCGTGTCGGGAAGGCCGGTGTCGTCAAAGACGAAAATGCCCGGCGCGATTTCGACGGCCTCAAGTTCCGGGTGTGGATTGAACGGCCACGGGGGACTCCACCCGAAATCCTTGGCCGAGTAGTAAGTGCCGGGAATGGGCGGGTCTTGGAGTTGGGCATGGCTCACGCCGACGAGAGCCAACGCGATGACTGCTGTTCCGATTCGTGTTGCAGTTCTGGTTTTTGTTTTCATGGTGTGCGGTTCGGTTTGCTGTGCGTGTTCGATTCGCCCGCGACGTCACGGGCTAACGCCAGAACTGAGCGACAGCCGCCCCGCCGTGATAACGCCCGCGACTCTCGACAACCAGAGCGCATCGCCGAAGCCCCTGACGCTCGAACTGCGAAGCGGGGCGGCTGTTCGCTCCAGTGATTTTGTTAGCCCCTCCTTTCATTTCTCTTTTGTCTGAACCACACCATCAACACTCCTCCCCCAATCAGCAACGCCCAAGTGGAAGGCTCGGGCACTGCTCCGGCAAGAATCGCCTCGCCCGGACGTGTCTCCCACGCCCATGCCTCAATTCGGCCCGCCGGATAGTCGGAGGCCACGTTCAGCAACACCCAGCCGTAATGTGTCGCACCGGCTCGCTCAAACTCGACGCCCATGTAGGCGTGCTGGCCGCGAAATGCGCCGCTACATCGGTCCGTGCAGTAAACGAGTGTATCAAATACGTCGAAGTCGTCCCCAAACCACTGCAAGCTGCCACTACCGCTGTCAGGTCCGATTTGAAACCCTGTGGCGAGCGGTGCGATGGGGCCGCTGATATTCGGAGGAGGCGATAACCAGACTAGCAGCCGACTGTCCTGCTCCGAGCGCACGCCAAGGAAGGCGAAATTGTAACCGAAGGTGAGGTCGGCACTGCTGTCGCCGTCCATGTCCAGCGGGTAAAACTCGTCAAACCAACGCGTGAACATCACGATGGGCGTTTCGGGCTCGTAGTAAGCAATCGTCCCCTGAGCGGCGCTTGGCTGGGCTGTTCCCAGCCAGGCGCCGACGAAGGCAAGCAGTAATGCAAGCCGATGTTTCATGGCCTACTGCTGACGGCGGAGACGGTAAAACTCATACGGCTGCGTGACGGAGACCAAGACCGAATTCGTCACGCCCTCCGCCTTGACGGTCGCGTTCGTCTGCCAAGTGACGAAATCGCTCGTGCTCAGGAGATGGAAATACGCGCCGGGGTCGGCGGTGAAGGTCAGCAGCGCGTTCGTCCCCGACGGACTGGCCTCAATCGCCGTGAACACCGGCGGCAGCGGTGTGTCGCCCGTGGTGAGGAGCGAACCCCACTGCGCGGACGGCGACGGGCCGCCGGGCAGTCCGCCCGAATGAGTAAGGACTACCCGGTAGCGCCCACTTGGTGGATTGGCGATGAACACCTGCTCGACGTTGTTCCGGTTGTCCACGCCGGTTGTCGCGGCGGCGCTCCGTGCGGCTTCCGTCTTGTTGGTCAGGTCGGGATTCAGAATCCACGGATAGTACACATTGGTCGCGCCCACGCGCTCCACGCGGATGTCCAAGTTGTTCACGAGTCGGGGTGTGGTGTCCGCCTCAGTCGTGGTCTGTCCGATACCGGCGGGGTCACTCCACGTGAGGGTCGCGCGGAACGGCACGCCGTTCGTCAATGTCACTTCATAGGCGACGGTTTGGCCCACGCCGACCTGAAACTCCTTGATGTGCGTGCCGCGGCCGTGCTGCTGGTCACGTTCGACGTGCGCGACGCACGCGACGGCGTTGAAAGGTCCGTAACCAGTCTGGTAGTCGGGGCCAGGCGCACCCACGTCGTCGGCGGTGTGAATCCAGAACTCCTGACATAGCTCCGTGCGAGAATGTCCGCTTTTGCCAAGAACCCAGTCTCCGAACGGCGTGAGCGACGAGAAGCGGACATGTTTGGGTCCCCCCCTTCTGCCGCGAACGCGGTGCAAGCGGACACTCTTGCAGGCGACCCGCGGATAGGTGCCCTCAAACAAGGCTTTAGAGTCGTGCTGTAAGGTAGAGTTATTTGCGCCACTGTACTGCCTTATAGTGACTTTTAAAAAAGCGGACAGGTTTGGGTCCTCCCCCCTCCCAACCTGGACGGAGAAATATGGCCGAAATGTCACGATCTCTTGCGATGTGTCAGGAGTTCTGGAATCGCAATGCAGCGCCACGTCGAGCCACGCCAAGCATCCAAGCTCGGATCGAGGTTTGGCCAAAGCTGCGAGCGCCGCTGCGCGGTCAATCCCAAGCCGCCGCTCACACCGGGAGCGGCAAAGCTCGTCCCGACTTGGTAGAGATAGTAGCCGTTGGTGGCGTTGTTCGCCGGGGATGCGAGGCCGAAGCTGCGAATGACCGAATTGCTCTGACCGACGGCGACAATCTCCGGCTTGATGCGCCCGTCGTCCGTCGGGCCGCAGCCGCTGAACGGCGCGAGCGTGACGACGGCATTGGTTGCGTAACCGAGGTAGGCCAGACTGTTGCTGACGTAGTACACGTCCCGCACCGCGCCAACGGTGAGCACGTTCTTGGCTGTGCCGGGCGCAAGCACGGTGTCATAGGCGCCGGTGTCGCCGTCGCCGTTGCGCCAATCACGGGAGCCGCTCGGCGGGTTCGTGACGCCCGTCCAGTCGTAGGGGCCATCGCCGGACCTGTACCAGTAATTGGTCGGCGCGCCCGGGCCGAACAGCCGGTCGTTGCCCGCCGCATAGACCGCCAAGTGGCGGGTCGCATTGGTGGCGAGAAATCCATCAAGGTCAACACAGCCCGTGCCATCCAAAATGCTAGGGAAGTAGAAACCGAACTTCCACTCTTCTGCCAACGACACATCGCCCCGCCAAATCCAGGCGTCGGTAATCGTGTTGGTCTGGCCGCCCTGAAGAACCTGGATGGTCTCGCGGGTCCAGCCGCCGGCGTAGCCCCAAGAGTGATTGGCCAGGCGCAACGGCTGGCCAGTCACGATGCCAGCGGCGGCCTCGGGAAGTTCCTGCTTGAAACGGTCCGTGTCGTAGGCATTGATACGCGCCTCAAACGCCACGCCGCGCAGCAGCCGCGCAGGCTGGCCGCCGAGGCTGAACTGGTAGAAACCGCCTGCGGCCATCGTCCCGGCCACCGCCGTGGCGTGGCCGTCGGTTGGGATGGGATTGGTGGCGCTGTGGTCCACTTGCCAGGCACGGCTGCCAAATTCCGCGTGGTTCGTCAACACCGCACCGTCGTTCTCCCACAGACCCAGCGTAACATTCGTGCCGGTGAGGTTACGGCCGGTCGAGGCATGGGGCCACGGCACGGCTGAGTTGGTGGGCCACAACTCATCGGCGCTGATGCTGGCTCCGGCGAACAGGTTCAAACTGGAGCGGTAAACAGGCCGTCCGCCAACGTGTCCGCCCAGAATCTCCTTCGAGCCGTCGCTGCGCACGCGCACGCGGGGGGCGTTCAACTGCTCGGATATAGCGTTCAACTCCGCCTCGACGCGTGGCGCGTCGGCGCGTGCCTCTGCGGCCTTGCGCGTCAACTCCTGCAACTCGGTGCGCGCTTCCTCGCGGGCTTGTTGTGTTTCGGCATCTCCCGGCCAACCCCAAGAGCGGAGGAACGGTTGCGCGGCTTCGATCCGCGCTTGCCAATCGGCCTCACGCTTGCGGGCTGCCTCTTCCGCCTGCTGCCGTGCCGCTGCCGCCAGCACCGGGTCGGCGGCAATCGCCTTGGCGAGTGCGGCTGCCTCCTCGTGCCGCTCTCGGGTTGCGGCTTGCTCAGGAGTATCGGGAATCATGGTGTCGTCGAACACGAAGATTCCCGGCTCGACTTCCACCGCGTCAAGCTCTGGATATGGATTGAACGGCCACGGCGGACTCCACTCGAAATCCTTGGCCGAATAATACGTGCCGGGGACGGGTGGATTGTCTGCTTGCTGCGCGAAGCTCGCGCTGGCGAGAGCCAACGCGATCATCGCCGTGCTGATTGTGATGGCGGTCTTGGTTTTTGTTTTCATTTGATGCGCTCCGATTTGCTGTGCGTGTTCGACTCGCCCGCGACGTTCACGGGCTAACGCTGAGCGCAGCCACGCCGGGCCGCTGACGCTCGATTGAAACCGAGGCGCTCTCCCGGCGTTGGCTGGCGCGTCTGGTTGGACCGGACTTCAGTCATCGCTTAGTCCTCCGCTGAAACCTCGGTCAACGCGTACTGCTCCCTGAGCCCCGGAGGGATCTCAGCGGTCGAGTCCGCTGAGCCGTGTCGCAGCCAGGCGACACAAATCTCTGGCAGCCGCTCTGGTGTCTCCAGACGATACATCCGGGGTGCCCAGGTGCTCAGGAGACCATAGCCCGAACGGATGCTCACGCAGAAACTGACACCACCTAACGCTCCGTCCACTCGGCCAGTGCTCGCGCAAATGGTGCGATCGTGCATCATATCCCGAGTCGAGAAGTAGCCTGCCTGCCTCACTGCGCTCTCGATGTCCTCGAGGGTCATGTGTGCCGTGCATCGGTCCAACAGTGTTAATAAACGTCAACTTGGTCGGTTTATCCGGAACGTCTTGTGAACGTTCACTTTGACGGGATACACGGGCGCAATAGAGCACTTTCTCCCTGACGAGTCAAGGACGCAGTTCCTTATTGCGCAACGGTTAAGGAGGTAACGCCGGGGCCGCGCGGCCACGGGCTGCGGGTGGGATAAACCGACAGTTTTGTCGGTTTATCCGGCGATTATTGGGCCGGCAAAACCGACAACATGGAGGAGGTTCATTTTTCCGATTGGGCGCAGTGGCTGGAACGGGCCGAACTGCCCGACCGGCAACGGCAGAGTTGGGCGATCACGGTGCGGTGGTACTTGAGTTTCTGCCAGCGCGGGCGCGGCGGTGTCAATCACCAGACGGCGCGGGAGTTCATCGCTTGGGCGCAGCAGGCCAACAAGCGGGTGACGCCGCATGTGCTCCGGCATTCGTTCGCATCACGTTCTGATGTTCAAGGACTCCAGCCCGGAAATCTCACGATCGGCGCGCCTGTGCTGACTTTGGCACTCTGCCGCAAAAATTCGCCAAGACAAGTCGGAAGCCGGTCCTATCATCCAGTGAGAATCGATTGTGGCCGGCTCCCGGGGCTGGCGCGCGCGTCGAGCGGTGAATGCCAATCACAAACCTGTATGAAACCGAACGTTCCACTTCCCCAATCGCTGCTGGCGGCTTCGGCCACGGCGCTCCTGGCTTTGGCGGCCTTGTGGCCGGCCCGGGCCGACTATGCGAGCACGGTCATGTCCCTTGGCCCGGCAGGCTATTGGCGACTGAATGAACCGGCCTCAGAAGCGCCCAACTATGCCCTTGGCACGGCGACGAATTACGGCTCCCTGGGAGCAAGTGCCGACGGAACATATTACCACAGCTCGACTCTTCAGGAGCCGGGGGTTCTGGCCGTGGACCCCGGCGTCAAGCTCGATGGCGCCAGCCAATACATCGAGGTCCCCTATAGCCCCGCGCTGAATGCCACTGGCCCCTTCAGCGTGGAGTTCTGGGCGAATCAGACCGTCGTCGCCGCCGGGGCGAAGTCGGGCGTCATGTCGTTCGACGGCAATACCGGTTTCCTGTTTTATAGCGACAACAACGATTACCATTGGGGATTCCGCGTTTTTTATGGCACGGGCAGGACCTACGTGAAAGACACCGGGCCGGACAACCAGCCGAACACCTGGTATCACGTGGTTGGCGTTTACGATGGCGCCTTGGTCCATATCTATGTCAATGGCGTCGAAAACGCTGCCCCACAAGCCATTGGCGGCAGCGGCTACGTGCCCAACACCACAGCGCCCCTGCGCATTGGCGCGGGCAACCCCGCCGGCCCCGCCAGCCTCTTTTTCCCGGGATGGATGGACGAGGTCGCGGTTTACCCGTATGCGTTGACCTCAGCCCAGATCTCAGCGCATTACAGCGCCGCCACGGCCAATCCGGCCGGGTATGCGGCGCTGATTGCAGGGGACAACCCCACCGCCTATTGGCGGTTCAATGAACCGCTCCTGCCGCCCGAGCCCGAGCCGGTGACGGTCGTGGTTGCCAACCAAGGCAGTTGGGGGGCTCCGGCCAATGGCACGTTCAATGCCGGCGGGATGTCCAGTGGCGCCGCCGGCGTGCCGCATCCTGGCTTTGGGACGGGCAACACCGCGTGCGAGTTCACCGGCACCAGCGAAAGCTACATCGAAATCCCGCCCCAGGACCTCGTCACGGACACATGGACGGTGACCTGCTGGGCGAAGCGGAACGGGATCTCGGAGTATTGGAACATGCTCTATTCGAATCCCGCCGACCTCGGGCAGCCGGTGGCTGGCGCGTCGCACCCAGTGACGGGCCTGGGCTTTGGCAACGGAGGCGATCCGGCCAACACGCGAAATGACTTGCGGATGTATTGGGCCGGCGCGGACGGCGACACCGGCCCATACGGCGCGACGCCCAATCCCCCCTTGTACATGCCGGACCAGGAGTGGACGTTCCTGGCCATGGTGGCTTCGCCGGACCGGCTGGTCCTTTACATGAACGACACGGTCGCCACCTATGCACCCCCGATCCCGTATGGCCCCCATTACTTCGGCAACGTCGCCTCTTTCATCGGCAAGAAACAGAAGTACAACGGCTGGGACAGCGGCGGCGAGGTGAACGGATTCCGGGGGACCATTGACGAAGTCGCTGTCTTCGACCAGGCCCTCACCGCGGATCAGATTCTCCAAATCTACGGGGCGGCGGGCATTCCTCCCACCATCACCCAGCAACCGCAACCAGCCCAGTGTTTCCCCAACGGTTCCGCCTCGTTCAGTGTCTCGGTTGGGGGCAGCCCGCCATTTTCGTACCAGTGGTTCTTCAATCCCGCCGGGACCACGACCACCAATGCCCTGCCAGGCGCGACCGACTCGACCTGGATGATCCCGAACGCCTCGGCTGCGCATCTGGGCAACTACAGTGTCCGCGTCACCACCCCCCACGGAAGCGTTGAGAGCGACTCTGCCCCTCTGACGCTTGTGGACCAACCCCATTACGGCACGGCCGTGCTGGCGTTGGACCCCGTCGGGTATTGGCGGCTGAACGATGCGGCGTCGGTCGCTGACAATTTCGGCCGTTGGGGCACCAATGCCAACGGAACCTATCTGCCAGGCACGACGACCCTCGAGCCCGGCGTGCCGCATCCCGGATTCGGGGCGAACAACACCGGCACACGCTTTGCGGGCACCGCGGGGCTCAACGACGGAACGACCGGCAACCCCGACACGCCAGGCAGTTGCATCAGGATCCCCGCCCAGATGGGGATCGTGTCGAACATGACCATCACCTGCTGGATCAACCGCCGCACCGATCAATTGTACTGGAGGGGCCTGGTCACCCAGCGCGACTCCGAATATGCGCGGCAAGGCGAGGGGTTTGGCACCGGCATCACCCTCGGCGGCAATGGCGCCGGTCCGGCGCAAGGGGCAGGGGCGGAACTGCGCATCCTCTGGAACAAGAGCGACGTCTGGTGGCAGTGGGACCCCGGCCGGGTAACCCCGATGGGCCGATGGACCTTCTGTGCGGTGGTGTTCTCGCCTACAAACCGGACCGTGTACCTCAACACGCAGTCTGTCTCTCAAGCCGTCCCGGACCCCGAGGTGATCGCGGGTTTCACGATTTCGCCCGAGCATGACTGGTCGGTAAACCCGATCTTCATCGGCTACGACCCTCGGGCGCCCTACTTCGGTGAAAACGGCGCCTTCGACGGTTCGATGGACGAGGTGGCGATTTTCGATCGGGCGCTGACCCCGGAGGAGATGATGCAGATCTATGCGGCGGCCGAAGTGCCGCCCATCATCCTGGTTCAGCCCCAGGGGCCACCCCCGCCGGTCTATGAGGGCTCGAGGCTGTCGCTCGCTGTCGTGTGCGACGAAGACGCCTCCGTGTCGCCGCTGGCGTATCGGTGGACCAAGGATGGCGTGCCGATGCCCGGGCAGACCGCGACGAACCTCGCGATCGACAGCCTGGTGGTTCAGGACAGCGGCGCCTACGCCGCGGTCATCAGCAACGCCTACGGATCGGTCACCAGCTCGATCGTCACGGTCACGGTCCGCTCCGGGCCGCCGGTCATCGCCCAACAGCCCGAGTCCGTCGCGCGTGTTGCGGGCGGCTCGGCGACGTTCAGCGTACTGGCTCAAGGCAGTGCGCCTATGTCCTACCAGTGGAGCTTCAATGGCAGCCCGATCGGCGGTGCGACCGGCTCCTCCTACACCGTAAACGAGGTCGGGGCGGTGGATGTGGGCGATTACAGCGTGCGGATCGGCAACGCGTTTGGGAGTGTCACCAGTACCGCTGCCGCCCTGGCGGTCATCCCGGCCGGCAGCAGTTATGCCGCCGAGGTGGTGGCCAGCGGCGCCGCGTCCTATTGGCGCTTCAACGAGACAAGCGGCACCACGGCCATCGATTGGATGGGCAGCCAGGACGGGGCCAATGCGGGCGGCGTTGTGACGGGGGCTGCGGGCCCGCGGCCCGGAGACGTCTACGACGCGAAGGGCCTGGAATCTGACAACACGGCTTTCACGTTCAACGGCAGCACGGCTGAGGTTCAACTGCCGCCGGGCTTTGCGCTCAACCGCAGCGCGTTCTCGATTGTGGCCTGGATTCGGACCGACCCCGCCAACTCGAAGCCGTGGCAGTGCATCATGGCGCAGGGGGGCAATCTGTGGCGGTTCCACTTGTGGAGTGACGGCGCAACACTCGAGATGGTCACTGCCGGCCTGGGCAATGACTCGGTCGTAGGCACGGCTTACCTGGCCGATGGCTATTGGCACCAGGTCGTGGCGAGCTATGACGGCGCGGCGATCTCGCTCTACTATGACGGCCTCTTGGATGTCACGGAGGCCGCCTCGGGGCTCCTGGGCACGAACACGGACATGGTGACAATCGGTTCCCAGGGCGGGGCCCGCTGGGTCGGCGACCTCGATGAAGTCGCGGTCTATGACCGGGGCCTGACGGCGGCCGAGGTGGCGAACCTCTACCGGGCGGCCATGCACACGCCCGGGGCGCCCGAAATCCTCGTCCAACCCGTGTCGCAGATGGTGTTTGCAGGCCAACCCGCCTCGTTCTCGGTGTCGGTGACGGGAGGCGCGCCCTATACGTACCAGTGGAACCACAACGGCGCGAATATTCCGGGGGCGACCAAACGAACCCTGATGTTGCCGAGCGCGTTCTATACCGACGCGGGCAGTTACGCGGTCGCCATCAACAACGGTGTCGGGCCGGCTGTCAGCAGCCAGATCGTCACCTTAACGGTGTCGGTGCCGCCCGAATTGACGCTGTTCGCCAATGTGACCAACGACCTGGTGTTGCACCTGCCGTTTGACGACGACTACAAGGACACCTCGGGGCGCGGCAACGACGGCATCCCGGTGGGGTCGCCGGGGCTGGCGCCGGGCAAGATCGGCAGCCACGCGTTGAGCTATGGCACGGATACCAGCATCCCCGAGTACAATTACGTGACCCTCGGCACCCCTGCCGATCTTCAGTTCGGCGCAGCCGTCGATTTCTCGGTCGCGTTCTGGGTCCGATTCACCGGGTCGCCCGGCGACCTGCCGTTCCTGGCAAACAACAACTTCTCCTATGGTGGCAATGGGGTCACGCTGGCTCCTTCCTACAACCAGGGGTCATGGTCGTGGTATCTGAATGACGCTGCCGCCGGGGCGTGGGGAGGCCTTGGCCTCTATGCGCCCGAGCAGAACACGCTCAACGACGGCGAATGGCATCACATGGTCTACACCTTCGACCGGACGGGCTATGCCGCGGTGTACCGGGATGGAATGCTGGATGCCGAGATGTCCATTGCCAGCGGATCGGAGTGGAACCTGGACACGGGCATGCCATTTGACATCGGGCAGGCCGGCGGCGGTTACGGAGAGACCGGGGTATTCGAGATGGACGACCTGGGCATCTGGCGCCGGGCACTGTCCGCGGTCGAGGCCCAGACCATCTACATCGTCGGGCAAGACTACGGGCGGGCCTTTGACGCCTACGGTCCGGTCGTGCTCACGGTGCGACCCTCGGGCGATGGGTTCGACCTGATCTGGCAGGCGGGCACGCTGTTGGAGTGCGCTACCGTCAACGGCACCTACACGCCTGTGTCAGGCACCAGCCCGTCCTACCACCACGTGACACCCTCGGCAGCCGGGAAGTTCTACCGCATCCGGCTCTAGCGGCCGGTCGGAGGAGGCTCCCTGGTCGCCTCGCGGTAGCCGCTGGGCTTAATGCCCATTGCAGAATGAAATGCCCGACTGAAAGCGCTGTGGTCGTAAAAGCCGCAAGCATGGGCAATCTCGCAGACGCCCAGGCTGGTTTCGCGCAGGAGCCGCGCGGCCGCGGCCAAACGGGTCTGTGTGAGGAACTGGGTGGGAGTCAGATCGAAGAAGCGGCGGATGATCCGGGCAAAGCGGGTGGGCGTCAGGCATGCCCGCCGCGCCAGCATCGCGGGTGTGACCGGCTCCGCCAGGTTGGTCTCGAAACTCTCGAGGGCGGCCGCCAGTTCCGGAGGAATGCTCCGTGGATCCACTGGCGCCCGCACGTCGCGCGAGATGCCGATCAGCCCAACGATCTTGCCCGCCGCGTCACGGAGGGGCAACTTGGTGGTCAGGCACCAGACCGGCTTGCGAGGCAGATACCACTGCTGTTCGAGGTGGTCGATCAGCGGCGTTCCGGTTCGCAAGACGAGCGCATCCTGTCTGGACGGAAGACGGCCAAAATCGCCTGGACAGATATCGCAGGGGCGCCGGCCCAGCACCTGGGACTTGTGGCGGAACCCGTGGCGCTTGACCAGGGACTCATTGACCGCTACATAGCGTCCATCCCGATCTTTGACGAAGAAGGCCAAATCGGGAGCGTGATCGAAGAGCTCAACCAACACGTCCGTCGCCACCGGGCGGCTGCCGGCCTCCAGCCTGTCCACAACCGATTGCATTGTGCTGACTTTCACACGTTCGCGCCAAATTGGGCCAAGACACGCCGGGGCGCAATGCCAGACGCAGGGGGACTTGTGGTTCAGGCGAAGGGGCCATGGGTTATTGGCAGTCAGGGCGATTCGAGTCAACCGGCATGCTGGTGAGCATCTTCAATGACGTGATCGGCCTCGTGATGCGGGGACCGTCGAGTTCACATTGCGCGGCGGCGCTGCGGATCGGGCGGCTGGCGCGCGATTTGTCGGGCGGGGAGTTCGATGAATTGCTGGTGGAGTTCGATCGCAATGGCTCGCTGCCCACCACCCATGACACGCAGGGCTCGGACATGGGATTGTTCGCGGGCTTGCTGGGCTGGGATGCCGACGACGAGCGGTTGCCGAACGCGGCGCAGGCGCTCCGGGACCAGGGGGTGCGCTTCCGGATTGAGACCGTGGACGCAGGCGATTCGCATCCGAACACCTACCGGTTGACCCTGCGCGACGGACACCGGCGTTGCTTCCTGCGGGCCATATCGACCGGGGGCGGCATGGTGGAAGTGCTCAATGTGGATGAGTCTTCCGTTTCGATGTTCGGCGATTGTTTCGAGACGTTGCTGTGGGTGCGCGGCCGCGGCCCGGAACTGGCGGGCCGGCTGGCCACGCGGATCGACGCCAACGCCGTGCATGTGCACGAGGCTGGTGGCACGCAGATGGTGGAGGTGAAGACCAGTGAGTTGGTCAGCGATCAGGTTCTTGCCCGGCTGACCCGGACCTTCGACATCCGCGCGGTGAGACGCCTGTCGCCCGTGTTGCCGGTGCTCTCGCGCCGCAACATCAGGTTGCCCTTCACGACCTGCGGGGAAATGCTCGGTTGCGACGCCGGCCGGAACACGCCGCTCTGGAAGCTGGCCGCGGAGTACGAAATGGCCCGGGGCGGTTTCACCGAGGCCGAGGTCATCGCGCGCATGGTGGACATTGTGCGCCTTTTGCGCCGGTCGATCGCCCAAGGGATCGCCGGCACGCGCTATGAGGACCGCGTGCTGGGTCACCAGAGCGGCCGATTCGACGACCGGATGAAGGCGGGGCGGCTGCTTGGCGGCGGGGTCCTCAACCGAATCGTTCTCTACGTGACCGCCTTGATGGAAATCAAGAGCGCGATGGGCGTGATCGTGGCCGCACCGACGGCGGGGGCGTGCGCGGCCCTGCCGGGGGCCGTCATTGCCGTGGGCGAAGAGCTCGGGCTCGGGGAGATGGAAATGGCCAAGGCCATGCTGGCCGCCGGCATCATCGGGGTGTTCATCGCCACCCATTGGAGTTTCGCGGCGGAAGTGGGCGGATGCCAGGCGGAGGCCGGCTCGGCGGCAGGCATGGCCGCGGCGGCGTTGGTGGACATGGCGGGCGGCCCGCTCGCGCAGGCTGTGGCTGCGGCTTCGATGGGCCTTCAGAACATGCTGGGCTTGATCTGTGACCCGATCGCCAATCGCGTCGAAGCCCCGTGCCTGGGCAAGAACGTTATGGCCGCCAGCAACGCTCTGGCGTGCGCCAACATGGCGTTGGCGGACTATGACCCGGTCATTCCGCTCGACGAAGTGATTGATGCAGCCAAAAGGGTCGCCGGCCAGATGCCGCGCGAACATCGTTGTACCGGGCTGGGTGGTCTTTCTGTCACCCGGACGTCGAAGGCCCTGGAACAGCAATTGGCCGCGAGGAAAGGCCCCGTTTGCAGGCGATGTTCCTGCGGCTAGAGTCCTTGACCGGTGAAACGTGTTGGAGACAACTCACGATTCTGGGCTGCGTCGAAGGCTCAAAGATTCTACGGAGCGAGGGCTTCGGCGGCATCAGCCGAGCCCCGCGGGAGAGAAGGGCAGGAAAACGAAAGGGCGATTCATGATGTCGAAGATTGGAATCTGGTCTGAGGCGCGCCTCGTCAGAAGGCGCTGGCCCGCATTGGTCACTGCCTCCGTGCGAGTGGCGATGGCGATTGCCGTCACAGCCAGCGCCTTGCCCGTTCTGGCCGGTAATCGGGTTCACAAAGGCGAAATGGCCGGCTACCTCCTCGTCCCGAATGAGAGAGTTCCCGATACCTACGATGCCGGGTTCTCGATGTACGTCGCCGCATGGCCGTTGTTGGACCAGTATCCGGGACAGCGTTTTCAAACCGGCCTGTTCGGCACCTGGATGTTCGCCCGCAAGGACCCTCCACCTCCCATCAAGCTGTATTCCGACATCGAAGGCGGCCTGGGGTGGTGGCGCGACACCGAGTATGCCACGGAGACGCCCAAATTCATCATGGGCGGCGTGGCGCCGAATTTCAGCGAGTGGGCCAACGGACCCGGGGCCGGGAAGGGCAGAGACTGGGCGCAGCCCAGCGGCAAATACGGCGTCGCGCAACTGAGCCCCTGGCTGCTGTGGCCGCCCGATGGCTTGAATCTCAAGCAGGGCACCTGTGGCGAGTTGTTCGGCTACGGCTACCTGCCGCTTCCGCTCACGCCGCCCAAGACCACCACCGCCGGTCAGGACATCCCGACTGGGGATCAATCCTGGACGCTCTTCCTCAACACAGGGAATTTCAAAGGCCCGGTGGCGTTTTTCACCCCCTATTTCTGGTCTGCCGGTGCGGTCGCGGAGCCCCGCTTCAGCGGCATGCTGCTGGATAGCCGTCCCTCGGATCCCAACCGCGCCTTGCAGATGGAGACCCAGCACGTCCCCAGCATCCATGCCCTCGACGCCAAGGGTGAGACCTACGCCCGAATCGCGCCGACCTTCTTTCCTTGTGAGACAAACGGCGAATCACGGCTCGTGCATCACATCACGTCCTACAACAGGAAGGCGCTCTGGGACGCGGTGAAGACCTGGTTCGACGGCGGGGCCGAGGCCACCGGCGCGATTCGTGCCGAAGGGGCCATCCTGCATCGGTTCACCGGCAAAGGCGGGGCCACCTGGGAAATCTATGCGGACGGCACTCCGAAGGAGGAGAAGGCGCCCGTGGCGTGGACGTCCTTTGCGACGCCGATGGCGGCGGACCCGAATACCTTCGGCTATCGCTGGAATCCCGAAGTCGTGACGCAGACCCAATCCAAGCATGGTTCGCTGGTGAAGCTCCCCGAGTATTACCACCTGGTGCAGAACGGCGGGAAAGCGCGATGGGTCCCGGTGCGTGCAGAAGAGGTCCCGGCGGAAACGGGTTTGACCCAGGCGCGCTTCGAGCGGCCCGCCGAAAGACGCCCCAAAGCCTATGTTACGCCCGAGGATCCAGCGAGTTGCTGGAAGACGCCCGGCCCCAAAGCCGGCCCGTTTCAGGCGCACCCGGGGGACGGCAGCGTGGTCACTTACTACTGGTATCGTTTCGCCGACCAACCGTCCTTGCTGAACGCCGACATCACGGTTCAGGAGCGGGAGGCTTTGCAGGCGCGCGTCGAGAAGCTCCACCGGAGTTGGAAGAAAGACCGGAACTACCTCGCCCCACCCGCGCTTGCCAAACTGGCGGAACTCGATCCGGCCCTGATTGTCACACCGCCGCCGGGCCTGGAAGTCGGATACGTCCCCATCGTCACTCGACAGGCTCCGAAGCAATAAACCACGGAACGACGGCGAGTTGGAGATCGCCCCGGCCAATTGCCCGCGAATCCGGCTCCTCACCCTCCCGGTGGGCAAGGGCTTCGCCCGGGTCCGCAGCTTCGAGCGGCTCGACGAGTGGAGCGACTGGTCCAGTCGGCACTTTCGCAAGGGCGACTGGGACATCTGTTCGCCCGAAACGGCGAGGGAGTTTTTCGCGTCCCGGCATGCGGTTTTCGGGCCGGGTCAGATGCGTGGGTGTTTTCCGACGGTTCACCGGGGCGGATTCTCATCCATGCGCCACAGCACGACCGGGCCGAGCAGGCCCGAATCGAGCACGGGCCAGTCTGAGGCGTTGAATGGCCTGTAGTTGATATTGACGAGATTGATGTCGTGGAACACGCGCCAGGGCACCTGGCGCCTGTCCAGATCCCGAATCCGGTTTGCGGACAGGTTTGTGACCTCGACTTCGAGGCGGTTGCGGCCGGGTCGAAGCGAGGGGAGGGCCAGTCGGTAGGGAGGCATGATCACGCGTCCGATTTCCGCACCGTTCAACCTCACACGCGCGCTGTGGCACACGTCGCCCAAATCCAGCAGCCACGGGCCGCTCCCCGGGGGCGCCTCGAAGTCGGTTCGGAAGACCGCTGTGCCCGCGAATCGTTCGGCATTCGGATCGCCATTGCGTGTCCAGGACTTCAAGGCTGCGGTCTCGTAGCTCTTGGGCAGCGCGGGCCCTCCTTCGACAAACTCGACCTGCCACGGGCCCGGTAGAGCGAGCGGATCGGAGCCGGGTGTTGGCCACGACCACGCCGGCCCCTGCACATCGCGGCGATCGAATGTTCGCAGGAGAACCGAGTGTCCGGGCTCGAGTTCAAGCCGGACCTGCGTCTGTCCAGCCTCGAAGGGGCGCGTTTCGGCCAGACCGGCGCGTCCGGTCATCGCGTCCATCACCACGACCGACCGGGCGGGTGTGGCCAGGGCATGCCAGCCGGACAGGAGGTTTGTGCTTTGGTTGGCGATGAAATAGAGGCGTCCCTCATCGTGGCGGCGTCGGAGCACGCGTATGCCGGCATGGTCGCCGAGAGGTTCGCGTGGCACGCCCGCAGCCGCGAGGAGCGTCTCGAGTTCGCCCACGAGAATGCGTCCGCGTCCCACGGCAGCCTGGCGGAGCCGAGGTGTCGACGACTCGAAGCGCAGACCTGCCACGAGGTTCTTGAGCTCAGCCCGGCGTTGGTCGATCGAGGCAAGGCCGGGGACGTCGTCGGGAATCCGACCCTCGAAGAGCACTGTGGCTCCGCGGGAGGCGAGGGTGGCCAGGTTGCGGAGTGTGGCGACGGGCATCAGGCGAGCTCGTGGCACCAGGACAACGGCATAATCGGCGCCGGGCAGCGTGACGCGCCCGGTTTCATCGGCGCGGGCGGACGCAAGCATTCGGTCCGAGACATAGTCGAAGGCGTAGCCGCGCTCCCAGAGTTGTTTTGCGGCGGCGCCGACGGGTTGGCCGGTCAACCAGGCGTGGTCATGCACGGTCATGCGGGTTACGGGACCGGGTGACGACTGCCAGAACTCGTGCAGGGGCCAGTAAAGGAGGATGTCGGTGTCCGGTTGTCCGCTTTGGAGCATGGATTGGCAACGCTCGATGTAGGCGTTGAGCACCGGCGCGTCGCGCCAGATGGCGCTGCGGGGGTTCATCTGGGTCGAGGCGTAGAACAGCCAGCCGGGCCAGGGGGCGTCGTCGGGCGAATAGCAGGTGCCGTGGTAGATAACGTGGTTCACGCCGGCGGCGAACAGCAAATCCACCAGGCATTTCAACTCCTCGAGCGTCTCACAGAAATGCTCCGCCATCCAGGTCCCGGTCTCGGCGGCCACACGCGTGCGTCCGGCAATGTGCGCCGCAGACGACGCGAACTTGCAGATGAGCGGATTACGATCGCCTTCGAGGAAGCGCTCGTCCAACCGCGACCGCAGCGGGTCGCGCGTGCCGCGTCCGAACATCTCGGTCTCCGGCACATCCGCCAGCGCGTAAAGATCGAGCAGGTTGGCGGGGGATCCGTGGGCTTGGTTGCGGGTGCGGATGCCCCGCGACTGGCACCAGCGAATCCACTC
>JAXGQW010000089.1:0-20817 GCA_040766265.1 Verrucomicrobiota bacterium
CCATCCTGATCATCGGTGCGTGACCACCTCCCGGCCAACGCTGAGTTCACCGACCGCCACCGGAAACGCACTTTGGCACGGCGCCTCGCGTGCGAGAATGGCGTCACATCCGAGAGCGCGATGCGAGGCGGCGGTTCATAGGGGTGGAGCGGATGGTTCGGCTGTTCTCTTCTGCTTGGTTCGGGTGAGCCGCTCGGCAATCCAGACCTTGATCAGCGACTGCCTGGGCACTCCCAGCCGGTCCGCCTCGAGGTCGAGCCTTGCCAACATCCATTGCGGGAAATCCACATTGACCCGTTTGGCCTCGTGACCGGGACGCACGGCCTTGGCAAGGTCCAAGTAGGGGAGGATGTCCTCCGCCCCATGATCGAACAGCCTATCCAGCTCTTCCGCTTTCATACATCGCCTGCTCGTTGGGGCGCGCCCGCCTCACCGAAATGAGGCGCACCCGGCTTTCACGAACGGTGTAAAACGCAGCCCACACCTTGGCCCCGCGCTGGGCCAGCATGGCCCAGCGGGGCTCGCTTTCGCTCCGGGCGGGAATGACCAGTCGGTCATCGTCCGACCAGAGTGCCTTGGCCTGCTCGAAGCCGATCCCGTGCTTGACCTCGTTGGCCTTGCTCTTCCCCGGATCATACTCGAACTCCATCGCGGTATGCTTTTTATACCGTCGCCAAGCCGAGTGTGCAAGCAATTTCTTGCTGAGCTTCTTGCCGAACGCTCACCGACCGCCGTCCCGCAGGCGCGGGCGCGTCGGCGGCGAATCCGGCGCTCGACAAGCCCACCGCATCCAAAACGGAGACGCTGGGCGGCGGTTGGGTGCAGCGATTTGTCGGCGTTCTGGTCATGTCAGTACTTCCGCAACTCCTCAGAAACCGAAACGCTCAGGTTCGTCCCGACGGTCGCTGTGATACGATAACCTCCGCTAGCCTCGAAGTAACCTTGAGCGCCAGAATCCACATGCTGCGTACCCGCATCAAACACCAACCGAACTCCAGACTCGCCTTGAGATCGAACGCGCAACCGGTGCTCGCCACCAGCCGGAATAGTGGCAATGCGCTCCGAGAAACCTGCGCCTGACACCACAACGTTGCTGAGCGCGAGCGACGACTGATTCTTGATGGTGAGGACTGGAGCGCGCGAGCAACTCACAGACGACAACAGCACCGAAACAACGGCGATGAGAATAGAGATACGCATGAGAATCAGGCCGAACGATCCGGATCACCGACCCCGCGCCAGTGAGCCGCGACATGGAACCGAGACGCAATCGCGGGGTTCGGTGCATCCGGCTTGTCCGCCCCTGACCGAGGCGGAACCAACCATAAAGATCGCAAAGGACTCAATCCCCAGGACACACCACCCCCGGGGGCCCACACACCGCCTCTCTCCCTCTCCATCGGTGTTCCGCCCTGAATCTGTGTGGAGCCTTTCACAGAGTGAGTGCTCAGACAGTCCCCACACCGATTCAGGGCGGAACACAGATTGGCACCGAGACGGCGACCCCAGACAGCAGGGCAGTCGCCAGGCCCGGTTCTCCAAGCGAGTGCTCGGGTCGCTGTTGCCTCGACCGTTAGGCGAAACATCAATTAGGACAGCGTTGACCCGGGTGAAAGCTCGAAACACCACCCATATCAGAGCCGAGCTTCGCGCAACTTTTCAGGGTGTGACCGTCGTAGCAGTATTTCCATGTCCAGACAGATACGTGGCAAGAGCCTGTTTGCTCGCCGGCTGCTGCGCTGGCCATAGCTTCGCGTGATAACTCCTCACCAATCTTTTGCATCTTTTCGCTCGCGCCTTCGGCGAAGACACTTGGGTCTAGTTTCATTGCTATCCTCTCTTTTTGGGCATTGTCTTTTCTCTGCCCCGATGCCCGGTCGGCGCAGAAAGCCCCGGTTTCATCTTGAAAGGCGTTTCCCGTCACGGCACGCTTCCGGCACGTCCAAGAAGCAAATGCCTATCAGTAACTTCAACACGGGCGGCGAGACACGGGGACGGGTGTTCTAACCGATGGCCGGCACCTCGAGCCCGGCTGCCGCGGCCAACTTGCGCTGGTCTTCGTCGAAGGTCACGCAAAACAGTCCTGCCCGAGGCGGTGGCTTTGCAGTGGTCCGCCACCGCGAATGGCCTGCAGGACAGTTCCCTCTGCAGCCAACCCTACTTCTCGGCCGACGGCGTCCAGAACTGGATTCCGCTGGGCAGTGAACTCCGCGTGCCTGCGGTTTCCTGCGTGTGATCGTCGTCGACGGTCCGTGAACGGGCACGGTGCCCGCCCCCTTTCCGTTTACCCGTTCAGGGTCCAGCCGGGACGGTAGGTGCGCCGCAACAGGGCCTCGGCGTCGGGATTGTCCGTCACCCGCCCGGCGGCGCCATCATAAGCGATCTTCTTGCCGACGCGGTAGGCGACCAGGCCGAGCAGCATCGTCTCGATCATGTTGCCGCTGTACTCGCAGTCGCACGAGGTCTTCAGGTTCCCCTTGCAGGCGTCGATGACGTTCCAGGCAATGTCCATGGTGTGGCTGCCCATATCGCCCACCTGGCCGCTGCCGAAGTCCCAGTACATGTTCCACTGCAGACAGTTCATTCCCGGGCCGCCCGAGAAGTACCCTGGGTTGTACGGATGAAACGGGGAGGGGCCGATCCAGAGGTCGCAGTGGAGGTGCTTGGGCGGCTCGCCCTCTGCCGGAAGATAGCCGGGAACCAATTGCCGATCGCCAAGAACCAGGTGGAGAGCGGTATTGCGCGACTGCCAGACCGGTGTTACTATCCGGCCATGAAAACGTTGACGATGAAAGTGCCGGATGGATTGCTGGCCTGGCTGGAGAACGAAGCCAAACGTGTCGGGCAACCGAAATCCGCCCTCGTCAGGAACATCTTGCAGCAACACCAGCAGCGCCGGCCCCAGTCGGCCTTGGACCTGGCGGCGGACCTGTGCGGCTGCGTCGAGAGCGGCTTGGGTGATCTGGCTCGCAACAAGAAGCATTTGAAGGGCTTCGGGCGATGACCGCGTGGCTGGTGGACACCGGGCCTCTGGTCGCATTCTTCGACCGCGGCGATGCCTATCATGAGTGGGCCAAAGAGCAGTGGGCTAAGGCTCCGCTGCCAATGTTGACGTGCGAGGCGGTGCTGGCGGAAGCGGCCTACCTGCTGCAGGAGCGGGCCGGCCTGACACCGGACAAACTGCTGGCCTTGTTTGAGCGAGGCATCATCAGCGTCCCATTCCGCCTGGACGAGCATGCCGCCTTGTTGGCGCGGCTGTTGGAACGGTATCGCGATCAAGAGATGCAACTGGCTGACGCCTGCCTTGTGCGAATGTCGGAACTTAAGCGCGACTGCCGGGTGTTCACCCTGGACACATCGGAATTCCGGGTCTACCGGCGTTTCGAGCGCCAGATCATTCCTCTGGCAGCGCCGGACTAACCCGCATAGCAGACATCATTCTTCCTAATCCGGGGCGGTGGCTTGGAAGACCGGGAACATCGAAACGCGGAACTTGGTGCACCCGTAGGGAACGAGCGCGACTCGCTGCGGCAACGTCGAATTCACGACCGGTTCAGGCGGCAGCGGGTTCTCCGGCGTGGGTGTCCAGTCGCAGGCGACGGCATTGACGCGCAGTTGCACCGGACCATCGAGCGGCCAGTTCCATCTGTCGGGCATCGGCCGGCGTTCCACGCTGATCTCGGGGTTCTGCACATCCAGCGCGTAATTCCACCTGGCCGATGGATCGGGCGTGTTCTCGTCCTTGGTGTCCGGAATCGGCAACGCGAACAGCAGCGGGCCGCAGGAGACCGAGGCATACGGCGCGCCTTCGGTGCTGTTCTCCGCCGGGATGGTCACGCGCGTGACGCGGTGCGCGCCGTCGTAGGGCGGGCGCGAGGCGGCGTCGCGGCCCTGCTGGACGACGGGAGTCATTGGCAGGCGCAGGCGGACGGTGTCGCCGGGCTTCCAGTTTCGGTTGACGCGCACGAAGCCCTTGGCGTCGCGGTTGGCGGGGGCTCCGGCCCCGTTCACCTCCAGCGAAGGCGATTGGCACCAGGCAGGAATATGCAAACGGATCGGGAAGGTCGCTTCCCGCGCGGGCTGCACGGACATCTGGATGGTGTCGTCGAAGGGATAACCGGTCTGACAGGAAATCGTGACCGGCACGCGATCGGCGACAAGCGCGTTGACCTTGCAGGGGCTGTAGCTGACCGCAGCCAGGCCGTTGTCGTGCGTGGCCATCCAAAGATGCGTGACATACCACGGCACGATGCGGTTGAGCGCGGCGGTGCAGCAGAGCGGCGAATGCGTGCGCTGATAGGCGCCGCCGGCGGCGCGAGGACCGTGCGGGAAATCCGGCGATGCGTTGACAAAGCGATTGGGGCTCTGGAAATAGACGTGCGTCCTGAAATCGCGCGACACCGTGGCCGGCCCCGCGTTGAAGAAGGCGCGTTCCAGCCGGTCTGCCATACGTCCGTCGCCGGTGACTTGGAGCAGGCACACCTGGCTCCAGACATAGCCCGCCACGTCACAGGTTTCGCTCCCGCGAAACGCCCCGGGGGGACCGTACCATTCGTCGGAGACCGGCACGCCGTGGGGCTGCATCGCCACGCGTTCGAGGAGATCGTGCCAGCCGACAGCCGCCTCGAGGTAGCGCGCGTTGCCGGTCCACAAGTAGCCCACGGCCCAGGGCGTGGTGCTCTCGATGAACTCGACCACGTGCGCGTTGTCCACGGTGGCGCCCGGTCGCAGATCAGGCGCAGTCCGGTAGCGTTTCAGAACCGGCCTGAGCGCGATCTCGTCACTCGTGAACATGGCGTCCAGGGCGGCGGCGACCCCTGGGTGCCCCGTCCAGCAGTAGGTGTCGAAGGCCGGCCAGGGATTGGACATGTTGCCGGTGACCGATCGCAGACAATTCGGGTCCGAACCATAGGCTTTCACCAGCGCATCCAGGACATGCCTGTCGCCCGACCCGGCGTAGAAACCCGTCAGGGCGCGTCCGAGCAGCCCGCTTGCCCAGAGCGGCCAGCCATCCAGCGCCGCCTCGACCGCCTTCCGGTCAGCGGGATTATTGCGGTCAAGCCACCACAGGAAGAGCAGACCGTCGGTGTTCATGCGGTCGGCCACTGCATCCAGCCGCTTCTTCGCCTGTGCGATGAGTGCCTCGTCATGCAGGGCGTAGCCCAAGCGGGCCAGACCGTCGAACCAGTAGCCGCCGCCTTCGTAAGGCCAGGCGCCCTTGTACCACAAGAGTCCTTCGCCGGTCATCCTGTGGTCGGGAGCCCAGGCCCGTTTGAACTCATCGTCGTATTCATCCATGTGGCCGGTGAACCCGTCGCGCGCTGCCTGACACCAGTCGCGCAGCCAGCCCGCCGGTTCCACGGCCCCGGGCGGCAACGCGAGGAACGCCGGCCGCGTCGGCGGCTCGAACGGTCGCGCGTAGTTCGGCGATGTTCGAGCGGTCTCAGCGGCGTTGGCCACGGCAGCCACAGTCGCGGAGAGGACCAGCGTTGTCACGAACAGCAGACGTTGTGCGTTCATTGGGCAGAAGTCAGTGATCCTCGAGGCGGCGCGCCCCGAGGCCCCGGGAAGCGCGGATGCCTTCGCCCGGCTTTACCGCGATTACTGGCATCCGTTGTACGCCTATCTCCGCCGGCGTGGACACAGCCACCACGAGGCCGAGGACCTATAACGCCAGGCAGATTGACCAAATACCGATAGGCCATTGCCGGCATGAGCCAATTCTAGGGCAACCACGCCCTTGGTGCAAGGACGCCGTGACCGAGCACGGTGCGCTTGAGTCGAGGTCCCAATCACAAGCCGCCCCATTGCGGCCTCCAACGTGCATCCCGAGCATGCGGCTTGGCCGGCTCCGTCGTTCAGGAGGGCGCGACCGCCTTTGGCGGCTTGTGGAACTCGAGGCCCACAAGGCGAGCCGGGCAATAGGTGGCCCTGTCAAAGCTCGTCATTCCGCTCCTCGGGTCAATCGGTGCGCTCAGATCGTTCCTCACCCGGCACAATTCCTCGAGTTCCGGACCCACCCTTGTCCATTGTGCGAGGGCTCTTTGCCGTGTGTAAGATGGTCGCGGACTATTGTGTTTTGTCTGTCGGTTTCTTGCTGGGGAGTTTCAGCGACGGCTTTCGCGCCGGGCCATCCAGCCATGGCGAGACCGGCCTGCTGCTCATGCCGCTCTTATGACTCGCAATCACTGGGCGGCGCCTGGTGCTCGGTGACTCGGCCTGCACTCCGGTCTTGGTGATCAGGAATGGAGTCACGGTGTGTCGATGCCAACGGCTGGTCTGGCCAGGAGCGCTTTGCAAGCAGCCATTCACAGAGGACCCCCGTGGCGATCCCCAAGCCATAGGCACTGAAATCAGGCCAATTGAAGACCGAGCCGAGAACCAATGCGCCCAACCGGGTGGCCCGGATCGAGTCAATCCAGGGAGCGTGATAAAGCTGCGAGAACTCGATGAGGCCGGAGAACGTCATGGCCAGAAGGGCGATTGCCCTCGTTGGCCGGCGGGGGAGCAGAAAGCCGAAGCCGAAGAACACGAGTAAGGCCCAGAGCGCATCACCGCCGTACTTTCGGGGCAACTCGGGCAGACCCAGCCAGGGCGAACGCCACAAGAGCCCCGCGGACACGACGATAGTCATGGCCAAGGCCTGGCGGAGGCGGTGGCGATTGGATAATGCGGCGGCCAAGGAGTTCATTCGATCAGCAGCAAGTGACCTTGAGAGGGCAGATCAACCCAGCGCCAGTGAGCGGACAGCGAATTCGGAGAGTCCGTGATCGCGATTGAGATAGACGAAGTAGTCGAAGCGCTTGGTTGAGAAGGGCCGGGATAACTGATGGCGAGCTTTTCGAGGTAATTGAGGGAATCAGGTTTTTGGGCTGACCGGGCCGACGGTACAGAGAGGCAAATGGGTGTTTGGTGAGGTTGGGTTGGAAGGTTTTTTGAGGCATGAGAGGGCTCTGAAACAGAGTCTGCCCGAAGTGCCGGGGAGGCTTGTGGACCTCCCCGGCGTTGTGGCAGACGACGTTTCGTCGCCCTCATCCAGTTATCCCTGGGCAGGTTGCTCCTCAGCAGAGCCTGCTTCTGTTTCACTGGACAAAACTGGAGTGTTTCCCGTTTCCGTTTCCTTGGGGGTCCCTAGGATGGGAAACGGGTAACGGGGCCGCTGGCGGTCGCGGATCGAGGGGGAGTCTGAGCTGATAGCCGCCGGGCTCGCGGACGACCAAGCCCTGACGGGTGAGTTGGGCCAGCGATTCACAGAGCGTGGCGGTGCGCATGGAGCAGAGCTTGCGCAACTGCTGCACCGGTAGGGGACCTTCGGCGCCGGCCAGCGCCTGGCGCACGCGCTCGACGGGGACGGTCGCAGGGGCCGCTGAGGGGGCGGGAACTGCGCCCAGGACGGCCAGCGCCAGGGCAGGGCCGTTGTGGACCAACTGGAGGGCAAAGGGATCGGCGGAAGGGGCGGCGCGGTGTTCGGTGGTCAGGGTGAGGGATTGCTTGTGGCGGCGCAAGTAGAGGTTGGAGTCGCCCCAGCCGTGGAGTTCGCTCGACCCCCGCAGGGCCTGCCCGGGCCGTGTGCCGCCGGCGTCCTTGCGGGCATGGTGCACGACGAGCACGGCGAGTTGGTACTTGCGCTGGAGTTGGCGCAGGAAGCTCAGGAGCGGGGCGACCTGGGAAGCGTCGTTCTCGTCGATGCGATGCAGGCGGATGAGGGGATCGAGCACGAGCAGCCGGGGACGGCGCTGGGCCAGGGCCTGTTCGAGGCGTTGGCGGTCGGCGGGCAGATCGAGTCGCAGGGTGGGTGCGGTGATGACATCGACCGCGAGGGTGGGGAAGTCAACACCGGCGGCGGCGCAGATGCCGGCCAACCGCTGCCGTACGACACCGAGGGCGTCCTCGGCGGGAAACAGGAGCACCGGGCCGGTATGCCGCGGCAGGAACTGGCGCAGGCAGGGGGCGCCACTGGCGACGCTGACGGCCAGGTCGAGGGCGAGGAAGCTTTTGCAGCACTTGGGTTCGCCACCGACGATGCCGACGGCCTGGTCGCACCAGAGTCCTTGGATGAGCCAGGAGGTAAGGCCGCCGGTGTCGGTGGGAAGCTCGCCGGCGCGTTGGATGGGGAGGGGAGCGATCATGGGCGTTTGGATCGGGGTTTGGGTTCGGAGGCGAAGACTTCGAAGTAGAGCTTTTCGTCGAGGGTGTCGCGTTCCTGACGGAGGGCGGCTTGGAGGAGGTCGTTGCCCAGGTTGACCAGAAGGCGGAGGTTGCCGGCGGCGTGCTCGCTCAAGGTCTGCAGCAACGCCGGGGGCAGGAGCTTGGGATTACCGGCGGCGCTCAAGAGATGCTGGAGGCAGGCCAAGAGTTGCTGGGGCGGGAGCGCTCCGGTGCGCAAGCGACTGCGGATGCGACTGGCCAGGGGCAAGAGGTCGAGCGACTCCAGCCGGCTGCCCAGGCGGGAGTCGCCGGCCAGCACGACGGTGAGGATGGAACGGGAGTCGAGGTCGGCGCTGGCCAGCAGACGCAACTCGGAGAAGACGGCCAGGCCCATCTCCTGGGCTTCGTCGACCAGGAGCAGGGGCCGCAGGCGGGAGGCATCCTGATGTTGGAGCCATTTTTCGCGGAGGACCTTGGCGCTGGCCCAGCGGTTGTGGGGCGAGAGGGCGACGCCGAAGAGGTGGCCCAGTTCGCGGTAGAAGTCGGCCAGGGAGGCCTGCGGGCGGGTGAGGATGCCGACGGTCAGGTCGCGCAGGCGGGCCAGGCGGCTGGCCAAGAGGCGCAGGGCGGCACTCTTGCCGGTGCCCGGATCGCCGGCGACCAGGGCGAAACCCCCTTCACCGACCTGTTGTTCGATACGCCAGCAGAACTCCTCGATGGGAGGTGGGGACCAGAGGGCGTCGGTGGGCACTTGGGAGCTGAAGGGATTGAACTTGAGGCCGTAGAGGGCGAGGAGTTTTTTGCTCATGGGGTTGGGGGAAGGGGCGGCAGGTCGTCCTTGGGCAGGTAAGCCGGGGGCAGACCGGTGGTGGCGTACTGGCGGAGGATCTTCTGGAGTAGGGGCGCCATGCCGGAGGCCGGCTCGGCAAGGGGTGCTTGGGTCAAGGAGGGTTTGGCGGCGCGGTGGCCGTCGGCGTTGCGGGCCTTGTCCAGGGGATAGAGCCGGCTCAGGAGCGTGCCGGTGTGCGGATCGACCAGGTGGACCTGGCTCAAATCCCAGGAGGCGTAACGGACCTGGACGCGAGCGAAGTGACGGTACTGAGAGGGGATTTCGAAGCGGCGCCCTAACAGACTGAGGGTGCCGTCGCTGCGGCGCTGGGTCCGGGTGATCTCCGCCGTGAAGGCCTGGCGCAGCGCCTGGGCGTCGGGCGCAGGACGGCCGACGTCACGGCCCTCCACGAAGCATTCAAGAGGGGTGCGCCCGTCCAGTTCGGAGTGAGGCCGGCGGTGGTATTCGACTTCGAGCCAGGCCAGCGTGGCCTCGTTGAGTTGGGCCAGCCTCAGATCGGGGACCCCTTCGAGCATGGGCAGGAGCCGGCCTTCGACCTGGTTCCACCACGATTCCTGCTTGCCGTTTTGGTATGGGCTCCGAGGCAGCGTGAGTTCATGCAGAACACCCAGCCGTCGCAGGCCCTGACGGGTCTCGGCGGCGATCATGGCCGAACCGTTGTCGCTCATGAGGGCGCGCGGCAGGCCGCGCTTCTCAATGGCTTGGCTCAGACCGTGACAAAGGGCCTCGGTGTCCTCGGCGAGGTACCACTGGGCATGGCAGCCCAGGCGCGAATGGTCGTCGAGGATGCCCAAGAGGAGCGGATAGGCCCACTGGCCCTTGGCGAGCAGGACACGCGCCGAGCCGTGGTGGAAGTCCAGGTGCCAGAGCGCGTTGACATACTCGCTCTGGTAACTGCGCACCTCCAAGGCCTCGTAGCGGGCTTCGGCTTGGCGGGTGCCGGGACTGTGAGCTGGACCGCGCCGGGGACATTTGAACATCCCGTGGGTTTGGAGGAAGCGCTTGACCGAGGCGTAGGAGGGGATGGGACGGAGGGCCGGATCGGATTCCAGGCGGGCGGCCAGGTTGTCGGCGTGGAGTTGGTAACTCCAACTGGGATGTGCCCGGTGTTGGGCCGTCAACCACTCGGCCGCCTGGGCCGAGATGGCCGGATGGGTGCCCTGATCGGAGCGGAGCCGACGCGCCAGCGCCTGGACGGGGTCTGGGACGTGGCGGGCGGCATAGTACCAGCGTTCGAGAGTCGAGAGGCCGAACTTCACCGGTTGGCCGGTGACCGGATGACGCCAGGACTGGGCGGCCAGCGCGCGCAACCGCTGCTGCAGTTCTCCCGGCGCGGGCGGGGCGGCCAGCAGTTGGCCCACCACGCCAAAGCGAAAGCGGGCCCAGCGCTCGGAGGTGCGAGCGTGACTCGGATCGGTCAGAGGAGTGTCGTCGTTCATTTTTAGGCCCTTCGCGGGCGACGCGCTCCTTGTAGTTGACCCCCCGCACCCCGGACCAGAGGCATGCTCTGCGGGGAATCTCCCGCCCCTCACATAGCCACCTCCGCGACGGCGGAACCGGTGCTGCTCGGGCTCAGCCAACGCAGCAAATTCACCAGTCCGTCGGGGGTATCGATGGGGAAGCGCTCGCAGAGCCCCAGCGGCAGAGGTACTGGCCGCACCGGCGGGCTCAAGCAAGCCTGGGCGGCTTTCCAGAAGGCGGTCGCCACGAAGTGCTCCTCCCACCACTGCCGCCACCGCTCCACCGTCCGTCGGTCAATCTCGGGCAACACCAAACGCAACTGCGCCAAGCGGGCGGCGTTGAGCCCCTGGTGCAGCGCCGTCTTGAGCACCATCACGAAGCCGACGTAGACCTTGCGGCCCAGGAAACGCACCGACGGGGGCGTGTGCCGTCGGCGGCAGCCATCTTGGTCGCAACAGAAGCTGTGACGAGAGTCCCAGGACTCGGGGCCGCCGCGGGGTTTACGGTCGTAGTCGGCCCGGTGGAGCGTCCCCTCCGGGCAAAATACACACCCTCGCTGCTGCACGGCCTGGGCCAGTTCGGCATCGACGTTCTCGAGCAACCGGTATAGACACTGATCCGCCGGTTGTCTCCGGCACGCGTTCTTTGCGCCTTTGTGTTTCACACCCAATACCGCAAAGGACAAGTCCCCGCGAGGCAAGCCTCGCGGGGACTTCATGTGTCGATTTCCTCAGCCTCTTCCGATCACGCAGAGCGAGGCCGGTGCCCCCCTTTCCCTCACCCACCGTGATCAGCAGCCGGCTTCCTGCCACCAATTACTTTGGGTGCCCTCAGGCCAGCGCAATAGGCCGGTCCACCAGCCCCTTGGCGATCTCGCGGCGCGGCTTTGATTCTTCACCGGCTCCTCCCACGTTCCACTGTCGTTTGCATGATGGACTGGAGCGCTTTGACTCTGTCCGGGTGCTGGACGGCAAGGTTGGTCGTCTCGGCAGGATCCGTGCGGAGGTTGTAAAGCTGCACCGCTGGTTCGCCGGGCTTGGGCTTGATGGTGGTGGGTTTGGTGAACCCGCCGGAGCCAAGTCCGGTGATCAGTTTCCAATCGCCGGCGCGGATCATCATCATGGATGGAGGGCTTCCAGCCTGCATGACGACGGGCGGGCGAATGGGCTGATCGGCGGGTTGCACGCCTTCCAGTATTCATTCGTTCGTTCAGTTGACGGTATCCGCAAGCAGTGAATCAAACCGATAGTTACCGGAGCCGACGGCATAGACGGCAGCGTTGTTGTCCATGTAGCCCCCGCCCGGATAGTCCTTTTTCTGATAGATTGCCAGCACGAGATCGTCGCGGTGCAGCCAGTGACGCCAGCAGCAGGGGGGTGAAGAGTGCGAGGGCGTGTTTCAAGGCGCGCCGGACGATGCGCCTGGGCGAGGAACAAAAGGCTGGCGAACTGGTGGAAAAAGGTCCAAGACTCCACGCGGAAACGCAACCGACTTGCCGCGTGAAATGTGATCCTCGCAACTTCGTCGCTGACCCCAGCGCCGCCGAGCCGGAGATCGGGCCGAAGCGCATCGGCAACAGCGGTGGGCATTTGCCTTCGATGACCGGCAGCCACGATCTCCATTGAACATGCCCAACGAAGCGGACACCTGCCGGAAATGCGTCGTGCCGAAACTCCAGGCGGCGGGCTGGGATACCGAGCCTCACTCGATCGCGGAGCAACGCACCTTCACGGATGGCCGGATCGTTGTCCGCGGCAACCAAACCGAGCGGCGCAAGCCCAAGCGGGCCGATTATCTCCTCCGCTACACTCGCGATTTCCCGATTGCCGTCACCGAGGCGAAAGCTGAATACAAGAGCGCGGCGGACGGCCTGCAACAGGTCAAGGAATACGCCGAGATTCTCGACTTGAAATTCGCCTACGCCACCAACGGCAAGGACATCATTGAATTCGATTTCCTCACCGGCATCGAGCGCAAGATCGAGAACTTTCCGACGCCGGACGAACTCTGGGCGCGCCTGCGTGCCGCGAACAAACTAACCGATGCCGATGTCCGCCATTTGCTGACGCTGGCGAATCTCACCACCGGCAAGGAACCGCGCTACTACCAGCGCATCGCCATTGACCGTGGCATTCACGGCATCCTGCTCGGCAAGAAACGCGTTTTGATCACCATGGCCACCGGCACGGGCAAGACCATCGTCGCGTTTCAAATCTGCTGGAAGCTCTGGTCCTCCAAGTGGAACGCCAAGGACGACCCGACCCGGAAGCCGCGCATCCTCTACCTCGCCGACCGTAACTTTCTGGTGGATGACCCAAAGGACAAGACCTTCTCCGTCTTCGGCGATGCCCGGCACAAGATCGAAGGCGGCATCGTCACGCACGGGCGGGAACTGTATTTCTCCACCTACCAATCCATCGCCAAGGACAGCAATCGCCCCGGCCTCTACAAGCAGTTCGCGCCGGATTTCTTCGATCTCATCATTGTGGACGAGTGCCATCGCGGCAGCGCCAAGGACGATTCCAACTGGCGCGAAATCCTCGAATACTTCGCGCCCGCCTATCAGCTCGGCATGACCGCCACACCGTTGCGCGACGAAAATCGCGACACCTACCTCTATTTCGGCAACCCGGTTTACACCTACAGCCTCAAGCAGGGCATTGACGACGGCTTCCTCGCGCCCTATCGCGTGCATCGCATCGTCACGCAATGGGACGCCGCCGGCTGGCGGCCCAGCAAGGACGACCTCGACCGCTACGGACGCGAGATTCCCGACGAGGTTTACACCACCGCCGATTTCGAGCGACGCGTCGCCTTGCGCGCCCGCACCCAGGCCGTTGCCCGCCATCTCACCGATTTCCTGAAAAAGACCGACCGCTTTGCCAAGACCATCGTCTTTTGCGTGGATCAGGAGCACGCCTCCGAGATGCGCACCGCCCTCAACAACCTGAACGCCGACTTGATCCGCGCTGTTCCATCACTCCAAGGCTCCACCACTCCATCACCCCATCTTCCCGGCTTCCCCGATTACGTCTGCCGCGTCACCGCCGACGAGGGTGACATCGGGCGCGGCCACATGCAGCGGTTTCAGGACGTGGAGACACGCACGCCGGTCATCCTCACCACATCGCAACTGCTCACCACCGGCCTCGACGCGCCCACCTGCCGCAACGTCGTGCTCGTGCGCCTCGTCAACTCGATGGTCGAGTTCAAGCAGATCATCGGGCGCGGCACGCGCGTGCGCGACGATTACGGCAAGCTCTGGTTCAACATCCTCGACTACACCGGCACAGCCACGCGCAATTTCGCCGACCCGGCCTTCGACGGCGATCCCGCCTTCGCCACACAGGAAGAGATTGATGAACACGGCAAGGTGAAGGAAACCGAAGTCATCACGCCGGAGGAGCCGGAGGATGCGCTGGGCGAAGCGCGAGAGAACGCTCAACGTCCAACGCTCAACGTCCAACTTTCAACTGATGATTCTCAACCAAGGCGCAAGTATTACTTCGATGACGGTCAGGTGGAGATCGCCGTCGACCTGGTCTATGAACTTGATGCCGACGGCAAACAACTCCGCGTCGTCAAGCTCACCGATTACACCGCCGAGAAAGTGCGGACACTCTGCGCCAGCCCGGACGAACTACGCGCCCGCTGGGCCGATGCCGGCCAGCGCGCCGACATCATCCACCAACTCGCCGAGCGCGGCATTGATTTCGCGTCCGTCGCCGCGCAGGCGGGCCAGCCGGACGCCGACCCGTTTGACCTGCTGTGCCATCTCGCCTTCAACGCGCCCGTGCTCACCCGCCGCCAGCGCGCCGACCGTGTGAAGAAGAAGCAGGCGGCCATGTTCAACTACCTGAAGCCCGAAGCGCAGGAGATTTTGAATGAACTCCTTGAGAAATACGCGGCGGATGGAGAATTGCAGTTTGTGTTACCAGATGTCCTGAAATTGCCCCCGATCTCGCAGCATGGCTCGGTGGGTGAAATTGTTAACGTGTTCGGCGGGCCGGATGAATTGCGCGCGGCGGTGAACCAGTTGCAGGAATTGCTTTACGCTGAATGAAAACCATGAACTCCACTTCATCATTCATCATTCTGCCTTCATCCTTTCCGGCTGTGCTCCCGCCCATTTCCCACCACGGCAACGTGAACGAAATCATCAGCAAATTCGGCGGCGCAGACCAACTCCGCAGCGCCGTGAACCAACTGCAATCGCTGCTGTATGCTGATTGAAACATGATGACTCTCCGCCAACTTGCTGCCGAGCCGCCGACCATCCCGACGCGCGCCGGCTGGTATCTCGCCGATCTCGGCGAGGCCAAAGGCAAATACGGGCTTTTCACCCGCCAATCGCCTCAAAAACTCAAGGTGCTGCGCGAACACGCTCTCATTGAGAGCGCCGTTTCCTCCAACCGCATTGAAGGCGTCGAAGTGGACAAATCCCGCGTCGCCACGCTTATGTTTGGCAAGCCGGCCCTGCGTGACCGCGACGAGGAGGAAGTGCGTGGCTACCGCGACGCGCTGAAACTCATCCACGAATCTGGCGCAAGACTGCCCATTTCCGAAGCGACGATAAAGAGACTCCACAAACTTTGCCGCGGCGAAATCTGGGATGCCGGCCAATACAAGGAAAAGGACGTGGACATCATCCAGACCTACGCCGATGGCCGCAGTCGTGTCCGCTTCAAATCCGTTCCGGCGAAACAAACGCCCGCGGCGATGGCGGAAATGGTCGAATTATGGAATCGCGGCCTGAAGGAGAAATGGATTCATCCGCTCGCGCTCGTCGCCTCGCTCAATCTGGATTTTCTCTGCATCCATCCGTTTCGCGATGGCAATGGCCGCGTCTCGCGCCTGCTTTTTTTGCTCGGCTGCTATCACTGCGGACTTGAGGTCGGTCGCTATGTAAGCTTGGAACGCATCGTCGAAGAAAACAAAGAGCGTTACTACGAAGTGTTGGAGCAAAGTTCGCAACGCTGGCACGAGGGCAAACACGATCCATGGCCGACGATGAACTTCCTGTTGTTCATCCTCACGCAGGCATGCAAGGAGTTCGAGCAACGTGTCGGCTATCTCAAATCGCCCCGCGGCGAAAAGACAGAGGCCGTGCTCGCGGCGATTGATCGCCAGATCAGCACCTTCCGCGTAGCGGATTTGCAGGCGGAATGCCCTGGAGTCGGACTAGATTTGATCCGTCAGCTTCTCGCCCGATTGCAAAAGGAGAAAAAGGTCAAAGCTCTCGGCACTGGTCGAAGCGCCAGATGGGAGAAACTGGGAAACTAGGTATTATCTCATTAACTAGGTATTAAACTACGTATTGAAGAAACGCGGCCACATGCCCAGAGCAGCAAACCCACCCTCTCAACCCACCACCGCCCAATCCCTCGGCGCGCTCCTGAAATCCGCGCGCGACATCATGCGCAAGGACAAGGGGCTGAATGGCGACCTTGACCGGTTGCCGATGCTCACATGGATTATGTTCCTGAAATTTCTGGACGACCTAGAAATTCAGCGCGAGGGCGAGGCCAAACTCGCCGGTAAGAAATTCAAACCCGCCATCGAATCGCCCTACCGCTGGCGCGATTGGGCCGCCAAGTCCGACGGCATCACCGGCGACGAATTGCTCGCGTTCATCAACAACGAGGAAACCACTCGACCAGATGGGAAGAAGGGCGCGGGCTTGTTCCGTTACCTGCGCACGCTCTGAAATGGACCCCGGAATTCGGACCAGAGGTTAAGTTAGATTTTGCCGTGGATCGCTGGGTGTGAGAAACCAGCGAGACCATGAGTAAAACTAAATCAAACAAACGCAGACGACACAGCGGGGCCTTCAAGGCGAAGGTCGGAATGGAAGCGATGATCGGTGTGAAAACGGTCGGGCAGATTGCTCGGGAGTACCAGATTCACCCGGTGCAAGTCACGCAATGGAAAGGTGTGATTCGGGATCGCTTGCCTGAATTGTTCGAGCCGCCGGCGGGTCAGGACCAGGACACGCAGCGGTTGGTGGCGCAGCTCCACGAGAAGATCGGGGAGCTGACGGTGGAGTTGGACTGGCTTAAAAAAAAGTCCAAGCAACTGGGACTCTAACGACGCTGCGGAGCCTGATCGAGTCATGCGAGGATCTGAGCATTCGGGAGCAGTGCGAGCTGCTGGGACTCTCTCGCAGCGGGTACTACTACCACGCCAGTCCGGAGACGCCGGAGAATCTGGCCCTGATGCGGCGGCTCGACGAGCTGCATCTGGAGCATCCGGTTTACGGGAGTCGACGGCTACGAGAGTTGTTGCGTCGGGAGGGACTGGTGGTGAATCGCAAGAGGGTGAGCCGTTTGTTGCAGATCATGGGGATCGAAGCGATCTATCCGCGCCCCTTTTCGAGCCAACCCCAAGCGGGGCATCGGATCTGTCCGTACCTGCTGGAAGGGCTGGAAATCACGGGTCCGAACCAAGTGTGGTGCGCGGACATCACCTATGTACCGATGGCCTACGGGTACATGTACCTGGTGGCGGTGATGGATTGGTGGAGCCGCTACGTGCTGGGCTGGGAGTTGTCCAACAGCCAGGAAGCGGAGTTCTGCGTGCGGGCCTGGGAAGCGTCGTTGGAGTTGGGCCATGGCGTGCCGCTGATCTCGAATACCGATCAGGGCTCGCAGTTCACCAGCGAAGCGTTTCTGGACGCAGTGGAATCGGCCGGGACCGAGGTGAGCATGGACGGACGTGGGCGCTGCCTGGACAATCGCTTCATCGAGCGGCTCTGGCGCAGCGTCAAATACGAAGACATCTACCTGCAAGATTACGGGGACGGCCTGGCGGCCGGACGCGGCTTGGCCCGTTGGTTTGGGGAGTACAACAACCAACGTCCGCATCAGGCGCTCAACTATGCAACGCCGGCCCAGTACTACCTGGACCCCGACGGGCATGGAGCACGGCCAGCCGTTTGGGCTTGAACGAAGCGGGCACCATGAGTTATAGAGAGTGTGCCCGAAGAGACGGAGAGGGGAAAGGGATGACGTTGGGTTATCACTTTCTCTTCTCCAACTGGATCGAAAAGAACGGAACAGAAGACAACAACAACGATCTCAGCGACCCCGGAAAGCCTAACTTAAACTCTCGATTCCGTGGTCCAACACTTGGGGTCCACCTCACTCACCAGTTCCAACGGCGACGATAGGCGCGACGTGATTGCCACCGTGTTCAAGGGCGTGGACAACCGCATGAAGAGCGGTTACCTCCTGCGCGACGTCGTCAACAAGATTGCCGGCATCCATTACACCAGCATCCCGACGAACCTGCTGTTCTTCGACCGCTCCGGCCCGACGCGCGAAGTCTGGTATTACGAACAACCGCTGCCGGAGGGGCGGAAGAACTACACCAAGACCGCACCCATTCAGTTCGAGGAATTCGCCGGCCTGATTTCATGGTGGAACAAGCGCGAAGAAAACGAACGCGCGTGGAAAGTGTCCGCCGCCGAGTTACTGGCGAACGGCTGCAATCTCGATCGCAAGAATCCGCGCGCCAAGGAAGACATCACGCATCTGCCGCCGGAACAACTCGCCGCTGACATCCTGAAAAAGGAACAGCGCATCGCCGAAATCATGGGCAACATCCGCAACCTCCTCGCGGAGCACGGCCATTGAACTACTCCGTGCTCAGCCCCAGCCGGCGCAGTGCTTCCGCTATTTGGATGATCGGAATGCCTTCAGAATCTCTCAGCGCGAGCAGATCGTCGTCGCCGGTCACAATCGCATCGGCAAGCCCGGCAACGGCGCAGGCGAGCACCTGCACGTCATCCGGGTCTCGCAGAGAAGCGGGCACGGGCATCGCGACCGGCTCAGTCATCTTGGCGACCTCGCGGAAACGGGCGAGGATGGCGCTGGCACTTTGTCCGCGCTCCTCCAGTCGTGAGCGGAATTTCTCACGCTGGAGCACCTCTGCCAGTTCGGCCAGCAGTGGTTCCGAGAGGCAAAGCGTGGCCTCGCCGGCGAGTAGTGCGTCCACCAGGCGCGATGCCGTGCCTGGCCAAGCCGAGCCGGACATCAGGACATTGGTGTCAAGGGCGAGCTTCACGGGCGCGGCGCTCGGCTCGGGCCGCTTTGATTTCGGCGTTGATTTCTTCCATCGTCATCGGCTCGCCGGGCGCGGAGCGGACTTGGTCCAGCATCGCCTTGAGTTCCTGTCCGGCGCGACGGCGGCGCACTTCCTCGGCGAGCATGGCCGTCATGCGCTTGGTTTCCAGCAAGCCAAAACTGCGGGCTTCCCGGATGACTTCCTCCGGCAAATCGAGTTGGACCGTGATGCTCATGACGCTGCCAATCTGCCAACAATGGCTGGGTTTTGTCAAATGGACCACGGAGTCGCTCGATGAAACCGTGGCCCAAGGTCAGGCTGGGGGAGGTGCTGCAACGCTCGGAAGAAACCATCGAGCCGCAAGCCGACACCGAGTATCGCGAAATCACCGTTCGCTTGTGGGGCAATGGCGTTGTGGAACGTGGCCGCGTTCTCGGCGCATCATTGGCTGGACGCCGCTTCGTGGCTCACGCCGGGCAATTTATCGCCTCGCGAATTGACGCGCGGAACGGCGCGATGGGTCTTGTGCCCGAATCGCTAGAACGTGCGTTGGTCACGAACGATTTTCCACTGTTCAATCTGAACGCGGAACGGCTTGAACCTGCGTTTCTCGGCTGGCTTTGTCGCACTGCTGGATTCGTCGAGTTGTGCCAGCGTGCAAGCGAAGGCACGACAAACCGCGTTCGGTTGAAGGAAGAGAGACTTCGGGCGCTGGAAATCCCGTTGCCGCCGTTGGCGGAGCAGCGGCGGGTCGTGGCGCGGATTGAGGCACTGGCCGCCCAAATCCACGAAGCCCGCACCCTCCGCCACCAAGCCGACGAAGAAGCCGAGGGTCTTTATCCACAAACCCGCGACAAGACTTTCCGTGAGCTAAAGTGCGAGCGCAAACGAGTCGGTGACGTGTTTGATTTGGTCAACGGTCGAGCATTCAAACCTGAAGATTGGCAGGAACAAGGCCGCAAGATCGTCCGCATTCAAAACCTCAAATACTCAGACGCGCCTTACAACCGCTACCCGGGCGAAGTCGATCCAAAGCACCTGATTCATGCCGGTGATGTTCTGTTTGCGTGGTCGGGTCAAGTGGTCAGTCTCGGCGCACACATCTGGCGCGACGAAGAGGCAATCTTGAACCAGCACATTTTCAACGTTCACGGCCGCACGGAGTTCTTTCCCGAATTTGTGAAGCAAGGGTTCAACGCATTGATTGACGAGATGAAGGAGCAAGTGCGCGGCCTCGAGATGTTTCACATCCGCAAACAGGAGTTGGTCAAACTTCAGTTTCCCGTCCCGCCGCTGGCCGAGCAACGGCGCATCGTAGCCGAGCTGGACGCGCTGCAAGTGGAGGTGGACGCGCTGAAGCGCCTGCAAGCCAAGAGCCGCCTTCGCTTGGAGCAGTTGCTGCCGGCCATTCTTGACCGGGCGTTCAAGGGGGAGTTATAGCGTGCGAGCCCTCATTCCCAAGCTGCGGCGGGCCACAGCCGCCGCCGAGTTGGATGCCCGGCTCCCCGCCCTCCTCGACCGCGCCTTCAAAGGCCAACCGGCTTGACAGAACGGGGTGTAAAACATAGTTTGACAGCATGACGAAGACGATCACCAAGATCGGTAACTCGCAGGGATTGATGTTTGACTCCGCCCTGATGGATTTGGCGCGCCTCAAGGTGGGCGACCAGGTCACCATCAGCGTGCATGAAGGCGGTTCGATTGTGTTGACGCCGGTCCGCCCGGTCATCCGGCCGGACAAGGCAGCGGCGACAGCGAAGCGGTTGATCAAGAAGAATGTGGCGTTGTTTCGGCGACTGGCATGAAACAGCCGCTGGCGCATCCCACGGTGGAAGCCGTGAAGGCCATGCACGCCGAAGTGCGGGCCGCCCATGGCGGTTCGGCTGGGCTGCGCGAGGAGGCGTTACTGGAATCGGCCGTGGCTGCGCCCCAAGCCACGATGACGGGTGAGCCGCTGTTCACCGACCCGGTGGAAATCGCGGCGGCGTATTTGTTTTTTCTATGCCGAAATCATCCATTTGTGGATGGCAACAAGCGGACCGCGCTGGCGACGTGCCTGGTGTTCTTGAGCGAAAACGATTTGCTGCCGGATGAAGAACTTGACACCGACGCGTGGGAATCCTTGACGCTGGAGGTGGCAGCCAGCCGCCTTGACCGGGAACAGGCAACTAGGCGGTTGCGAATACTGCTCCACCCCAAAGAGTGAACGAGCCGGATCGTGGCCGAGCTGGACGCGTTCCAGAGCATATCGAGGCGCTTGCTTACTGCCTAGTCGGCTGGATACCCTACACAGA
>JAXGQW010000009.1:0-94446 GCA_040766265.1 Verrucomicrobiota bacterium
TTCCTGGTGGCGGTCGGAGTCTGTCTCTCGTTCACCGACCTTCCCTTCGACTGGTACGGCCAGTTCCGACTCGAGGCGCGCTTCGGCTTCAACACAACCACCCCTCGCCTCTGGTGGATGGACCGGCTCAAAGGTCTGCTGCTTTCCCTGGTCCTCGGGTATCCCCTGCTCGTTCTGGTGCTGAAGATCGTCGAATGGACCGGGCCGTGGTGGTGGCTCTGGGCGTGGGCCGCGGTGCTCGGCTTCCAGTTCCTCATCCTCCTGCTCGCGCCAGTGCTCATCCTCCCCCTGTTCAACAAGTTCACCCCCTTGGCCGAGGGAACGCTGCGCGAGCGATTGCTTGCCCTGGCCGCACGCACCCGCTTCCGCGCCCAGAGCATCCAGGTGATGGATGGCAGCAAGCGATCGCGCCACTCGAACGCGTTCTTCACAGGATTCGGACGCTTCCGCAAGATCGTCCTGTTCGACACGCTCATCCAGCAGTTGGCGGAGCCGGAACTCGAAGCGGTGCTGGCCCATGAGATCGGACACTACCGCAAACGCCATGTCTTCAAGCTGCTGGCTTGGTCAGCCCTCACCCTGTTGGCCGGGTTTTACGCCATCGCATGGCTGGCCGATCAGCCCTGGTTCTTCCATGCCTTCGGCTTCACCCCAGGCAACATCATGCCCGCACTCCTGCTGTTCACCCTGCTGAGCGGCGCGGTCACGTTCTGGTTCTCGCCCCTGGCCAATCTCTGGTCCCGGCGTTTCGAGTACCAAGCCGACGCCTTCGCCGCCGAGGTCATGGGCGATTCCCAGTCCCTGATCGGCGCGCTCCGGAAACTCAACGAGAAAAACCTGAGCAACCTGACCCCCCACCCCTGGTACAGCGGCTTCCATTACTCGCACCCCACCCTGCTCGAACGCGAGACCGCCCTCCGCCAGCAGGCCTAACCCGCATTTCAAGTGAAATGTGACCGTGACCGGTCAGATGACATCAACAGTTGGTGAGAAATGCGGGCTCAAGGGTCAGGGGCGCGGACCGTTGTCACGGCCAGGCTCAAGCCGCGCACGCCCATCTCAACGTCAAACACCCCCGGCACCTCCCAACCAAGGTTCATCCCGGTCAGACGATAGTCGGCCAGGTCCCGCGATTCATCGAGGAACCCGCGCCCCCAGGCCGTTTCCAATGCCTCGATCAACAGCGGGCGCAGGTCGCAGTCCACCTGGATCCACTCCCCGTCGTGTGCGCTGCGCCGACTGAACAACTCGCCTGAGGGCGTGTAGATGAACATGTCGCTACCCGCCGTGTCGCGCTGCTTGTGCTCGGGCGGGATGCGCGCCCGATCATCGTAGAGCGGAATGCCGAACCAGACGAACCGTCCGAAGCCCGGCGAACGCCGATTCGAGTTCTGCAAAGTGAGGAACATCTGATACTGCGCGGCGTGCAGCTCGGGCGTGTAATCGCGCGTGCGGTGCAGGCGGGACTTGACCAGGCGGGCCTCGATCCGCAGCCGGGCTGTCCCGATCTCCCCGAGCGAGGGCGAATTCGTGAAGTTCTGTTGCACCAGCAAGTGGACCCACGGCTCACCGAACTTCCTGGCTCCCGCCGCATATTCCCGGCTCGCGTTCACAGCCAGCGAGAGATCGGCCCGATTCGCCCCCCCTGCGCCCAGCGTGACACTCTTTGCCGCGTTGGACCACCGCACCACTCCATGCTCCGATTCGACCGCAGGCCCGGCGGCGAGCGGAAACCGGCTGCTCCACTGCGCGAGATCCCAGACCGGATCAGCCTCGCTCCCCTTGGGCGCAAGGCGTCCGCACACCACACGCCGGCCCGGCGTCGGATCCAGCAGGTGAAAGCCCCAAGTGAAGTGCGGATCGCGCACCAACTCGAAGCCGGGCATCACGGGCGCCTCGACCTCTGCGCCGCGACAGACGCAGAGGAGCCCGCCCAGCAGGACCGCCACGAGAAAGCCGGAGCCTCCGGCACCAGCGGAACGAAACACCGATTCCGAAATCATGGCGCTTGGCTATCAGACACCGGTCGTGAAGATCAAGACTGCGCTCGGCCGTCAACATTGATTTGACGCCCCGTCCTGCGCGGGGTAAGGGATGGCCATGACATTGCATCATCTTTCTCAACGCGATTTCCTGAAACTCACGGGCACGGCGGCCTTGGCTGCCGCCAGCGGGCTCCCGGCCGGCCTTCTGGCTGCCGATGCGAAGAAGATTCCCGTCGGACTCCAGCTCTATTCGGTGCGCGAACAGTGCCAAAAGGACCTCGTCGGCACGGTCAAGGCCGTGGCCAAGATGGGATACAAGGGCGTCGAGTTCGCCGGTTACTACGGGCGCGACGCGAAGACCCTGCGCCAGTTGCTCGATGACACGGGGCTCAAGTGCTGCGGCACGCACATCGGACTCGAGACGCTGCTCGGCGATGAACTGCCCAAGACAATCGAGTTCAACCGGGTCCTGGGCAACCCGTACCTCATCGTCCCGGGCCTGGGGGAGAAATACACCAAGACCCGGACCGCCTGGCAGGAGACAGCCGCGATCTTCAACGGCATCGCCGAGAAGGTCAAATCCCACGGAATGCGCGTCGGCTACCACAACCACACCACCGAATTCCACGAACTCGATGGCGAGATGCCGTGGGACACCTTTTTTGGCCGGACCCGCAAGGACGTCATCATGCAGTTCGACACCGGCAACGCGATGCACGGCGGCGGCGACGCCACGATCTATCTCAAGAAGTATCCCGGGCGCGCCGCGACGGTGCACATCAAGCCGTTCTCGAAGGCCAAACCCAACGCCCTGCTGGGCGAAGACGAACTGCCCTGGCCGGAGATCTTCCGCCTGTGCGAGACCATTGGCGCCACCGAATGGTACATCATCGAGTACGAGAGCGATGCCTTCCCGCCGCTCGTGAGCGTCGAGAAATGCCTCGAAGTGATGCGCAAGTGGGGCAAGTGTTAGCCCGCATTTCTCACCAACTATTGATGTCATCTGACCGGTCACCGTGACATTTCACCTGAAATGCGGGCTCTCAGAAACCCGCGCCCCAAACAGTTGGACCCAATCTCGACCACACTGTATCGGCGTGCCCGACGCGCCCAAGGGGCTGGGGCGCATCCCGGCTTTGATGACCTGATGAGCCGATTCTCCTTGCTGGGCGCGGGTTTCACAGACCCGGAAATCTCACCCGCAGACCGTGCGGAATGCCGCGATCGCCCCACCGGTGAGATTTCCGGGTTAGCGAGGCTTCGCCTGCCCATGAACCTCGGAATGCTCTCCTTGTTTCCCAAGGATTTCCGCATTCGAGGTTCATGGGCACAATGAATCCGCAATTTGGCGGGTTGGGGTCTCAGACCGACAAGGCTTGGCGCCCGTTCGCGCAGGTTGGACTCCGGCGATGGTCCCTGCACTCTGGCGCCTTGCTGAGTGGCGCCGCTGAGCGGTGCTCTGGAGCGGTGGATCTGGTTGTTGTTGGTGTTCTGTCGCCCGGTGAGGACACCGGGCCTACAACGGATGCAGATTGCCGGGTGTAGGCCGCGTGCCCGGCCTGCGCCGCAAAGCGCAGCGGCGTGTCTGCCGTGTCGGGCACGGCGCAGGCAGGCGCGGCAGGCAGGCCCCACGCGGCGCGTATTCGATCCCCACCGATAACCTCCAGATGCACCGGCTCTGGAGTTTGGACCTCATTCGAATTGGACTCCATCGCACACTTCATCCACTTGTGGCGAGCATTCATTCCCGACAGCATTCAATCCCAAACTGCTCCCAATCTGCCCCGCGCCGCTCCTCACTGACCTGGAACTCGGCCCCCTCCTTCTCGCTCCGCGCATTGCACCACTTCACCGCATCGTGCCAACTGATCTTGTGAACAGGGTGGGTCGGGCCTTTGCTATGGTCCGCGCCACTTACCACGAGCCTCTATTGTCGAACTGATACCCGTGCCCTATCGCCCAGGAATACACATCGTCCCGCAGGGCCTTCGTCACCTCGCACGTGTCCATAGAGAGCGCGCTCACCGTCACCTGCCACAGGGCTGCGCAGATTCCTTGTCGCGATCGCGACACGATTCAGGTGCAATTTAATCCAATCCGTTGCAAGTCAATCGATTGCAGCGTGTCGATTGGCGGGTACATTTCTGTTCCTCCGTGCATGCCCAGGAGCTGTTGGCCGGCCCACTGGTACTCGTGCGGCTGCAGAGCTCGGACCCTCAGGCCCTTACGAATGGAAACAGGCGGATCGGCGCAAGAGTTCGTTGTGGATCTGATGATTGGTCGAGTTGACGTGGACGGACTCAGGCCGGCTGGTTCGCCGCCTCGACGACGCGTCGGATTTTGCCGGCGTCCGTCACGCCGATCTCGTACTCGGGCAGGCCGGGCACGCCCATGAAGACGTGCGGATTGCGGTAGATCATCCGGCTGGCGATCTTGCTCTGGCCCGAGAGATGCACCTCGCGCACGCCGGTGGCCTCGACGAGTTCGCGCACATTGCCCTCGTGAATGCCCGCGCCGGGCATCACGATCAACCGCGCGCCAGCCCGCCGCACCAGCTCGGCGATCAGTCCCCTGCCCTCGAAAGCGCTGCCGCGCTGGCCGGACGTCAGCAGACGCTCGACCCCAAGCGCCAGCACATCGTCCAGGGCACGGTCGGCATCGGCAGCCATGTCGAAAGCGCGGTGAAATGTCACCTGCATCGGGCGCGCCGCCGCGACCAGCGCCCGGGTCCGCTCCACATCCACACTGCCGTCCGGAGCCAACATGCCAATCACTACCCCGTCCACCCCGACGCTCCGGCAGAACTCGATGTCCCGCGTCATCACGGCGACCTCGGTGTCGTCGTAGCAAAAATCCCCGCCGCGCGGTCGGATCAGGACATGCAGCCTGATGTTGAGTTGTTGGCGCGCCAACTCGATGACCGCGGCGCTGGGAGTCACGCCGCCCTCGATCAGCGCGGCGCATAACTCGACTCGGGCGGCCCCGCCCGCCTGGGCGGCAAGAGCGGAGGTGAGCGAGTTGGCGCAGGCTTCGACGAGCACCGGTGTTTTCATAGCGAACGACTCTCGATCTTCAGCGACGAGGAAAAGCAGGACGTCAGCCCTTCTTTCACAGGAGGTGTGTTCAGGCTTTCCGGCGCAAGACGAAGGCCTGGACAGCCAGGTCGTACACCAACAAAGGCCACCGCTTTCTTCCCAACATGCGTTTCAAGACCTCCTCACGCAGCAGCCACCAGGCCCGATGCAGACCGCGCGGCGTGTCGGAGCGGTAAGGTCCGTTACTAGTGCGCAACAGGTCCGCCGGATGAATGGCCGCCTCGGGCCAGACCCACTCGAAGTGTCTGAGCAACTCCGCGCGCAAGGCCCGGTATCGCTCGGGCCCAATCTCGTGATCGCCCCGCAAATCAAGGTCGTTGGTCAGCACCGCCAATCCCCCCGGGCGCACCACACGCGCAAGCTCGCGCACCGTCGATTCGAAATCCGGGATGTGTTCGAGGACGCTAATGCACGTGGCGACGGCTGCCTCGCCGTCAGACAATGGCAGGCGCCCTTGCTCGATCATGCGGAAGCTGACCCGCCCGGGAGCGGCGGACACCAGCGGGACGGCCCGCTCGAGATCCGTTCGGCAGATCGGGTCGGTGTCGGTGCAGACGACGTCGTATCCGAGCGCTCCCAGGGCGAATGGGAAAAAGGTGACGCCGCTTCCGACGTCCACGGCGACCGGGCGCGACGCGGCGGGGGCGTGTTGAATGAAGCGTTCGAGATGATAGTAGGCGTACGGATACTCCCAGCATCGGCTCCAGTCGTGCAGCGGATCCCGTGGCCATGGATACTCGGGGCTCCGAAAAGACGACTCATGCTGCCGGAACCGCTCCGCTTCCCGTTCGAGCCGGGCAAACAAAGCGATCCACTCGGCGGTGTTGAGATCGGACAGCGCCGCCTGTCCCGACCGATGAAAAGGATGCCCGTCGGCGTAGGTCATGAGCGGGATGTTTTGCGCGCCAGGGCGCACAGGATATAGGTGCCGTCCAGGTGGTACGGACCCTGCCCGAGGCGGTTCCAGACGCTTGCGATCAGGCGCCCGACGCGTCCGCGCCGGACAGGCCGGGCGTCGGCGCGGGGCAAGTCGGCCTGCATGTATTCCCACACCTGCTCGAGGTAGAGACCGTGCCGCGCAAGCAGTGTGGCGAGCGTCCGTGTGCTGAAGTAATTGAAGTGTTCGAGATCGAGTCGGAATCCAACCCAGCTCGGACCGATGCGGTCCGCTTCGCTGCCATTGGGAAGCGCGAGCAACAGCCGCCCATCGGGCGTCAACCGCCGGGCGACGTCAGCGACAAACTGGCTCGGATCAGCCAGATGCTCGAGCAACTGAAACGCGCACACGATGTCGAACGCGGCGTCGTCCGGAATGGACTTGTGAGCCGGGATGCCCATGCCGCGCAAATAGTCCAGCGCCTGCTCGTCCCACTCGACCCCGGTGACCTGCGCCTTTGCGATGCGGCATTTGCGGAGGAAATAGCCATAGGTGCAGCCCACTTCGCACACGTGAAGACCGGCCAGGCCGCCGGTCTGAAGCAGGATTTCGAGGAACGGATTCGGGCGTTGCCATGGAATCCAGCGGCGCCAGCGCGGCTCGGGCCGCGGGCAGAGCCCTTTGTACTCGCCGTAGTTCCTGTAGAACGCCTGCATCTCGGACTCGCCCGGGATTTCGGGCAGATAATGCATGCCGCACGCGGCACAGCAGGCCACGGCGAGCCGATCGGGCCGCCGGCAGACGGCGCGGGGCGCATCGCCTCCGCAGACTGGGCACGGGCGGTGGATGAGGCGGTCCAAGGGCCACTGCGGGACACGCCCGGCTCTGACGCTGGGCGGCAGGTGCGGCAGCAACGGAATGACGTCAGTCGGGTTCACGCAAGGGTCAGGGGCTCTCAGTGCGCAAGAGACGAAAAGCGTACCAAATGGTCCACACGGCGTGGGCAGTGTAGGCAACCAGCCGGGCGGTCGCAAGCCCCAGCGCCCCCCAGCCCGCCAGGGCCCAACTGCCGGCCAGGCACACGATCGCCCAGCCGACATTCATCCAGAACCCGGGCCAGATGTTGCCGCTGGCAATGATCATCTGCCCGACGGGGATCTGCACGGCCAGGAGGGCCGCGGTCACCAAGACCGCGACAAGCGTCGGCCATTCATGGGCGAAATTCGGTCCGAAGAGGGCCATGATCCACGGGCTGGCCAGGCAAAGGAACACCACGGGCAGCGCGGTGCAGGCATTCAGTTTCATCGAGAGTCGCAGCAACTGCAAACTCTGTCGTTTGCCCGCGGCGCCCAGTTGCTCGGCCATCATCGGCAAAACCGATTGCCCCAGCAGCGCCGGGAGAAACATCAGGGCCGTGTACCATTGGTTTGCCGCGTTGAACGCCCCCATCTCCCCGCTCCCCCCCGGCTGGTTCATCAGGATCGCGCAACACGCCCAATGGACCGGCCCGACCATGAGCATGGCCAGACCGGACGGCAGGGCGAAGCTCCAGAGCAGAGGAAGATCGGCCCGCTGCCACGGCTCGCGCCGCGGAATGCCCGCGCGGGTCAACTCGCGCCGGAGGGCGAAGTGGTTGGCGACATAGCCCACGGCGGCTGTCGCGCTCAGCGCCCAAATGCTGCCCTCGATCCCTCGCCACAGAGCTCCCGCCACAAGCAGCGGAAACGAAACCACACCGGTGATGAAGTTGAGGCCCGCGATGGTCCGGAATGCCTCGAGCCCCGCCAGTGCGCCCGTCTGCGCGCCGCTGATTCCATTCAGGAACAACGACAACGCGGCGATCTGCAGCGCAGGCGCAATGTGCGGGGCCGCCACGGCCGACGCCAGCCGGGACGCCGACGCGAACATCGCCAGCGCGACCACAATGCTGGCCCAGAACGCAATCCGATTCGACAGGGTGATGATGCGCCCGGCGCGCGCAGGATCCTTGAGTCGAAACTCGGCGACATGCTTGGTCGCCGTCAGCCCCATGCCCAGACCGGCAAAGACGGTGAACATCCCGATCGTGCTCTGCACGGTCCCCAACTCGCCGAAGACATCCTTGCCCAGGATGCGCGCGACCAGAATCGACGCCAGCAAACTCAATCCGCGCGCGACGACTCCGCCCGTGACGCTCCAGAACGCGCCGCGCGCCAGACGCGTCCCCCACGGCGACTGTTCGAGCCGGTCCCACCAGGGCCGCAACGGACGCGGGATGGCCGCGATCAACCTGGTTTTCCAACTCACCCGCAAGCCGTTCCTCCTTCGAGAAAAGCGCGGCATAGATCGACAATGCGCCCGGCAGCCTGGCCGTCCCCGTAAGGCGATGGGCGAATCCCGTCCACATCGGCCTTGGGACATTCACCGGCGGCGGGCGTTTCGAGCAACATGCTGACACCTCCCACGATGCGGTCTTCGTTCGTTCCCACCAGTTTCACGCAGCCGCTCTCCAGCGCCTCCGGACGCTCCGTGCTGTCGCGCATGACCAGGACCGGCTTGCCCAGGCTGGGCGCCTCCTCCTGAATCCCGCCCGAGTCCGTCAACACAAGCGTCGCCGCATCCATCAACGCCACGAACGGCAGGTAGTCCAGCGGTTCGATCAGATGAACGTTCTCGAGCCCCGGGCTTCCCCCCGCCCCTGGCCGCGGCCGAAGCAGCCGGTATACGGGCTCGCGCACGTTCGGATTCAGATGGACGGGATAGACAAACGAGACATCCGGGAAGCGCCGCGCCAAGCCCGCGATCGCCCGGCAAATCGCTTCGAACCCGCCGCCAAAACTCTCCCGGCGATGTCCGGTGATCAGCACCAGCCTCGATGCGCCAGGCCCGCGCAAGGCCGCCGGCTGCAACCGGTCGGACAAGCCCGGAACGATCGGCGGGCAGCGTCGCACTCTCCGAACGGCGTGCTTGAGAGCGTCGATGACTGTGTTGCCAGTCGTGAACACACGATCCGGCGGCACGCCCTCGCGCAGCAGATTGTTCCGCGCACTTTCGGTGGGCGCAAAATGCAGCCTGGCCAGCCTCGATGTCAGAACGCGATTGGCTTCCTCCGGCCATGGCGCATCGAGATTCCCGGTGCGCAGCCCCGCCTCGACGTGCCCGACGGGAATATGCCTGTAGAAAGCCGTCCACGCCGCGCAAAAAACGGTGGTCGTGTCTCCCTGCACCAGCACCAGGTCGGGCGTGTCACGGGCCAAATAGCGATCGAGCGATTCGATCAGGCGGGCCGTCAGTTCGGCCAGTGTCTGATTCGGACGCATGACGTCCAGATCGGCGTCCGGGCGCACCTCGAAGACATCGAGCACCTGATCGAGCATCTGACGATGCTGCCCTGTCACACAAACCCGGCACTCGAGGTCCGTTCGGGAACGGCACGCCAAAACGACCGGAGCCAATTTGATGGCCTCCGGGCGCGTGCCGAAAATCACGGACACTCTCGGACGTCTTCGATTTCCAGTGGTGCCAGCCGCGGACATGCGGGCGCCACGCTACGAAGCCTTGTCCGGTCGTGAAAGGAATTTCTGCCGCGGATGGAATGGGAGCCACGGATCGAACACGGATCGAACACCGATGGAATGGGAACCGCGGATCGAACACGGATCGAACACGGATGAAATGGGAGCCACGGATCGAACACGGATGAAACACGGATGGAATGGGAGCCGCGGATCGAACACGGATCGAACACCGATGGAATGGGAGCCGCGGATGGAACACCGATCAAACACAGATTGGAGTTGAAATGAGGCACGCTCCATTCGCGAGGATACCGCTTGCGACTCACCAGTCGGAGACCAGGAACCGATCGGCGCGGGCGCACCTGCTCTCCTCGCCCGATCGGCGTATCATCCGTGTTTCATCCGTGTTTCATCCGTGGCGACCCGATCTGTGCGAACACACCATCCATCAACGGGTCCAGAGGACAACCCTCCTGCCGAACTCTTCGAAGCTGATTTCTCCCCGTGCGGCGGCATCAGCGTCGGCCTTCTTGAAACGAAGGGTCATGAGGGTCGGGCGAGCACCACGATTTGTCGCGGATGGATCCGGAGTTCCATAGCGCTCGCGTTTGGGACTGGGGGCGTTGCTCGAGTCGGTTTGGCCGGGGCCTTGGGCGACGACGACGATCTGTTTCTCAGGCTCGACATGGCGGATGTTCGAAGCGTTCTTGGCCATTTCGAGCAGCGCCGCCTTGAGGGCGTCCACCCGGCCCGCGTCGTAGGGCTCGACCTGGCCGCTGTTGCGCAATCGGTAGACCGCAGCGGCGCTCCGCGCGTGCGACCGGTTGCTGCCGTAGAGTTCGGCCCGCGCGTCTTCCCAGGTTGTGTCGGCCGGCTTCTCAGCCACGGGCTCGCTCGTTTCCTGAGTTTCCGGCGCCACGAGCGGATAGTTGACTTGGAGGAAGAAGACGACTCCGAAGTCCTCGATGCAGAGACTCGAAGGCCCCGCCTGTCTGAGCGGCAACTGGAGTTCGATGCCCAGGGCGGTGCGGCCTTTGACTGTCCCGGAGGCCTTGTCGACCGCCTTTGTGAGGATGCGGTGCATGACGTTCAGATCTTCCTGCAACTCGGCCTGTTCACCCGGGTTCAGGTCCGACGCAACGATCAAAGGCGGGAAGACTCCCGCTGCCCAGGAACCACCGATGCCGAATCCGGCCCCGCCGCCGGCGTAACCGCCCCCCGCCGCCATCGTCATGGCATTGCCGACCAATTCGCTGACGTCCGGCACTCCGATGAAAACGGGGGGCTGTGGCGGCACCGGCAGCTCTGGAGCCCCCGGCGGCTGTGGAGCGGCCATCACGCCCACGCCGGCAAGGTTGCCCGGAACCGCTGCTTGGGCCAACTCGAGCACCTGTCTCACAGGGCCGGACTCGCCCTGGACACCGTCGCACCGTTCGACCCATTGAATCTGGTGATGGGCGTGGGGTGCGGGAGGAGGCGGGGTGTTGGCGTCGGGCATCCCCTGGACCGGCGCTGCGCCCGCCAGGGCCGCAAGGCAGAGGATGCTCGAGAGGCTCCCGTTCCATGAGGAACCGCTCACGGAACCTGAGCCCAGAGCGCCGGTAAACCGGCGCACTCCAAACGCGTGGCGACTTTGCAGCCCGCGCTCGAAGGCGCGAAGTCCCGCATTGCGGGAGAGTGCGTGCGCTTGAGCGCCGCTCTCCATGTCCAAGTTCATGGCAGGGTTGATCGAGCACTGTTTCACAGATCAGGTTTCCTTTCTTTGTTAAGTTTTAGGGTCGAGTGCCGTCCAAATCAGGTCTTCCGAGCAGGGTCTCGGAAACGGCGGCGAGTTGGCTCAGGCCGCGCTGGGTGGTATCGAGGCGTTCCTCGGCGTTCAAAGCGAGAACCTCGATGTCGCGTCGGAGCCAGGCCAGATCCGTTTTCCGTTGGAGTTCGGCCCGCTGGTAGAGCGCCAATGTGGTCTGCTGATCCTGGGCCCGGGCCAGAGCCAGCGCCTCAGTCAGAGCTTCGATTTGATGCTGCGACTCCGCCCTAACCGCCCCGATTGCGGCCTGCAACTGGGCGCCGTGCCGTTGCTCGAATTCGGCCGCGATCCGGTCCGTGTCAATACGGGACGTCAGGCGTCCGGCGAACAGGCCGACCCCCAGCAGAATGGCAGCGGCGACAGCCCACCGCAGCAGCGGAGCGCGGCTGGTGGAGACCTTCGGGCGCGCCGCGAGCTTCCACGCATCGAGCGATGCCATCGTCTGACGCAGTTCGTCGGCCTGTCTGCGGCAACCCGGACAATCGGCGAGATGCCGCTCGATTTCGGCCCGTGTCTGAGGGGGCAGCTCACCATAGAAGAAAGCGCTCCACTGCTCCTTGGAAGGATGGTCGGGCATGGATTGGGTGTTCATAGAATCACTTCGCAACTTCCTGAAACATGCGGGGCAGATCGAGCGGCGCGCGCAGCCGCCGGCCAAGGGCATTCAGCGCCTCGGTCATGCGCGTCTTCACCGTGCCTTCCGGCAAATCAAGAACCTCGGCAATCTCACGGAACTTGAGATTCTCATAGTGTCGCAGCACCACGACCGCCCGATGCTGCTCGGGCAATTCCGCCAGCGCCCGCCGCACCGCGTCGGCCACCTCCGAAGCAGCCAGAGATTCGTCGGGCGTCGGCTGGCAATCGACAAATCGCTCCTCCGCGGCCCCACCATCGTACTGGCTGAAACTGAGAGTTGCCTCGCGGCGGTGCGCCGAGCGTCGCAGATCGCTGTAACAGTGGTTCAGCGCAATGCGCCACAAGTAGGTTGAGAACTTCGAGCCCTGCTGGAAGCACTTGCGGCGGACGAACAGCTTTGCAAATATTTCCTGAGCAATATCTTCGGCGCGGTGCTCATCGCCAACAAGCCTGGCGCAGAGCCGGCGGATCGCATCCTGCCAACGCCCGACCAGGGCGGCGAAGGCCTCGGCGTCATCGTGCAGTTGCGCCCGCCACATCAGTTGTTCGTCCGAGGGAGCAAGCAGACTGTGAATCGATTGGAGAATGGACCGGCTCAAGTTGTCTCAGAGTTGGACTGTCTGCATGATCATTCGGTTATACCGCGGCACACGGCCTTTGGTTTGAACTTTTTGCAACTTTCGGCTTTCGATGCGGGTCCTGGAGGTGACAATGAACTCGAATTAGTCTGGGACAGCCGGACGCATGACTGGACGGATGAGTGACCCACTCCAATTCGAGGCCTTTATGCGGAACTACCAGGACATGGTGTTTACGGCGGCGCTGCGGCTGGTCGGGAATGAGGCCGATGCCGAGGATATCGCGCAGGATGTGTTCCTGAAAGCCTACACGCACTTCGACCAGTTGCGCCACAGCCCCACGGTGGGCGGTTGGCTCAAGACCGTCGCCCGCAACCTCTCGCTGAATCACCTGACACGCTACCGCGCCCGCTGGCGGTTCTTCTCGGAATGCGACGACCAGGGCGACCACGGAGAACACCATGATTTCGCCGCCAACCTGCCCGCCCCCGATGTGTCCACCCAGGCTGTCGACGCCGCGGACCAGCGGAACCTGCTCGAATCCGCGCTGCACAAGCTGCCCCCAGCCCAACGGGTCCCTTTGGTTCTCTATCACTTCGACAACCTCAGCTACGAGGAAATCGCAGCCAAACTGCGCGTCTCACTCGGCAAGGTGAAGACCGACATCCATCGCGGACGCGAGGCGCTGCGCCAAAGACTCGTGCGCAACCCGGAAGCGGCCACTGCTTGAACGTATGAACTCGAGAGATTCAAGACCGGACGCGACCTGGGAAACACGCCTGGACCGCGAACTCAAGGGCCTGCCGGATCGCCCGGCGCCGCACACACTCATTCCCCGAGTGATGGTCGCCGTGCAGGCCAGGGTCTGCGCGCCTTGGTACCGGCGGCCCTGGTGGGACTGGCCGCCCGCCCTCAAGATCGTCTCCCTGCTGGGGGTGTCCGGTCTCCTCGGTCTTGCGACCTGGCTCGTCATGCACTGCAGCGAGTATCCATGGACTGCCGCGGCCGCCGGCGAACTCGAGACATGGCTGGCTCCGTTGAACCCGATCTGGACTCTCCTGACATCCCTGGCCAGCGCCCTGGCGCTTGTGTTTAAGGGCACAGGCAGTTGGATTCTACTTGGCGCAGGAGGCCTGTGCGCGATCATGTATCTCTCCTGCGTGGCCCTGGGCACCGCCGTCTACCGTGTTGCTTCTTATCGGAGAATTGAATGAAAACCACCGCACACCCCGCCTCCTTGTGGCTCGGCTGCAGCCTCGCCGCCGCGATCGGGATCGCCGCCCTCGGTGCGGCGTGTCTGCCCGCCCTGGCCCAGCAGCCCACCGACCCAACCGCCCCCGCCGCCGCATCCGAAGCCAAGGCGGAGGTCGAGGACGCAACCGAAGCCGTCGCAGTGCTGGGCGAGAAGGGAAGCGACTCGACGGAGGGATTCCACCTGCACCTCAACCCCGGCAGCGGCGAAATCGTCAGGATCGGCGCCAGTGCACACCTCAAACAGGGGGAAAAAGCCCGGGAATTGGTTGTGATATTCGGCGACGCGACGATGGAGGGCGAGGTCGATGGCGACATGGTCGTCGTCTTCGGAGACGCCATCGTGGACGGCCCGGTCAAAGGGGACTTTGTCACCGTCATGGGATCCACCAAGCTCGGCCCCAACGCCAGGCTCGATGGAGATTGCGTCGTGGTCGGGGGCAGACTCGACAAGGACCCCGGAGCCCAAGTGCGTCACGAACCTGTCGAGGTGAGTTTCGGCATTCTCTTTGGCTGGCTCAAGCCCCTGGGCTATTGGATGAAGACCGGGTTGTTGCTGGGTCGGCCGTTGCCTTTGACCTCCGGCCTGGCCTGGACACTCGTCATCCTCCACTTCGCCATCTATTTCATCATCTTCCTGCTGATGCCCAAACCGGTCGAGGCCTGCCTCAAGACCCTCCAGACACAAACGCTCCCGGCGTTCCTGGTCGGCCTGCTCACAATGGTGCTCGCGGTGCCCTTGATCGTCATTCTCGCGGCGTCGGGCGTCGGCCTCCTGATCGTGCCTTTCCTCTGGCTTGCCATGCTGGCCGCCAAGTTCGTCGGCAAAACCGCCGTGCTCCAATTCGCCGGACTCCGACTTCTCGAGCGATTCGACCCGCAGACCAGCCCGCGGTCGTTGCCGGCCTTTCTGGCAGGCTCGGCCCTCGTCACGGTGCTCTACATCGTGCCGGTCCTCGGCCTCATCGTGTACGGCGTCCTGCTGCCGCTGGGCCTCGGCGCCGCACTCATCGCCGCCGCCGCCGCCTTCCGACAGAACGGCACGGGCCAAGGCCCCGTCCCCACCGTCGCGGTGCCGATGAAAACCCTCGACACCACCGGAACCGCCTCGCCAAGCCCGGATGCCACCCCGTCCGCGGAGGCGTCGATCCCCGACGACGCTCCTCCCCCCAGCGCCTCGATGGATATCATCCAGGCGGACCGCGCCGTCCTGCCGCGCGTCGGTTTCTGGCTGCGACTGGCGGCAACCACACTCGATTTCATACTGTTGTGCTGGATCATCCCCATTGCGGGACCGTTGTTCATCCTCGCCTGGTTTGCCTATCACATCGGCATGTGGACCTGGAAAGGCACCACCATCGGCGGCATCGTCTGCCAACTCAAAATCGTGCGCATCGACGGACGCGACCTCGACTTCGGCGTCGCCCTCGTCCGCTCGCTCGGTAGCGTGCTCTCGTTCATGGCCCTCTGCCTCGGGTTCTTCTGGGCCGGTTGGGACAAGGAACGCCAAGCCTGGCACGATGTCATTGCCGGCACAACGATCGTCAAGCTGCCCAAGGGCGTCTCGCTGGTCTAACGTTCCGGTGTTCCGCGTCTTGACAGACGGGACCGGGCTGTGTGCCATCGTCCCGGCATGACAAAACGTCCACAACCCAAGGTCGCAGGCCCCGCAGGCATCGCTCTGGCCGTTGCCGCGCACCCGGATGACATCGAGTTCCTCATGGCGGGCACCCTCCTGCTCTTGCGCCAGGCCGGCTGGGAAATCCACTGCCTCAATGTCGCCACCGGCAACTGCGGCACATCCCAATACAACGCCGCGCAGACCCGCGCCATCCGCCGGCGCGAGGCCCAAGAAGCCGCCCGGCGCCTCGGCGCCCATTGGCATCCAAGCCTCACGGACGACATCGAGATCTTCTACGAAAACCGCCTCCTGCGCCGGCTCGCCGCCGCCGTGCGGGACGTCCGCCCCGACATCGTGTTGACCCATTCACCCCAGGACTACATGGAAGATCACGTCAACGCCGGTCGTCTCGCCGTGACCGCCTCGTTCGCCCGCGGCATGCCCAATTACCGGACTGTTCCCCGGCGCGCCGCCATACCGGGCGACGTGACGCTTTATCACGCGATGCCGCACGGACTGCGCGACGGCCTGCGCCGATTGATCGCCCCGGGCGCCTATGTCGATACCACGGAAGTGCAGTCCGCAAAACGCCACGCCCTGGCCGCGCACTCGAGCCAGAAAACCTGGCTCGATTCGAGTCAGGCCATGGACTCCTACCTCGACGCCATGGACCAAATGGCGCGCTCGGTCGGTAAGATGTCGCGCCGCTTCGCCTTCGCCGAGGGATGGCGCCGCCATTCGCACCTCGGATTCTGCGCCGAGCAGGCCGACCCGCTCCAAGGCGCCCTCGGGAAACGCTACCTGGCCAATCCGGCGTACGAACGATCGTTGAACTGCGCTTAGCCCGCATGTTTCGCACCCCGTTGGTGCCCAGGGCACTCAGACTTCGCAAGAGGACTGCTATGCGGGCTAGCGATCTCCTTTTCTTGAGACCTGTTGAATGTCGAGACGTAAGGGACAACGCCATGCGCCCCCTCACCCCTCACCACGATCCAGAGGACTTCGCACCCCCAACCCCGGCTTGCGCATCACGTGCGTGTAGATTTCCGTTGTCTCGACGCTCTTGAGGCCCAGCAGTTCCTGCACCGTGCGGATGTCGTAGCCCCCTTCCAACAAGGCGGTCGCGAACGAGTGGCGAAGCGCGTGACACGACGCCGGCTTCGTGATGCCCGCCGCGCGCAATCCCTCCTTCACCGCTTGTTGCAGCCCTTTCTCATCCAGGTGGTGCCGCCGCACAGTGCCGCTACGTGGGTCAACTCCGGGGCAGGCGCCCTCCCCTCCTTCCGAAAAGCCAAGGGAGGTTCGTTGGCACTCGGCAGATCCGGTGCTGCCACAGGCCACGTTCGCGCCCAGGAAAGCCGCAGCAGATTGTCCAACAATTTCCGCAACCGGCCTGCTCGACGCTGCTCGATGTATGGTTGGTCATGACCATTCCTAAACCTCCTTGTGCCCAAATGGATACACCGCTCCAGTCTCCTTGTCCAGTGCCCCACTTCTCACCCTCTCCCCCCGCCCACACCCCCCTCCGTGCGCCCACTTTTGGCCCGCTTTTGGCCTTGCCCCGCCGCCAGCGCCCGCCTACGCTTCCACCATGCCCGCGCTGGAGTCCAAAACCGAACTAGACGGACTCCGTCTAGTTCTCGACCAGCCGCACCCGTCTAACTGTTGGCCATAAATCCTACTGCGCATGCGCAAGTTCGCCACCATAGCGATAATCCTTGTCGCAGCAGGAGTGCTTGGCTTTGTGATTGCTTTTCCTCGTTTGCTTCATCGAGCACTTCAGTCTCGGAACGGTCCTCGGCATGTGTTTTCGGTTTCCAGCAGGTCTCTGTTCCTCGACGAGAAGGTTGCTCTTGATCGAGCTCGCACTGTTCTGCAATTGGATGGTTTTACGAATGAGGTGTGGGAGCCAGTGAGAGATGGCCGCACAACGGCACCGGACGGGCGGCCTGACGTTTATCTCGCGCGCAATACGGAGAATCCAAACAGGGGGTTTTTGATGTTCACCAACCAGCAAGGCGCACAGGCGTTTGTCGTTCTTGAGATTGAGGCCACAAACCTCATGTGCCAGCGCGTCACAGGAAAGTGACAAACCATGAAACAATGGCCAACCAGTCGGTGGAGGCAACGGCGACCCAGCCACTGGCTTTCATGGCTGGACCCGCTGACGTTCGTGGTGTCTGTGGTCGCCGTGGCCACCTCATCACCTACTACGGCAGCCGTGGTCCTTGCTCCTCTTCAAAGCTTTCAACCACGGACTCTGTTAAATTAAGAGTATAGACTCCTCGAAATCCCCGAATACCTCGAAAAGGGGTCGGTCCCGGAAAGCAGGAATTAGGACTGGACGATCACGTCGTCACGGCGTGGCGGTCACACCTCGAAGGGTTGGTTTCATGAATTCCGGGACCGACCCCTTTACGGCTCACTTCGGAGCAGTCGTCGAACGCGTATTCGGGGCTTGCGAAGTTGGGCACCGGATGGGTCTTCGTGAACCACACATCATAGCCTTCAGCGGGAGGTCTGTCTTCGTATTAGTCAAAAATGATCTTTTCGGATGGCCCACTCTTGGGGTGAGAAGTACACACAATCGTGTTCTGGTCCCATTGGGGGATCTTCCACCAAGGCTGCTTTCGATTCTCGATGACACACGTCCAACATTTGGGAGTAGGGGACATAAAGTTGAGAACTGCAGGATGGACGTGGCCGCAGCTCCATTTCCCGTTGGGGTCGGCGTGATGCTGGACACCAACTGACTGCAGGTAATCATATGCCGCGTGGTAACGTGATTCAAGCTCAGCCTTACTGACGGCAACGGCGAATTCATTGCAGCAGCAGTTGTTGTAGAGTCCCAGGTAATCAACACTGTAGGTAGTGTGGTTGCCTAAAAAGCCGTACGGAGAGAAGAGGCCTTGTCGAAGAAACGGATGTGTGGGGTCTGGAGGTACGGTTTCTGAGCCGCCAACAGCCTGCGCGACCAGCGGGTCTCGGCTGAGCCACCTCCCCGTCCCCGGACTGTAGTACCTGTACCCGTAGTACAGCAACCCAGACTGATAATCGGTGTACTTGGTCGAGAACCGGACTGGATTGGCCTTGGCCATCGGGCCGCTGGCGCGGATCGGTTCGGCGAAGGGAGCGTAGTCGTAACGGGCGGTCACCGAACCGTCACTGGCCTTCACCAGCGCCGCGACGTTCCCGTTGCCGTCGTAGGCCGCGTACTGCACCCCCGTCGGGAGTGTCTTCCCCTCGAACGTGCTCTGGTGGTTGTTCAGCCACAGCAATCCGCCCACCCCACCGGCCCCCGTCATCGTCCCCGACAGGTCCGTCCCCCATACGTACGTCCGCACCTTCGCGTTGCTGGCGTTCGCGTCCAGTTCCGCGACCAGGTTCCACCCATCGTAGAGGAAGATCAGGTCCGATTGCTCCTGCCACCCGCCGCTGTACGTCGAGAACGTCTTCCGAATCCGCCGCCCTTGGTGGTCGTACTCGAACACCAGCTTCTGCCGGGCGCCGGTCGGACTTGCGGTGTCCCGGAGCATCTGCACCAGTCGGTTCTCGCCGTCCCACGTGTAGGTCCAGCGCCCGTCCTGGGTCAGGTTCCCGTCCGCGTCATGCGTCGGGGTTTCGGTCGCCGCCGCCACGAACACCTCGTTCGTCTCTGCTTGCGTTGCTCCGTAGAGCGACTTGACCTCGATGCTCGGATACACGTTCGTGCTGTTCGGGACGTTCAGCGCGTGATGGAAGTATTCCCCCTTCCGGGCCGCGGTGTACGTTGTGTCCCCGGTCACTCGGACGGTGACGTTGGCCGTCGGGTTGCCGACTCCGAGGACATCGACGTACGGCGGCACCGAGCGGCCAGTAATCTGGTTGAGCCGGTTGTTTGTGTAACTGCTCACCGAGGACGCCAGTCCCCCCGTGCTCTGGCGATTTCCGATCTCGTCGAACGCGTACGATGCAAGTGGCCGACACGCGTACTTCCATCGCACGCCCCTCGTCAAATAGGTGGCGCGCATCTTCGTATCGCTCCCGGAGTTGGTCATGGCCAGATGGTCGTTTGGCCCGTCGTCTCATCAACTACCACGAAGAAATCTAGGTCGGGCGATGCGTTTCGCGGGATGAAGTGGGCAACCCAACTCATCGCGAGCGCCTGGTTCGTGGACGCTCCGATGAAAGCCAGCGTGTCGAACGAGTAGGCCACGGCGCCCCGACGACGTGAACTGGCCCTCTCCGCAATCTGGCAGACGGCTTCGGGGGTCATCTTCGGAGTCCATCCGGACGGTATGCTGATCAGGGGCCGGGAGCGGAGATGGCTCTCTTCCTGGCGAGCAGTGGGTGAACTACATCCCGAACCGACAAGCAGACTAACAGCCACTAGAATACGTGCGCACGCGAGCATCATCGCAAAAACTCCCCGCACTTCGCTCGATACAGATCGATCATCGTAGCTTCGTGATTAATCCACTTTTCTATGTGCTTCCTGCACTCCGCATCACCGCGACACTTGCGGAGTGAATCCTCGAAGCATGTCTTACCGACAGTATAGGCCTGCACTTCTTCTTCACAGGCAGCAAGCCCGGTCTTCTTCCACTTAGCTTCGGAGGCGATTAGTGAGCATCGTTCACACGTAATGTTGGGACGGTGTACCTTCTCGTGTGCTCTCAAGCAGTCCTCCACTATACTTCTGGCCCGGGGATTACTCTCTCGCTCCACTCCCCATGTGCAGATGTACTTCGCGCCACCACAGCAGACAATTGCCCCGTTTGGAACATCACCGGCCTCCATTCCGGCATAGCGACGGCGTTTAAAATCTTCGCATGCGCGTGAGCACTGCATGAGCAGTTGGCCACCCTTAACATCAGCGCCAAGCGCGTCGAAGCTGCTGATGGGAGCGTTGAAGGCGAAGGCATACAGGTTTTCTCCTCCTTCTTCCTCGATCGGATCCTTGCCGAGCCACCTCCCCGTGAGCGGGGCGTAGTACCGGTACCCGTAGTACAGCAACCCCGACTGATAATCGGTGTACTTGGTCGAGAACCGGATTGGGTTGGCCTTGGCCATCGGGCCGCTGGCCCGGATCGGTTCGGCGAAGGGGCCGTAATCGTACCGGGCGGTCACCGAGCCGTCGGTGGCCTTGACTAGCGCCGCCACATTCCCGTTGCCGTCGTAGGCGGCGTACTGCACCCCCGTCGGCAGCGTCTTGCCCTCGAATGTGGCCTGGTGGTTGTTCACCCACAGCAACCCGCCCACGCCACCGGCGCCTGTCATCGTCCCGGACAGGTCCGTCCCCCAGACGTACGTCCGCACCTTCGCGTTGCTCGCGTTGGCGTCGAGTTCCGCGACTAGGTTCCAGCCGTCGTACAGGAAGATCAGGTCCGATTGCTCCTGCCACCCGCTGCTGTACGTCGAGAAGGTCTTGCGAATCCGCCGCCCTTGATGGTCGTACTCGAACACCAGCTTCTGCCGCGCGCCGGTCGGGCTGTCCGTGTCCCTGATCATCTGCACCAGTCGGTTCTCCCCGTCCCACGTGTACGTCCAACGCCCGTCCGCCGTTAGGTTCCCGTCCGCGTCATGCGTCGGGCTTTCGGACGCCGCTGTCACGAACACCTCGTTCGTCTCCGCTTGCGTTGCTGCGTAGAGCGACTTGACCTCGATGCTCGGGCACGTCGCCACATGCGACGAATCGCTCACCTTCCACAACCGCCCGGCCGTGTCGTACTGATAGCTGGCCGCCTGCTGGGTGGTGCCACCGTTCTTGGCCGTCACCGTGTCACGCCGCAACGCGCTGTCGTACGTCCAGGCCATGTTCAGTCCCGCCAACGTCCCACCCGTGTACGCTTCCGTCAAGGCTTGGTCGGCGTCGTTGTACGTCAGGTCCGTCGTGATCTTCGACCCCACGGGCCCTTGCTCGACCTTCACCCGCCGCCCACGCCGGTCATACGTGTACACCACATCCGGCGTGCTGTCCGAGTAGTCGATCGTGGCCAACTCGCCGGCGCTGTTGTACGTGTACCCGGTCGTCACCCCTCGCTTCCACACCCGCGTCGCCAGCCGCCCCGATACCTTGTTCGTGTACACCGGCCCCCCGGTCCCCTCCTGAGCCGGAGGCGAACCGCTGCTGGCGTCGGTGGTCGAAAGCACCCGCCCATGCGGATCATACGCGTAGGTCGTCTGCGTGACCTGGCTGCCGCCGCTGGTCTTCTGCCTCACCGACAGCAGCCGCCCATACGCGTACGACTGCACCGTGGACGTACCATCCGGGTGGATGGTCGTTTCGGTCCGGGCGCCGTTGGACCCGTAAGTCGTCACGGTCGCCGTCGTCACCGGCGTCGAGGGACTGGTCCGGTAGACCGTCCGCCAGGTGCTCAAGCCATTGGTCGACACCTCGGTCATCGAGATGATGCTCGTGGTGGTCGCGTTGTTCGTCGCAAAGGCGAAGACCCGGGTCCGGACAATGCTCACCCCTCGGGTGTTGTTTCTTTTCGGCCGTGAAGCACCCCGGAATGCCCTCACGGCAGTCCCAATCGCTCACGGCTGCAGGGGAAGGCCCGGTACTGTCCGGCTCGCTGCCCGCTCGCCCGCCTTCTGAGAACATCAGTCGACCGAGCGATGGAGAAGCGAACACCCAATCGCCATGAATCTGCGGTGGGGCTGAATCCTCTCGGCGCTCTCATCACGTAGCACGGAATCGGCTGACAGGGGAAGTAGGGGAATGTACGGAACGGACTTTCGCTGCCTACCCCCCTCTTTGGCTTTGATCGACCGGGCTTGGCTTTTGTCGACACATGCCGCGTAGATCGAGCGTTGCGCTGTCGTCGTGCCGGCCCAGGCGGGACCTCAACCGGGGCAAAGTGGTCCGCACGGGTTCGGCGCTGTCGCGGGGGGTATTGGCGGGGCGCGTTCCGCTTGCCAAGATCACTCCGTCCTCGGCAACCTCAAGCCATGAAACGCACCCGCCTGTACCTGATCTCCTGCCTTTGCGCTCCGCTCGTCGGCTTGCCTGCGACCGGGCTGGCACTGACGGTCGATGCCCCGAGCGCCCGCATCCACACCGTGGGCAGTGCGGCGCCGGGCGCGTGGAACCTCTTTTCCAACGGGGAACTGGGTGAATATCTTCAGTTCCCGGCCAACGGCACGTACGCGGTCAAGGTCCGCGCCTGGGGCAGCGTGTGCCAGGGCGTTTGGCCGGAAATGGCACTGCTGCTTGATGGTGAACAGGTGCAAACGCAGACGGTCGGAAGCGCCGAGCCCGACGACTACGCGTTCCAGCTGAAGACCGCGGTGGGCGCCCAAACGGTCACGCTGGCCTTCCTGAACGACGCCGTGGCCGGCGGCGAGGACCGGAATCTCTACATCGCCCGGTTCGACCTGTCCGCCCCCGCGGGCGCTCCTGAACCGAGCCTGGCCTCACTCGAAGAAGTTCGGGCCGAGGCGGCGCGTCAGGAGCAGATGGTTCTGGCGGAAAGCGATGCTGCCATCGAGCGGATCCGCAAGGGAGAGGTTGTCGTCCGCATCGTCGACGCTGCTGGCAAGGCGGTGGCGAACACCAAGTTCGCGGTCGAACAGACGCGCCACGAATTCCTGTTTGGCTGCAACATTTACGGCTTTGACCATTTCCGGTCCGACACCGAGAACGAGCAATACAAGCGGCGTTTTGCCGAGCTGTTCAACTACGCGACCACCGGATTCTACTGGCGCTACTACGAGCGCGAGCCGGGCCAGCCACAGTACGCGTACACCGACAAAGTGGTCGCCTGGTGCGCCGAGCACCGCATCCGGCTGAAGGGCCACCCGCTTCTGTGGGCCGACGAGGCGGGCATCCCCGTCTGGTCGCAGGGCCAACCCGCCCCGGAGAAGCAACGCGCCCGGGTCCGTGAGATCATGAGCCGCTACCAGGGACGGATCGAGTTCTGGGAAGTGGTCAATGAACCCTCCCACCTGCCGGGCCTCAGAATCGACGAACCGTACCGCTGGGCGCTGGAGGTCGATCCCCAGGCGGGGCTCATCGTGAACGATTACCACGTGCTGGCCGACGGCCAGCACGCGTTCCATCGCTTGCTGGAACAGGCGCTTCGTGATGGCGTGCCCTTCGACGGCATCGGCATCCAGGCCCACGAACCGCGCACGATGCGGTTTCCGCTGGACCGCGTCCGGCGCGTGCTCGACCGCTACGCCGCGCTGGGCAAGGGACTTCACATCACGGAGTTCACTCCGACGTCCGGCGAGCAGCCGATCACCGGTTCGCACGTGAGTGGCGTGTGGGACGAAGCGGCGCAGGCGGACTACGCGGAGAAGTTTTATCGGGTGTGCTTTGCCCATCCGTCGTTGGTCGCGATCACGTGGTGGGACCTGTGCGACGCGCAATCGTGGCTGAAAGGCGGCGGGCTTCTCCGGGCCGACCTGACGCCGAAACCCGCGTACGAAGCGCTCAAGAAGCTCGTGCACGAGCGCTGGCACAGTCGGCTGTCGGCAACGACCGACGCGGCTGGGCGTTTCCCAGTGCGCGTCTTCTTCGGTCAATACACAGTCCAGCGCACCGACGGCGGAGCCACCGCAGCATTCTCGCTGGCGAAGGACGGGCCGAAAGAACTCGTCGTTCGCCTCCCAACGGAGGACCGAGGGAAATGACGTTCCCGCCGCCCGTTCTTCTGAACGGCGTCCAGCCTTCTGCGTAATCGGGGCAAACCGGAAGGCAGAAGCCGCTCCCCCGCGCCTTCGCGCAGCAAAACGAGAAGGCTGCGAAGGGATCTGACGGCCATAGACGGGAGCCGTGTAGCAACCGTGAACCCCTCTGGAGAACCCGCTAAGAAACGGGCCTCAAGACGTCCAAGGAGATCGGGCCCAAAGCTCGCGCGGGGCGGTGGGGCAGGCGGTTTGGCGTCGTGTGAACTCTTGACGCGGGAAGGCGACGCCAAATCGACTGCGGCCCGCGCCTGATCGACCCCTGCCTTCAATTTGTGCGTTACCCGATAACGTACAAGCGTGTTGGCCGGACATAGGTCACAACGCGAGAATAGCCAATAGTGACAGGCCTTTGGTGTATGTCCTCATTCTCGCTCTCGCCGACGACTCCGGCAGCATTTCAGCGTGTGTTGTGTCGGCAACTTGTAGGCAACGCTTTTGCCCGGTCGGTCACTTCTTAGCTCGGCTCTGGCGGGCCTGCTCATCACCCGCCACGGCGCCCCGAGTGTTGGATCCACTGCCCGCTGCGGGATTCCGCCGATCATGCAGCCAGAGGACGTCCGAGTGGTACCGCCATCCGCCCCTTTACGTCGAGCACGTCCCACTGCTCCCCTGCAAACGCTCGAGAGGCCAGCCCCGCGGCGTCAGTTCACTCGGCCTTGACTTCCACAAAGCGGAATCCGCGCCAATTCAGGTCGGTGGCCAGTTGCGCAAACCGCTCCGATACCAGAATCGGATTCAGGCAGTGCCGAATCCGAAATACGTGGACATCGGGCTGCAGCGAGCGCGAGTCAACCGGAACAGGGTTGAATCCTGAACCCCCTCGGTAACACACGTCGCACCAGGGTACCTGAGCGCTTGCCGCCGCGTTTACGACCGCCGGCGCATAAAGCTCGACGTACGATACCGGTTCCACCTTGCGCTTATAGCTGCATTTCACCGGATAGGAGTCCACGTGGATCTCGGCAGAGCGCAGCACCTCGAGAAGATCCTGACGCAGGACCAAAACGCCCACGTTGACCATCGTCAACTCCACGGTCTTGTAGACATCACAGTGAACGGGACCGAAGGAGAGGCCTGGAGGCAACGGCGTCGATGGCGGGGAGAGGCGTTTGAGGGCGGTCTGCACCGCGATAAACTCATCCCACGTGCGGATATGGGGCTTGCGGTATGCCCGCCAAATTCGTCGTTCGACTGCGGTAAAATCCCGATTGACGTCGATCCATGGCAACCGCATCCCGCCCGGGCCACCAACCTTACCACACACTGGACACTTGTGCGTTTCGAGGTCGCATTTCGGCATCCCATCGATGCCAACATTTGGATCAAGGGTATCAATGGTGAACACGCGCACTGAGGTGGACCCCAAGTGTTGGACCACGGAATCGAGAGTTTGGGTTAGGCTTTCCGGGGTCGCTGAGATCGTTGTTGTTGTCTTCTGTTCCGTTCTTTCGATCCAGTTGAGAAGAGAAAGTGATAACCCAACGTCATCCTCTTTCCTCTCCGTCTCTTCGGGCACACTCTCTGTAACTCATGGTGCCCGCTTCGTTCAAGCCCAAACGGTTGGCCAGTTCATGCCCGTCGGGGTCCAGGTAGTACTGGGCCGGCGTTGCATAGTTGAGCGCCGCCTGATGCGGACGTTGGTTGTTGTACTCCCCAAACCAACGGGCTGTTGCCCGGCCGCCAGGCCGTCCCCGTAATCTTGCGTAGATGTCTTCGTATTTGACGCTGCGCCAGAGCCGCTCGATGAAATGATTGTCCAGGCAGCGCCCACGTCCGTCCATGCTCACCTCGGTCCCGGCCGATTCCACTGTCCGAAACGCTTCGCTGGTGAACTGCGAGCCCTGATCGGTATTCGAGATCAGCGGCACGCCATGGCCCAACTCCAACGACGTGCTTCCCAGGCCCGCACGCAGAACTCCGCTTCCTGGCTGTTGGACAACTCCCAGCCCAGCACGTAGCGGCTCCACCAATCCATCACCGCCACCAGGTACATGTACCTGTAGGCCATCGGTACATGTGGGTGATGTCCGCGCACCACACTTGGTTCGACCCGATTTCCAGCCCTTCCAGCAGGTACGGACAGATCCGATGCCCCGCTTGGGGTTGGCTCGAAAGGGGCGCGGATAGATCGCTTCGATCCCCATGATCTGCAACAAACGGCTCACCCTCTTGCGATTCACCACCAGTCCCTCCCGACGCAACAACTCTCGTAGCCGTCGACTCCCGTAAACCGGATGTTCCAGATGCAGCTCGTCGAGCCGCATCAGGCCAGATTCTCCGGCGTCTCCGGACTGGCGTGGTAGTAGTACCCGCTGCGAGAGAGTCCCAGCAGCTCGCACTGCTCCCGAATGCCTGTGATCCTCGCATGACTCGATCAGGCTCCGCAGCGTCGTTAGAGTCCCAGTTGCTTGACTTTTTTAAGCCAGTCCAACTCTCCACCGGCCAGCTCTGATCTTCTCGTGGAGCCGTTACCAACCGCTGCGTGCGTCCTGGTCCTGACCCGCCGGCGGCTCGAACAATTCAGGCAAGCGATCCCGAATCACACCTTTCCATTGCGTGACTTGCACCGGGTGAATCTGGTACTCCCGAGCAATCTGCCCGACCGTTTTCACACCGATCATCGCTTCCATTCCGACCTTCTTTGCCTTGAAGGCCCCGCTGTGTCGTCTGCGTTTGTTTGATTTAGTTTTACTTTTCATGGTCTCGCTGGTTTCTCACACCCAGCGATCCACGGCAAAATCTAACTTAACCTCTGGTCCGAATTCCGGGGTCCATTTCACACGTCTCATGGCCCACCTTAGCCGCTTCAACGCACTAATACGTGTTGACCCATCGACTGCGGGTCCTTCTACGAGGAGAAGACGGTAGTACCTCGCCCAGTCGAAGGAACAGCACGGCAGACGCTGCGCGAATCGCCAGCACTCAACATTGCATGCGTATTCGATCCCCCGTGCAGTCCATCTTTGTACGGAATACAGGCCGCCTCGATTCGACCGTGAGTTGCTTCATGAATCAGCGTGGTAACCGCCGCCACGATGCCCCCGCCTCCTTGCGAGTAAGCTCCCCAAAGCTCGTCCTCGCGCCTGCTCCAATTCGAGAATAGCCTGGTGAGGCCACGCTTCGGGCGCATTAATAACCATGCGAACTTGCCCGCAACACTCCCCGTTGCCAGCGCCTTCCAATCCACCCGCTCAATGAGCAGCAGTGCATGCTGAACGGTCCTCACAACGCGTGGTTCAATGAGGGATAGGGAACAGTCGAGAATCACATCCCCGTGCTGGGCAAGACCAGCACCACACTAGGTCAAGGTCAGCCTGACGTCCTACCGTCGCGGTGTGCACTAAGGGTCTGTGTACTAATTCCGGTTTAGGTGGAGCGCCACCGGGCCAGATGCGAGGCCCGAGGCAGGGAGTGTATCCCCTGAGATACTCGACCGACCGAGGAACGACGCAGATGGCCCGGTGCCGCCCCGCCCCGAAGGGTTGCTTGGCTCGCTGGCTTCGTTGCTCCTCAGTCACAGAGGTCAAGGCTATGCTCCTTCGTCGCGCCTCGCCAGCGAGCCAAATCCCCTCCAGCAAAATCGGAAGTAATTTTTGCACAGACCCTAAGTCGTCACCAAGTCCGCTGGCAAAGGACTGAACGGAGCCGATTCCGGCAAGCACTCCAAGGCCCGGGAGCACCTTCCACAACGCCGGCGACGGGCATTCGCCGGGCGGAAACGGACAGGATTCAAGCAACATCTGGCGATCTCTGATCCGGATCGATGTCGACGGCAGGAGCGCCCCGAACGGACAGTATGGCATTCCGAGCGATAATCCGTTCGTCGGGACCGATGGCCTCGATGAGGTTTTCGCCTACGGCTTTCGCAATCCGTTCGCATTCAGTTTCGACCGCCAGACGGGTGAGCTGTACCTCGCCGATGTCGGCCAGGGCAGAGTCGAAGAGATCAATCTTGTCACCAAAGGCGGCAACTACGGCTGGAACATCAAGGAAGGCCCATTCTGGTTTGATGGCTCTGGCAGTCTCGTGACAGCGCCTGTGCGCCCTGTGCCGCCCGGCCTGCTGGATCCGAGTTTGAGAATTGAATGGGAAGGCGGCTCCGGCCCCTTCGTAGTCCAGCGCAAGAACGCTGTCCATGACTCTGACTGGACCGATGAGGCTGTCGTGGCAAATCGCTTCTACGAGTCCCCCGCCGATCGTGCCAGCAGCTTCTTCCGCGTGCAGGATGCCGGTCACGGACCCGGCACCCGCTTGACGGCCACGCTTTCGGGGCAGATCCCGAATGACGACTGCCTCACGGCTGCAACTGGACCCGATAGAACCCGACGGCCTTCCCCAGGCGCGTCGGGTCGGTGTCGGTGTAGCTCGTCGAGCTTCCGTGGCTTGGCACCGTAGCGATGCTCGCCCAACCCCCAGGCAGGGCTGCAGTGTACTCGACGGTGTATATCCGGCCCTCGATGCTGCTCCACGCGATCTTCAGGTCTGCACCCCGCCGCACCTCGGTGATTCGAGGCGGGTCGTCCGGACGCGGCACAATGGCCTCGGCCCCTTCGTTCCGAATGCGTGTCAGGGCATCCAAATCGAGAACCGTCTGGTAGAAGAATACGTTGTCGATACTGCCTAGCCAGCCCTCGTCCGCGTTGTCAGGCCGCAAGCCCCCGATGGCCGTCATTGTGAAGCCCGGGCCGAAGACCGTGGGCGACTCGACCACCGTGAGCGGGTCGTCGGTGCTGGCAACATCGGGATCCACATAGAATGCCAGCATTTGGCTGTCCTGGTCGAATGTGATCGCCACAAAGCTCCAGGCCTCCGTGCTCACAGGTGCCGGGGTGTCGGGCACCAACCCGCTGCCGGTGAACGCCGTGAATCGGAACGGTCCGTTCCGCGTATCGAAGCCGAAGCCGCGGTCGTAACCGCCGTTGTCGTGCCCCATGATCTTGCGCAGACCCGGCACGAGCGAAGACGCCTTCACCCAGGCCCCCATGGTGAGCTGAGGCAAATCGCCCGGATTGATGCTGATCGGAGCGATCAATCGCTGCTGCCCGCTGAACAGATACGCGCCGCCCTCGATCCCGCCCGCCGCCTGGTATATCGGCGCCGCTCCCATGGGAACGATCAAATCGCTGCCCTTGCCGTTGGCGTTGCGCAGCGGATTTGCCGGATCGTCGAACGGATAGAACCCGATGAGCGGCGACTCGTACGGCACGAAGGTCGCCAGGTCGAGCAACGTGTGCCGGTCCGAGGTCGAGTTCGAGATCAGGTCCAATGTGGACTCGAATTGCCCCTCGTGTCCCCGCTCATCGAATGTCACCTTCATCGTGGCCGAGGCGCCCGGCGTGATGGCGGCTGGCACTTCCGAGACCGCGTAGTGGGCGGCATTGCGCCCGGTGATTCGCGCTTCGGTGATGGCCAGCGGCTGGCTCTGGCCGGTGTTGCGAAGCTCGATAGAGGCGGTCTGAGGACCCGGCAACGGCATCGGAGTGGCGAAAACCGGGTCGGACGGAGCCACCAGGACCGGGTCCGGCCTCAATTGGAGCAACGCCTCCTTGCCCAGATCGCGCACCGACTTGACCAGAGCAGCATCGGTCCGCCCTCCAAGGAAAAACACGTTGTCGATTGGCCCGACCCATCCTTCGCCGCCCCCCGGAGCAATGGCGCCAATGGCGACCGTGGCGGCGCCGGCACCCATCGGCGCGGCGTGAACGATGGCCTGCGGATCGTCGTCGGTCGTGGCGACATCGAGATCGACGTACAGTGTGAGTTGTTGACTGGGCTGATCATACACCGCGGCCAGAAAGGTCCAGGCATCCGGTCCGAGCGGTTCCGGCGCCGGGTCGCCCTGGCTGGGACCGTGGTTGTTCGTGCCCGTGAATGCGGCATAGCGGTACGTGCCGTTGGGCATCGGCCCGCCGGCCACAGTCGTCCGGTTGTCCAACCCGATCACCCGGTCCCACCCGCCGTCGTCGTGTCCGACGACCTTGTACAGGCCCGGACTGATTGCGCTGGTTCTCACCCATGCGCCCATGGTCAGGACAGGGATTTGGTCCGGGTTGATGTTCAGCGGCACGACCCAGCGCTGGCCCCCGTCGAAGTCGTAGCCCCCGCCCGCCACTCCGCCCGCGGGATTGTACGTCGGATCAAAGCCCTCGCCGGCGCTCTGCAGCGTCCGGTTGTTGCCCGAATCGTCCTTCCGCGGCTCGGCTTCGTCGTCAAACGAGTAGAACCCGAGCAGCGCCGTGCCGGTGACTCGGGCACTGACATCGAGATCGATCACCGGTGTGCTGGCGTCGTTGCTCTCGATCCGCGCCGACGCGGCGAAACTCCCCACCTGCCCCTGACGATCGAAAGTGAACTCGATGAGGCCGGTTGCCCCGGGCGCCAGCGTCGTCGGAAAGCTCTTCACGCTGTAAGAATCCACATCGGGCCCGCTGAGCGTGATGCCCTGGATCTCGAGTGTGTCGAACAAACCGGCGTTCCGAATCTCGAAAGCGAGCGTCTGCACCGGCGGCAATTGCGCCAGGTCCTGCAGGTTGGGCGCCGCGGTGAACACAAGGTCCGGGTCGTCGCCCACCTGGGCGCTGATGTCCAGCGAGAGCAGCGGTTGACTCGGGTCGTTGCTCTCGATCTCCAACATCGCCGTGTACGCCCCCACCTGCCCCTGAGAATCAAGAGTGAATCTTATCTCCCCAGCCGCGCCCGGGGCCAGACTCGACGGAAAGCCGACCACCTGATAGCGGGCGGCGTCGGCCCCGGCCACCTTCACGCTCGAAAGTGTGAGGGTCTGCGCGGCCCCGACGTTCTTGACCCCGTAGGCAAAGGACAACACCGGCGGCGACTTGGGCAGATTGCGCAATTGCGGCTCGCTGGTTAGGCGCAGGTCAGGGTCTTCGGCGCCGCTGCCCAGAATCGCCCCCTTCCCGCCATCCCGTATGGCAGTCAATTGCTCGACGGTCAGGACCTCGTCGTAGAAGAACACGTTGTCGATCGCCCCCTGCCACCCTTCATCGGCGTTGTCCGGACGGAGTCCCCCGATGGCGACCGTCACGTGGCCATCGCCAAAGGCCGCGGGACTCGTGGCCATTTCGAACGGATCGCCGATCGAGAGGCTGTTCAGGTCTACGTAGACCGTCATCTGGCCGGTCCAGTCGTCGTACGTTACCGCCAGGAATGTCCAGTCGCTCGTGCTCTTGGGCGGCACGGAGCCCGGAGGCGGATCGCCCGTGCCGATGAAGGCCGTGTAGCGGAACCCGCCGTTGCGGGTGTCCAGACCAAGCGTGCGGTCATAGCCACCATTGTCGTGCCCCATCACCTTCCGATGTCCCGCCACAAGCGACGATGTCCTGACCCAGGCACCCATGGTGAAGGCGGGCATGGCGTACGCGTTGATGTCAATCGGCGCCACCAGACGCTGCGCCCCATTGAACAGAAAGGCCCCGCCCTGTACACCCCCATCGGGAACATACACCGGGTCCGCATACCCCCCTTCGAGCGTGTAGAAGTTGCCGCTGTCGTCCTTGTACTGATCGGCTGGATCGTCAAACGAATAGAAGCCGACCAACCCGGCCTCGAGTGGCAACAAACCCAGAAGCGCGCTCAGGATCAGGGTTGGCACTCGACCCACACGTTTCACACCGACAATGAATCGCTCTCTCATGGGACGATGAAGTTTTGGAGATTCTCGGAAATACGCTTGACCGACAATGGATTGGACCTAGAAAACGCCTCCATGTCCCCTCTGTCAAGCCTTGGCGAGCCTGCGCCTCGAACCACGGTGCATCTGACAGTGGTCGGTATTCTGTCGCCCGGTGAGGGCACCGGGCCTGCAACGGATGGAGACTCCCGCTGTAGGCCGCGTGCCCCCACGCGGCGCAAACTCCATTCCCACCGACAACTGACAGATGCACTGCTCCGACCAATGAGGCGAGTGAACGAAAAGCAAAACCGCGCCCGGCCCCAGAGTCAGAGAGATGCAACACACTGTTCATGTGGAAGAACACCTTCAGGACCGACTTGATCCTCTTGGGTCCCTTTCCGGGCGCGGTTTTGCCAACTAGCCCGGTTAGGGGTCCTCGCGAAGCGTGTGAAATAACCGGGCTAAGGTTTTGGTTGGCCGCTGCCCTTCTGCTGGCTCTTAGCCATCCGGGGCAGGCAGCCGACAACGCGCCTCCGATCGATGCGCCCCCGACTCGACCGTTTCGCGCACATCGCCTGGACATGCCGTCTTTCGGGCAAACGGGTTTCACCCGGTTGCCGCCCGAACAGACACGCGTCTTCCACACCAACCAGGTCTCGAACGAGGGCCTCGCGCGCAACCAAATCCTCGAGATCGGGTCCGGCGTGGCCCTCGGCGATGTGGACGGCGACGGACAAGTGGACCTCTACTTCTGCTCGCTCGAAGGCCCGAACCGATTGTATCGCAACCTGTGCGATTGGACCTTCGTCGACATCACCGCTTCCGCCGGCGTTTCATGCGCCGGCTCGTCCTCGACGGGCGCCGTTTTCACCGACGTCGATGGAGACGACGACCTGGATTTGCTGGTCAATTCCCTGCGGGGCGGGACGCGGCTTTTTGTCAACGACGGCGGGGGCTGTTTCACTGAGGCCGGCGAGGCCGGGTTGCGACATCCGCACGGCAGCACCACGCTGGCCCTTGCGGATATCGACGGCGATCGCTGGCTCGATCTCTACGTCGCCACGTACCGCACCAACACAATCAAGGACTCGATCCGCGACCTGAATGTCCAGGTCGGCGTTGTCGATGGTCGTTGGGTCGTCTCTCCCCCGGACCGTTTCATTCCGCTGGCCCTGAAAAACGGCGGCGTCAGCCTGCTCGAAGTCGGCGAGCCCGACCTCCTGTTTCGAAATCGCGGAGCAGGTCGCTTCGAGCGGCTGTCCTGGACCGACGGCACCTTTCTCGACGCCTCGGGCCGCCCTTTGACAGCAGCCGCTGACGGATGGGGCCTTACAGCCGCCTTCCGCGACCTCAACGGCGATCAAGCGCCTGACATCTATGTCTGCAACGATTTCTTTCAATCGCTCGACGAGGTCTGGATTAATGACGGGTCCGGACGCTTCCGTCCGGCGCCTCCGACCGCGCTGCGGCACACAAGCATGTCGTCGATGGCGGTTGATTTTGCCGACATCGACCGCGACGGTCTGGACGACTTCGTGGTCACCGACATGCTCAGCCGCGAACACCACCAGCGCCACCGCCAGCGCGGCACCCAGGCCCATCTCCAAATGGACCTCCCGATCCGCCACCCGCTCTACCGCCCCGAATACCCCCGCAACATGCTCTTCCTCAACCGCGGCGACGGCACCTATGCCGAAATCGCCCAGTTCGCCGGAATCGAAGCGACCGAGTGGACCTGGAGCGTCGTCTTCCTCGACGTCGATCTGGACGGCTACGAAGACCTGTTGATCACCACCGGCAACCTGCGTGACGCTAACGACGCCGACCTGAGCCGGGGCAGAGCCAGCACCATGGAAAGCCGCTACGCCGGCAACCTGCGCTTCCCGCGATTGGCCACGCCGGACCTCGCCTACCGAAACCAACGCAATCTCACTTTCCAGGAATGCGGAGCCGAATGGGGATTCGACACCCTGGGCGTGTCCCAAGCCATCGCCGTCGCAGACCTCGACAACGACGGCGATCTCGATCTAGTCGTGCCGACCATCGACCAGCCTGCCGGTCTTTACCGCAATAACTCCGCCGCCCCCCGCATCGCCGTCCGCCTTCGGGGCGCGCCGCCCAACACCCAGGGAATCGGGTCCAGGATCGTCGTCCGCAACGGCGCCGTCGCGCTCCAGAGTCAGGAAGTCGTCTGCGGAGGACGCTACCTGTCCGGCGACGATCCGCTGCGCGTCTTTGCCGCGGGCACACCGACCAACCGCATGATCATCGAGGTGACATGGCGCAGCGGACACCGCACGCGCATCGACAATGCCCTGCCCAATCACCTTTACGAGATCTTCGAAGGTAACGCGACCGACAGCCCGGACCCGCAACCGACTGTTCTCATCGCCAGCCCGCCCGCGGAATCGCCCGCCGGCGCACCCGGGCGCGAGTCGGGCAACCCGGACAAGGCCGGCACCCGTTGGCCTCTTTTCGCCGACGTATCCAGCGCGCTCAAACAACCGCACCAGGACCAGCCGTTCGACGAACGCGAGCTGCAGCCGGGCTTGCCCCGCGCGCTCGACCGCCTCGGGCCCGGCGTCAGTTGGTACGATGTGGATCACAACGAGACCGAAGACTTGCTGGTTGGAAGCGGACGCGGAGGCTACCAGGTCCTGTACCTGGGCGACGGACACGGCGGCTTCCGCGCCATGCGCCCGAAAGACCGGGCGACCAGCGACCAGACGACCACCCTGGCCTGGCAGGATGGCACGAACGCGGTCCGCCTGCTGGTAGGCACTTCGCATTACGAAACCGGAAACACCGCGGAACCCGCCCTGATCCGACAGGATCCACAGACCGGCAACCTCAGACCGATCGCAGCGATGCCCGACAGCGTCGGCCCGCTCGCCCTGGGTGTGCGCGACGGACACCCCATCCTGTTCGTTGGCGGGCGTGTCCGGGCCGGGCGCTACCCGGAAGCCGCGTCGTCACTATTGCTCGTCTATCGCGACGGGGATTGGCATTCGGATGAGGCAAACACAGAGGGCCTGCGCAACATCGGGCTGGTCAGCGGCGCGGTCTGGACCGACCTGGACAACGACGCCGACCTCGAACTGGTTCTGGCGTGCGACTGGGGCCCGCTGCGTGTCCTGCGTTTCGAGCACGGCCTGCTTGCAGACGTCACCAGTCTCCTGGGCCTCGATCGCTATCGGGGCTGGTGGAACGGCGTCGCCACAGGCGATTTTGACGGGGACGGACGACTCGACCTCATCGCCACCAATTGGGGACGCAATACGCGCTACCAGCGGCATCGAGCCCGCCCGATCCGCGTCTACTTCGGTGACTGGGCCGGTGCGGGCGGCGTCAATCTCCTCGAAGCCTACTTCGAGGAATCGCTGGGCCGTTACGCCCCCTTCCAAACCCTCGACCGCCTCCGCGAACAAATCCCTGCCCTCGCCAGCCGGTTCGCCTCCTTTGCTGATTACGCCCGCGCCGGCATCGACGACATTCTCGATGATGCCGCCTCCTCCACAACCCACTGCGAGGCCGACTGGCTCGAATCCACCCTCTTCCTCAACCGCGGCGATCGCTTCCAAGCGCGTCCCCTGCCCGACGAGGCCCAATTCGCGCCCGCGTTCGGGGTCTCGGTCGGCGACCTTGATGGCGACGGCCACGAAGACGCCGTCATCGCTCAGAACTTCTTCGGCGTCGAGCCCGAGACCTCGCGTCACGATGCCGGACGCGGATTGCTGCTGCTGGGCGACGGCGCGGGCGGCTTACGCGCGCTCTCCGCGGCAGAGAGCGGGATTCGTCTCGAAGGCGAACAGCGCGGATGCGCTCTGGCCGACTTCGATCGGGACGGGTGCTATGACCTTGCCATCGGCCAGAACGACGGCCCCACCGGCCTCTACCACAACGTCGGCGGCACTCCAGGATTGCGCGTGCGCCTGCGCGGGCCGGCCGACAATCCGGATGGCGTGGGGGCAGTGGTTCGGATCCAGCACGGTCAGAAACTGGGACCGGCACGAATCGTTCATGCCGGATCGGGCTACTGGTCACAGGACACCGTCGTCCAGATTCTCAGCGTTCCTGACGCCCCCGCTCAGGTGCACGTACGCTGGCCCGGTGGCGCCATCTCGACCGAATCCGTCCCGCCTGGCACCCGTGAAATCACCGTCCGTGCCCCCGGAATCCTCGACCGACAAGAATCGCTGTAGACAAGTCAAGTTTCTGTGCTGCGTTGTTCGTGCCGCGTTGACGGGGTCAAGGACTCTCCGGCGTCCAGCCCGCCCACGGTTGGTACACCTGCATTTGTCAACTATTTAGATGCGACCCCATTGTCTTTGCCTTTACTTTCGGACGATGCCGCGATTTGATGGCGTCCGATTCATGAGACAACTGGCGCGCATTACCGGGACTGCCGTGGCCGCTTTGCTCGGCCTTGTCGTGGGCGCTCTGGTCACCGGTTTCGAGGGACTGGATGACCAGCCCTACATTCGAGCCGATTACCACGCCCGCACAGTCGAGCGCCTGCGCGCCTCGACCAATCGGACACTGGTGGCGGAAGGCGCTCTCGAAGCCGGCTTTGGCAAGGCGCTGCTGACCCCCACGCTCGACGCCGACACCGACAACCCCGTCCGCGGCCAGTTTGCGTCGCTGCCCCTGGCCGGCTACGGGGTCCGACGCGGACGCACCGCCACCGGAGTCCACGATGACTTGCGGGTGAAGGCCATCGCCGCGCGCGTCGCGGGACGCACCGCCGTCTGGGTGGGCGCGGACGCCTTGATCATTCCGCGTGAGGTCAGCCAGGAGGCGATGCGATTGCTCGCCGAAGATCCGGGCCTGTCGCGGGAACAGGTCTATTTCGGCGCGACCCACACGCACGCAAGCCTGGGCGGATGGGGCGAAGGCGCGGTGGCGGAAGCCTTTGCCGGGCCGTATCAGCCCGGAGTGCGGATTTGGATGGCGGGGCAACTGGCGGCGGCGGCGCGCGCGGCGGTGGCGGATCTGCGGCCCGCGGAGGTCGGACAAGGGCGGATCGAGGCGCCGGAATTCGTCCGCAACCGACTGGTCGGCACCCAGGGAGAGGTGGACCCCGAATTGAGCTTCGCCGTGTTCAAACAGGCAGGAGGGTCCAGCGCGGTCCTGGGGAGCTACGCAGCCCACGCCACCGTCCTTTCGGGAGGCAACATGGAGTTCAGCGGCGATTACCCCGGGTATTGGCAGCGCGAGATCGAGTCGGCCACAAAAGGAATGGCCCTGTTCCTGGCGGGTGGAGTTGGCAGCCACAGTCCGCGCGCGGGCGGCGGCGGGTTCGCGGGTGCGGAAAACATGGGTCGGGCCTTGGCAAAGCGTGTGCTCGATGATCTGGGGCGCGTCACGCTTACGAACACGGTCGCCTTGGGCGCATTGGGGTGCGATGTCGATCTGCCCGAACTGCATGTGCGGCTGGCGGACGACTGGCGTCTCCGGCCAGTGTTTGCCCGGCGCCTGCTGCCAGTCGAATCGCTCACCTACCTGCAGGTCTTCCGTTTGGGCCCGACGGTCTGGATATCGACCCCATGCGACTTCAGCGGTGAACTGGCCCTCGAGATCAAGGATTTCATGCGCGCGCGCGGCGCGGACGCCGTCGTCACCAGCTTCAATGGGGATTATATTGGCTACGTGATCCCGGCACGGTACTACCACATGGGCGGTTACGAACCGCGAACGATGTCGTTTTATGGGCCCTGTCTGCCGGACTATTTCACCGCTCTCATCCGCACGATGTCGTTGATGACGATGTGATCATGGCGAAAGCCAGGGCCTCGCGGAGATCGCCCCTCCGGCAACCAAGGTTCATCGGCAGCGCAGACCAAGCGCACGAGGCGGCTTTTCCGATTTCGACGGCAACACATTACCGCCCGGCTCATCGAGGTGTGGGCATCGACGCGCCGATCGCCTCCCGCCAGGCCTTCAGCCGGGCGTGCATTTCCCGCGCCCGGTCCGGTTGTTCGCGCGCCAGGTTTCTGGACTCGCCCGGATCGTTGCGCAAATCATAGAGTTCGAGCCGACCGTCCTCGAAGAACTCGAACAGCTTCCAGTCGCCGCGCTGCATGGTTCCCACGGGCGTCGTGCGCCACGTCCCGCCACCCGACCCCAAATAGCCGGGGAAATGCTGATAGATGGCGTCGCGCTTGAGGCTTGCGGTCGGGTTCCGAAACAGCGGGACCAAGCTCTCTCCGTCCAAGACCTGCCCCGCGGGCGGCTTGGCCCAGCCAATTTCCAGCAAGGTCGGGAATACGTCCACATGGATGGCCGGCACGTCGCATCGGCTCCCCGCGGGCGCGACGCCGGGCCAGCGCACGATGAACGGATCGCGCGTCCCGCCCTCGTACAGACTCCCCTTGCCGCTGCGCAGCGGCGCGTTGTCCGTCACATCCCCGGCCTGCTTGAGGCCCTCGCGGACATAGCCGCCTACGCCGCCGTTGTCGCTCGAGAAGATCAGGACGGTCTTGTCATCGAGGTTCAGTTCTTCGAGCGTCTGCATCACGCGCCCCACGCTCTCGTCCACACTCGCGATCATTGCGGCGTACGTCGGGTTGCGATGGCCGCCTGCGCCCGGCTTGTCCTTGAATCGGGCAATCAACTCCGGTTTGGCGTGATGCGGAGAATGCACGGCGAAATGCGGCAGATAGACGAAGAACGGGCCGTCGCGATGACGGCGGATGAAATCGATCGCCTTATCGGTCAGCCAGTCGGCCAGGTAGGCGCCGGGCGGCACCTCGACGCGCGGCTGCGTATTGAAGTTGAAGTGAGCGCCCATGCTCACAATGGCTTCGTCGAATCCGCGCTTGCCCGGATGATACTCGCCCTGCTGGCCCAGGTGCCACTTGCCGAACAGGCCGGTCGCGTAGCCGGCGGCCTTGAGGGCTTGAGCCACGGTCATCCGATCCAGTGGCATCCGCTCCACGTTGTCCACCGGACGCAGCGGACGCGACCGCCAGTTGAACCGGTCGATGCTCCCGACGGTATAAACCCCCGTGCGGGGACTGTACTGACCCGTCATCAGCGCGGCGCGGGTGGGCTGGCAATTCGGCGCGTTATGGTACTGCATGAGGCGCAGTCCCTGAGCGGCGAGCCGATCGATGTGCGGCGTCTCGTAATACGCGCTCCCATACACCCCGGTGTCCGTCCAACCCAGATCGTCAGCAAGAATGAACACGATGTTGGGTTTGCCGGCCATGTCGGCCGCCGTGCCGCGCCCCGGCTCGAAGGCCGGGCGCCCCCGCCAGATGTCCACAGTCCCATGGTTCGTCTGCGGCACACCCGGCGTGCTGCGCCCGTCTCGGACCAACCTGTCGAGCCGCGCGATGAGGTCCCTGACCCGATCCGGATGCTCGGCGGACAGATTGCGTTGTTCGCCCGGGTCGTTCTCGAGGTCGTAGAGTTGGACGGGCGGCAGCGCGGCCGCTTCCGCGCTGCCCGGACGCGGCGCGCTCCAGCCTCCAGAGTCGGGGCACAGCAGCAACTTCCAACGTCCCTGGCGAATCGCGAACGAACCGTTGACGGAGTGATGGACCAGGGTGTCCCGCACCGGCTCGCGCATCTCCCCCAACCACACGGGCAGCAGGCTGACACTGTCTTCACCGGCGTCGTCCGGCAGCCTGACTCCGAGCAGGTCGGCCCACGTGGCCAGCAAATCGCCCAGGAAGACCGGATGCGCATACTCGCCGCCCGCGGCGATCCGACCCGGCCATCGGACAAGGCAGGGAACGCGATGACCGCCTTCGAACAGATCGGCCTTGTGTCCGCGGAAGGGGCCGCTCGGATGGTGCCCAACGGCGGCGAGTTGCGGCAGGTCGGCTTCGGGCGAACACCCGTTGTCGGCGGCGAACAGAACAACCGTGTTCCCGGCCAGACCGTGGGCGTCGAGGGCATCGAGCACACGCCCCACGCTGGCGTCCGTCTCCATGACAAAATCGGCGTAGGCATTGAGTCCGCTCCGCCCCTGCCAGTCCGGGCTCGGCAGAATGGGCGTATGAGGAGAGGCCAGCGCCAGATACAGAAAGAACGGCTGGCCGCGATTCGCCGCCGTGGCCCGCTCTTCGAGATGCTGGACAGCGCGCCGCGTCAATTCGCCCAACACACCGCACGCGTCGAATCCGTCCGCGACCGGCCCGCGCCGGGTGCGGCGCGGACGCCCGTGGAACCAGGGGAAATCGCCGTCCCGATCCGGCACACGGGTCACGCGGTCATCCTCGATGTAGGTGTAGGGCACCATATCGAGCGACGCGCTGATGCCGAAGAAGGAGTCGAATCCGACGGCATTGGGCCCGTTGCGGATCGGTTTCGAGAAGTCGACGTTCCATACCTGCGCGGGTGTTTCGATGCTCAATTCGCTGATCTGCTTGCCCTCCGGCACCACCCAGTCCATCCCCAGATGCCACTTGCCGATGCACGCCGTGTGATATCCCTGAGCGCGCAGGAGCGAGGCGACAGTCATGCGGCCCGGCTCGATCAGACGCGGGCTCAGTCCACCCAGCACGCCGTTCTTGAGCGGCGATCGCCAGGCATAGCGGCCAGTCAGCAGGCCATAGCGCGTAGGCGTGCAGACCGACGACCCGCTATGCGCATCGGTGAAGGTCAGGCCCTCCTGCGCCAGCCGATCGATGTTGGGCGTCGGAATCCGCCCCTTTGGGTTCAACCGCGAGACATCCCCGTAGCCCATGTCGTCGGCCAGAATGCAGACGAAGCTCGGCCGCGCGGGCGTGCCGGCGGCATTGACGCGCAGGAAAAGCGTGACATAGAGAACGAGCAGAATGGCGCGAGCGATCGAGGCGAAAAGGCTCATACAGGCCCGAGTCTGGCACGGGCCTGGACGAAAAGAAACGCCCGAAAGCAAGCGAGAGGGCACGGACAGGGCCAATGCATGAAGTGGAGCGGCGACGGCCCGTCGCCAGCAAATACCGTCTTCACTCGCGTTGGCCGGGGACGAGCCGTCCCCGCTCCGGCCTTTGCGGCTTCATGAATTGGCGCTGGGGTGCGGACCCATCCCGCGGCCGCGGGACGGCTACGCCCCCTCCGTAGCCGCCGTCGTCAGACGGCGCTGACTTCGTGTGGGCGGATGGCGAACCCGGCGAAGCCAGCGCCGCCATCCGTAGCCGCCGTCGTCAGACGGCGCCGCTATTCGGCGTTGAGAGATCAGCGTCCGGCAGGGGTCAACACGAAATGGTGCGACTGCGGCTGGCACGCCATCGCAATCTGCTGCTCGAACTCGGCAATCTGCCGATCGAGGCCTGCAATCTCGGCCCTGCGCCCCGCCTCGGAGACCGGGTTGCGCGCCCAGTTCGGAAGGGACATCAACTGCACTTCACGCCACCGCCTGAAGAACACGTCGTTCTTCTTGAAGACAAGGTCCAGAACGCTTCGAGACTGTCGGGTGATCGGGCCCGCTTCAGCGGCGAGGTTCCAGCCTTTGGCGAGCGTCTCGCGGCTCACCGTGCCCACGACCTCGCCGTCGATCTTGACCTCATACGCCTCGGCGGTCAGCCCTGTCACGCGCAATTCGTACCGGCTCAGTTCGTCCAGGACCGGCGCCAGTTGCAGGGCCGCCTTGGCCCGCGGATCGATGGGCATGGGCAACGCCTCGTCCAAACGATCGAAACTCAGCGCGCCATCCGCGAGCTTGAGGTTGTCCGCCTTGCAGCGCTCGGCGCTTGTGATTCTTTGGGCGCCGCCGTCGATGTCGAGTCGCGAAACCAGGGCGTCTGCGCCGAGGCCTTTGAGCACCGCCCAGGCCATCAGTGTGTGGCCGGCCGGCCCCGGGTGCACCGCGTCGCCCCCGCCGATGAACGCCGCCGGATCCGCAGCCCGCTCCCGCATCATCAAGCCAAGGTACGGATCGAACTGGTCGACGAACCTGGCGCCCGTCTTGCCCGCCACATCTTCGAGTCCATCCGAGAACTTCCGCAGCGACAGGTTGCGCGCATCCTTGTCGGGGTCGGGGCGTTTGTCCTCGATCGGCTGGGGTGTCAGGAGGGCGACACGCGCGCCGGCCTCCTGCAAGACGCGGACGAGCCGTTCCTGGCTGCGGACATAGGCCCGGAAGATGTCTTCACGAAAGGGTTGATACGAGTGATCGTTCATGCCGAACTTGATTGTGACAACAGTCGGCCGCAGAGGCAGCACGTCGCGTTCGAGCCCGCGCTTGACGGCATCGTTGACCATCGACTGCTGCTGATCGGCATCTGCGGCAAACAGCGCCTTCTCGTCCGGATGCGCCCGCTGTCGCAGCCAGGAGGTGTCTCCGCCCCAGCCCACGTTGCGGAACGTGACGTTCCATTGGGGGTATCGAGTCACGGTGTAGGCCTCGATATAGGTCGTGTAGAGGCGCTGTTCAGTGATGCTGTCACCGAGAAAAACCACTCGATCGCCGTCGTGGATCAGGTAGTCCGCAGCGCGGACGTTCGACCCGAAAACGAGCGCTGCGACCAGGGGAATTGCAGACCGGAAAAGAGCGTATGTCATGGGCAAAGTCTGCCGCGTCCAATCGAGCTAGGAAAGCAGAATTCCGTGTTGTCGAGGACCGAATCCTCGACCACGTGCCGGTGCGCCGCGTAAGGTGCTGCCTGTCGGGCCTTTGCGGGGATCCAGACGGTTCGTCGGCGCCGGGAACGGGCGTTCAGGCCAGGGCGGTTCTGAGCTGGGAGGGGGTGATTGGAGAATAGGGACTTAACGAATTTGCGGGACATTCCTCGGCCCATCTGTTTTGCTGGGCCGGATGACGAAGACACGCTTGGTACTGACGGACCCCGTGGAGGCGGCGGTGGTCAATGAAATCGTGGTGCGCCTGGTTCGGCCCGAGGAGGTCGGGGAGTGGGACCGACTGATGATCCAACACCATTATCTGAAGAGCGCGACGATGGTGGGCGAGCAATTACGGTACGTGGCCGAGTACCGGGGGCAATGGATGGCGCTGATCGGGTGGGCGGCGGGGGCGTATCATTTGAAGGGGCGGGATGGGTGGATTGGGTGGGACGCGAACCAACGGCGGGCGCGACTGCATCTGGTGGCCAATAACGCGCGGTTCTGCCGGTTGGGACCCAAGGGGCAGTATCCGAACCTGGCCAGCCGGGCGCTGGCACTGAACCTGGAGCGGTTGTCGGCCGACTGGCAGGCGCAGTACGGGCATCCGATTATGGCGGTGGAGAGTTTCGTGGATGAGCAATTGTTTCGGGGGACGGCGTACAAGGCGACAGGGTGGCGGGCGGTGGGAACGACGGCCAAGTACCGGCGGGTGCGGGAGGATTTCTATGAGGCGCATGATCGGCCCAAGCAGTTGTACGTGCGGGAACTGGTGAAGGGAGCGGCGCGGGGTTTGCGAAGGCGGCGGATGCCCGCAGGCTGGGGTGCGCAGGAGCGGGAGATCGCGCGGCAGTGTTTGTTGGCGGGGGAGGAGTTGACCAGTTTATGGATGGTGCTGCACCGGGAGGTGCCCGAGAGCCGGGACGTGCACGGGTTGCGGCACCGGCAGGCGACGGTGTTGGCGATCACCTTTGCGTATTTGTTGAGCGGGGGTCAGGGAGGTCACCGTGGGGTGGCGCTCTTCGCGCAGGACTTGAGTGCCCGGCAGCGGGCGGACTTGCGGTGTTGGTTCAATCGGCGCACGCGCCAGTACGACGTGCCGACGGAGAACTGTGTGTACCGGGTGCTCAAGGCCGTGCCGGTGCAGGCGTTTCAAGCGGCGCTCTGGGCGTGGCAGAAGGCGCGGCATGGGGCGGCCGACGGGGGCGTGGTGGTGCTGGACGGGAAGGCGTTGCGGGGCAGCGGCAAGACGCAGTTGGTTGGGGCGATCAACGCGCAGAGTGGCCGGACGCTGGGGGTGGAAGCGGTGGCGGACAAGAGCAACGAGATTCCGGCGGGGCAAACGCTCCTGGAGCGGTTGGACCTGGACGGGACCATCGCGCTGATGGACGCGATGCACACCCAGGTGGAAACGGCTCGATCGGTGGTGCAAGAGGGTGGGGGTGATTACGTGCTCTTCGTCAAGGGCAACCAAGACGGCCTCCTGAAGCAAGCGCGCCACTTCCTCCCGGAAGATTTTTCCCCCTCAACTGCTCACGGTGGAACGGGGTCACGGGCGGATCGAGTGGCGGGGGATTGCGGTCAAGGAGGTGACCCCCGCCCAGATGGGTTTTCCGCACGTGGCGCAGGTGGCGCGCCTTGACCGGATTCGGGAACTCAAGGGTGGTCGGCAGGAAGTGGAGACCGTGTGGATCGTCACGAGTTTGACGGCGGAGCAGGCCGGTCTGGAGCGTCTGCTGGAGTTGGCGCGCCAGTACTGGAGCATCGAGAATGGCACGCACTATCCGTTGGATGTGAGCGCGGGTGAAGATCGGTGCCGGGTGAGTCATCCAGTGGCCGCGACGACGCTGGGCATCCTCCGTCGCGCGGTGCAGGGTGAAGCGCGGGCCTGGGCGCGTCGTCAACCCCGCAAGCGAGATCGAACCTGTCCGACCTTCCTGGCGAAGATGAGTCGCCGCCCGGGACAGGTCATTCGCCTACTCACCCGCCCGGTTCGACTTTAGAGCAGCCCTGGCGTTCAGGCAATTCCGACAATTCCGGGCTTGACGCTTCGGCGATGCAGATTAGGCTTTTATTGAAATTGAGTCAGAGGCTGGCTGAGCCAGCACGCGAAGTCGGGGACCAAGTTCTGCCGACTTTTTTGTTCCCTGTGCGGGGAAGGGCGTATGAACAACGAGTTAATAGCAGTCCTGGACTTCTGGGAGCGCGAAAAGGGTATCACAAAGGATACCCTGCTCGCTGCTGTCCAGGAGGCGCTGGTCTCGGCTGCCAAGAAAGCCATCGGCCCGGCTCGAGACCTTCGGTGCACAATCGATTCGAAGTCGGGCGATATCAAAGCGTGGGCCAAACTGATTGTTGCCGAGAAGGTTCTGTCCAAACATGACCAGATTTCCGTTTTCGACGCGCGGCGCGTAAATCCCGACGCGCAGATTGGGGACGAGATTGAGTTGGAAGTCACTCCGGCCGGATTCGGGCGCATCGCCACGCAGTATGCGAAACAGGCCTTGATGACGCAGCTCCGCAAGGCGGAGAAAGCCTTGATCTTCGCCGAGTTCAAGGACCGCGCAGGCGATATCGTCAGCGGCGTGGTTCGGCGCTTCGATCGGTCGGATGTCACAATCGATCTGGGCCGCTATGAAGCGCTCTTGCCCAATCGGGAACGGGTGCCGACGGAGGAGTACCAGGTGGGCGAGCGATTGCGCTGCTACGTCAAAGCCGTCGAGAACGGCATTCACGGCCCCGAGATCATCCTGTCCCGATCAGATCCTCAGTTCGTCGTCAAGCTCTTCCAACTCGAAGTGTCTGAAATCGCCGACGGCACCATCGAGATCAAGGCCATCGCCCGTGAACCGGGATTCCGCACCAAGATGGCCGTCCACTCGCGAGACGGCAAGGTGGATCCCGTCGGCGCGTGCGTCGGGCTCCGCGGTCAGCGGGTGAAGAACATCGTCCGGGAACTCAACAACGAGAAGGTGGATATCATCCGGTGGGACCCCAACGTCAGGGAGTTCATCACCAACGCGCTCAATCCGGCCAAGCTCAAGTCCTTTGAAATCGATGAAACGAACCGTCGCGCCCGCATCCTGGTCAGCCAGGACCAGCTTTCATTGGCGATCGGCAAGCGCGGCCAGAATGCCCGCTTGACCTCGAAACTGACCGGGTGGCAGGTGGATATCGAGGCCGAAGCCTCGACGGTCATGGGTTTCCAGGAAAAGGTCGATCAGGCGGTCAAAGGACTCTCGGAGATACCCGGAATCACGACTGCCCAGGCGGACGCCCTGGTCCATCACGGCATGCTGAGCCTCGAAGACCTCCTGCAGGCCGAACCCGAGGATCTGGCGGCCATGCCCGAGATCGGCGAGAGCGCACCCGAGGTTCTCGAGGCGGCACGATCCGAAGCCCAACGAAGAACATTGAGCGTCGCGCCGACAGCGACAGCATAAAAACCCTCGCGCCGGCCACCCAGCAGGGGGGAAAGGCGACGAGGGATAATTCAGAGCCGGTGCAGATTATACTATGCCCGTTCGGATTTACGATATAGCAAAACGAGTCGGAGTCGAAAGCAAGGTCGTCCTCGCCAAGGCCAGAGAACTCGGCATCACGACGGCCCGCGTTGCGTCCAGCACGCTCGACAAGATCACGGCCGAGTACCTGGAAGAGCAGATGGGCTATAAGCCGGCACCGCCCGAGCCGCATGCCCAGCCTCCCGAGCCGCCATCGCCTCCCCCGACACCGCCCAGCGAGCCCCCTCCCCCGTCGCCCACGGAAGCCGAGCCGCATGCCCCGGTCGGCCTCGCGCCCAATGTCAGGATCATCTCCGCCGAGCCGGAACCTGCTTCCCCTCCACCAGCTCCGCCCCAGACGCCCGCCGCCATCGAGACCCCGATCGAGGTCCAAGTCCCCGCGCCGCCCGCTGAAGAGGAACTGGCGACGGCCCCATCGACCCCATTGCCCCCGGAACTGCCGGTCTCGGATGCGCCCATAACAATCGCCGAATCCAACGCGCCCGTGTCGACCGATGTCCAGTCGGCCCCGCCAACCGCCGAGACGCCGCCCGAACCCACGTTCTCAGAGGTTGCCGAGATTCCACCTCCGGACGCCGAGAAGGCCCCGGAGGGTTCCGCGCCCGCTGTCGAAGCCGTCCCGCCCAGTCCTCCCCCTCCCCCTCCCGGGCCGAAACTGGGCGACAAGATCGGGTTCATTCAACTCCCCAACCGGCCTCGCTTCGGTGATCGATCGGGCGGCAAGGGCCCCCAACGCTCGACACCCACGCGACCCGACGCGGCTCGAGCCCGCGAGCCCCGCGGCGGCCAGCCGGCGGCACCGCGACCGTACGGCGCGCCCGGGCAACGCGCCGGAACACCCGCCGCGCCTCCAGCCCGCGAGCCGGGCCGGGGGACGACCCTGCCGCCCCTCCCGGTTGCCACGGGCGCGGAAATCTCGCTCAAGCCGCCCATCATCGTCCGCGATTTGGCCGAGCAACTGGGCAAGAAACCATTCCAGTTGATTGCCGATTTGATGGAACTGGGCGTCTTCGCGACGGTCAACCAGGCCATCGAGTCCGAGCATGCGCAGCGGGTCTGCGCAAAATACAATTTCCGTTTCCGGGTCGAGAAGCGCGAGAAAGGCGGCGGCATGATTCATCGGCCGCCCCCCAAGAAGGAACCGGAGGACGCGGAAGATCGGATCGAGGATCTCAAACCGCGCCCCCCCGTGGTCACCATCATGGGGCATGTCGACCACGGCAAGACCAGCCTCCTGGACGTCATCCGCCGCTCGAACGTCGTGGCGGGCGAGGCGGGAGGGATCACGCAGCACATCGGCGCCTACAGCATCAGCGTCCCCCATCCCGAGCGGCCGAAAGAGCTTTGCCCGATCACGTTCCTCGATACACCGGGCCACGCGGCCTTCAGCGCAATGCGCGCCCGGGGCGCTCACGTCACAGACATTGTCGTCCTTGTGGTGGCGGCCAACGACGGGGTCATGCCGCAGACACTCGAAGCCCTCAGCCACGCCCAGGCGGCTAAGGTGGCAATCGTCGTGGCGGTGAACAAATGCGATCATCCGAACGCTGAGCCGATGCGGGTTCGTCAGCAGTTGCAGGAACGAGGCCTCACGCCCGACGACTGGGGAGGCGACACCATCTTCGTCGACGTCTCGGCCATTACCAAGCAAGGCATCGAAAAGCTGCTCGGCAGCATCCTGCTCCAAGCCGAATTGCTCGAACTCAAAGCCAATCCCACTCGCCCCGCAAAAGGCAACGTCGTCGAGTCGGGACTCGAACCCGGCGGTCCCACGGCGACCCTGCTGGTTCGGAAGGGAACGCTGCGGGTTGGGCAGCTTCTGCTCTGCGGCCAGTATTACGGCAAGGTGCGCGCGCTGATCGACGAGGGCGGCAAACGGTTGAAGGCCGCCGAGCCATCGCGGGCCGTGAAGGTTCTTGGACTCAACGGAGTGCCCGAGGCCGGCGCCGAGTTTGCCGTGGTCGAAAGCGAGAAGGTCGCGCGCGCCCTCTGCGAAGAGCGGGCCGCCGCGCATCGGGATCAGGAGGTCGAGCATCGTCCGAAAGTCACGCTCGAAACCATCTTCCAGACGATGGAAGAGGAGCAAGCCAAGATCCTCCGATTGGTCGTCAAAGCGGACACGCAGGGATCGGTCGAGGCCATTGTCGATTCGCTGCGGCAAATCGACAGCGACAAGGTCTCGCTCGATGTCATCTACAGCGGCGTGGGGGCCGTCACCAAGGAGGATGTCCTCCTGGCCTCCGCATCCAAAGGCATCATCCTCGGATTCCACACACGCATCGACGGATCGGTGCCCGATCTGGCCAAGCGCGAGGGCGTGCAGATCAAGCTCTACGCCATCATTTACGAGCTGATCGACCAGGTCAAAGAGGCCATGGCGGGGCTGCTCGATCCGCTTCAGAAAGAGGTGGTGTTCGGCGTGGCCGAAGTGCGGCAGGTGTTCGCCTTGTCCAAAGGCGGCCACGTCGCCGGCTGCGTCGTCCAGAGCGGACGCCTGGTCAAAGGCAAGGCCCGCGTTATGCGCCGACGCAATCTCATCCACGAAGGCATCATCCAGACGCTTCGAAGATACCAGGACGAGGCCAATGAAGTCCGAGCCGGCATGGAATGCGGCATCCGGCTCGACGGCTTCGACGATTTCCAGGAGGGCGACACAATCGAATGCTACACGATCGAGGTCGTCCGACAGCAACTCTGAGGGGCGCTCCCGGACGCATCCGCCTCCGGACGCCCGCCGCCCGATTCGCCGCCCGATTTCGATCATGCAAAGCCGACGACACGAACGCGTTCGCGAACTGATCAAGAGGGAACTCAGCAGCATTCTGCTGCGCGAGTTCCCGGTTTCCGAGGCCGGTCTGCTCACCGTCAATGAGGTCGCCCTCGCCGGCGACCTCCAGTCCGCCGTCGTCTACGTCGGCGTCGTCGGCTCGCCCGAGCAGCGCAGACAAGGTCTCGCGGCCCTGAATCAGCAACGCGCGCGAATCCAAAGCATGGTGGCCAGCGCCGTGGTGCTCAAATACACGCCCCAACTCAGATTCGTCGCCGATGAAGCCATCGCCCGCGGCAACCGCGTGCTCGAAATCATCGAGGAAATCGAGCGCGCCTCGCCGCCGGAATCGGCCCCGACCAACTGAGGTGAAGGCGATGCGCTCCGCCGCATTCCCCTCGAATCGCCCGCCGCCGATGCTTCTGTCAGCCATCTGGTTCGCGCCATGAAGTCCAGACCCCGCGCGGTCGACCGCATTCTCGATGCCCTCCGAAAACACCGGACCTTCTGCATCGTCGGACATGTCCGTCCGGATGGGGATTGCGTCGGGTGTCAGTTGGCGCTTGCCATGGCCCTGCAAAACCAGGGCAAGGAGGTGACGGTATGGAACGAGGACAGGTTGCCCGACAAGCTGGCTTTCCTCGATCCCGACAAGCTCTTTCAACAGCCGCGCCCGGGCGAGTCGTTCGATTGCGTCGTCGCCGTCGATGCCGCCAACTACGAACGCCTGGGCCGGGTGGGCGATTGCGTCCGGAGCCGGGCCTGCCTGATCAACATCGACCATCACACCAGCAACACGCGTTTCGGGGACATCAACTGGGTGGGCGCCCGCGCGCCCTCGACAGGCGAACTCCTCTTCCGCCTCCTGGGCTGCGCCTCCTGGCCCGTCACGCCCCGCATCGCCGATTGCCTCTTCACCGCGGTCTCGACCGACACGGGCTCATTTCAGTACCCGTCGACGCGGCCGGCCACTTTCACCGTCGCCGGCGCACTGGTCAAACGCGGCGCCAATCTCGCCGCCATTTGCCGCGAGGTCTACCAGTCCTACCCGCTTTCGCGCGCCCGGCTCCTGCGCCATGTCTACAATCACTTCCGCCTCGCCCATGACAACCAGATCGCCTATTTCTGGCTCAAGCCGTCCGACTTCGTGAGGACCGGAGCCGACCGCTCGGACGCCGAGGGTCTGATCGATCACATCCGCGCCATCGAGCCCGTGGCCGTCGCTTGCGTGTTCGAGCAGATGGAACCCGATCTGATCCGCGTCAGCCTCCGTTCCAAGAAACCCGATGTCGACGTCAACCGAATCGCCACCCGCCTCGGCGGCGGCGGCCACACGGCTGCTGCCGGCGCCCGCGTCCGCGGACGCCCGGCCACAGTCCAACGACGCGTCCTGGCCGCAATCAAACAGGCCCTTCAACCCGATCGCTGACCCATGCTCCAGGAAATCGACCCTTTCGACGGCGCGGTTCTGATCGACAAACCGCCCGGCATCACTTCGCACGATGTGGTGGACCGCGTGCGCCGGCGCTTCCAGATCAAGAAAGTCGGCCATGCCGGCACCCTCGACCCCAACGCCACCGGCCTGCTCGTCATCCTTCTGGGCCGCGGCACCCGGCTCTCCGAGCGCCTCATGGCCGCCGACAAGGTCTACGCCGGCACGATCAAGTTCGGCGAAGCCACCAACACCTACGACGCCGATGGCGAACTCACCGCCTCCCTGCCCGTCCCGCCCCTCACACTCGATGAACTCAATGCCGAGGCGGATGCCTTTGTGGGTGATCTCATGCAGACGCCGCCCATGGTCTCCGCGGCCAAAGTCGCCGGGGTCCCCCTCTACAAGCTCGCCCGCAAAGGCATCGAGGTCGAGCGCAAACCGCGCCTGATTCATATCTACAGCTTCCGCTTCAGCGCCTACCAGGAACCCTGCGGCGCCTTCCGCATCGCCTGCACCAAAGGCACCTACGTCCGCAGCCTCGCCCACGACCTCGGCCAGAAAATCGGTTGCGGCGCCCACCTCGCCGCCCTGCGCCGCACGGACTCTGGACGCTTCTCGGCGGCTGATGCCATGCCCTTGGATGCCGCTCTGGCCCTGTCGCCCGCCGAATTCCAAAAGCGCGTCATCCCGCTCCTCAAACTCACCGCCTCGGGATGAGAGTCTTCGCGTGAAAGTCGCCCGCCAACCCGCCCAACTCGTCGCCCCCGCAAAGCCGGTCTGCGTCGCCATCGGTGTGTTCGATGGCGTCCACCTTGGCCACCAGTCCATCCTCCAGGACCTCAAGCAGCACGCTGAAAAACTCGGCGCATCGGCCGTCGCCGTCACGTTCGATCGCCATCCGCTTGCCGTCGTCGACCCCGAACGCGCGCCCCGCCTCATCCAGACCCTCGGACAACGTCTCAAGACCCTCGAACATCTGGCCCTCGACGCCGCGTGGGTGGTTGAATTCGATGCGGCCTTCAGCCGCTTGACCGGTGAGGAGTTCATCGCCCTGCTTGTCCAGGGCTTCGGGCGCCTGTCCAGCATTCACGTCGGCCAGCACTTCCACTTCGGGTATCGACGCACCGGCACCATCGCCCTGCTCCACCAACTCGAGGGACGTTTCGGGTTTGCCACCCGCGGACTGCCCCCCTGCCTTCAGAACGGTCACCCCGTCAGCAGCACCCGCATCCGCCAGGCCATCCGCCACGGCGACCTCCACACAGCCGACCTCATGTTGGGGCGGCCCTACGCATTGGGCGGACGCGTTGTCGTGGGTGACGGACGGGCCCGCCGGCTCGGTTTCCCGACCGCGAATCTCGATGTCGCCGGGCTGACGTTGCCACCGGCGGGCGTCTACGCAGCCCACGCCCTCTGGGCCGGTCACACCGCGCACGCGGTTGTCAACATCGGACGCCGCCCGACGATCGACTCGGCCAACCAGGTGTTGGGTGTCGAGGCCCATCTCCTGGATCGACAGATCGATCTCTACGGACACGATCTCGAACTTGTCCTCGCGAACCGTCTTCGCGATGAACGCGCGTTCCCGAACCTCGACGCCCTCAAACACCAGATCGCCAAAGACATCGCCGCCGCCCGCGCCTCACTGGAAAAAGAGATTGAACTCGACGCGTCGCGCCCTACACTCTCCCCTATGTCTTGATCCTCAAGACAAGCATGGGCGGGACGTAGCGTAGCTTGGTAGCGCGTCTGAATGGGGTTCAGAAGGTCGTGAGTTCAAATCTCACCGTCCCGACCATCTTCTAAATCACGGACTTCGACGGTTAACAGGCCTATTTCTGTTCTGGACAGTGGCTCGGTTCATGCTACTTTTCGGACCGGGGTCGGCTTCAACCTCGCTTTTGTTGATATGGCCGAAACTTCCAACAACGGGCACGCGCACGGGCAAAGCGCGACTGCTTGATGAGCGGGGCGGTCAAGCTGCCCCCTTTTTTTTGCCGTTTTTTCTCTGGAGATAATCACGCAGATCGAACACCGTCCCCCAAAGTCGTCAACACATGAATCGAGTTCCCCTCCTCCGCGGCCTTGCCGTTTGCAGCAAGGGAAAGCAACTCTGCCTCGTCCGCGTCCTCGGTCTGGCGCTCGTTGCCCTGACGTTGCCTCTCGCGCTTGCGCAGACGCCAACAGTCACGCCCAATCACAGCACTTACCACGCGGATGAACCGATTACGATCGCCTTCGCCAACGGCCCGGGCAATCCGCTCGATTGGATCGGCATCTACCCCGACGGTGTCGAGCCGGGCGGACCGCCCTCGACGGCCTGGCTCTATGTCGGCGGCGCGCAGACGGCCGGCCTTGGTCTGACCGACGGGAGCGTCACCTTCGCTGGGGGGGTCAATCTGCCGGGCGAGTGGAAGGTCTACCTGCTGCTCAACGACGGATACACGCAGTTGGCCGACGCGTCTTTCAAGGTGGTTGAGGCATGGGAACCGCTGGTCCGAACGAGCAAACCGGTCTATGCCCCCAACGAACCAATCGGCGTTACTTTCACTAACGGATGGGCCAATCCGAAAGACTGGATCGGCATCTACTCTGCCGGCCAGGTCCCAGGCAGCGGAGTCGACGCAACGCTCTGGGCGTACGTCGACGGCACCCAGTCCGGCATCACCGGCCTGACCGATGGCTCGATCGCGTTCGCCTCAGGTCTGGACGCCCCCGGCAGCTACGTCGCCTGCTTCCTGTTCAACGATAGCTACGACATCCTCGCCCAGGAGGTTTTTGTCGTCTCGGCGTCCGCTTCTCCGCCCAAGGTGATCGCCGTCACACCCGCAGACAACGCGGTCGACGTCGCCCCCATGCCGCTCTACAGCGCCAGGCTGAGCCACGGTTCGACCCAGGTTGACCCGGCCAGTATCAAGCTGACATTCGACGGCGCAAGCGTCACTCCGCAAGTCGCGATCGAGGGCGACCACGTGGTGGTCACCTACCAGAGCGCCACTGTGCTCGGGGCGGGCTCGGCGCATGTCTTCGCGCTGAGCTTCAGCGACAATGCGACACCCCCCAGCCAGTTCACTCACGAAGTCGGCTTTACCGTGGTCAATTACCTGTCGATCCAACTGCCGCCCCCGCTCTTCTTCGAGAGCTTCGACGCGACCCCCGAGGGCCAATTGCCCGCCGGTTGGTCGGAGCGGAACTACACGGAAGTCTTCACACCGGATCTGGATCCGGTGAATCTCGATTCGGCCTTCTACGCCGGCTGGAATGTGGTCAACGTGGATCGCTTCACCGGCGAGTTCGTGGCGTACAGCAACCCCGACGGTCCCCAGGCGTATCGCGAGGATTACCAGCGTGTGTTGACGGAGAATCCCCGCTACGTTGTGAACGGCGCGCTGGTCGACCCGCTGGCCACAGGCCGCATGCTCTTTGCCAATTCCGGATACCGCCAGGGCCGCAGCCAGGTCCAGTTCCTCTTCTCGCCCGACTTCAACCTGACCGGGAAGACGGGCGTTCACCTCTGCTTTCACAGTCTCTGGGAACAAAACCAGGACAGCATCGCGGCTGTCGAGTTCTCGGTCGACGGCGGCGCGAATTGGCTGCCCGTCGCCTATTTCCTGCACGGCCCCGATATCGTCCGCGATGCCCAGGATGCAATCGATGCCGAGGCCACGTTCAACACGCCGCGCGACGACATCGCGGTGTACAACGACCCCGACGACGGTCTCGACAAGGGCGGTTTTTATGGCGCCTTCATCGCCGCCCCCATCACGCCCGCCCTCGCCCCCTTCATCCAGGCCCGCGTGGACGACGACCCGCGCGAATCCAAGCGCGTCGAGCTGTTCCCCCTCCCGCAGGCCGACAACCAGGCGGCCATCCGCTTCCGCTTTGCGCATGCAGGCTCTGATAGCTGGTACTGGGGCGTCGACGACTTCGGCCTTTACAGCATCGAGCAAGTCGCCCCGCCCACGATCACCACGCAACCCCAGGACCAAGCCGTGTTCGAGGGAGACGCCGTGTCCTTCACCGCAGCCGCCGGCGGCATCGGCCCCTTCACTTACCAGTGGCTGTTCAATGACCAGCCGATCGAGGGTGCGACAACGCCGGTCCTGGCAATCGAGCGCGCTCGAGCGTCCGATGCCGGGAGCTACCGCGTGCGCGTCACCAACAGCGGCGGCACCACCGAAAGCCGGGCCGCCGCCCTGGTTGTCAATCCCCTGCCGGACATCGTCGCCGGTGTCTGGAACTTCGGCCCCGAGGGACTCGAGCGCGCCAGCGGCGTCGGGACACTCGAGTATGCGGATGGCGACGGCACCTCGACTCTCACCGCGTTCGAGCAAGGCCCTCCGCCCATCGCCGGCACGGAGGGGGCGTTCATGCGTGTGCTCGCCTTCTATGACAGCGCCAACGGCTACAGCCTCACCATGCCGACTCAACCCGTCCCGACCGAAGGCTACATCAACCGCTATTCCATGGCCTGGGACATCCTCCTCCCCTGGGACGTGAACTGGATGCCCTTCTTCAATTCCTCTCCTGACAACGGGAATGACGCCGATTTCTACGTCAACAATGCCGGCGCCCTCGGCATCGGCGCCCTCGGATACTCCGCGGAGGGCCTGGTCCAGCCGGACACATGGCATCGCGTCGTGTTCGCCGCCAACCTCGTCTCGGGCCGCGTCACCATCTACATCGACGGCTCGCCCGTCCACACCCGTGCCGGGGCGTCGCTGGCCAACGGACGATTCGCCCTGTACTCGGGCCTCGACGAGGGGCCGGATATCCGGCTGTTCAACGAGGGTGACTCGAGTGGCGATTACACACACGAAGTCCTGGTGAGCAGCTTCGCCTTCATCTCGCGCGAATTGACACCCGCGGAAGTCGCCGTCATGGGCGGTCCCACGGCAGCCGGCATCACCCTGCCCCAGCCTGTCATTCCCATCACCCTTGGCCCCGCCACCGTTGCCAACGGCACGATCACATTCTCATGGACAGGCGGCGACGGTCCGTTCCAAGTCCAGAAGAAGGCGTCGCTGTCGGCTCCCTCCTGGGACAACGTGGGCGGCCCCACCACGGCACGCGTCGCAACCGATGCGGCAACCGGCCCGGCGGCCTTCTACCGCGTCATCGAGCCCTAATGAGGCGCGCCTCAGGCCAAATCCAGTCCTCCTTTCCATGAGCAGTCCCCGTGTTTCCCATCGCCTTTCTCCCGCGCCTCATTCCTTGGAATCCTTGACCCCTTTCGCGCAGCACTGAAACTTGACTTGTCTACAACATGTTTCACCGGTCAAGGATTCTAGCCCGCATATTTCACACCCCTGTGGTGCACAGGGCACTCAGACTTCGCAAGAGGACTGCTATGCGGGCTGCAAAGCGCCTCAGACCCAACCCTGTCCACGCAACATGAATGATCATTGCGGACCCGCTGCCGGCAGCCGGCTTTACCTGGTTGTCATCTGCCTCGTCGCGGCCCTCGGCGGCCTCTTGTTCGGCTTCGACACAGCGGTGATCTCGGGAACCGTCGGTTTCTTTCAGGCGGAATTCAACCTTTCAGCAGCCCTCAAGGGCTGGGTGGCCAGCAGCGCCCTGGTCGGCTGCTTCTGCGGCGCGCTCGCAGCGGGCGCGCTCAGCGACCGCTTCGGACGCAAGCGGGTCATGTTGCTGTCCGCCGTCTTCTTCACCGTGTCGGCCGTTTGGTGCGGATTGAGCGGGACCGCCGTGCAACTGGTGCTGGCGCGGTTGGTGGGAGGGCTTGGGATTGGCATCGCCTCGCTGATCTCGCCTCTCTACATCGCCGAGGTCTCTCCGCCCCAGATCCGTGGCCGGCTGGTGGCGCTTCAGCAACTGGCGATCGTGCTCGGCATCCTCGGCGCGTTCTCGAGCAACAGCCTGATTCTTCACACGGAACTGTCCGACGCCGCCAAATGGCGCTGGATGTTCGCCGTGGGCGCGTTCCCCGCCCTGGCGTTCCTGATTCTGATTGTGCCCGTGCCGGAAAGCCCGCGCTGGCTGTGCAAACAGGGGCTCGAGGACGCGGCGCGTGCGGTGCTTGCCCGTGTGGCTGGATCGACCGCGGCCGAGATGGAACTCGGGCAGATTCGCGAAGCGCTTGCTCTTGAAGGCGGGTCGTTCTCCGATCTGCTCAAGCCGGGCCTGCGCCGCGCATTGGCCGTCGGCGTCACGCTCGCCGTGCTCACCCAGGTCACGGGAATTAACGCGATCATGTACTACGCGCCCGAGATCTTCAAACAGGCGGGGGCGGCGGCGTCCGCGGCCTACAACGACACGGTCTGGATTGGCCTGACCAACCTGGTCTTCACCTTGATCTCGATGGCGGTTGTGGACCGTTTGGGACGGAAGCCGCTTCTGCTGATCGGGGCTTCCTGCATGGGGCTGGCTTTGGCGGGCGTCGGCTATGCCTTCCACACAGGCGCGACCGGACACGCGTTGCTCCTCGGCGTGCTGGTCTACGTCGGCAGTTTCGCCGTCTCGATGGGCGTGGTGGGCTGGGTGGTCATTTCAGAGATCTACCCCACCCGCACTCGAGGCCGGGCCATGGCCGTGGCCACCAGCGCGGTCTGGGCCGCCTGCTACCTGGTCTCTCAAACCTTCCCCATCCTGGTCGAGCGCATCGGCAGCGCCGCAACGTTCTGGACCTACGGCGCCATGTGCGCAGTCGCGATTGTCTTCGTCGCGCGATTCGTGCCTGAAACCAAAGGCCGCAGCCTCGAGGAAATCGAACGCTCGTGGTGACCGGAATTCTCCCCCGGCGATCTACTGGGCCGGACCGGCCGCGTCCGCGCGAATCACCGGCGCAGGCTGCGCCTGCCCGCGCGTGGCGCGTCCGAACAACCGCCCCTCGGGATCGAACCAGAGACGATCCATGCAGAGAAAACGCTTCCACTCGACGCGGTCATTCGCCTTTTGATGGTACACATGCCACCACTGACCGGCGTCATCCTGGATCGCGCAGCCGTGCCCGGGGCCAAATAGACCTTCCGAACGTTGAACAATGGGGTTGTGCGGCGCCCGGGTGAATGGCCCCAGGGGACTGTCCGCAATCGCGTAGCCGACGGCGTAGTTGGGGGTGTCCGCGCCGGACCCGCTGTACAGCAGGTAGTACCGCCCCGCATGCTTGATGATCCAGGGGCCCTCGGTCACCTGCCCGCTGCGCTTCTCCCACTCGGACTCCGGACGCAGCAGAAGCCTGGGCTCCCCGGCAGGCTCCGTCGGACCGCTCATCGCCTGGACCGAAATGCGGAATCCAGGCAACTGCACGTAGTAGAGATAAAGCCGCCCGTCTTCATCCCGAAACAGGTGGGCGTCGATCGCCTGGTCGAAGAACTTGCGCCGCATGGTGAACGGCCCGAGCGGATTGTCCGCGTCGGCCACGCCCACCGTTTGGTCGACTGTGTAATAGAGATAGAACCGTCCCGATGCCGGGTCGCGCCAGACGTCAGGGGCCCACACATGCGGCTTCCCCGGACGAAAGACGACCGGCCCCTTCTCCCAATCCACAAGATTGGTCGACGTGTACGCGCGCGTGCCGTTGTCGCCGTCGACCTCGCCGGTCGCGTACAAATAGAAGATGCCGCCATGCCGAATCACGGCCGGATCGGCAAGGTTGCCGGGCAGGAGCGGATTCTGAAAAGTCCGCTGCGATTCCGCCGCGTGGAGTGCACAAGGGCCGTTCGACGCGAAGCAGAAGAAGATGCAAATCAGGATCGCCAGGCTCTCGATGACCGACAAACCGAACACGGATCGACGTTTCATGCGGCGCACTCTACCCCAACAGGCAGCCGCGCGTCGATGGCCAGAGTCCAACTGCAGTCTCAGAGTCGGATTGGCGCGCCGCGGGTGCGCCACTCGCACTTCAACGCCGGCTCTTCGCCTGCGCCGAACCGGCACTCGACCCGAATGCCGCTCTTGCCGGGGCCGACGCGCAGCCGATCCGCCGCCACGGGCACCGCGCCCAATCGCTTCCAGTGCCGGTCGTAGAGAACAGCGGCATCGCCGCCGTTGTATTCGAGGATCTGACCGGCCTGGATCGGGTCGGTGAGCACAAGCGCCTCGGCTCCTTCGATCTCGATCGTCAACCCGGCCGCCTCGGTCTTGCCGCTCGCCTGCACAATGAACTGCAAGGTCTGCCCCGCATGCGGATTGTCGAATGTGCTTGTCAGCGAGGTCGGTTGGCCCGGTTGTTCCCGACGCGTGTGCGCCAGCTTCATCGAGTGAACGGACGTCAACTGCCACGCCTTCGCCCCGCGTGTCTCGAGTTCAAACTCCTGAGCGATATCCTGCAGCGCCGGCTTGAGTTCCTCTGGAAAAGCACCCGCCAGGCGCGCCGTCTCCCACTGCTTGATCGCTTCGAGGATCCGCTCGCCCAGGCCATTCTGGCGCACCGTGCCCGGGCTGGTCACCAGGCAGAAGCCGGCGTCGAACCCGGCCGCGCGCGCCAACAACCACTCGGCGTCTTCAAGACTGGTCTCGGCGCTCATCTGGAACCAGCCCAGCATGCGCGGCATCAGGTTGCGCGCATAGTAGCGCTGGTTCTTGAGCCGGTACTGCGTCTGGCTCTCCCGAAATCCGGCGTACCAGGGTTCTCCCCAGTTCATCCGCGTGTAGATGTGCCAGTTGAAATGGCCCGGATTGCTGGCGTCGTTGATGACGCGTCCCTGCAATTCCGGCGAGAGCCGGTCGTACCAGGCCTTGGTGAAGAGCGTGCGCCCGTACTGGCCCATGCCCGTCGACCAATTCCCCTCGAGCCCGTCAAACGAGATCTGGAGCAGACCGGTCTCATTGAACAAATCCGCCACGCGCTCCGCCACCTCCTTCGACAAGGCGGCGTCGGTCAGGAACACGCGGTAGCCATGATCCATCAGCTTCCCGATCCGGCTCCCGACAGCGTGAGCCGAGGCCTTGGTTCCCCAGGCGCCACGCTGGCAATCGAGCAACCGCCATGGAGCATTCGTCGAGACACCCCCGTAACGGATCAGTTCCTGGCCGATGCTCACGGTCTTCAACGTGTTGTTCCCCATCTGGTTGAACCAGCCGGGATCCTCGACCCCGATCTCCTTGTCCTCGACGCCAATCGCATCCGCCAGAACCGAAGTCCCAACCCGCGCCAGCCGTTCGTCCGGCACGGGCGTGACATAGCGGTCGTTCGGGGTGATGAAATTGGACAGGGTGTGCACACCCAGGCTCACGCCCTGCTGTCGGGCCCGATCGACGCAGCGTTTCATGCTCTGCCAGCCGTCTGGAAACTGGTTGGCGTGAAGTTCGAAATGGCCCCAGGTCCGGAACGGCCCCCCGTGGTAGAGGTATCGCAGGCCCGCTTTGAGTGTCAATTCGAGCGCCTGATCCAGTGTCTCTTCGCCGAAATCCACGATCAAGTACGAGGCCGTCGCAGTGGGCGAACGTTTGCCCCAGACGCCGTCGATGATCGGGTGCGGCAGCCCCTCGTCCAACTCGATCCGCTCGAGCGTCGGCAACGCGTCCGCTGTAGGACATCCGAAAAGCGCAATCCGGCTGCCCATCACTCCGCCATCGTCATAGGCCGGAGCCACATACCGGCTGTGGCCCCAGTTTTGAATCACCCGCTCGCTGCGCCGGTCGCGACAAAACGCCTGCAAAACACTGCCGAACTCAGTCGGCTTGGCCGTGTCGCCCCGGAACAGGTCCTTGTCCCGATGCTCGGCGGCGACGTCGCTGAAGTCGGCCCCCGCGAACAGATTGTACATCGGCATGACATCGTCTTCGGAGTTCGGGAAGCCGCCCAGTGTCTTGATGTTCAACGCCTGTATGCCAAGCGCATACCGCGGATTGCGCACCACGCCGACGGTTTCGCCCACCACGGCCCCGATGGTCGTCGGATAAGGCCCCCACAACACCAACTCGACGCGATCGGCAGGCTCGATCGCCACCAACTCGAACGTCACATGCGTCGGGCGGCACCTGGTCTGCAAGGTGGCCGTCAAGCCCGCCCCCCCAAAACGCAACGTCATCCGCCCCGACGACGCGTCCCACGTCATGGCGTCCGGCATCGCGAATACCCCTGCCACACGAGCTTGCAGCAGGGGCGCCGGCTGCCCGGCGGCGAGATAGTTCGTCCCCGACGCGCGGTCGGCCAGCGCAATGAGCCAACCCCGGTCGTCCAGAGACAACGCCAGGTGGTCGGTCTGCAGTCGAACCGGCTCGGCGGCGGCAAGACCAAGCTCGAACAGGGCCGCCAAGGTCACACAGAGGAAAGGCGCGATCTTCATGTGCGGAGGAGTGTGAGGCTTCGCCGCCTCTTCGCCAAGCCTGCACCGACAGCCCACAGGCTTGTCCCAAACCGGTTCGCGCATTGCTGAGCAGTCGCTGCGATGGACGGCACTGCTCCCCTCACCCGGCCCATCCGCCTTCGCCAAGGCTACGGCGGGACAAGCCGGGCACCCTCCCCCCCCGCATCGGATGGGAGAGGGCCGGGGTGAGGGATCGGTGGTGGCTGTGCCGACGGCCATACAGTGGCTGAGGGGAGGCCAGAGTTACTCCCCAGATGAGATTCGTGGCAAATGAGTCAAGTTTTGGCGCCGCGCAGCGGCGCCACTAGCGAGGCGTCGGTCGCCGCTGATCGTGGTTGCCACCCAGCGGCCACGAGTTGTTCACACGCCTCTTTGGTCTGAGGCGAAGCCTCGCTAATCCTTGCGCTGAACTCTCAAAACCGTCAAAGTCCACGCCGCCGTGAAAATCCACATTCCCGTGAGTCAAAGACGTGGACGACTCACCGCGCCGCCTGTTCAAGGGGATGTTCCAGCCTTTCTGCGCACCGTGGCGGCGGGACCTTTTGGCCCGGTTATTTCACACGCTTCGCGAGGACTCCTAACCGGGCTAGTTGGCAAAACCGCGCCCGGAAAGGGACCCAAGAGGATCCCGTCGGTCCTGAAGGTGTTCTTCCATATGAACAGTGTGTTGCGTCTCTCTGACTCTGGGGCCGGGCGCGGTTTTGCTTTTCTAACCCGCATAGCGGTCCTCTTGCGAAGTCTGACCGCCCTGTGCACCGACGGGGTGTGAAATGTGCGGGTTAGGGGATGAACGAAGACCCGAGGAACGACCGCAGCCAGGATGCTGGGCCGAGAGGCGGCGCGACCTTGCAGTTCCTCAGCACCCAGTGGAGCATGGTGCTGAACGCAGGGCACGACTCGGCGCCCGGCGCGCGGGCCGCGCTGGACCAGTTGTGCCGCACGTACTGGTACCCGCTCTACGCCTTTCTCCGCCGCTCGGGCCACCAGGATGCGGATGCCGAAGACCTCATCCAGTCGTTCTTTGCGAAGCTCATCGAGCAGGACTGGCTCGCGACGGCCGACCCCGCCAAAGGCCGATTCCGTTCCTTTCTCTTGATCTGCCTCAAGCGATTCGTCAGCGGCGAGGCCCGTAAGGCGCACGCGCAGAAACGAGGGGGGCAGAACCTGATCATCTGCCTGGACGATGAAAACGCCGCTCAGCGCTACGCCACCGAGATGGCCGAGGGCTTGGCTCCCGACGAGGTCTACGACCGTCGTTGGGCACTGACCCTGCTCGAACAAGCCTGGGACCGCTTGCGCGAGGAGTGTCAGACCACCGGAAAACTCCTGTTGTTCGAGCACCTCCGCGCGGCCCAGGACGCCGGAACCGATGCGGCGTCCTCCGCGGCCCTGGCAGCCTCGTTCAACCTGACCGAGTCCGCCCTCAAGTCTGCCCTGTTCCGCCTGCGCTCACGCTACCGGGAAATCCTCCGGCAGGAAGTAGCCGAGACGGTCAACGATCCGAGCGAAGTCGATGGCGAGATCCGGCACCTGCTGGAGGTCCTCAGCCGTGGTTGAATCTTCCCCGCAACCGGCAGGACTTTTTGGCTAACTGTATAACGGAAGGCAGCGTACCATCCGTCACCGCCTATGCCCGTGGAAGCACGATGCTCGACTTGCGGAAAGCAGCTCCCCAGCGACAGCCGGGCCGGGATCTGCCCGGTGTGCGAGTTTGCAGGGGCCCTCGAGGCCTCGCCCTGGGCTCCGACAGGCCAACCGGATCTTGCGCTGGCCCCGGTGCGAATGGGCGATTACGAGTTGGGAGAGGAGATCGCCCGCGGCGGGATGGGTGTCGTGTACAAAGCCCGGCAGATCAGCCTGAACCGGACAGTGGCGCTGAAGATGATCCTCGCCGGGGAGTTCGCCGGGCCGAAGTTCGTCCAGCGCTTCCGGACGGAAGCCGAGGCCGCCGCGAAGCTGCATCATCCGAACATCGTCGCCATCCATGAAATCGGCGAGCACGAGGGCCGGCACTTCTTCTCGATGGATTACGTCGAGGGACCGAGCCTGCAAGAGGCGGTGCGCCGGGAATTGTTCTCACCCAAGCGCGCCGCTGCCTGCGTCCGGACTCTGGCGCAGGCCGTGCATTACGCCCATCAGCAGGGGATCCTGCATCGGGACCTCAAACCGTCGAACGTCCTGCTCGGGCCGGACGATCAGCCGATGATCACCGACTTCGGTTTGGCCAAGGTTTTGACCAGCGACACGGAACTGACGATGTCCGGCCAAATCCTGGGAACGCCGGGCTATCTGCCGCCCGAGCAGGCGTCGGGCCACCGCGGCAAGGTGGGGCTCTGGAGCGATGTGTACAGCCTGGGTGCCCTCCTCTATTACCTGTTGACGAGTCGTCCCCCGTTTCAGGCGCAGGACGTCACCGATGTGCTCGACCAGGTCCTCAACCGCGAACCGGTCTCGCCCCGGTTGTTCAACCCGACCGTGCCCAGAGACATCGACACGATCTGCCTCAAGTGCCTCGAAAAGGACCCCGCCCGGCGCTACGCCTCGGCCCGCGCACTGGCGGAGGACTTGGGCCGCTATCTGCAGGGCGAAACAATCATGGCCCGCCCGGTCAACCGTCCGGAGAAGGTGTGGCGGTGGTGCCGGCGCAAGCCGGCCCTGGCCGGGGCGCTAGCGGCGTGCGCGGTGGTGCTGGTGGCCGGTTTCCTGGGCGTCTCCTGGCAATGGCGTCGTGCCGAAAAAGAGAGCCGGGCGGCGTACCGCAGCCTGTACGATGCGGACATGTTGCTGGCCCAGCAGGCCTTCGAGGACAACAACTATGGCCGCGTCGAGCAACTGCTCCGCGAGCATGCTCCTCAGTCCAGCCGACGCCCAAAGGAAGACCTGCGGGGCTGGGAGTGGCGCTACCTGTTGGGTCAAATCCAGAGCGAAGAACTCGATACGCTGGGGAGCCACTCGAACACGGTCAGCTATCTCGTGTTTTCCCCGGACGGGAGGTGGCTGGCTTCGTCAAGCCACTATGAGTTCGGCAACGATGTCAGGGTGTGGGACCTTCAGGCGCGGCGACTCGTCGCGCGATGGCCGCTCGAGCGCGCCGGGCGGGTCAACATCGCAGCCTTCTCGGCAGATAGTCGGACACTCGCGGTTGCTGACTACGGCCAGTTGCGGTTCTACCGGGCGCCGGCTTGGAACGAGACGGTGCCTGGCGCGACAATCTCCAATCGGTTTCAAGCCATCGCCTACACGGCCGACGGCCGACGGCTCGTCGGGCTCGCGGGGAATCGCCCGTATGAGGTGGTCGTGATGGATGTGCGGGACGGGCGTACGATCACCGCGTGGCCGACCGTGAGAGGGCGCGATCTGGTCCTTTCCCCCGACGCGCGCCTCGCCGCCGTCCAGTGCCGCTCCGAGCCCGAAGTCGTCGTGCATGAGCTGGACACCGGTGCCCCGGTTGCACGGCTACCGGGGCCAGGGGGCATGTATCGTCAGGGCAACCTCCGGTTCTCTCCCGATGGCCGACTCTTCGCCAATGTGGTCAACTCGGGGTCGGACGCGCTCGAGAAGTCGGTGAACTTCTGGTCGGTGCCGGACTTCAAATTGGTCCGGCGACTGCAGACCACCGGGCGGGCTTTCACCGGCGTGGACTTCTCCCCCGACTCCCGCCAGGCTTACCTCTCGGGAGCGGATCAAACCATCTCCATCTACGACCTGGCCACCTGGGAGTGTGTCCGCATCCTCAGCGGCCACCGGGATGAGGTGTGGTGTGTGGCTTGCTCGCCCGACGGCTCTCGACTGGCCAGCGGCAGCCGGGACGCCACGATTCGGTTCTGGTCCGCCGCGGTCCAGTCCGACGCGCTCCCCGGTTGGCCGCTGCCCCCGGCCACGCGGGAGGCGTACCTGGCGCAGGATGGCCAGACCCTCGCCACCGTCTCGACAAACAACCAACTGCAGGTCTGGCGCACTTTGGATGCTCAACGCCTGGCGGAGATGCCCGTGCCCCGCGGCAACCGGATCAACCATTCTCACAGCCAATGGACTCAGGTGGCGCTGGCTCCCCAGGGGACTCATTTGGCGATCGGGGGCGGCACGCCGGAAGACGGCGACACGGACAAGCGATTGTCCACCTATCGGATCCCCGATCTGCGCGAAGAGATCGAGTTCCGCGGGCTCCGCTCCTGGGCCGCCGGTTTGGCCTTTTCTCCGGACGGCGCACAACTGGCGGTCGGAGGGTTCTTTGGCGAAGGCCAGGCGCTGGTGTGGGAAACCGCCACCGGCCGCTTGCTGCACACGCTGACCAACATCCCCGGAAGGGCCGGGCGTCTGACGTTCTCCCCCCGGCAAACGTGGCTCGCGATCCGCCTGGACGAAGCCTGGACCTGGGGGCTCTCCGTGGGACTCTGGAAACCGCCCCATGCCGCCCCCGAGCGCATTCTGAGCAAACCGCGACACCGGATTCTGGACCTGGCCTTTTCTCCCGACGAACGCTTCCTGGCGACTGCCGGCGAGGACGCTTCGGTCTGCGTTTGGGACGTCGCGACAGGCACGCGTCTCTCCGATTTGACGGGGCCGTTGACTTACTTCACGTCGGTCGCCTGGTCACCGAGTGGCGACCGGTTGGCTGGCGGCGGAGAAGACGGTGCCATCACCCTCTGGGATACGGTGTCCCACCAGCGGGTCGGTCGATTGCTGGGCCATCGGAAACCCGTTCGCGGCCTTGCCTTTCTTCAGGACGGCAGTCGCCTGGTCTCCCTGAGCATGGACGCGATCCGAGTATGGTCGGCGCCGGCGCCGGCTGAGATCGCCACCGCCAGGTAGGCGTTTCAGCGCAAGCCCGCGCTTCGCCTGAGTGCCTGCCCGCGGGCCCCTCTTCCCCCAAGGCTCGCCGAGATTTCCGAAAAAACTGCGCAACCCACCTGCATTTCCTGCCAAGTAGCAAGTGAACACACCCGAAGCAGCGAACCGAACCATGAAAGCACACACACTCGTCTGCGTTGGCGCGCTGGTGGCCGCCCTGGGCACCGGGAGGGGCAGGGCCGCGTCCGTGGACACCGCCATCACCTACCAGGGCCAACTCCAGCAATCTGGCAGCCCGGCGCAGGGGGCCTTCGATCTGCGATTCACCCTCTACGATTCGCTCGAGAGCGGCACGCAAGTGGGCGCCACGTTGGCTGCTGACGCCGTCCCGATCAACCACGGCCTGTTCACGGTCAACCTGGACTTCGGCGCGGACGTCTTCAATGGCGAGGCCCGCTGGCTAGAGATCGAGGTGCGCGCAAGTGAATCGGGCGAAGCATTTACCCGGCTGGCGCCCCGCCAACCCCTCACCCCAGTGCCATACGCCATCCAGGCTTCCAGTGCCGGTCAGGTGGCGGCGGAGCACATCACCGGGACGCTGACCGATGCGCAATTGCCGTCCAATCTCGCCCGGTTGAATGCCGATGCCATTTTCGCCGGCCGGGTCGTGGCCACAGGTTTTGCCGGAGACGGTGCTTTGCTGACGGGCATCTCGTCCCTGGACGGGTTTAACGGTGGCGCTCCTGACGCGCTCCAGGTGAATCCGAACGGTCTGGTGGGGATCGGGACCCCAACGCCCCAAGCCGGGCTCCACTTGGCCGCGGCAAAGAGCTCCTTTCAAACACCTCGGAGACTCGCGGAGCTGGTGTACGGCCCAAGCGGCACGCCGCTCAACCGTTCCGTCTTCCTTGCCGACAACATGGCGTATGTGTTGAGCGCTCAGGGCTTGAGCCAGATTGATGTCTCCAACCCCGCCCAGCCCAGATTGGCAAGATCCATCCGACTGCCGGAATCCGACCCGTATGACAACTGGTTCACGGCGGCCCGGTCACTCTTTGCGGCCGGCGACAATGCCTATGTGACCTGCGGCGCCTATGAGAACTTCGGCGGGACCACTCATCCGAGCGCCTTGGTCGTGGTGAACCTCGCCGTTACCAACAAGACCATCGCCCACCGCCTTTTCGACGGCCAAGACGGATGCGACCATCTGGACGGGGCGGCCTCGGTGTTTGTCTCCGGGACCACGGCCTATATCACGGCGCAGGCCGATTCGGCGTTGACGATTCTGGATGTCTCAGATCCTGCATCGCCCCAACTCCTGGCTGAGGTCGTCAATGGCCAGGGCGGTTTCAACCATCTGCACGGGGCCCGTGCCGTGTTTGTTTCCGGGGCGACCGCTTATATCGCCGCCCACGGAGCCACGGATGGAAAAACCCAGATCCCAGGGGCCCTGACCATCCTCGATATCTCGAATCCGCGCCAACCCCAACTTCTGGCCGAAGTCGTGGATGGCCAAGGGGGATTCAATCACCTCACCGGGGCGCGCTCGATCCATGTCTCCGGCACCACTGCCTATGTTGCTTCCTGCTTGTTCGATCCGAAGACGGAAGCTCCCGGCGCATTGACCATCCTCGATGTCTCCGACCCCCGCCAGCCACGATTTCTCGCCGAAGTGGTCGACGGCCAGGGCGGCTTTGCCCAACTGGCGGGCGCCTGTTCAGTCGATGTCGCCGGCGCCACAGCTTATGTGGCGGCATTCTATGACCATGCGCTCACGATTCTTGACGTCTCCGATCCAGCGCATCCGCGCTGGCTGGCTGAGTCCAGGAACGCGGCAGGAGAGGCTTCTGATTGGCTGGGTGGCGCCACCTCGGTCTTTGCCTCCGGACCGATGGTCCTGGCCACGGACGATCTGCAGTCCGTTCTGTGCATCCTGGACGCCACCCCGCGCCAGACCGGTCTGACGGTGAACCATTGGGTGGGGATTGGCACCACGGCACCCCAATCCGCTTTGGACGTCGCCGGCACGGTGACCGCGGCTGCTTTCCATGGCGACGGCTCGGGGTTGGCCAACGTGGCCCGGTTGAACGGTCCCAATGCCTTCACCGGCAACCAGACCATCGCCAATGGCAGATTCGGCCTCGACACCGCCAATCCCAATGCTTTGCTTTCCCTCGGCAACACGCTGGCCGACACGAAGTTGGCCCTCTGGGACAGTGGGGACCCCTCCCGGCTCTTTGGTCTGGGCGTGCAAGGGTACCAGTTCCGACTTCATCTCGCTTCCCCAGCCAGCCGGTTCTCCTTTCTGGACGCCCCGGCCGGCAACGAACTGCTGACGATTCAAGGGACAGGGAAGGTCGGCATCGGCACGATCGCGCCGATGGCCAGGCTGCACATCGAGAGCGGCACCCTCAATGAGCCCGCGATTCTCCTGAGCTCAGAAAGCACCGGGTGGGGTTCAGGTCTTCAACTGGAAAACCGCGCGGCGGCGACGACCTGGGGCATGTACACGTATGCCGTGGATGGATCGCTGTGTATCGGACACGACAAGTTCATCGGCACGGTCCTGCGAGTCTTCACCAACGGCACGACAGCCGTCACGGCTCTGGACGTGGCCGGCTCTGTGACTGCAGCGGGCACGGTGACGTCATCGAGGTTCCATGGAGATGGCTCCGGCTTGGCCAATGTGGCCAAGCTCGCCGGCCCCAACGCCTTTACTGGCAATCAGACCTTCACCGCCGGCAACGTCGGCATCGGAACGACCAGTCCGGTGGCCAAACTCCACATCGAAAGCGGAACCGCCAACGAGCCTGCGCTGATCTTGAGCTCCTCGAGCATAGGTTGGGGTTCTGGTCTGATGCTCAAGAACACTTCCGGCGGCACGGTCAGAACCTGGGGCATGTACACCTACGAGGACGGGACATTCTGCCTCGGCAGCGTCGAACAATCTCAGCACCATCTGACCGTGAAGACGGACGGAACAACCTGTGTCAGGGTGCTCGAAATCAACGGCGGCATGGACATCGCCGAGCCTTTCACAGTGAGCGCCCAGAGCGAGATTCTGCCCGGCCACGTTGTCTGCATCGACCCGCAGCAACCCGGCGCGCTCTGCCTCTCGACCAGAGCCTATGATCCCACGGTCGCGGGAATCGTCAGCGGCGCCAACGGCATCAAGGCCGGCATGATCCTCCGCCAGGAAGACACCGTGGCCGACGGCACCCATCCGGTCGCCCTCACCGGCCGCGTCTGGTGCTATTGCGATGCCGACGCTGGCGGACCCATCCAGCCCGGCGACCTTCTCACCACCGCCGACACCCCCGGCCACGCGATGAAGGCGGTCGATCGCCAAAGGGCCTACGGCGCTGTTCTCGGCAAAGCGATGACTGCCTTGAGTCAAGGACGCGGTCATGTCCTGGTGCTCGTTGGTCTCCAATGATCTCGACCACACTCCCCTTGGAGCACCCCGCTATGAGAGCAATGCTCAGAAGCCGACACCCTCAAGCCGGCACGGTCAGCCAGCGGCCGCGGAAGACTCCTCGCCCGTCAACAGGCTGGCTGCGAACCGTTGCGTTGTCAGTCGCAGTCTGCCTGCCGGCTATTCCGTTAGCAGCACAAGCCACCTTGCGCTTCGGACTGGTGGCGGACCCCCAAGACGGTGAGGAATGGCGTTACGAATCAGTCGTCGAAGGCCTGCAAGCCGCTGACCGCGCTGGCCCCTTCAAAGGCGTGGTCATCCTCGGGGACCTCTCGTGGGAAGGTGTTATCAATGGTCTCGACCTGAGTAATTACGGTTCGGGTTATCGCCAATGTTCGTACCTGGACCCGTGGCGCCGCATCCCTTACCCATTGAATTCACCCAGTATACAAAAATTCCGACAGTATTTTGAGTTTCCGGGAGAGTCCTGGCGCTATGGCGCCATTCAAATCCCCACCTACGTTGGCCTCGGCAACCATGATCTGACCAAGCACCGCTACGGAATTCTGCACACCTACACCATCGCTGACGACGCCTACTACAACATGTGGAAGTACGTGTCAAACCGGCACCACCCTACCGAGGGGAAAGGGGAGGTCCCGGCAGATAACTATGACGACGTGAGCGGGGCCTATTCCTGGAACTGGACGAACAGCGCCGGGCAAACACTCCATCTGGTCCAGCTTCATCTCTACGCGGGATTCACGCTCTGGGGCCAACCGTCCAATCTGGATTGGCTCGAGCGGGACCTCAATGCCATTCCGCCAGGAACACCCACCATTCTGCTTCAGCATGTGCCTTTCAACCAGACGCGGACACCAGCAGACACGGACGGTTGCTCGCCCGAGCAATTGGAGGCGCGGGAAGACGTGCTTCGGCGCACAAAGGCGAATGTCATTGCTGGCTTCTGCGGGCACATTCACCGGTATGAAGAGCACCTCGTTGATGGCTGGCTGACAAATTACTTCGTGAGTCCACCGCGTCCGGCACCCGTGTATTGGATCGGGGCGGCCATGCATGGAGAGTATGCTGTCGCCGAAGTCGATCTCAGCACGACACCTGCCTCCGTCCACGTGACACCATCCTCCGCTGATGCCAACGTTATCTGGGTGGATGCATCGTATTGGGGGATTTCGGATGGAAGCGCGGCAAAGCCGTTTCGGACATTGGAGGCGGGGTACGAGAACGCCGCAGACGGGCAGGTTCTGAGAATGTGGGATGGTGAGTATACCTCAAGTAGCCCTATGACAAAGAGGCTTCGGTTGGAATGTGCCAGCGGCGCGGTGCGCATTCGAGCGCCGTGATCCTCACTCGAACGATGAATGCACTGTCAGTGTTCAACCACGGCGACCAAGGAAAGGGCGGAATATGATGGAAGAAGCTGCGTCATGTGTTTCACGGGCCATGTGCGCTTGCATGCGGGGACAAGGAAGCCAGGCGTCGAAACCGCTCAGAGATCTAGGGAGGGGCGGAAGAGCGGTGCGATTGTGCGTGGGCGTGCTACTTGCGGGTTCGGCTCTTTGGGGCCTCGCTCGTACCGACGCGCAGGACCTGACGCTGGACTGGTCCTCAATAGAGGGCGGCGGCGGGGTCAGTTTGGGTGCCGCCTATGCACTGAGCGGCACCATCGGCCAGCCCGACGCGGGCCGAATGACCGGCGGCGACTTCGGGCTCGAGGGCGGCTTCTGGGCGGTCGTCGCTGGGGAGCCGCTGCCTGAGGCCCCGCGCCTCTCGATCACACACGAGGCCGAAACCATCGTGATTTCGTGGCCCCGCTCCGCCGCAGGCTTTGCCCTGGAGGAGACCGCTGCCCTGCTGGTTCCGAGGCCGGACTGGGAAGCGGTGACTTTGCCCGTGCAAACAAACGCCAGTGGGGTTTCGGTCACCGTAGCGGTGCCTGTCGGCACGCGGTTTTATCGCCTGGTTCGACCGTAGACGCGTTCCTGATGCAGCGCCCAGCCCGCTTCCTTGAGCAGCAGGTCAATCGTCCGGCGTGACGACTCAGGTCAACCGCGCGGCGCCCGGTGGCGTTGGGCATAGTGGCGCATCCACTCGAGATAACGCCGGCGGTCTTCAAGCGACGAGTCAAGATTGACCCGGGCGAGTTCTTCACCGAAGGCACGCCGGTGGTAGTCCCGCTCGATTTCGCGGAACCTTCTTGCCTCCTCCGCTGTCCATGTGGAGGCCCGATAGGTCAACGGGGCACGCGTCATGGCCTCATCTCAACCAAGCGTAATAGGCTTCCACGTCGGGCAGCCAACTCAGCGCTTCCGCCGGCAACACGCCCTGGTCGAGCAGTGCTTTCTTGCTTTCCTCGATCTGACGTCCCATTCCGTAGTCCGTCAGAGGGCGGGCCGGCAAGTGGGCGGTGGCGCAACGGATCCGGATTTCATGATCTTCCTTCAAGGGCACTGTGCGGCCGGATCGCGCCTTACGCATGGCGCTGACGTAAGGGCACAGGGATCGTTCCAGCAGCCCGATGCGGCGCCGATCGAGTTCCTCCCAGAGCTTGCGCTCCGCGTTGAGGGCCCCGGCGATCCGGCGATCCCGCTGCAAGGCCAGTTGCAGGGCGGGACGCTGTTGGGCCACGACCGCTGGGCAACGGTATTGGCTGATCAGTTCCAGGAGAGTCTTCGCGTCGAACAAATGGAGCCAACCGCGATCATCGCCCGCCTCGATCATCCGGATGCCCAACGCCGTCAGATAACTCCAGTCCTTATCGCGGTTGGTTCGTTTCATTTCCGCGACGGTATGCGGGCTGGCATAGAGCCCGAACAGTTCGTTCGGCCACGGGGTCGACTCGCGGATCGCATGGCCGAACACGTCGAGGGTCACCGGATCGCCTTGCACGGGCCACTCAAAGTGACTGGTCCATCCGCCTCGGTGCCAGCGTTCGTGCAGGGGAGGGCTGATATTGCCCCGGTAACGGCATTGCACGTCATCAATTCGAGTATCGCCAAGCAGCTCCAGCAGCATGTCGAAGGAACTCGGATGACAAAGCAGGTCGCAGTCCTTTGTGGTCTCGGCGACTCCGTAGTGGACGCACGCCAAACCGCTGGTAATGGCACAAACAGCCCCGCGGGACCGGAGCTGTCGCACCAACTCTTCGTAGAACGCTTGTTGCTCGCGATCGTTCATTCCTTCGGTTGTGGATGAAGTGCGTGCAAGTCTAGTTCCTTTGGCGGGAGAATGCCAGCGCCGACCGGCGGCCAGGGCGCCGGCGGCTTGCCTCTGGTCCAACCGCAACACAACCACCGAAGTGCGCGCCAGGATCCCGGTCACATCGAACCAACGGCCCCTCCCCGTGATGTCAGCGATACAGACCTGAATCGATGATGTAAAGGCCGCGAAACCCCTCGTGCGTCGAGTCGAAACTGATCCGTCCGTCCGGCAGCCAGCGCGGATGCAGATCGCACCGGATATCAGTCACCGCCGCCGGCATCGCCTTGAAAGCGCCCAGCTCGCGCCCGCGGCACTCCACGAGATCGTAAACAAACAGATGCTGCTTGCGCTCTGCATCCGGATAGCTGTCGTACAGCAGCCAGCGCCCGTCCGGCGAATAGCTGCAGTGGCCGTCATTCCTGAAGAACACGGGGTCGCGCGCCTCGAACCGGGGCGGCGCCGCATCGGTGATCTCATAGAGCCCGCGCCCCGATGGCCCGTCGCAGTGAAACGCGATCGTCGTGTCGTCTCGCCAGTGGTAATGGGACGCGTAGCCCGGCGGCACAAGCAGGCGGAGATCGCCGCCGTCTCGATCCGCCGTCAGAACCGTGGTCAGCCACGCCGGCTGGCCCTTGGCCCGAGGGCCCGGCGGCGGGAAGTTTCGCAGCAACAACACGAACCGGGTTGCAGACGGGTTGAACGTGATGTGATTGACCAGGACTTTCTGTTCCATCAGCGGTGACAGGGAGCGCACGCGCTCGTGCAATGCCGCCAGGCTCAGCACCAACCGGCTCGCGCCCGTGCGCAGGTCGCAAACCCAAACGCCGTCATCCGCCGGGTGCGGCACCTCGCCGCGCGGGTCGTCCTGGGCCGCGTAGCCGTAGCCCGGACGAAAATCATGCATGCGGTCGAAGTCGACCGCCAGGCCCCAGCGCCCGTCCCGGGAGATGTTGGCCAGGGCGCGATCGGTGAACCTCCGCTCGTTCGTCGCGAGGTCGTGCAGGACACCCCGATACCCGCCGCCCTCGGGACGCACGTCGTTGTAGAAGACGCGCCCCGTACCATCTCCAAGCCATTGCAGCAGGGCGCCTTGCTGGAAGTTCCAGGCGCGGGTCCGAGCGAAAGGCCGGAACATCCCCTCCCCTTTCAGGTTGATGAGCCCCAATTCCGCCTCGTCCCCGGCAACCGGCAGCCGATCACAGAACGGGACGCGATGGGCAAGATGCCGTTCCGTTGGGGCATCCACCGCAGGCAGATCGTAGTATCCGAAGAACACATGCGCGTCCGCGGGACTGAGTCGCTGCGCTTGCCCCGGTGCCGCGGCGCCCGCATTCCCCGCGACGGAAGGCGCCGTGCCGCCGACCAGATGTTCCTTGAGGAAGAGAACCGTGGCCAGGAACTGGAAGTCGGCGTTCTTCTTCTTGCGGAAGCCGTGTCCTTCGTCCTCAGCCTTGAGATACCAGACCCGGCCCCCATGCCCGCGGATGGCCTTCACCATTTGCTCGGATTCCGAAGCCGGCACGCGCGGATCGTTCTGGCCCTGCGCCACAAACAGCGGTTTGCGGATCTTCGCGGCCTGGGCGGTCGGCGAAATCCGGCCGAGGAATTCCGCCATCTTCGGATCCCGTTCGTCCCCGTATTCCACACGTCGGAGATCGCGCCGGTAGTCCTGCGTATTCTCGAGAAAGGTGAGGAAATTCGAGATGCCCACGACATCGACGCCGCATCGGAGCAGGTCGCCGAAATGGATCATCGACGCCAGAACCATGTAGCCGCCGTAGCTCCCGCCCATCACCGCGATCCGCTCCCGATCGCACCGCTTGTCCTGCCGGATCCACGCGATGATCGCGCCGATGTCTCTCACCGAATCCTCGCGCTTGAAGCCGTTGTCCAATGTGAAAAACGTCTTCCCATAGCCCGCCGAGCCGCGCACGTTCGGGTGCACAACCGCGATGCCCAACTCGTTCAAATAATAGTTGTTTCGCGCCTGGAAAACCGGACGCGATTGGCTTTCCGGGCCGCCGTGGATGTTGATCAGCACCGGGCGCGGACCGGGAAACTTCGTTGGGTCCGGGCGAAAGACAAAGGCCGAGATCTTCAGCCCGTCGAAGCTCTCGATGCGGACCAGCTCGGGCTCGACGAACGAGTCGGGATTCAGGCCGCCTGTCTCGCTCTCGGTCCAGCGGGCCACCTGCCCGGTCGCGATGTCGAGCGCATACGCATCGCTCGGCGATCGGGCCGAGCTTATGGTGCAAGCCAGGTGTCGTCCGTTCGCATGCCAGGCCAAACCGCGAATCACACCGGCCGGCAGCTTGGGTTCAGGCAACGCCTGCCCGGATCGCGCGTCCATGAGATGCAGAACGCTCACGCCGTCTTCGTTGGTGACGAAGGCGACGGTCTGGCCGTCGTCTGTGACGTCGAATTCCTCGACATCCCACCCGATCGACGCCGTCAGCGGCGTCACCTCGCCTGTGGCCAGATCCAAACGGCACAGGCGCCGAAACTCGGAATCCTTGTCCGATGCAGCCAGCACGCCCCGCCCGTCTTTGTCGAACTGCGCGGACTGCCAGGCCACCGTCTCGCCCGTCTTCGGCGTCAGGAGGCGCAGGGCGCGGCTCTGGACATCGACCAGGTAAAGGTAACTCTCGTTGATCGAGATGGACTCTCCCACGAGCAGCCGGGTGTCGTCCGCGGACCAATCCATCGCGCTCCAACCCCCGCCCGACAATTCGATCAGGCGCCGGTCGCTCTTCGGATCCGACGGGTCGATCACATACAAATCCGTGTCCTTGCCGTTGCGCCGCGTCGATGTGTACGCCAGCCATTTCCCCGAGTCCGACCAGCACGGACCCGAGTTGCGCGACTTGCCGTCGGTCAGCAGCGTCACCCTGCCGTCGGATAGATCATACCGATAGAGCTGGAAGAACTCCCCGCCGCCCACGTCCTGCTGAAAGACGATGAACTGGCCCGCCTTGGGCTGGAACCAGCCTCCAGCCACCGGTTCGTCGAAAAACGTGATCTGCCGCCGGGCGCTCCCAGGCGCGCGCACCAGGTGCAACTGAACGGCCTCGGCAAACCGCGTCGCAATCAGCATCTCGACACGCTCCGGATGCCAGCTCTGAAAAGACGCCGCGCGGGATTCGAGGTAGCGGCTCGCATCCTGCCGCAGGGCGGACGGCAGTTCTGGGATCCCGTCAGCCACCAGCCGATCGGGCACTTGCCCCCGAACACAGAGCCCACTGCATGGGGCCAGAACAACAACCAGGAGAGCCGCAGCGCGGCAGAGCCGCGACCAAAGCTCGCGGGCTGCGCAGATTGCAGGCGATCGCACTGCAATGGCCGGGCCGCCAGTCGCGCTGGACGCGATTCGGCCTGGCAGTGTTGCATCCCTCGATCGAGGGCGATCGTCGAGGTCGTGGCAGACGGAGATCATGGATCATTCTTGTCTCAGAACGCGCCGGGACTATCAACCATTCTCGAACGCATCGGATTGATGGAATGGGACACTGCCACCGACCCGCCTCAGCAGAACCGTTCGAGGTGCCGCGCAGCGAGGATGAAGCCCTGTTCTCGGCCCAGAGCGCTGTCCTCGTGCTCGATGCTTAGGACGCCCTTGTACCCGGCCATCCGCAGGTGATTGATGTACTCACCCCAGTGGATGCTGCCCGATCCAGGAATCACGTAACGCCACCAGCCGCGCCCGTAAATGCCGACGCGCGCCCGCGCTTCGGCGTCGACAAGCGTGTCCTTGGCGTGCGTGTGGAAGATGCGCGGCCCGAACAGCCGCACCGGCAACAGGTGGTTGCATTCCTGGTGTACCAGGTGCGACGGATCGTAGTTCAGGCCAAAATGGTCGTCCTTGATGGTCTCGAGCAGACACTCGAAGGTGTCAATGCCCTGGAGACACGTCTCGTACCAGTTCTCGATGGCGATCCGGATGCCCTTCTCCTTCGCATAGGCTATGATCGGAGCGTACACCTTCGCGACGACCTGCCTGATCTGCTCGATGCGCCCCATGTTCGGCAGCGGCATGCCCGTCTGCATGCACAGCGTCGGCACACCCAACAACACCGCCGCGTCAACCATCCTGCGGGCATGGCGCTGAAACGCCTCGCCGCCCCCCGGCTCGCACGCATTGCCGAAACTGGCCAGACCGCTGATCTCGAGCCTGCGCTCGATGAGCATCCGCTTGACGTCGTCCGCCTTCGAGCCATCCAAGGTCACGGGATCAATGTGCCTGCTGCCGGGATCGGCAACCACCTCGAGACACCGAATGCCCGCGTCCCGCGCAAAATCCAGGACCGCGACAAGCGGTTTCTCGCCGAACGGAGCGGTCAACATCCCGACCCGCAACCCCTGCGGCTTCGCGTCCGATTCGGTTGCGGCCACGACCGTCTGGCCCGCCGTCTCGCCCAGCACCACCCCAATGGCGCCGGCGGTCGAACCAAGAAACCCTCTGCGCGTCACAGTCTGCATAGTCGATTGGATTTGAGTTCAGAATTCTCTTTGAACGCTCCGCCCCGGACAGCCATCAGCCATCGGCCCTGCGTCGCGTTTGTGCGCGCCAGTGTTGTCTGGCAGACCACGGCCAGCAAGCCCATTCCCGCGATGCGCTTCGGGGTCACAACCAAAAGCTCGACGTGGGCTCAACGGTCCATTAGAGTTCTCCAACCCCAGAACATGGTGCGATGATGTCAAGGTTGGCCATCATGTCTATCCCTTCCATGTCGCGAGACTGCGCGGAGCGAAGAAGTCGTCACGCTCAGGCGAGTCGCGCGCGCGAGGAGGGCGGGCAAACGGCTCAACCGGTTCATGCCAATTGCCGATGAAAGCTGCGTCTTCCAGCCCCCCTCACGTCCTGGTGGCCGATGACCAGGAACACGTGCGCGAGGCGCTTCGGTTGCTGCTCAAGCAGGAGGGGTTCAAGATCGAGACCGCCGGTTCGCCGGCGGACGTGCTTTCGGCCTTGAGCGGCGCCGAGTTCGATGCCGCTTTGATTGACCTCAACTATGCGCGCGACACGACGTCTGGGCAGGAAGGGCTCGACCTGCTGGGCAGACTGCAGGCGTTGGACAGCTCCATGCCCGTCGTGGTCATGACCGCCTGGGCGACCATTGACCTGGCAGTGGAAGCGATGCGGCGCGGAGCGCGAGACTTCGTCCAGAAACCCTGGGACAACACGCGTCTGCTGACCATCCTGCGCACGCACATCGAACTGTCGCGTGCGTTGCGGCACGGGCGGCGGCTCGAGGCCGAGAATGCGCTGCTGCGCGGCGAGGGCGGTCCGACGCTGATCGCCGAATCGCCCGCCATGCGGCAGGTGCTGGCACTCATTGCGCGCGTGGGCCCCTCGGAGGCCAACGTGCTGATCAGCGGCGAGAACGGTACGGGGAAAGGAGTCGTCGCCCGCGCAGTCCATGCGGATTCGCCCCGCGCGGCCAAGCCCTTGGTGGTGGTGAACATGGGCGGGCTCTCGGAAGGCGTCTTCGAGAGCGAGTTGTTCGGGCACGTCAAGGGCGCGTTCACCGACGCGAAGAGCGATCGGGTCGGTCGCTTCGAACTCGCCGACGGTGGCACGCTGTTCCTGGACGAAATCGCGAACATCCCGCTGAACCAGCAGGCCAAGCTGCTGCGGGTGCTGGAGACCGGCGAGTTCGAGCGGGTGGGATCCTCGCGCACCCTGCGGGCCAATGTGCGCCTGCTTTCGGCAACCAACGCTGACCTTGCGGCCGAGGTGCAAGCCGGCCGATTCCGCCAAGACCTGTTGTTTCGGCTCAACACGGTCGAGATTTGCCTGCCGCCCCTGCGCGAACGGCGGGACGACATTGCGCCGCTGGCGGCTCATTTCCTGCGCCAGCACGCGCGACGCTATCGGAAGGCACTGACGGGCATCGAGCCGGCCGCACTCGCCCTTCTCGATCATCACTCCTGGCCCGGGAACGTACGGGAGTTGGACCACGCCCTCGAACGCGCGGCGCTCCTGGCGCAGGGACCCGTTCTCCAGCCGGACGACTTCGGCCTCCGCCCGCCGAGTGAGGGTGCGTCGCGGCTCGATGATATGAGCCTCGAGGACATGGAGCGGTTTCTGATCCGGAAGGCGCTGGCCCGGTGTGACGGCAATGCGCTCAAGGCCGCCGAGGCCTTGGGCCTCAGCCGAAGTGCGTTCTACCGGCGGCTCGAAAAGTACGGTCTGTGAGCTGTGTTCCGCCGACTTCCACATAATTGGCAGGTGTTCGCGCTGGCGCTCCTGACGGGGGGGCCGGCGGTGGGAGCCACAATCTGTCTGATCTGGTGTCCGCTGCCGACGAACGGGCTGCGCTCCGCGTTGTTGCTGGCGGTCGGCGCGGCCTGGATCGGCTTCGCGTTCATGGTCCGCGCCCGAGTGGTGCGACCGCTGCGCACCCTGTCGGGTTTGCTCGCTGCCCTGCGCCAAGGCGATTTCTCCATTCAAGCCCGCGGAGCCCGGGCCGGCGACCCGCTCGGCGAAGTGATCCTGGAACTGAATGGCCTGGTCGACCTCCTGCGCCAACAACGCCTCGGCGCCCTTGAAGCGACCGCCCTCTTGCGCACCGTGATGGAAGAAATCGACCTGGCGGTGTTCGCGTTCGATGACTCCCAGCGACTGCGCCTGGCCAACCGGGCGGGCGAACGGTTGTTGGCCCAGCCCGTGGAACGGTTGACCGGACGCACCGCGTCCGAATTGGGATTGGCGGAGTGTCTGGAAGGAGAACCCGTCCGCACCTCGCAGGCGGCCTTTGCCGGCGGCCTGGGGCGCTGGAACATCCGACGCAGCACCTTCCGCCAAGGTGGCCGACCGCACCAATTGCTGGTCCTGGCTGACCTGAGCCAGGCTTTGCGCGAGGAGGAGCGACTGGCATGGCAGCGGCTCCTGCGCGTGCTCGGACATGAATTGAACAACTCGCTCGCGCCGATCAAGTCCATCGCCGACAGCCTCGCCCGGCTGCTCGAACAGGACCCGTTGCCGGAGGACTGGCGCGAAGACAGCCGTCGCGGCATGGAGGTTCTCAGCGGGCGGGTCGAAGCCCTGAGCCGGTTCATGGAGTCCTACTCCCGGCTCGCCCGCCTGCCCCAGCCACGGAAGAGCCCGGTCCTTCTCCATGCCCTGATCCGCCGCGTCGCAAGCATCGAGACTCGACTCGCCGTCACGGTCACGCCCGGCCCGGAGATCGAAGTGCAGGCCGACGCCGACCAACTCGAGCAACTGTTTATCAACCTGGTGCGCAATGCCGCCGATGCAGCCCTCGAAACCGAGGGCGCTGTCACGCTGCGCTGGGCGAAGACCGGGGCAGAGGTCGAGGTGTGCATCGAGGACGAAGGCCCCGGACTGAGCAACACGGCGAACCTCTTCGTCCCCTTCTTTACCACCAAGCCGGGCGGTTCGGGTGTCGGCCTGGTAATCTGCCGACAGATCGCCGAGGCGCACGGTGGCAGCCTGCAGATCGAGAACCGCAAGGACCGGCAAGGCTGCATCGCGCGGCTGAGGCTGCCGCTGGGATGAATCAAGGCCAAGGGAAGCGGCCTGTTCCTTGTTGTCCAGGTGTGGATGCCACAATGACCACTTGCGGCCTACCGGTGCGCGCTTGTGGCAACACGCTTTCTCCACGCTGGGTACTCAACTTCGAGGAGTCTCTGCGGCCAGGTCCCGTACCAGGCGTACCCGTTCCGCCGCTCGTACCCAATGTCGGCCAGGCACGTCTTCGGCACTCCATCCCGATCGGCAAAGACCGGCTGGTTGGTCTCGATCGAGTAAAACCGAGCCCACAGCGACGGGGCAGTCGAATCCTTGACCACGATCTTGTTCAAGCCCCTTGGCCCTTGGTCATCCGTCACTGAAACCATGCGGATACCCGTCAGCCTCGCAGTCTCGAACCAAGCAATCGCCGACTCGACCGCCCGCACGACCTCCGCCGAGGGATCGTCCAGGCTCATCAGCAGCAGGGTAATGCCGACCGACTCGGCCCCGCTCAGAGCCGCCAGCTCGTAGCTCCGGGCGGACCGCGGTCGGAAGTCTGTCTCGTCGTGCTGGGCGCACCACGCTGTCAGCTTGTCGCCGACCTTGATCTGACACTTGAGGATGCACCCGATGCCCCGATCGAAGGCTTCCGCCGCGCGCTTTCGGCAGGCCTCCTCGACGAAGCCGTAGCCGGGCTCCGTCGCCACTTCCCGGACCAACTCCAGCAGCCGCACCATCGCATTGTCGTTGAACGTGATGTGGCGCTGGTAGCCCTTTCCCGGCGGATAGGACTGAGGCCATCCGCCATGGGCATATTGCCCCTCCAACACGTAGCCAAAGCCGCGGCTGAACGCGGCCCGGTATGTGGCCTGCCCAGTCGCGGTGTAAATCCGGGCAAGGAACCGCAGTTCGTCCGTGGTCGCCCCGTTGTCGTAGGTTGGTACAAGGTTCCTGCGGTCGCCCTGGTACGGACTGGCTGTCGTGGACACATTCTTCGGCCATCCGCCGAGCTCGGATTGGAAGGAGAGGATGTTCGCCGCGACGCGCCTGCCCTCATTTCCGGCAAACCAGGCGTCGGGCTTCTTGAGGTACTCTCCTGGATCGGCGGCGGCGAACCCGACCGCCCAACAGAGCGCCATGGTGGCGAGAACGTGGCTGCGAGACATAGGCATTGAAGAACAAACAACGTGAATCGCCGAACGAAAAGGTCAGCGGCGGCAGCCAGCCGCCGCTGACGTTCGGTTTGTCTCCGAGCGAATCGGCTGGCTCGGATTCGCTGCGCCGTCTGGTTCGGTCTTCTGGTCTGCACCCAGTGTCATGTCGCGGATCACGGTGAACTTCGCGAACCCCGCCCGCCCCTCGTCCACGGCGACCAGCTCTCACTTGGAGTGATCCCCGTACGCCCACGCAATCTCCATCATTCTCTTGCCATCCACTGAGGGCAGGTGGACACCCTGAAACACGGCCACTGGAACTGCCACTCCAGACGCGGTCTTCTTGAGTCGAGACGCGACATCGGCGCCGACAATCTTCGTCTCGATGCCCGAATTGGCAACTGACGTGGCCCGCCCGCGTTCGATCCAGTGATCTGGTTGGGCGAGTAACCGCTACTTTTTCTTTACAGCCTTTTTCACTGTGCGCTTGGAACTCGACCTAGCGATGAGCTTGGCCCTCATAGAATCGCCGTAACCCTTTGCGGAGGCGTTAACATCGTTGTTTTGTTGAGTCTTTTTTGTTTTCTTCATGGCTTTGGAATCAAGTCTCGTAACCCGTAGAGAATCAAGGCGAGGTGCCACACTGCCGCAGCAAACAGAAGCCAAGAGCTTACAGCCAGACAACCGGCAACCTTATTGTTGGTCTCGACATTTCGCTCGGTAGCCACTGCGTAATCGACCAAACGGTCGTCGAGGAACGTCTCGTCCGTTGGTGCCGAATCACCGAACTCATCAATGATCCGCTTCAAATCGCACGGCACCTCGTATTTTCGTATGCGGATCGCAAGAACCGTCCCCAGCAAAGCCGCCGCCACCAGAGCCCCAGCTATCGTGAAAGCCCACAGTGGGATCTTGAACGTGCTGGCGAACTCTCCAACGTCTTTCAGCTTGAACGCAAATGCTCCGAGATACAGAGAAATCAGAGTGAAATAGAGCTGAGCCCTCGCGGCGAGCAGAGTGTAACGGTGATTCTCTTCATCGTAAACGCCCTTAAATACCTGAAATTGGACTTGGGTAGCCATACGCGGTGCGCTATGTCGCCCAACGCAAAGAGCAGCCATGCCGGGCCACGGACGCCCGATTGAAACCGAGACGTTCTCCCGGCGTTGGCTGGCGCGTCTGGTTCGGCGATCCGTTCCAGGTAACGCCGAGAATCATCGGTGCGATCTGCCGCGTGAACCGGCCAATCATTTCACGCCAAGTCGCAAAGGCGCCAAGGCCTGTGAGGGTGACTCTCCTCTCTTTGCGTCTTGGCGTCTTGGCGTGAACCATCGCATCAATCCCTGAACATGCCCTGGCTGGAAGTCTCCGCCGAACAGGTCTTGGACGGACCCGGTTGGTCGAGCACTCGGCGGAGTCCGTCCAGTACGGCTGTCGACTCTGGCGTGGGCATGGCCGAAGGATACAGAGGCGCCGCCGGCGGCGCAAGGCGACAACGGGGATACCAACACGGCCGGTGGCAGGTGTCGATAACGGCGGGCGCCCTGGACAAGCAGGTCGCGACGGTGTGTCCACTTGGGTGCAAGGGGGAGGATCACACGAACGAGAAGCGATTTGGACTCAGGCCAGCAGCGGCGTCCCGCTTTTGGGATTCGGCTTCCCATTTGCGGGAAAGCGCGCCGTGCTCGACCGCCGGACAGTCTTCGTTCACGTGACTGTCTGGGAACGTGTTACGCAATATTTTCCCGGCTGGCACGTCGAATGCAAACGAGGTGGCCCGACGCGAATCGACCGATGCACTGTGGAACCGATTTTGACAACAATTGACCAAGTTCGAAATATGCCAGTGATCTCCAAATTCTACGGAATCGTCATCCGCATGCTGTTCGTTCGGTGTCTGGCCGCCCGGTTCCATGCCTTCTACGGTGACTATGAACTCGTCGTCAGCATCAATCCGCCTCGCGTGCTGGATGGCTGCGCGCCGGCTCGAGCCTGTGAACTGGTGCTGGAATGGGCAAGCGCCCATCAATCGGAGTTGATGGAGGACTGGCGCCGTTGCAGTGCCGCGCAGCCACCGGTCCCGATCGCGCCACTCGCATGAGCCTACCCCTGCATCTATCCCCTCGGAAGGCCGAGCACCGCCAGCCCCGGAATGGGCACGCTGCCCGTTTCGATCCAGGATCTCGCGGAGTTCCTCCCTTCGAACCGAATCCTCGCCCGCGGAGATTCCCTTTTTCCTGACTATGGACATCGACCGACCCGATCTTGCCCGCGCGCACCGGCGCCGCCGCTTCGTTCTCCTGATCGGCAGCGGCCTGGCGGTGGTGGCGCTCACTGTGGGCCTGGCGCAACTGAAGCCGGCAGCTCCCCGTGTAGACAAAGCGGCAATCTACACGGACACCGTCAAGCGCGGTGAGATGCTGCGCCAGGTGCGAGGCATGGGCACGCTCGTCCCGGAGGAGATCCATTGGATTCCCGTGACAACCGCGGGACGGGTGCAGGCGATTCTCGTGCTGCCGGGCGCCCGTGTGACGGCGGACACCGTGCTGGTGGAACTGAGCAACCCCGAGATCGAGCACGAGGTCTTCGAGGCTGAATGGCAGGTCAAAGGCGCCGAAGCCCAACTCGCCCGGCTCGAGGTCCAACTCGAAAGCGAGCGGCTCGCGCAGGAGGCCGCTGCAGCCGCCCTGGACGCGGATTGCCGCGTGGCCAGGCTCGACGCCGAGGCGGACGACAAACTCGTCGCTGAGAAGCTGATCGATCGGATCACGGCGATGCGGTCGCGCACCCGGGCCGACCTCTTGTCGACGCGCTGTGACCTGGAATCGCGGCGGCTGGCGATCCTGGCGGATTCCCACAAGGCGCAACTGGCGGCCCAGGAGGCGGACTTGGCGCGTCTGCGAGCGACACACGAACTGCGGCAGCAGCGACTGGCGGCTTTGAAAGTCCGCGCGGGGATCGATGGCGTGCTGCAGCGCCTGGGCGACCGTGAATCGCTCCAGGTCGGCCAGCAGGTTGCCGCCGGCGCCAATCTTGCCCGAGTGGCAAACCCGGCCCGACTCAAGGCTGAGATCAAGGTGGTCGAGACCCAGGCCAAGGACATCCAGCACGGACTGAAGGCCGAAATCGACACCCACAATGGCACGGTGTTGGGACACGTCGTCCGAATCGACCCCGCCGTCATCAACGGCACGGTGACGGTGGACGTGGCGCTCGACGGCCCCTTGCCGCGGGGCGCCCGCCCGGACTTGAGTGTCGAAGGCACCATCGAACTCGAACGTTTGAACGATGTTCTGTATGTCGGCCGCCCCGTCCACGCGAACTCCGCCGGCACCGTGGGCTTGTTCCGGCTCTCGCCCGACGGAAAAGAAGCGGTGCGCATCCCCGTCCAACTGGGGCGCAGCTCCGTCAGCACCATCGAGATTCTCAGCGGGTTGGCCGTCGGGGACACGGTGATTCTCTCGGACATGTCACCTTGGGACGCCCACGATCGCGTGCAAATCGACTGACAACAATTCAGAATGCTATGAATCACAACCACACCCTGATCACCCTGGAAGGCATCACGAAAGTCTTCTACACGGACGAAGTCGAAACGCACGCCCTCTCCGGCGTCCATCTGCAAATCAAGCGCGGCGAATATGTCTGTATCGCCGGACCCTCGGGCTGCGGGAAATCGACACTGCTTTCGATCCTCGGGCTGCTCGACACGCCCACGGAAGGCTTCTATACCCTCAACAGCCAGCCGGTTGCGTCCCTCGGCCACGCCGCGCGCGCCCGCATCCGCAACCGCGAGGTGGGTTTTATCTTCCAGAGCTTCAATCTGATCGGCGACTTGACAGTGTACGAGAACGTCGAGTTGCCGCTGACTTATCGCGGCCTCAACGCCACCGAGCGCAAGCGGCGGGCGCATGAGGCGCTCGAGAAGGTTGGCATGTCGCACCGGATGAAACACTATCCCTCGCAGCTCTCCGGTGGCCAGCAACAGCGCGTGGCCGTGGCCCGCGCCTTGGCCGGCAAACCCTCGATCCTCCTCGCGGACGAACCAACCGGCAACCTCGACTCGAAGAACGGTGAAGCCGTGATGGAGTTGCTGCGCGATCTGCACCGCGAAAGCGCGACCATCTGCATGGTGACACACGACCCACGCTTCGCCCGGCACGCCGAACGGACCGTGCACCTGTTCGACGGGAGGATTGTCGAGGAGCGAACGGAAAGAAGTGATGAGTGCCCAGTGGACAGTGGCGCGTGACGAGCGAGTGATCTAACCCGCATATTTCACACCCCGTCGGTACACATGGCGGTCAGACTTCGCGAGAGGACTGCTATGCGGGTTAGAAAAGCAAAACCGCGCCCGGTCCCAGAGTCAGAGAGATGCAACAGACTGTTCATGTGGAAGAACAGCTTCAGGACCGACCGGATGCTCTTGGGTCCCTTTCCGGGCGCGGTTTTGCCAACTAGCCCGGTTAGGGGTCCTCGCGAAGCGTGTGAAATAACCGGGCTAAGACACTTGAGCCCCAAATCAAGCTCCACCCCGATGAACCCGCCACTCATCACTCATCTCCAATGACTGACTTACGCTTCGCTTTTCGTCACTTGCGCAAGAGCCCCGGTTTTACGGCCGTGGCCGTGCTGACGCTCGCCATCGGCATCGGGGCGAACACCGCGATCTTCAGTGTGTTCAAAGCGCTGGTGCTCGACCCGCTTCCGTACCCCGACCCGTTGCGGCTGGTCCACGTCTGGAAATCGGACATCGCCATCCACGATTTCATGCCGCTTTCCGGGCCGGACTACTTTGACCTGCGCGCGCAAAGCCGCTGCTTTGAGGAATTGGGGGCTTACACCACTGCGCGGCACAATCTGGGAGGCGATCCGCCCGTCCGGGTCCAAGGCATCCTTTGCACGGCTGCCATCCTCCGCGCCTTTGGGGTTGAACCTGCCTTGGGACGCTGGTTCACCGAAGCTGAGGAAACCGAGGGCACGCGGCGGGTCGTGGTGCTGAGTCACCGGCTCTGGCAGGAACGCTACGCGGGAGACCCCGGCCTGGTCGGACGCACCATCGTGGTCAATGGCGAAGGGCACGAGGTCGTTGGGATCACGCCGCCCGGCTTTCAGTTTCTGTCGCCGTGGTATCGCGGCAATCCGTTCGAGGTGTGGACGCCGCTGGTGCTGTCCCGCGACGAGAAAGAGCGCAACTGGTGCTACTACCTGGGATTGGGCCGACTAAAAGCCGATCGGTCGATTCGCGCCTCCCTCAATGCGGCGCAGGCCGAACTGCGCGCCATCGGTCAGCGCGTCGCCGAGGCTCACCCGGCTACGCACTATCGCAAGGTGTTTTGGGCCTATCCGCTCGTGTTTCAGTGCGTCGGCGGAAACGTTCTCGGCCGGCTCATTCTGTTGTTCTGGATCGCCGGCTTGGTGTTGCTCGTCGCCTGCGCCAATGTCGCCAGCCTGCTCTTGACACAAGGGGCGGAGCGACAGGCTGAAGTGGCGGTCCGGCTCGCTCTGGGCGCCGCCCGAGGGCGGATTATCCGGCAATGGTTGACGGAGAGCCTGCTGTTGGCACTCATTGGCGCCCTGGCAGGCGCGGGCTTCGCCGCCGCCGGACTGGGACTGCTGCGTGGATTGCTTCCCAGCGATCTGCAAAGGGCAGCGGGCATTCGGATGGACCAGTGGGTCTTGCTCTTCAGCTTGGGCCTGTCGGCTGTCACCGCCGTCATCTGCGGCCTGATCCCGGCCCTGACCGTCTCCCGGACGCGGCCCATGGAAGTCATGAAGGGGGGTGGTTCGAGCGGCGGAGTCGGCGGACAGGCGCGTCGTCGACTCCTTCCCAGGCTCGCGGTTGCCCAGCTTGCCATCGCTCTGTGCCTGGCCAACCTCGCGATCCTCATGCTGGTCAGCTACCGGCGGGTGCTGGCCACCCCGCAGGGATTCGAGGAGCAGCGTGTGTTGACCGCAGACGTCTGGCTCTGGGGAGACCGTTACAGGGAGCCCGATCAGAAGGCTCGCTTCTGGCGTCAACTGCTCGAACACGCCGAAACCCTCCCCGGGGTGAAAGCTGCGGCGGTGACAACCAAACTGCCTCTCGAGGGGGGGCGCAACGGCGAGATTCTCGTTGAGGGCGAAGTCTTCGGGGCACAGGCCAAACACCCGTTGGTCGAAATGTCGTGGGTTTCACCCAGTTACTTCGAGGCCATGGGCATTGCCCTGCTCAGGGGACGCCCAATGACACCAGGCACGGGGGTTGGCGGAGTGCGCGAGGTGGTCGTGAATCGTGCATTGGCCGAGCGGTACTGGCCCGGGCAGGACGGCCTGGGACATTCCCTGCGACCCAACAGCCCCGAGCCGACGTGGACGGCCGCGATCGTGGGCGTTGTCGAGAACGTCCGGCAATGGGGTGCCGAATCCAAGCCGCTGCCGGAAATCTACTTTCCCTACGAGGCCGAGCCAGCCGTGGGGGCCAAGTTGATCGTTCACTCGGCCGCTGAACCGGTGCTCCTGGTGCCGGCGCTCCAACGGGAAATCGCTCGGCTGGACCCCGATATGCCACTGTCCGATGTCCGCACCATGCGGCACGTCATTACCGCTTCCACCGCGCATCGCAAGTTCGTTACGCGGCTGATCGAGCTGTTCATGGCCACGGCACTCCTCCTCGCCCTGGTCGGCGCGTATGCGGTCGTCTCTTATCAGGCGGCGCAGCGAACGCGGGAATTCGGCCTGCGCCTGGCGTTTGGCGCTTCGCGCCGCCAGATCCATCGTTTCGTGCTCCGCCAGGCCTTGCGGATTGCTGGCTGGGGAACACCTCGGTCTGGCAGCCACCCTCAACCTCGCCTTTGTCCTGCGCCACCTGATCTATGGAATCGATCGGCTCGGAGTCGTTCCCCGCCCTGCCGCTGCTGTCCTGGTGATCGCAGCCACGCTGGCCGCAGGTTCCATCCCCGCGTGGCGGGCCGGACGAGTCGATCCGATGGTGGCGCCCGGTACGAGTGCGATCTGTTCCAACCCACACCGGATCACCGAGAAGTAATTCGGCTTGTCAGCATCTGAGGACCGGACGTATTTTTCGCGTGTGTTTGCTGGCATTTGCATTTCCCCGCAATGGACGGTCGCGCACAGCCGAATGCCGCATCCGACTTCCGATGATCGAACTCATACAACTCCCCTACAGCCCATTCTGCCTGGTCCAACGCCGCATCCTTGACTACGCGCGCGCGCCCTATCGAGTTGTCGACATCCCACGGCGACCGCTCACTGGTCTGGCGCCTGACCAGGCAGCGCCTTTGGCTACCAGGTGCCGATCATCCGCGACGGGCGCGCCGTCGTGTTCGAGACCGACGACGATCTCAAGTCATTGCCAAGTACCTCGATGCCGGGGCTGGGCCTCTTCCGCCCGAATGGGACGGCGTCCAGAGCCTGCTCTGGCACTACTTCGAAAACGAAATCGAGGGGATCGGATTCAAACTCAACGACGTCTACTTCCGCGAGAACCTGCCCAAGACCGAGTGGCTCGCCTTCATCCGGCACAAGGAGCGAAGTTCGGCGGGGCTGCCTAAGCCAGTGGCGTGCCCAACAACAGGATCTCCTCGCACAGCTTCATAAAAACGCCTCTGTGCCTGCGAACAAATGCTCTATCATCGCCCTTACCTGCTCGGCGACCGCCCGCTGTTCGTCGATTTCAACCTGCATGGCATGCTGGCGAATCCCTCTACTCCGGACGCTACCGTCTGCCCACAAAGACGAGATTCCGCTCGCCGCCTGGTATGCCCGCATCCACAGGCTTCGTTTCAAGTCGAAATGAGTCAAGTCGTTGCGCCGTGCAGCGGCGCCACTTGGCGAGGCGTTGGCGCTGGTGATCGGCTACACCTGCGTTACGAATCGCCTGCAAGCCTCGCAGGTTCGAGGCGAAGCCTCGCTAACGCTCGGCGCGCCGTTCGCGAAGAAGCTTTGCAAGAGCTGTCGGCACTCGTCCACCTGAACGCCGCCGGTGATTGAGCACCGGTGATTGAGCGAAGGGAACTGAAGGATGTTCATCACACCGCCTGCCGCCGGCCTTCGGATCGCCCGCGCCATAGACAACTGCCCCACCCGGCGTGCACCAGCGCCCCGGCACACATCGGGCAGGGTTCCTGGTGACGTAGAGCGTGCAGTCCGTCAACCGCCGCTCACTGCAGCCTGCGCCTGCGCCGCCAGCATCTCCGCATGGGCCGTTGCATCCTTGAGAAGCTCGACCTGGTTGAAAGCCCGCGCAATAATCCGGCCTCCCCGCACCACAACCGCGCCCACGGGCACCTCCCCCTGCGCGTAGGCGCGCCGGGCCTGACGCAGCGCCTCCCATGAAATGCGCGTCGCTTTCGAGATCAATGACTGGCTCGGAGTTCATCTCAGATTCTAGAATCCTGACCCGTGAAACACAAGGTAGACAAGTCAAGTTTCTGTGCTGCGTTAAAGGGGTCAAGGATTCTAAGGAGCGAGGCGCGCCTCAGACCAATTCAAATCATCAACATCATGAACCAGCCCCGCCGTCTTCCAGGCCTCCCCTCCCGCGCCTCGCTCGGTAGAATCCTTGCGAAAACAAGGGATAGGGTTGGTGGCCACACTTGACGTGATCGCACCATGTTCCGGAATTCAAGAATTCTATACGGATTTCTCACCATCGGGAAGATGACAGAAGAAATCCGCTGGGCTGTGGCAGAACTGCGCCCGGACAGAGGTGAATGAGGGTCTGGTCGTGGAGGGAAAACGCCGTTGCGAACCAACACCCGTTGCCTCGTCCCTCCTCGATCCCGGCGCGGTTTTGCTTGGCTAGCGCGCATGAGTGCACCTTTCGATGACATCGGCTCCGCGTCCTTCAGAAGTTGGTGAGAAATGCGCGCTAGAGAGGCAGCGACTCTTCGATCGTCCAGGCGTCGCGATCGTCGGCCCCCGTGCGGCAATGCGCGGCAAAAAAACCACCCCGGTGCTGCCAGAACAGCGGCCAAATCCGCTCGCGATCCGTTCGCGGCAGTTCCAATTGGGCCAGCTCGGATCGGGGAAGAACTGAAACGCCTGCGATTGGCGCCGGGAGCGCCCGCAACCGGGGTTTCACCTCGAACAGAAACATCAGCCAATGCGCCTGCCCTTGGTATCCGCACTCGCTGACCACACCGGTCAGATGCAGATCTGTGGGCTCGATCGACAGGCCCAATTCCTCGGACGCCTCCCGGCAGGCGCACGCATACGGAGACTCGCCCGTGCCGGTCTCGAGCTTGCCGCCGCACGGACTCCACTGGCCGCAGTTCGGTTCCTGCGCCCGTTCGAGCAGCAACACCCGCTCCTCGACATCAAAACAGTAGAGCAACGTCGATATCCTGTACGGCAAAGCCATGCCCCAATTCAAGCAGGCCGGCCTCCCCCCGTAAACAGCTCAACGCGCCGGCTCCGAGAGCCACGGATTGCGCATACGGGATTCAACCAGGAGCCACGGATCAAACACCGCTGGAACACGGGATTCATCCAGGAGCCACGACGAAGGACGGATTGAACACCCCCCATGCCGAGTCCGTGTTTCATCCGTGTTCCATCCGTGGCTCCCCGATTCCATCCCTGTCCCATCAGTGGTCACCCATCCACATCTCCCCCATGCTGAGTCCTGCGTTCCATCCGTGTTCCATCCGTGTTCAATCCGTGGCTCCCCGATTCCATCCCTGTCCCATCAGCGGCTCCCCGCCCCGGCCCGGCTCATTTCCTGCTCATCCTGAACATGGTGTCGACACTCCTCGCCCTGGTTCGCGCGCCTGGAGCCTGCGCACCGACCTGTCATCCACCGGGCCACCGATCAGCAAGCGCAATCCGGAGAATTGCCTCGGTGAAGTCGCGCGCCCGAGGAAATCCAGCGCTTCAACGCGCTGAACGCGGACGCGGTCCGGTCCGCCAGGTCGCGCTGATCCGGGCTCACTTCCTGGCCAATCCCGCCAGCTTTCCACCAACACCCCGCGCATCTTGCCCTTGACCACCACTCGGCTGACCGGGCGGGCCAGGACGGCGTCGGCGGCGGACTCGAGGGTGCCCTCGCTGATAAGGATGCGCGTGCCGAAATGCTTGTTCAGGCCCTCCATGCGACTGGCGAGATTCACCGCATCGCCGATCAGCGTGTAGTTCATCCGGTTCTCGCTGCCGATGTTGCCGACGACCACCCCGCCTTCGTGCAACCCCAGGCGGGTGCGCCACTGCGGTTTGCCCTCAGCCTGCCATTGCCGCGCCAACCCATCGAGTCGTTCCTGGAGACGCCAGGCCGCCCGGCAGGCGTCGACCGCGTGTTGGGGATTGGGCCGCGGCGCGCCCCAGAAGGCCATGACGCCGTCCCCGATGTACTTGTCCACCGTGCCGCGATGGGCATGGATCACCTCGTTGACAACCGCCAGGTACTGACTCATCTGCTCGACCAGGGCCTGGGGCGTCAGAGCCTCGGAAATCGACGTGAAGTCCCCAATGTCCGAGAACAGAATGGTGAGCACCTCGTGCTGGCCGCCCAACCGCGCTTCGCGTCCGGTCGCGATCAGTTCGTGGACGAGATCCGCCGGAACGTATTTGCGGAAGGACCGGAGGCTGGCCTTCATTTCGGACATCGACTGCTGCAGTTGGTGGACCTCGCGAATCGAGCTGGGAGCCGGGCGCCCGGATTCGAAATCGAGGCGCCCCACCCTCTCGGCTTCCCCGCTCAGCTCCTGAAGCGGACGCGCCATCCGCCGTGCAAACCAAACCGACGCCGTCAGGGCCAGCCCCAGACAGCCCAGCGAGGCCGCCAGACTCCAGATCACGTTGCGCGCGATGTCGCCCGTGATCGCCGTGCGAGGCACCATCATGGCAATCACCCAGGGCGGCTTGCGCGGGTCTTCGAGACTGCGGAACCCACCCAAATACCAATCGCCATCCACCCGGAACCGGCGTCCGTATTCCGCCGATCCCAAGTGTCCGAGGTCCTCGGCCAGGGCACTCAGGTACGTCCGCACCACCGGGTCCGCAACCTCCGCCCGGTTCGAGACCAGGTTGGTCCCGCTGGCATCGAAGAGAGACTCCGGACGCGGATGGGCGATGAGCCGGAAATGGTCGTCCAGCGTTCGCTCGATCACAATGGCGAATCCAGCCAGCTCCGCCTGCAAAGATGCGAGGAAGGCACAGATCGACTGCAATTCAAAATCGGCGTTCACCACCCCCACCAGGTCGCCCTTGGCATCATACCAGGGCGCCACATAGGAGACCCCCAGGGTCGGCGGTTGGTTCGGATCCCGCCAGAACGGATACGCCTCGGTCCACACCGCCGCCTTCCGTTCCCGAGCCAGCCGGTAAAACGGACGCTCCCGCGGATCGTAGCCATCCCAGGGAGGAGCGCCGAGAAAGAGCCGTTGCGATCCCTGCCAGTGCCAGTCCGCCACTCGAATCTGCTGTCGCGCATCCTGCAGGACCTCGCGCACCCGTATGGCACCGTCAGCCAGCCGCTCGGCAACGATGTACTCGCCTGTGTTCGCAATGGCGACTCCGACCGACGTCAGCGCTTGATGCACTTCGAGCGACTTGGCCAGGAAGTTCTCGAGCAGCGTGAAGTCGCCTTGGGCGGAATCCGCGTCCTGAACCAGGCGCAGCGTTTGCTGGCCGATCGCCGTGGCCTGGTTGAACAACTGCTGCGCGCGCAACTCGACGCGCCCGAGGGTCTGCTCCATGATCTTGTCCGCCAGCGTCATCACACTGCGCCGAAAGAGTTGCGCCTGGACGTACACCAGCAGACCAACGGTCGTCGTCACCAGCACGACCATCAGCGTCGCCATCACCGTGCGAAAACTGCGCAGATGCATGAGCGAGCCACGGGTTGGTCGTTGCTATACAGAGCAACAAGAATGATGCAGCGCCGGGTCAGGAGACCCGGCCTGCAAGCCTGGAGGCCGCGTGCCTGTGCGCGGCGGAACTTCTGACCCTGTGGATGGTTCCTCGCTTCCGGGTCGAAGCACCCCCTGGCACAACCGCGCCTGGATGGGCTCCAGTAGGCAAGCCGCGACCAGTTGGGGAGCCGATCCAGGCGTGATGATCGCTGCGGAGTCGAGCGAGATTCGCCTTCCCAACGCCTGCCGCATCCGCATCGAGTTCGTCCACGGCGTGCCAGAACGTGTGGCCCTCCTCGTCTCTGTGCGTCTGGCGCAGGTGGACGAAAGCGGCGTTGTCCGCCAGTTCCCGCGCCGCCAGCGGCGCGGCAATGGCGAAGTGCCCGGACTCAGGGTCGCGGCGGACTTCCCACGTGTTGAGATGCGCGGCGAAATCGGTCTCGAGCCCGAGTTCGCGCAGGTGACGGACCAGACAATTGTGTTCGACGACGTCCGCGAGCACGTGGTCGGGCGCCGGATTGCCGAGGAGTTGCACCAGCGCCCGCAGATCGCGCACCCGGAGACTCCGGAGGATCGTGGCACGTGCGATGGCCGCGGCCATCCAGGTCAAAGGGGCCGGAAGCTGTTCCATGATGAACGTCGTGCCGGTCGAGAGCAGAATCTGGTCTTGCTGGTCGGACGGGAGCGTTTCCCAGTCGGGCACGCGGGCCGCGACATAGGCCTTGAGCAGGTGCCAGACCTCGGAGAAGAGCAGGCGCCGCTGTTCGAGCTGCGTCCTCACAAGCGGCAGGGCATCGCGCAAATGGGGAAACGCGCGCCACACATCCTTGATCTGCGAATCGCGAAACAGGTAGATGGACGGCATCTCGATCATCCCGTCCGCGGTGCCCGGATCCAGGGCGAGCCTCGAGTCGCCTGTCGCCATCTCGAACAAGGCCACGCCCGCCGAGAAGATGTCGGACGCCGCCGTGAGCGGCACGCCAGCTTGAAGGTTCGAGGCATCGATGAGCACCTCGGCGTGGTCGGGTGTCGCGGCGTAGACGAACTTGCTCACTTCGCTCCGATGCCGCGTCGTGAAGAAGGCGCCCAAATCCACCAGCTTCACGCTCCCGTCATCGAGCCGGATCACGTTGTCCGGCTTGAAGTCGATCATCAACAGATTGTGCTGATGAAACAAATCGAGGATCGCGAACACCTCGTGCGTCGCCCGACGCAGGTCGTCGAGCGCCTCCGGACCGTACCCGCGCTCGGCGGCTTCTTCCGCCCACGACCGCAGATTCTGTCCTTGCAGATACTCCATGGCGATGAATGCGTACTTGGCATCGTAGTCGGTGTTCGCGCCGTAGTAGGCCGGCACGTACGCACGCAATCCCTCGAAACGATGCACCTCCTCGAAATTCGCCAGCTCCGCCTGAAAGTTCAGGTACGGCCCATAGCCGATTTCGTCCGGTCTCCCGCAGCTCAGGTCGAACACCTTCACCACAATGCCGGAATGATCGGTCTGGTAGAGCGTCGTCTCGGGATTGTGCGCAAGCGCCTGCAACAGATGCACGGCGCCCAGCCCCGAGACATTCACCATCAGCCCGATATGCTTGGCCTGGGGTGGGATGGGGCTGCTCATGGCACAAGCCGCCACGCCACCTCCACGCCAGACTCCACTCCGGCAAGGCAACACGTGCTGGGCATGGCCAAACCCTAACGAATCCCCGCCCCCATGCAACGCAGAAGTGGCGCAGAATTGGCGCCTCGCCACTCGCTGAATCCTTGCGCAGCAGGGTGCAAAGGTGTCACCAGGGTGAACGCAGGGTCAGGCATGCCCGCGCCGAGCTCCACGCCGGAGCGGCGACATCCTCGTCGCCCCCGAACACATCCTGGGACTCCATTGGTCGGGGACGAGCACGGCCCCGCTCTCCCGCCACCGCGCATACGCGTCAACCTAATGAGATCTCACGCGCTGTTCCTGAGAGCAGTGCCGCCGTGGTTGTCTAAGTCCTTGGGCCGGAGTTTGTTGTGGAAGTCGCCCATACTCTGGTTGGCGTCGAGGTCGCGAAGCGTGTGGAGTGCGGCGGTTTACCGCCGCTTTTCGACGACGGTTCTCTGTGCATTCCCATACCAAAGCGGTGCTGAAGCACACGCACTCCAGACGCTTCGCGCTACCGCACACGTTCGTGCCCGGGCAGCTTCCGTGCAAGGTCCCCATCTCAGCCGCACTAAGGTTGACTCGTATGCGCGGCCGCGGGACTTCGCGCCATCCAGCGCGCTGGGGCCCAGGCAGCTTCCGTGCAAGCTCCGCATCTCAGCCGGCCTAACCCGCATATTTCACACCGCGTC
>JAXGQW010000090.1:0-20796 GCA_040766265.1 Verrucomicrobiota bacterium
CGCAACAGTCGGCCCTCCGCCATATCCCACACCCCCACCTCCCATCGGTGCGACAACGCCGCGCACCTGCGTCCATCGGGCGATAGACACACCTTCGACGCCTGGCCCGAGAGGCCGCGCAGCGTCTGGATGCCGCGCCCGAATTCAAGGCGCCAGACGGCGAGGCCGCCCTCGTAGGGCGGGTTCTTGTTCTGGGCGCTCACGGCCAGACACGCGCCGTCAGGTGAAAAATCGAGGTCCGTGATGTAGTCGCCCCACTGACAGTCCAGGAGCAGCCGGCCAGTGCCCACATCCCACAGTTTGACCGGACCGCGTCCGCCTGAAGCGAGTGTCGCTCCATCCGGGCTGAACGCGACCGCGTAGATGTGGTGGTGTCCGCTAAAGCAGTGGGCGATAGCTGTCTCGCTCTCGACATCCCAAATCGCCACCGTGCCTCCGGCGTCGCCAACCGCCACAAGCCAGGTCCCGCCCGTGCTTGCCTCGGGAGAATCGCGATGCCGTGCGATTTGCCTGAGTGCCAGCGAGAGAATCTCGACTCGGCCCGCCGAGAACTCAGCAATGCGGCTGGCGTCGCGGGTTGACCACACGTGCACCCTTCCTGTCGACTCACCGGCTGCCACCAGGTTTCCATCCGGCGAGATGGCGACCGCGGACACCGATGCTCCGAGGCCCATCAGCGACCGAACAGCACCGGGCAGAAAAGCGGCAACGTGTTGACGACCATCCGATCCCGCGAAAGCACCGGCGGCGCACAATCCGTCGGGTGTGGAGGCAAGATGCAGGCGCGCATCGACCGGGCTGTTCGATGCGGCCCGGTCCACGCCAATCGGAGCCGGCACGGCCCATTCCCGCGTCGTTTGTCCAGTCAGGACGTCAACAACGCGGAGCGAGCGGCTCGGCGCATCGAACAGGAGCTGGAGAGGCGCGCCATTCTCCCCGAAGGCCACTGGCCCCGAGTTCGTCAGGGGACTCGTCTGCATCGCCTCGCCGCCAAGCTCCACCAGTCGTGCACGGTCGCCCGCAGACCCGATCAGGATGCGCTTGCCCTCCCGATCGAAGAGAACACCGGACGCGCTGAAATCCGTCCACTGCCGCACCATGTGCGCATCGAGTCCGGCCAGAAGGGCCGCTGCCTGATTGCGCACGTCGTCCGAACGCACCGCAGTCGGAATTACGGCGGCTGAGACGGCTTGGGTCCAGGCACGTTGCGACCACCCAGCCTGATGCGGGGTCAAGTGCGTGATCTGGACTTGTCCGAGCAATTGGCTCTGCCGGACATGCATGACTTCTCGGGCTCGGGCGTGTTGCCGTTGGATGAGCCCGGCCAAAGACATGAGCACCACCAGAAAGACCATCAAGCCCAGCGCCGCATGGACCGGATTCCTGCGCGTCCACATCCAGAGCCGTTCCAGTGGTTTGACCGGTCGCGCGAGGATCGGCCTGCTTTCGACGAAGCGTTCGAGGTCTTCCGCCAAAGCCAGGGCCGAGCCGTAGCGGCGCTGCGGCTCCTTCTCGAGGCATTTGAGGCAAATCGTCTCGAGATCGCGCGAGAGCGAAGGCCGAATCGATCGCGGGCGGATGGGATCACTGGATTTGACCTTGTCGATTGTCTCGGCGGCGGACTTGCCGCAAAAGGGCGGCTGACCGGTGAGCAGGGCATACAGAATGGCGCCGAGGCTGTAGATGTCGGTTGCGGTGGTGACGGCCTGGTTCTGGCCGGCCGCCTGTTCCGGCGACGCATAAGCGGGCGTGCCCAAAAACGCCCCCGTCTGGGTCAGGCCTGAATCCTGGCCGACGCACCGGGCCAAGCCGAAGTCGATCAGGTGCGGTTCGCCGGTCTGATCGAGCAGGATGTTCCCGAGCTTGAGATCCCGATGGAGCACGCCGCGCTCGTGCGCGTGGTGGACAGCCCGGACGACCTTGGCCAGGAGCGTTGCCGCCTCGCGTTGCGGCATGCTTGACCCGAGCCGCGCGATGCGGTCGGCGAGGCTCTCGCCTTCGACGAACTGCATGGCGAGATAAGGACAGCCCTCGTGCTCCCCGATCTCGTAGATGGGCAGGATGTTCGGATGATCCAGGCGCGCCGCCGCCTCCGCTTCGAGTCGCAGGCGCTGCCGGGCGGAATCGGTCGTCGCGAGATTGGCGTGCAGGACCTTGAGCGCCACCCGGCGATCGAGACTCGATTGTTGAGCGTCGTAAACGACACCCATCCCGCCGCGGCCCACTTCGTCGATCAGCACGAAGTCGCCGAAGTACGGGATTCTCCTGTTCTGGGTTTGATCTGGCATCGTCGATCCAGGCAGTAACGCCCGGGTGGTCTGCAAACCACCCACGCGCCCTTCCCAAGGTCATATGGAGGTTCAAGTCCGGTTGTGACTGAAAGCGGCGGTTGACAGCCGCTTTTCGAGCACGGTGTGCGAAGGCGTCCCACGCAGAGCGGTGCTGAAGCACACGCACTCCAGACGCTTCGCGTTGTCGAGAAGGCTCGTGTCCAAGCAGATCTGTCGGATGTCCGCATCTCAGCGACTCTTAGGTCGACGCATATGCGCGGCCGCGCGATTGTCCCTCCGACCTCGGTTCATGGTCCCCGTCTTTTGCGTGCGCACTAGAGTGACTTCCTTTTCAGAATCTGTACTGAATGAGTCAAGTTCTGGCGCCGCGCAGCGGCGCCCCTTAGCGAGGCGTCGGGCGCCGGTGATCGTGGTGGACACTCAGCGGCCACGAGTCGTTCACACGCCTCGCCGGTCTGAGGCGAAGCCTCGCTAAACCTCACCCGGTCAATTCTCCCCCTCGTCGGCCGGCAGATTCCGGAACAGCAGTTCGTACAGGTACTTCGTTTCTTCGGCTCGATCCGACGGCTTGACGATCTCGGCCACTTCATCGCGGAACTTCATCCAGTGCCGTCGCCGCAACCGGCAGACCTCCTGGCGAATCGCCGTCGGTGTCGTGCCCAGGGCCGCGGCGATGCCATTCCATCCTTCAGTCGTGTCCTTCAGAAAGAGGTAGGGCTTCAGTTCGTCGCGAGGCGCCAGTTGACTCATGACCTGTGCGTGAATGGCCAGGGCAAAGTCGATATCGAGTGGGCTGTCGGGGTCGGTGTCGGCGCCGGCCTCAGCGTCGTGGTCAGCCAGGGGCACCGGTTGGACGCCGCCTCCGGCCTTTTGCGCGTTCCGTTTGTCCCAGTTGTCGTGCAGAAACCGGCGCATGCAGGCCGCGAGGAAACAGCGGAATCGAGCCGTCCGCGGTGCGACTTTGGTCAGGAGGCTCTTCTCCAACAAATAGACCAGGAAGGTCTGCGCTAGGTCTTCAGGGTCCTGGCGGAAATCATGGCGGCGGAACCAATTGACAATCGGCTGACGGTAGGCCCGGCAGAGCCGCTCGAGCGCCTCCCGCGCCCGCTCCGGGTGACTCGATCCAGCCTCGATGATGACCGTCCACTGCGTGTTCGGAAACGCGGAGCTCCCACCACTCTTGGACGCGTCGTCTTCCATCGTCAAAGACGTGCGACGATAGACACCCCTCGCCTGAAACTCAAGCCGTCGTTTGCAGATCCCCCCTTAGGCGCAGCCGCTCATTCTTCCCCGGTTTCCCGCAAGGCGAAGGCGACGACCGTCTCGCTGAGCCAGATGCCTCGCGCCCGCATCCGTTCAATGGCTTGCCGCACCGACACAAGCTTGCCCTCCCTGCGGGCCCGGAGAAGCACGCCGATGGAGCCGGTCACCGTCAACCCGCTCAGGCGTGCGAGTCTGCGCCCCACCGGTTCGTCGATGCAGACACGGCTGACGCCTTCGTCGAGAGCTAACTGGATGACGGCGGCTTCCCCTCGGTCGAGCGCGTTGCGCAACAGCGCACTGGGTTCAATGCGTTGGGGCCACCGGCGCAGCCAGGTCGCACGGTCGAACACATCTGCCCCGAAACCGGTTGTGCCTCCCACCTTGATCTCCTCACACACCTCCGGCGGCACGAGCACCTCGTCATACAAATCGCGGAGCAGATCCAGACTGCCACAGCCAGCCATCAATGCCAACAGCGGGCTGGTGTTGATGACGACGCGGTTCACCTTAGGCGTGCTCGAGGTCCGAACGCAACTCGTTTTCCTCCAGGTCGATCATCGCCACTCCAAAACGATGCAAGTTGAGCAGGAACTGGACGCGGCTGAGACCGGCCAACCGCGCCGCAAGACCGGAGGAGAGCCGCCGAAGTTCAAACAGCTTCACCGCCATCGCCAGGCGGGCTTCCGCCTCGAACTGTGCCCGAGTCGTTTGCAGCAGGTCAGGCAGGCTGTCGGGATATTCGATCTGCAACTGCATGAGAGCAATGTCCGCTTGGATGCGCCCTCTGGCAAGTCCAATGCCGCGCGCATCGACCGCGGTTCGTGGCATCAACAGAGGACCTCACGTTTGGCCGGTCTGGTCAGCGGCCAACCACGAATCACACGAATGACACGAATTCGAGGGGGAAGAGGATTCGTGTGATCGGTGTGATTCGTGGTCACACCGACTTGGTTCTCGTCATGTCTCGGGTTTCAAGATGGCCGCCGCCCGTGCCTTTGCCTGTAACCTCTGTCACAATTGTTCCCGCTTTGCCATTCCACTCGAGGAGCAAGCATGCGTGTCATTACACAGCGCGCACGGGGTTCAGACCCAGACACATTGGGTCCAAAACCCGCGCATGGGTCTAACAGAACGGACGCCAGTTCAGGTCCCCGTGCGGCCTGTAACAAACCGGACGGGGCAGAGGCCGGCGAAGGAGGACGAAAATGAGTCATGATCATGGGGCGAGAAAAGGCTGGCTGATTCTGGTTTTCCTGGCGTGTTTCGCGGTGAGTTCGGTCGCTGCGACGTTCACCGCCAACTTCACCATCTCCGAAGGTGACACCACATACGAGGGCCAGGACATCGTGATCGATGGCGCGGTGACGGTGACGATCGATGGCCCGCACGCTTTCAATTCCCTGCTCCTCACCAACGGCGCGGTGCTCACGCACTCGCCGTGCACTGTCACCGAGACGCACAAACTCGATTTGACCGTCAGCAACCAGATCGTCATTTCAGCGGACAGCCGCATTGACGTGAGCGGGAAGGGGTACCTGGCGGGGCGGACGGTGGGGAACGTGCCGGCGCCGGCGTCGGCGTTTTACAGCGGGGGCAGCCATGGCGGGTTGGGTGCTTGGATTGCAGGGAGTTCAACACCTTTGCCTGTGTATGGGACCTACGCCGACCCGCAGGAATGGGGCAGCGGGAGCGGGTATGTGTCGGGCGGTGGGTTGGTTCGACTGGTCGCTGGCTCGCTTGAGCTGGAGGGGCAGCTCTTGGCCAACGGCAGCAACGCGGATGGCAGCGGCGGAGCGGGCGGAGGGGTTTACGTGGCGGTGGGCAATCTGAGGGGCGGCGGCGCGGTGCGATCCGAGGGTGGGAGCAGCGCGTACCCCAACAACTATGGAGGGGGAGGCGGTGGTCGGATTGCGGTGTATGCCACGGACTTCTCGGCATTTGACTTGGGTAACATCAGCGTGGCCGGAGCAGTGAGTCTGGCGTTCCCCGGCGGGGCGGGCACCGTATATGTGAGGGACACGGACGAGGCTGTGGGCACGTTGATCATTGACGCAGGCAGTGGGGGCAACGGTTGGACGCCGTTGGGGTTGGCGGGGACCAACCTCTTTGTGATTGCCGACGCGGTAGTGATCCGGGGTTCCAACACGCACGTTCAGGCTGAACACAGCGGCCTGAGGATCGAGTTTGCCAACACACTGACGGTCATCGAGGGGGCAAGGTTGGAGTTGGAGGAGGCGGTTCTAGGTGCGGGATCGGCATTGGAATTGGGGACCGACAGCTCGATCATAATCAATGGTCCAGTGACTTCAGCGATACCGTTGTCGATTGGGGGCGGCACGTTCATGGTCAATGGTCCAGTGATTCTCACAGTGCCGGTGTCGATTGGGAGTGGCACGTTCATTGTCGAGCGTTTGGTGGCACCTTCGCTGACGTTGAGCAACGGTGCCGTCCTGACCTGTCAGGCGTCGACGGCCGAGCAGATGCACAGGCTGGAGGTGGATGTGGCGGGGACGGTGGTGGTGGATGCGACGAGCCGCATTGACGTGAGCGGGAAGGGGTACCTGGCGGGGCGGACGGTGGGGAACACGACCGAAGGAGCGTCAACTGGCTTGAGCGGGGGCAGTTACGGAGGGTTGGGTGGAGCCTTCAGTGGCAGTGTCAACGGGGTGTACGGAGTCGATGTCTACCCGTTGGAATGGGGCAGCGGGGGCGCTCCTGGCGGAGGGACTGGCGGCGGCCAGGTTTGGGTGAAGGCCGGTGAACTGGTGTTGGACGGGCAGTTGTTGGCCGACGGGCAAACGAGCACGTCGGGTGGTTCGGGAGGCGGCATTCTGGTCGAGGCCCAGATCCTGCGCGGGAGCGGGACGATTCGGGCGGGAGGCGGGGGAGAGTATGGCCCGACATACAGTGGCGGCGGTGGAGGGCGGGTGGCGGTGTACGCACAGGAGTTGTCGGGCTTTGAGCTGAGCCGGATCACAGCGCCCGGCGGCCAAGGCAATCTGGATGGCGGCGCGGGAACGGTGTACATCACCGACAGGGCTTTTCTCTCCGAGCCGGTTATCAGGGCATTCCTTTCATCGACACGGATTCGATCGATCGTCCTGTGCGCGCAGCCGGGACAAGACTACGTCCTGGAAGTTGCGACAGACCTTGCAGATCCCGCGGTCTGGGAGCCGGTCTGGCAGGGAACTCTCACAAATGCGCTTCAGCGGTTCGATAACCTGGATGCCGAAAAACCAACTTCGTTCTATCGGGTGCGCCAATAGCTCTTGCCCGGAAGAACCAAACCAGAAAGCGAATCTCAATGAACACTCCGATCCGTGCGCTCGTCCTTGTCCTCACCTTGTGCCTTGCCGTCGCCTGCGTCCAGTCTGCTGTCTTCACCGTGACGACCACCAACGACGACGGCCCCGGTTCACTGCGGCAGGCCATTGTCGATGCGAACGCAGACATGGGACATCCACAGATACTGTTCAAAATCGAATCAGGGCCACAATCCATTCGTCTGCTCACACCCCTGCCGCATGTCATTCAGGAGGGTGTGACGATCGATGGAACATCTCAGCCGGGCTACGCAGGGGACCCCATCGTGGAAATCGACGGTAGTGAACTGAGCTACTTGGACGAGGACACGGGTCTGCTGACTTTTCAGGGTTTCCTGTTCGAGGTCAGAGGGCTCGTTCTCAATAGATCGCCTGGGCACGGAATACTGGTATTGCCGAACTCTTGGGGACGCAGCGACGGTCAGATCTACGGGAACTATATCGGGACGGACCTCAGCGGTACCGAGGCAGCGCCCAACCAAGGCGATGGCATTCACGTGAGAAACACCAGGTCGGTGTTCATCGGTGGTAATTACCATCCGCCAAATGTCATTTCCGCCAATTGGGGGTACGGTGTGGCCTTGGAGAACTCGAGTGAGTGCCTCGTCACAGGCAACTACATTGGAACCGACGCAACTGGTTCAACGGATGCCGAGAGTCCCGGCTTCGATGGATTGGGAAACTCGTTAGGTGGCATTTGCATAGAGGCGTGGGCTCCGCGGCAGGCCCAACGGAATCGGGTGGGAGGGGAGGCGTGGGAGCACGTGAACATCATTAGTGGGGACTGTGGGGATGGAGTGGCGCTCCTGGGCGATGGTGTGGCTTTCAACTCCATCGAGGCGAATCTCATTGGCACAGACGCGACCGGTTATCGACCGCTGGGCAACTTGTGTGACGCCGGGATTCGCCTCTACCAGGCAGAAACGAACGAAGTGGCTGGATCGGTCTGGACTCCAAGCTGCATTTGTAGCCATTACTTCGGCATCTTCCTCGAGGGAGCGAAAGGCAATAGCATAAGCTATTATGAGATCGGGGGCAGCTACGGCGAGAACTACTATGGGATTTACCTTCTCGACTCTTCGCACAACACCATTGGCGGGACCAACGACATCGGGGGCAACTCCATCACGAGCTGCCAACTTGATGGTGTGGTGATCGACGGTGTGCTCTCAACCAACAACGTCATCGCAGGGAACTTCATTGGCGAGGGAGGTTTTCTTAACATAGGCTCGGGCATTGCTGTAACGAACTCGGCAAGCCAGAACACATTCACTGCCAACTGGATACATGCCAATGTTGGGAGTGGTGTGCGCATCTATTCCGGAGAGCGGAACTCAATACGAGGCAACACCCTCGCAGACAACCGTTCGTTGGGAATCGACCTGGGCAGCGCAGGACCGACCGCCAACGATGCGGATGACAGCGACATCGGGGCCAATCTGCTGCAGAACTATCCTGTTCTGACAAGATCGTGGGACTCGAATACGAACCTGACCATCCAGGGGACGCTCAATAGCGCCCCCGGCACAGCATTCACAATTGAGTTCTTCGTGGGGGAAAGGGGAGATCCTTCGGGGTATGGCCAAGGAAGGGAGAATTTCGAATCCCTCACAACCGAGACGGATTCAACCGGATTTGCGGAGTTTGCGGTGTCAAGGACGCATCCCAGATCACTGTATTTTCTGGACCGCTACGTGACAGCCACGGCCACCGATCCACTGGGCAATACGTCCGAATTTTCCCACTGGGTCCACATCACCTTTTCCGCCCTAACAAACGCAACGCTCATTGTTGACAAGAACGGCAGCGGGACTGGCCGCGTGACGAGTCAGCCTGCGGGCATTGATTGCGGCGGGAATTGTTCCGCGGAGTTTCCGTCCGGCGTGGTGGTGACTCTTACGGCCCAGGCGGATGCCAACTCGACGTTCGCCGGCTGGAGTGGCGATGGCGCAGGAGAGACCGAGCGTGTCGTGACCATGGACGCCGCAAAGTCGGTCACTGCAACTTTCAACCTCTCGAGCCCCGCTAACCAGCCGCCCACATTCACCAAGGGCCCTGACCAAACGGCCAACGAAGACAGCGGCACGGTGAGCCTTGCAGCGTGGGCGACTGACATCCAATCCGGACCTCCCGAGGAATCAGCTCAAGTCCTGACGTTCGAACTGACCAACGACAACAGCAGCCTGTTCCTTGCCGAGCCAACACTCTCCGTCGATGGGACCCTGAGCTTCACGCCGTCGCCTGACGCCTACGGGACCGCTACTGTCACGGTGCTGCTGAAAGATGACGGTGGCACGGCGAACGGCGGCGCAGACACCAGTGCTCCGCAGTTCTTCAAGATTACGGTCGTTGCGCCGGTGGACGTGTTAATCCTCGGGCGTGCCGTGCCAAACCCAGTCGCCGGCGGAAGCAACCTTGCGATCGAGTTCAGGGTGGCGAACACGCGTCTTTCGGTGGCCCGGGGCGTCGCGATCAGGAGTCCTGTGCCGGCAAACACCACGTTTGTCAGCGCGACTTCGAGTCAGGGCGAATGCACACTGGCCAGCGGCGTCGTGGTCTGTGAGTTGGGCGATTTGGAGGGCGGCAAGGCCGCGACGGTGGCCGTCACGGTTGTCCCGAACGTGTTTGGCCGCCTGACGGCGACCGGCAGTGTGGAAACGCAGTCGACTGATGTGAATCCGTCCAATGACTGGACATCTGTGGGCATCGAGGTCATGGGGCCGCCGATCGTCATGGACCTTGTTTTCAGCGGCCTCTCGCCAACCGTGCATCTTTTTGTCGCGCAACGGCCCGGGTACGACACCTTTGTTCAGTACTCCGAGACTCTCAGGCCGGATGCGATTTGGAGCGATCTGCCGGGTGGACCGCACAGCGGGCTCCTGACGATTACCAACAACGCACCCTTCCTGTGGTACCGGACGATCCTGGTGCGCCAGTAAACGCTGCCGAGCCGTCAGCAGCCGGCTTCGTCAGCGGCGTCTCCTCAGCCAGCGCAACCGCCAATGCCCCGTTGAAAACACCCCCCGCCGCCCGCGAACTGCTGCGCTTCCAATCGGGTACCGAAGCGCAACCCCAAAACCAAGTGCAACATGCGCAGTTTCCAAACACGGTTCACTTTCGCTCGCGGGGGGCCCGGGAACGACTCCACGCACGCGCTTTCGCCAAATCGCCCGGTATTCTGGACTTACGCGATTGGAAAGTCGCGTCCTGCCAGCCGCTGCCGGTTCAGCGAGCCCGATTGACAAATCAGGAGGGCGCGTGGATACGTATCCCCAATGAACAGTCGGCTCATCAGCCTGCGGATCAACAGCGATCCCGGCCCGGTTGTCATTCGGTTGAGCGACGGCACGCGCGTTCCCTTGGTGCATCCGGACTTCGTCGCGGTGTCACCCGGCCAGGTGGTGGTGATTGGGAAAGACGAGTCGGTGACCAAGATCGATCCGCTTCATGTGGTCGCGATCGAAGAGCCCCCGTCCGAGAAACGCGCCAACGGCAAACGGGAACATTGAGTCTTCGGCCAGGAACTGACTGGCGGCGGCCCCGTCCCAGCAACCGCCTCCTCGAGTTCGCCCCATACCACCTTCCGGCGCCATTGCCGCCCTGCGCCGCCAAATCCCCGGAGTCGGCGAGACCGACTTGCGCGGAATCGAGCGGCGCTATGTGTGGCGGACGGGGTCAGGTCAATCTGGATTCTGGGTTTGGCGGTTGTGCGGTTGGCGCGTGCCGTGGCTCTTGTGCGATCCAATTTGCGGGCAGATGTCAAAGCGCAACCGTCGCTGCACGCCTTGGCGCGCGATGCCGCAAGGGATCGCGTGGCGCGAGAACATTGGAGCGAGAGGTTCCTGGGGCAAGAACTCGAGGAAATCGACATGCAAGATCCCATCCGCAAGCCTGACGCAGGTGGACGCGCATGCGCGGCTGCGGGACGGACTGTGGGAGGAGAGATCGGCTCAATCGCTTGGGCGTTTGGTACGGAAGAACATGACGTCGCCGCTCGACAGCGCAGTGGTCCAGGGCGATGCCACACCGACCACGTCAGTCCATTGGGTTGCCTCACCTGCGAGGCGACTGGTTTTCTGAAGGACCCCCTCGGTCCAGCGCACCTCGATCCGGTGGTTGGCCAAAAGCGCGACCGACGGCGCCGGAACAGGACTGAAGTAGGCGGCGATCGCGTCGGCGATGTCGCGTCCGAAGTGATGGTAGTACTCGGCACGCGCCAGCGGTCCATCGACCCAATAGCATTCGTTGGTGGCACAGCGCAGGAAGGGCGGCGGCGGATCGACCAACCAAACCGGCGGCGCCACGTGGGTGTCGTTGGGAGTGCTGTCTCGATACAGGCAGGCCTCATCGAACTCGAGCACGAGATAGATATTGGCCCCGACGTTGTTGCCGTAGTCCTCTGGAGGCCAGGGCCAGGACGGATTATTTACCCGCCAGCGTAGCGGACTGCGCAGGTAGGGACCCAGGTGCGGTGTGGAGTCCATGCGAGCGGCGAATTGCTCGGCACTGGCCCGTTGTTCCTCATCCGCAGCCATGATCAACCCATAAACCGGCGGTCCGCCCCGGTACTCCGCGCCCCCAGCACCTTCCCACCCGTCCGGGTGGGGACACAGGTCAGAATGCAGGTCCAGGTGCAGGAGCATGGTGGAACCGGGAAAGCGGGCGCGGACGGTTTTCAGGTGCTCGCGGAGCACGGCGGCCTCGACGTCATCCTGGTCCTCCCGATACCACGACATTCCGTTTTCCAGGTCATTCTCCGGCAACACGCCCGATCCGGGACCAGTGCCGGCCCCGGAGTACTTGGTGCCGAACGGACGCAGCACGGTCACCCCCCAGGCGAACGCATCGGGGTTACAGACCGGCACGATGACGAAGGTGAGATGCTTCCAATACCCGCCTTCGATGATGCGTCGGACGATGCCTTCGCACACCAGTGGTCCGGGCGGCTCGTAATGGGTCCCGGCGGTGATGAACACCAATGGGGGAGCGGCCAACGGGGGCGTGGTGTTCGTCCGGATCAGAATGCTGAAGAATGAGTTGTTGGTTTCGGCGTCCTTGTGGCCGGGCGGGAAGGTGGACAAACCGGTCATATAGCCCGTGTGCCCCGAACCTTGTGGCCAGACAAAATTCGTGCGTTCGAGCACCAAGCCTGCCGGCAAGAGCGTTTGGGACAGCCCGGACCAGAATGCCTCGAGGTCCGGCAAGGTGTACGGCAAGCCCTGCGCCACTTCGAGATGGACTTCGCGCTCGAGCGCCGTCGGAACACCGATGATCTTGAAACGACGCGCCGGGGCGCGCCCCCGGTCGAGTTCCGTCGGATCGTCCAGGCTGATCGTGTTCCGCCAAGACCAACCGGTGTTCGCCGGTCCCAACGGGTCCAGCACCCGAGTCAAGGGCCGGAACACGATCTGCGCGGTGTTGGTCCCCGCCCAGTCCCAGCAGTATTGGCTGAACCAGTAGTTGGTCCGACCATCAATGCGGTTGGTCAGTTGCAGGGTAAAGTCCAATTCGGCGTTCGTATTCCCCGGCGGGATCAGAACCTTGAAACGAAACCACCCGTCGTTCTGGTTCGTCTCGCCATAGAGGTCGGGTTCCGGCATGTCCGGCGCATGGCTGCGAAGAAAGACGCCAACTCCATCCGTCAGATCATGGAAGCCGACTCCGGCCGTGGGAAGCGCCCAGACATCGCGTTGATTGCTCCAGTGCGAGTCGTAGGGCGTGCGCGCCACACCGGGTGGGGGAACCGGGAGTTGGACCGTTGGTCCTCCCCAGCCCCACTGGGGGCAACCCGCCAATACCGGGGCATGTCCCACATACTGCCCGGGTCCAAAAGCCGGGTCGAAGTGAACTCTCCCATCGCCCCCCATGAGGCCGCTGAACTGAACCGCAGGAAAGGCGGGTTGAGCGATGCCGAGGCGAAAGACTGTGACTGCAGAGGCAACCAACGAACAGAGATTGGACGGTGTCATGGCCATGCGTGCTCGCAACGGTTCGGAGCTTGGGTCGCCTCCCCCACGCCCTACGGCAGGCCAACGAGTCGATGCCCGGCTCGCAGGCTGCCGCCTCGATTGCGCGGCGAGGTCAGCCTGGGCATCCAATGATATGAGAGATCGACGCGCCCCGTGCAGTTGTCAAGGGAAAAGGCGTCGCTCGGATTCGCCGCGATGCATCTGGTTGTTGTCGGCGTTCTGTCGCCGGGTGAGAGCACGAGGCCTGCAACGGATGGAGATTGCCGGAGAGGCGACGCCTGCCAGCCGCTGCCGGTTGAGCGAGCCCGATTGACAAATCAGAAGGGCGCGTGGATACGTAGGCTCAATGAACAGTCGGCTCATCAGCCTACGGATCAACAGCGATCCCGGCCCGGTTGTCATTCGGTTGAGCGACGGCACGCGCGTTCCCGTGGTGCATCCGGACTTCGTCGCGGTGTCACCCGGCCAGGTGGTGGTGATCGGGAAAGACGAGTCGGTGACCAAGATCGATCCGCTTCATGTCGTCGCGATCGAAGAGCCCCCGCCCAAGAAGCGCGCCAACGGCAAACGGGAACATTGAGTCTCCAGCCAGGCCAACGGAATCAGAGGGAGCTTGAGCTTGAGGGGCCTGCCGGTCCGGACAGCCGACCAACCCAGCCGACCAGCCGCGCCAAGTCCTCAACTTCAGCCTTTTTATCTGGTCGAAACCGCGGCGGTTGCGGTCGGTGAAATCTTGCGCGACAGGACTTCCTGTTTGAGCAGGCGGGCGGGGACTTTGGCGATATGGGGATCGGGATGGACCAGAATCGCATCCTGGACCTTGGCACAGGCGGCGATCAGGGCGTCAATGGCCGCCAGGCGTTCCGGGGTGTCGCGCTTGAGTTGGAAGGCCGTGTGAGCGAGTGGGGTCGGAGCCAAATGTGTGGGCGTTGGGAAGATGGTGAACTTGGGCGTAACAAGGCGTTGTGAGGGCTGAGGAACGCATGGAATTGCAGCGCGCAACGTCAAAGGGTCGGTCCCGGAATTCAGGAACATTCTGCATCGAGTTCCCACCGCCCCTCCCGTACTTGGCGATTGATCGTCCGGCTCACCACCACCGCGACGTCAGTCGCAGTTCGTCTCCCATCATCCCTTGCGCGGCTGCTCGGCTGCGGGTGGACCCGCATTGACACGCGCGCTTGTTACGAGGTGGCGGTGGGCGCCCAAGAATCTCAGCCGCAGAGCAGGCGCTCGATCGCGCTGCGACTGGGGGCCGAGGGCTGCGCCCCCAGGCGCGTCACCGACAAGGCGGCGGCGGCATTGGCGAAGCGCACCGCATCGTTCAACTCCCGCCCCTCGGCCAACGCCACCGCGAGCGCCCCGTTGAAAACATCCCCCGCCGCGGTCGTGTCCACGGCGCGCACGGGCAACGCCGGCACGATCTGATGGCCTTCCCGGGTTGCCACCAGAGCGCCACGCGCCCCGAGGGTGATGGCCACGATCTTCGGCCCCTGGCCGAGAAGCGCGACCGCCGCCCGGATGGCAGACCGATCGTTGCGGATGCGGACGCCGGAGAGCATTTCGGCCTCGGTTTCGTTGGGCGTCAGCACGGTCACTAGGCGCAGCAGCGCACGCGGCAAAGGCCGTGCCGGCGCCGGGTTCAGCACCACGGACACTCGAGCAGCGGCTGCCTCTTGGGCCGCTGCCCGGACCGTGGCCAGCGGCGTCTCCAATTGCATCACCACCAGATCCGCCTCGGCGATAACCCGCCGCGCCTTGCGGACATCGAACGCCGTCAGTCGGGCGTTTGCGCCCGAGGCCACCGCGATGCTGTTCTGCCCCTCCGCGCCGACGAAGATCAACGCGACACCGGACGCCGATCGCGGATCGCGGATGATGCGATCGACTTCGATGCCGTCGCGCCGAAAGCCCTCGAGGGCGCGATCGCCGAAGACGTCCTTTCCCACGCGGGCGATGAAGGTCACACGCCCGCCGGCGCGCGCGGCGGCGACGGCCTGGTTGGCGCCCTTGCCGCCGGCGGCCATCGAGAACTCGCCGCCGAGCAGGGTCTCGCCCGGACGCGGCAGCCGGTTCAACCGGATGATCATGTCCGTGTTCGAACTGCCGACAACAACAATGCGTGGCTTCATTGCTAAACTGTCCGGGCTTTTGTGAGGCGGTGCCGGTAGTGGTCGACGATGACGGCCGCCACGATGACGAATCCGGTCACCAACCGTTTCATTTCGTCCTTGGCACCCACGGACGCGAGTCCGGAATTGAGCACGGCAATGATCAGCACGCCCAGGAATGTGCTGACGACGGAGCCGCGTCCGCCCATCAGGCTGGTGCCGCCGATAACGACGGCGGCGATCGCCTGCAGTTCGAAGCCGAGCCCGGCGTTGGGATTGGCCGACTGGAAGCGCGAGGTGTCGATGGCTGCGGCCAGGGCCACGAGCGTGCCGGTGATCAGAAAGACGGCGAGCTTGATCGGACGCGGATCGATGCCGCTGAGCCGCACGGCCTCCTGATTGGTGCCCACAGCCACCATGTGCCGGCCGAACACGGTGCGGGCGAGCACCAGTTGTCCAACAACCACCATCATGACCGCCACGAGGAAGGGCAGTGAAAAACCGAGGATGTCCGTGTCGGCGATCGCCCCCACGGCCGACCCGATGTATTGGGTCTGAGACCGGGTCACGGCGTGGGCGCCCCCGCGGGCCATTTCGAGCGTGCCCAGGGTAACGATGAAGGAGGGCAGCCGCCAGCGGATCGAGACCAGGCCGTTGAAGGCGCCGCAGACCAGGCCTGTTGCCAGAGCCGCGATGAGCGCCGCCCACAATGGCCAGTGCCACTGGGCCATCGCAACACCCATCACCGCGCCTGAGAGCGCCAGAACCGACCCGACCGACAGGTCAATCTCACCGATCACCAGGACATACGTCATCGCCGTGGCCACGAGCAGGGCGGACGGGATCTGGTTGGCGATGGTCCGGAGGGTGATGGCGCTGAAGAAATGCTGGGCGCTCAGGCTGAACACCGCCATCAGGATGACGAGGGCGACCGTCAGGCCCAGGTACTCGGCCAGGACTTGGCGCCATTCGGCAGCGCGCGAGGAAGTCGGTGTTGGTGGATCAGGCGGTTTCATTAAGCGTCGGCAGCCGTTTTCTCCGAAGCGGGCGCCGATGCATTTCCCCCGAGGTATCCGCTCAAGGCGGCGGCCATGATCTGGTCCTGGCTCCACGAACCGCGGTCGAATGTGGCCGCGATGCGCCCGGCCGACATGACGGCGATGCGATCGCAGAGGGCCAGCAGTTCCCGAAGGTCCGAGGAGACCAGGATGACGGCCTTGCCCTTGTCGGCCAGATCCGTGATCAGGCGGTAGATGTCGCGGCGCGCCCCGACGTCGATTCCGCGCGTCGGCTCGTCGAAGATGAGGACGTCGCAGTTGCGGGCGAGCCATTTGGCGATGACCACCTTCTGCTGGTTGCCTCCGCTCAGTTCGGCCACCCGCTGCTCGAGCGAATGGCAGCGGACGCCCAGCGCGCGCGCCCAGCGTCCGGCCTGGTCGTGCTCGGCGGCGCGTCGGATCCATCCGCCCAGGCCGCTGATCTCGGGGAGGCAGAGCAGGCTCAGGTTCGCGCGGATCGACCAGGGCAGGAGCAGGCCTTGCCCTTTGCGGTCTTCGGTCAGGAGAGCCAGGCCCTGGGCGATCGCCTCTTTGGGTGAGCGCAGGCGCGCCGGCTGCGTCGAGCCGCCCACGCAGATCTCCCCGGCGTCGGGCGGATCCGCGCCAAACACGGCCCGCATCGTCTCGGTGCGTCCGGATCCCATCAGGCCGGCGAACCCGAGGATTTCGCCGCGCCGGACCTCGAAGCTGACATCCTTGACGACCGGTTTGCGGCGCAATCCGGTCACTCGGAGCGCGACCGGGCCGGGGCTGGGCGGGCGCCGTTCGCCCAACTGTTCGAGTTCGCGTCCGACCATCAGGCGGACGATTTCATCGAGGGAGATCTCGCGGGTTGGGCGTGTGGCGATCATTTGACCGTCGCGCAGGACGCTGACGCGGTCGCTGATCCGCTGGATTTCTTCGAGTCGATGGGAGATGTAGAGAATGCCGGTGCCGGCGGCCTTGAGGCGTTTGATCTGGGCGAAGAGGTGCTCGATCTCGGCGTCCATGAGGGCGGCGGTCGGCTCGTCCAGAATGAGAAGGCTGCAGTTTTGGGAAAGGCCGGCCGCGATCTCGATCATCTGCTGCTGCCCGATGCCCAGCGCGCTGACGCGGCGGCCCGGATGCAGGGCGCCGAGTCCGAGGGGGTCGAGCACCGCCCGGGCCCGATCATGCAGGGCGCGGTACCGGATCCAGCCCCATCGGTGAGGCAGTTGGTCGAGGAAGATGTTCTCGGCGACGGTGAGGTTGCCGATGAGGTTCAGCTCCTGCATGACCAGGCGCACCCCGCTGCGCTCGGCCTCGCGTTTGGATCGCGGGGCATAGGGAGCGCCCTCGAGGATCATCGAGCCGGCGTCGGGCAGTGTGAGGCCGGCGATGATGCGCGACAGGGTGCTCTTGCCCGCGCCGTTCTCCCCGACCAGCGCGTGCACCTCGCCCCGGCGCACCTCGAAATCGACGTCGATCAGCACCGGCGCGGCGTAGCGCTTGCCGAGGGCGCGGACTTCGAGCAGGGGGCTGGCGTCCGGCATGGGGCGGATCAGGGCGCCGGGGGCTCGATGCCCTGGGCGGTGACGAGGTCGACGGGCGTTTCGCGGTCGGCGGGCGCGCTCTTGGTCTTGAGCAGTTGCAGGGCGTACTCGATTCCGTACACGGCGATTTGATCGGCGTGCTGGTCGGCAGTCGCGAGGATCCTGCCTTCCTTGAGCAGCGCCTGGACGGCCGAGATGTTGTCGTATCCGACGACGAGGACCGTGTCCGCTTTGCCCGCGGCGCGCAGGGCCGCGATCGCCCCGAGAGCCATGCTGTCGTTCGAACAGAGAAACGCCTTCAGGTCCGGATGCTCGGTGAGAATGGCGGCGGCGACCTGATTGGCCTTGTCCGTTTCCCAATAGCCGGATTGCGAACTGGCCAGGCGCAGGCCAGCGGCTTGGACCGCCTCGGTGAAGCCGAGCTTGCGCTGCTGGGCGTTGAAGGCGTTGGGCGGTCCTTCGATGATCGCCACGGGATCGCCGGGTTCGAGCCGGCGGGCCAGATAATCTCCCACGCGCCGAGCGCCCTTGCGGTTGTCCGGACCGACAAACGGGATGCGGGCCTGTTTCTCGGCGAGGACGGCGTCGTCGAATTTGTTGTCGATATTGACCACGATGATGCCGGCGTCCTGGGCCTTGCGGCAGACGGTGACGAGCGCTTTCGAGTCGGCGGGGGCGATGACGATGGCGGCGACGCGCTGGGCGATCATCTGCTCGACCAGGTCGATCTGGCGGGCGACGTCCAGTTCATCTTTGATGCCGTTGGCCAGAAGATCGTACTCGGTCGCATGGCTCTTCTGATGGGCGCGGGCGCCGTTCTCCATCGTCAGGAAGAACTCGTTCGCCAGCGATTTCATGATCAGCGCGATGCGGGGTTTCGAGTCCGGCGTCGAGCCGCCGGCTTCGCGGGATTGGCGGGGTTCGCAGCCGGTGCCCAGGGCGAGGAGCAGGGTCCAGGCCGCGCACAGGCCGGCCAACGGCCGGACGCGGAGCAGAGTGGAATGGAGTTGTGTTGTCATGAGCGTGGGGTCTGGGCTTGGTCTGAGGTGCGCCTCGCTAGCCCGGATTTCTCACCACTTGAAGGAGTGATCTGAAATCCGGGCTGTGGGAAAATCGCGCCGGGACAGCGGGGAATGAGGGTCTGGTCGTGGAGGGAAAGGCCGTTGCGAACCAACACTCCGTTGCCTTCGTCCCTCCCTCGATCCCGGCGCGGTTTTGCGTGGCTAGCGCGCATGAGTGCAGCTTTCGATGACATCGGCTCCGCGTTCTTCAGAAGTTGGTGAGAAATGCGCGCTAGGCGAACTTGTGCGTGCCCGGGACGGGGACCTCCGGGAAGGGCAGGCTGCCCAACTCGTACGTGTCGGGGCCGTACCGCAGCTTGGAGTGAAGCGCTTCGTCCCACTCGACAGTCCGGCCCGTGTAGGCCGACTCGCGTCCCATGATGGCCGTCAGGGTGCCTTCGGCCAGGCTCTTGGCTTCGTTGATCGGTTTGCCCTCGCGGATGCTGGCGATAAGATTCTGGTGCTCTTTCTGGTAAGGATTGCCGTCCTCGAGCCCGCGGCTGCGCCAGTTGCCGCCGCCGCGGATGGTCAGGAGATTGTTGCCGTCGTTGAGCGTCGCGAAGCCCTTGGCGCCCTGGATCACTTCGCCCACCCGCCCTTCGGTGCCGTCCATCTGGCGGCACTGACTGAACATGCGCACGCCGTTGGGATACTCGAACTCGACGGCGAAGTGATCGTAGATATTGCCGTGGATCGGGTGCCGGCGCGCCTGGCGTCCTCCCTGGCCGTAGGCCTTGACGGGGTGGGCGCCCATGGCCCAGTTCATGATGTCGAGGTTATGCAGATGCTGCTCGACGATGTGGTCCCCGCTGGTCCAGGTGAAGTAGTTCCAGTTGCGGAGCTGCCATTCCATGTCGCTCATCGCGTCCGTCTTCTCGATCACCCAGATCACGCCGCCGTTCCAATAACAACGCAGGCATTGAATCTCGCCAATCTGCCCGTCGTGGATGCGGCGGATCGCCTCGTTGTAGCTGGGGCGGTGCCGACGCTGGGTGCCCGCCGCAATGCCGAGGTTCTTCGCCTTGGCGATTTCCCCCGCTTCGAGCAAGGTCCGCACGCCGGGGCCGTCGACGGCGCCGGGTTTTTCCATGAAGACGTTCTTGCCGGCCTCGACGGCCGCTTTGACATGGAGCGGGCGGAAATGGGGCGAGGTGGCGTGGATCACATAGTTGATTTCGGGAATCTCGAGCAGCTTCTTGTAGCCATCGAACCCGTCGAAGCACATCGCGTCCGGGATGTTCACGCCGAGCTTCTTCAGATTCTGGCGGCAGGCGTTGACGCGGTCCATGAACACGTCGCACAAGGCGACCACCTCGAGGTCCTTGTGGGCGACCGTCGCGTTCGACGCCACGTCTTCGGTGTGATAGCCCGCGCTCGGGTAGATGACTTGAGTGGCCGCGCCCAGCGCATCGAGCACCGCCCCCGTCCCGCGTCCCCCGCAGCCAATCACCCCGATCCTGATCGGCATGTCCGCCTCCGCGCGGGCGGCAAGCACGAACGGGAACTCGGCGAGTGCCGCGCCGGCCAAGGCGGCCGATGACCCCTGCAGGAAATGGCGTCGCGAAAACTTCGATTCCATCGAGGGTGAAGTCGGATCCGAGGTATCCATGCGCGAAATAGTGGAGGAGGCTCTCGGGGAAAAGCCAGAAGAAACAACAACCAGACTGGCCCAAGGCCGGTCACTCGGCGCCAGGCATCGGCGGCGGATTCAAGCCGGGTATGGGCGGGCTGGGCGGAAAGGGCACCCCCTGGCGCCGCGCGATTTCCTCCTGGGCGCGCATCAGGAGCATCTGCTGTTCGGGCGCAAGCGCCGGCTGGGGAGGCTGCACGGTCTCGCCTCCGCCGCCATACTGCGTCCCGGCGTTGATGGCCGAAACGGCTCCGGAAGACAGGCGGGTCGGCCTTACGGGAATCGACTGCAGGCCGCTCGGGTTCGGCGTAGTCAGAGTCGGGGACCCCACGGGGGCGATCGAGGGCGCGGTCCCCGCGGCTCCGGGCCTGGTCCACGTCGCCCGGGTCGCAGCCGCGGCAGGTGTCGTGGCCCTGGGCTGCGGCTGGCCTGGACGCCCAGGCACGGCCCCGGGTGCGGCTGCGGGCGCCGCCGGAGGTTTGAGCCCGTTGTTCACGAAGTCGAGAGTCATCTCCTTTCCTGCATAGGCAACGCGCACCGCCCCTGCCCGCTCGTCGATCTGAAGGACGTGGAGATTCGTGA
>JAXGQW010000091.1:0-20604 GCA_040766265.1 Verrucomicrobiota bacterium
GCCCAGCCAGTGGCTCCATCCCTGCGAGCACACCCGGCTCCATCCTGCAAAGCGCCATAGCCTCATGCTCAACAAAGCACACATGCTCAACTAATCCTTTCAATATCTCTTCCTTCTGACTGCTAAAACTTGCCTGTTTTCTTCAGATCTAGGGTCGATGGAGCAGGAGTCCTTTGTGAACTGATCGGTGAGCACGAGCCAGAAAACCGCGGATGTTTGGAAATCGACGATGCGGGACGGCTACGGAACGACGGTTCATCGATGAGCCACGTCGTTTGATTACTCCAGGCGCACGGCCCGGTAAAAGCGCAGCGGCAAGGACGGGGCGTTGGTGTCGACGAGCGTCACCGTGTCGGTCGATGGCGTCTGTGAGAGGAGCGGTTCCCAGGCGACGAGGTCGGTCGAGACTTCGAGCCGCAGCAGTCGTCCGGGCATGGTGGCGATGCGCATCTGCAGCATCCCGCCGTCGATCAGCTTCAAGGCCTCGAAGCGGGGCGGCGTCGGCGGAGGCGGGGTGTGCACGTTGATGGAGACGGTCGCGATCGGGCTGTAGGCGATCCCATCCCAGACGCGGTAGGTGAAACTGTCGCTTCCGGTGAAGCCCGGTCGGGGTGTGTAGACGAAGTTGGTGCCCAGCCCATGGACGCGTCCATGCCGCGGCCCCTCGAGGATGACGGCGCGCAGGAAATCGGTGTCCGAATCCGCGACCTCCAACAGAAACGACACCGGGGCATCGAGAGGGGCTGTCAGCCACTGGTTGGTGGTCTCCGGCCGGGTGTTGGGGTAGACGATCGACAGGGCGACCACGCCCGGCGCGCTTTGCAGTTCGCCGTCATGGACCGTGAACGCGAACCGGTCCGGTCCGTAGTAGTTGGTGCGGGGGGTGAAGATGAGGTTGGGCGCAGTGCCGCTGAAGCGTCCGTGCGCCGGGTTCGTGACGATGGTGAACTGGAGCGGATCGTTTTCTCCGTCGATGGCGCGGAGAACGAGATTGGTAGGCCTGTTCATCGGCACGGCGAAGAGGAACGATTCAGCGACGGGGGCCGTATTCTGGTCGGTCATGCGCAGGGAAACGAGGCCGGGCGAACTGGACGCCTGGCCGTCATGGGCGGTAAAGGTGAAGCTGTCGTCGCCGAGGTAGCCCAGGTGCGGGGCATAGACGGCATTCGAGCCGCCCACCGTCACCGTCACCGTGCCGTGGGCGGGCTGCCGCGCGATCTCGAACGACAGCGGATCGGCATCGGCATCGGTCGCCTCGAGTGTCAGTTCGAGAGGACGCCCGACTTTGGTGGTGACGGACTGGGGCGCGGCACGCGGCGGGTTATTGACGACCAGCACGACGAACCGCACAACGGCGGGGGAGCTGGCGAGCTCGCCGTCTCTGGCGATGTAGGTGACGGTGTCTTCGCCGGCAAATCCGAAGCGCGGGTAGTACGTGGCGACGGTCGGCTGGGCCCAGAACTCGCCGTGATCGGGGCCTTTGACGATCTCAAAACTCAACGCGTCGCCGTCCGGATCGACCGCCTGGTAGATCACATCCCGCGAGGTATTCCGGTTCAACACCAGCACCAGGTCTTGGGCCACGGGCGGATCGTTCACGGGCTTGACTTGCAGCGCGACCGTGCCGCTCGTTTCATGGCCCTGGCCGTCGGTGATCGAGTAGCCGAAACTGTCGGTCCCGGACCACCCCTGCCGGGGGCGATAGACCAGGGACGCGTCGGGGCCCTGCTCGACTGCGCCGTTTGCCGGTTGGCCGAACCCGGCCAGGGCGAGGGCATCGCCGTCGGCATCGGTATCGTTGGCCAGAACGTCGATTGCAATCGGTGTGTCCTCGATGGCAATGACCCGGTCCTCGACCGCAACGGGCGGATCCGGCACGGGGCGCACCCGCAGCGTGACCCAGGCCAGCGCCATGCCGTCCTGGCCGTCGTCGACGAGATACGCGAAACTGTCTTCCCCGAAGAAATCGGGTTCGGGCTGATACCGCAACAGGCCGTTGCCGAGCGCCTCGATCGACCCCGCGCGCGCCCGGCTGAACTGGAGGAGGCGCAACGGCAATCCGCGGGGATGCGAGTCATTGGCGAGGGGATCCAGTGTGCAGGCGGTGTCCTCGTCCAACTCGGCCAGATCGGCGACGGCCAGCGGCGGGACGTAGTCCAGGCGCACGGCGAACGTTGCCACGGCGCTGCCGACGAGCCCGCCCGGGTCGTGCGCCACGAAGCGGAGGGTCTCGGCTCCGGTCCATTCGGGAGTCGGGGGTTCGATCGCGACGACCCGGTTGTCTTCGAGTGCGACGAGAAGGTCGGATGCCCCCTCGATCGTCCATGTCAGCGCGGCGACCGGGTGATCCGGATCGAGGACGTAGCGGTCGAGTTCGATTGGGAAGAACACGCCGCCCGCGCGGATGGTCTGACTCGGGATGCCCTCGACCGTCGGGGGCTGGTTGGCCGGTTTCAAGGCGGACACGGAGCCGGTGTGGGCCGGATCGCGCTGAAACATCGGCCAAGGCAGATCGCCCGGGACGCACGGCGCGTCGAGTTCCCAGGCGTAGAGGCTGTACCGGCCCTTGGCCACATTCGCCGCGGCCCGCCCGCCGTAACCATAGTCCTCGATCGTGCTGGCCACGATGTCGAGCCGGCCGTTTCCGTCGAGGTCCGTCAGGACGGGCGGCCCGGCCTTGAAGCGGTTGCCTGCGCCCGTCTCGGTGACCAGGGCGGTGACGTGCGGATGCGGATGCAGGTCAATCGGTTTGCCGGCGCGCGACCATGCCTTCACGCCGCCGAAGTAGGAGATGTCTCCAGTCGCCGCCGCCTGGTTCGCATATCCCGGTGTGATCACGACAACGTCAGGCCAACCGTCGCCATTCACGTCTCCCACAACGGGCATCGACTTGACCGAGCCGAGCATGGGGAACAGGGACGCGTTGTTGGCCAGGATTGGTCCGACCGGCCAACCGGGATGATCGAAGCCGTCGTGGCGCAGGAGGTGGATCAGCTTCTCCTCCCAATTGACCGCGACAATGTCGAGCGCTCCGTCGCGGTCCAGATCCCCGAGCGCTGGTGTGGCCGTGAAGGACTCATGGATTAGGACCGGCCAACCGGGGCGGATCTGGCCCTCGCGATCATAAACAAAGACTCCGCCCCGGGTGCCAGCCTTGCCGCGAGCGGAGGCATCGTGCGAGGCCACAATCACCTCGGCTCGATGATCGCCGTCGATGTCGCCCACAACGGGAGAGCCGTACAGGGACCCGCCCGTTTGGACTTGCCAGACAGGGCCCTCCGGCTGGCGCAGATCGAACATCGCCACTCCGCCTTCGCCCGCGATGGCCACGATCTCCAAGTCGGGATCGTCATCCAAGTCGCCGACCGCCGGAAACTGGCGCGGCACCTCGAGCGGCAGGGCCGCGTGGGCCATGAACCACTGCTGCCGAATGCGACCCCACCGGTCGAGCACGGCAAGCATCCGCTGGCCGGTCGGCTGCGGGGCTGCGGCGGTTCCGCAGACAATAAGTTCGGCTGTGCCGTCGCCATCGAGATCGGCCAGCGCCTTGCCGAAGTTCCCGCCCCCGGCCAGCGCCGGCCAATCGCCATCGAGCGGACGCCCGTCGTGCCGGAACGCCCAGACCCGACCGCTGTCGCCCACGTCCACAAACACCTCGCTCATCCCGTCGCCATCGATGTCGCCGACGGTGGGAATGTCTGTGGTGGGAAACCCCGCGGCCAATGCGCGCGACCACCCGAGGGCGCCGTCGGGTCGATACACCAGCAGCCGGGCCATCTTCCCCTCGAGATTGCCCGCCTCGACAGCCAGGATTTCCTGCGCGCCATCCTGATCCAGATCGGCGGCGACGATTTGCCGCCAGTCGTTGGTGCTGTAGCCGGATGGCGCGATCACGTGCTGAGGCCAGCCGGGACGGAGCTGTCCGTCCAGGTGCACCAGTGTGGCGGTCCAGGAGCCGATGGTTTCGCCGCCTGCCCATGCGGTCAGCTTGAGCGAGTAGAATGTGTTGGGGGCCACAGCCCCGGTGTCCCACGTTCCCAAGAGATCCCCGATCACCGGCGCCTGGCCGCCATTCGCCAGCACAATCCCATCGGTGGACCACGCCGAGGGATCGCGTCCGATCCCGTGCGCGATGGTGTACGTGCGGCCCGCCCCGTAGACGGTGCCCGTGAGCGGGAGGAGGCTGCCGGCGCGGACGACGTCGGTGTGCAGGGGTGAGGCGAGGTGGACGTTCCGAATTGTCACCGTCGCGCGATCGACCGCCTGCTGGTCCAGAGTGTCCCAGACCGTCAACCGCAGGACATAGGAGCCCTCGGGAAGACTGTCGGTGGACCAATCCCCCAGAAGGGCGCCGCGGTCGACGGGCAGTTCGGCGGCGTGGAGGCGCGTCCAGTTGGTGGGGTAAACGCCCTGTCCATAGTCGAGTGCATAGCCCCGGAAATGGGGGCTCGAGGCCGTGCCTTCGAGATCGATGCGGCCGGAGAGCACCGGAGGCAACTCGAGCCGGGCCGTCGCCAGCGGGACGTCGACACGCACGGCCCGCCATGCGTTGAGCCGCCCGGCTCCACAGTACACGGCGGTCTGGATCGGATCGACTGCGTTGCGCAGGATGTCCTCGACCTGGACGGGCGTGAACTCCGGGTGGCGACTGAGGACGAGCGCGGCCACGCCGGCGACATGGGGCGCGGCCATCGATGTGCCGCTGGCGACTTCGAAACGGTTGTCGGGAACGGTCGACAGGATGTTCTCGCCCGGCGCCGACAGGTCGACATGGGGGCCGTAGCTCGAGAAGATGGAGCGTTCGTCGCGGGGATTCAGGGCCGCGACAGTCACCGCCTCCGGATAGGCGGCCGGGTACGACAGCGCTTCGCTGCGCGTGTTGCCGGCTGCGGCCACGATGACCACGCCTTGCGCACGGGCCTGGGCGATGGCCTCGGCCAGGGCCTTGCTGTTCTCGAATTGCCCCCAACTCGCGTTGAGGATGCGCGCCCCGTTGACAACGGCGTAGCGAATCCCGGCGATGACGTCGAAGAGGCTGCCCTCGCCGCTCGCGTTGAATGCCTTGATCGCCATCAGGCTGGTTTGCCAGGATACCCCCGCCACCCCGATCTCGTTGTTCCCCACCGCGCCGATCGTCCCGGCCACGTGCGTCCCGTGGATTTGGTCGTCCATGGGATCGCTGTCGTCGCTCACGAAATCATAACCGTGCACGTCATCGGCGTATCCGTTGCCGTCGTCGTCCAAGCCGTTGCCCGGGATTTCACCGGGATTCGTCCAGACATTCGCCTCGAGGTCCGGATGGTAGAAGTCGATGCCCGTGTCGATCACGGCCACCCGGATGGCGGCGTCACCGGTTGTCAGGGCCCAGGCGAAAGGAGCCCGTATGTCCCCTCCCGGGCCGCCGGCGTCCGGGTTATGGAGGTTCCAGAGTTCGCCGAAGCGGAAATCGTTCGGATAGCGCGCGGGGTGCGGATCGTCGAACAGGGTCAGGATCGTGTTTGGCTCCGCGTAGGCCAGCGCGGGATGCTGCCGCAGGCGGGCGAGCACGAGATCGGCGGATTCGCCGGTCGCGGCTGTCACGAGGGCGAGCCGATCGAACACAGACGCGCCGCTCGCAGCCTGGGCAGCCTGGCCCGCGCCAGACCGAGACAGCCATCGAACGGACTCGATCCCTGGACCGAGATCAACGCCCGCGGAAGCCGGACGGGCATAGGCGGCTCCGTCGTGAAAGCGCACGACAAATTGGCCGGGCACGACCCGCGTTGCAGGAACCGAATCGAGGTCCGCGTCGCCCTCGAGCCACGGGCTGGGACCTGCGGCGGGCGGCTCGGCGTCCGGCGACGGGAGCGAATGTGCGGGCGGGTGTGCGCCCGCGTGTCCGTGCGCCCCAACCAGGACCAGGCCAAGGGCGGCGCATCCCCAGGCTCTGAGGAGCCATGAAGACGCCTTTGGTCGGTTGCGGACGGCCCGCGGCATGACAGACACCTAGCCCAGAATCCCGGAAACCCCAAACATATTGTGATCGGCAGGTTGCGCTTGCAATCACGTTTGGACCGGACCCATCTTTGGCCGCCCCGTATGGACACGTGGAAAACGCTTCTTGTATCGCTCGCCCTGAGCGTCGTGCCGATCCGTCCCGCGGCTCAGGGGAACGCGCTGCCAAACATCCTTTGGGTGACTGCCGAAGACATCAACCCGCACCTCGGGTGTTACGGGGACGCCTACGCCGACACGCCCCGCCTCGACAGGTTCGCCGCCCGCGGCCTGCGCTACCGCCATGTGTGGTCCACCGCGCCCGTTTGCGCGCCCGCCCGCACCGCCATCATCACCGGGATGTACCCGACCGCGCTGGGGGCCGAGCACATGCGCAGTTCGGTGGCCGTGCCGGGGTCCGTCAAGCTCTTCCCGCAGTACCTTCGCGAACGCGGCTACTATTGCGTCAACAACAACAAGGAAGACTACAACGTCCGGGCGCCGGGCCGAGTCTGGGATGAATCGTCGAACCGGGCGCATTGGCGGAACCGCGCGCCCGGCCAGCCGTTCTTCGCCGTGTTCAACCTCACCGTCAGCCACGAAAGCCAAATCCGCACCCGCCCGCATGCGCTGCGCCACGACCCCGCCAGGGCGCGGCTGCCCGCGTATCATCCGGACACGCCCGAGGTGCGCCATGACTGGGCTCAGTATTACGACAAGATCAGCGAGATGGACGAACAGTTCGGACGCCGCATCGAGGAACTCGAAGACGCCGGCCTCGACCGTGATACGATCGTCTTCTTCTTTGGCGACAATGGCAGCGGGATGCCTCGAAGCAAACGCTGGCCCTACAACTCCGGCTTGCATGTGCCCCTCATCGTCCACGTCCCGCCCGACCTCCGCGACTGCGCGCCCGAAGACTACGCTCCCGGCGGCGCTTCGGCCCGGTTGGTCGGATTCGTCGACCTGGCGCCGACGCTTCTGAGCCTTGCGCGGATCGAGCCGCCCGGTTGGATGCAGGGACGCGCCTTCATGGGGCCGCACGCCACGCCGCCGCCCGACTGCGCGCATGGCTTCCGGGGACGCATGGACGAACGGTTCGACATGGTCCGCTCCGTGCGCAACGCGCGTTACGTCTACATTCGCAACTACCGTCCGGACCTGATCTACGGACAGCACATCGACTACATGTTCCAGACTCCCACCACGCGGGTCTGGAAGACACTGTATGACCAGGGCCGACTCGAGGCCCCGCGGACGTTCTTCTGGGAACGGAAGCCGCCCGAGGAACTCTACGACCTCGAGACGGACCCGGATGAGGTCAGGAACCTGGCCGGCCGTCCCGAGCACCAGGCCGTGCTCGAGGAACTGCGTCGGGCCCAGCGCGAACACGCGCTGCGCATCCGCGACGTCGGGTTCCTCCCCGAAGCCGAGATGCATCGGAGGGCGGGGGGCACGACAATCCGCGATTTCGGGATCGACACCAGCCGTTACCCCCTCGAGCGCATTCTCGAAATGGCGGACGCCGCATCGAGCCTCGAGGCCAGTGCGACGGAGCGGCTTCGACAAGGCCTGAACGACCGTGACAGCGGCGTCCGCTCCTGGGCCGTGCTGGGCCACCTCATGCGCGGCGCGGATGCAGTTGCGCCCGCCCGGCGGGCCTTGCGTGAACGGCTGGCGGACGAGTCCGCCAGCGTGCGCGTCACCGCCGCCTGGGCACTGGCCGCCCACGGCGATGCGGAAGATCTGGCGCCGGCCCTCGCCGCGCTTCGCGAACTCGCGCCGCCCGACCGCAACGGGCTGCACGTCTCGCTCCTGGCCCTCAATGCCATCGACGCCCTCGGTCCAAAGGCAGCCAGCCTCCGCGACACGCTGTCCACAATGGCGCGCCAGGATCCCGCCAGCGTGCCGCGCGTCGCCGAGTATGTGCCCCGGCTGCTCGACCATATCCTGCAGAATCCTTGACCGATGAAACTCATTGCAGAAGAGCCAAGTTTCTGTGCTGCGTTAAACGGGTCAAGGATTCTACTGAGCGAGGCGCGGGAGAGAAGGGCGGGGAGACACGGGGACCTCTCATGGGAAGGGGATGACTGGATTTGGTCTGAGGCGCGCCTCGCTAGCCCTGCGCTTCGTCTTCTTCCGCCAAAGCCATGAACTGTGCCGACCGGCAAGGCGCGTCCAATAAGCTGTCCGATCCGTGTCCGTCCGTGTCGATCCATGGCCTGTGTCCATCCGTGTCTACCCGTGGTTCCGCGGGCGGGTTGTGGGGACTGAAGGCCGGCGTGGCTTTCCTGAATCACGGTTCGTTTGGCGCGTGCCCGAAGCCGATTCTCGAACTGCAGGCCGAACTGCGCCGCCAGATGGAGGCGGAGCCGGTGCAGTTTCTCTGGCGCCATTACGATGATCGACTCGAACCCTCGCGCCAGGCGCTCGCCCGCTTCGTCGGCGCCCGGCCAAGCGATTTGGTCTTCGTCACCAACGCCACGACAGGCGTGAACGCCGTAGTACGCTCGCTGAATCTCCGCCGGGGCGACGCGCTCCTGACCACCTGCCTCGACTACAACGCCTGCCGGAATGTGCTTGTCGAGGCGGCGCGGCGCGCCGGCGCGCGGCTGATCGTCGTTCCAGTGCCGTTCCCCGTGTCGGGCGGCGACGCCATCGTGGCGGCCGTGTTGAAGGCTGTGACGCCCCGGACGCGTCTGGCCCTGCTCGATCACGTGACGAGCGACTCGGCCCTCGTGTTGCCTCTCGAACGCCTCGTGCGCGGGCTCGAAGAGCGCGGTGTGCCGACGCTCGTCGACGGCGCCCACGCGCCCGGCATGGTTGCGCTGAACCTCGCCCGCCTCCGCCCCGCCTACTACACCGGCAACCTCCACAAATGGGTCTGCGCCCCGAAAGGAGCGGCCTTCCTCTGGGCGCGCGAGGATCTTCAATCCAACCTCCAGCCGCCTGTCGTCAGCCACGGCAACAATCGATCCCGACCCGGTCACACCCGATTCCAGGACCGGTTCGATTGGCCCGGGACAATCGATCCCACGCCCTGGATGTGCGTCGGGGAAGCGATCCGGTGGATGGGGAGCCTCCTGCCCGGCGGTTGGCCGGAACTGCGCGCCCGCAATCACGCCCTGGCGGTGCAGGCGCGCGCCTTGTTGTGCCGGAGTTGGAGGGTGGATCCCCCTTGCCCCGCGTCCATGCTCGGTTCCATGGCGACAGTGCCGCTGCCCGCGCGCCTGCAGAATCGCCCCCCCGCCGGCAAGATCGATGCGGATCAGCTCCGCCTTTACGACGAGTTCGGCATCGAGGTCCCGTTCAATCGGATCGGGCAGCCGCCCATCCGCTATCTGCGCGTCTCGGCCCAGATCTACAACAGCGTCGCGCAGTACCGCCAACTCGACCGGGCCGTCCAGATGCTCTGCGGGTTGCCAGTTTAGCCTTGAGTTTTCGTTCCAGGGCGGCTAAACTCCCGGCAACCCCAAAGGAAAACGCCTATGAGCAAGTCCTTTCTCATTCGTGGCGTCGTGCCGCTCCTTCTCGTCCTGGCCCCGGAGGCATGCGCCGCCAACTTCACCGTGACGACCACCCTTGATGCCGGACCGGGAAGTCTGCGGGATGCGATCGTCCAGGCCAACAACGCCGCGCTCCCGCCGGTCATCATCGATTTCAATGTGCCGGCGTCTCTGTTGACGGCTGCTGGCGTGGCCGTGATCCAGCCCCGGACTCCGCTGCCGGTGATTCAGAACATTCACGGCCTCGGCATCCAGATTGACGGCTACACGCAGCCGGGGTCGTCCTTTGCGGCGGGCAACCCGTCGTCGCTGGTGGTGAAAGTGGAACTGGACGGCAGTCTGATTCCGGCACCGTACCTCCCGCCTCCGCCGCCGGCGCCGCAGTTTGCCCACGGGTTGTACATCATGTCGTCGAACAACCGTGTGCAGGGATTGTGCATCCACAGTTTCCCCCATGACGGGATCTCGATTCAGGGCATCCTGCCGGGGACGGCCAGGCATCCCGGATCGAATGGAAACCAGATCTACTGGAACCTGGTGGGCACGGATGTGAGGGGGATGGCCGCACTGCCGAACGGGCACGATACACCGCCGGGCCTGTGGGGCGGCATCTACGTCAAAGTGCTGCCCAACAGCCCTGGAATCGCGCTTGGGAACCACATTCTCGAAAACGTGGCCAGCGGCAACAAGATCGAGGGCATCGGGATCGCGAACTGCCCCGATGTCGGCGATGTGGCGAACAATCGCGTCGAACGCTGCTACGTCGGGATCGACATCACCGGCGCCGGGCCGCTGGGCAACGGCCATCAGGGGGTGTACATCGGCGAAGGAGCCCACCACAACCTCATCGAGCAGAACTGGATCGGGGCCAACGGCTTTGACGGTGTGGGGATCGTGGGCTTCGGCCCCTCCGGGTTGATCACGCATTCCAACACGCTGGACCAAAACCGGATTGGCGTGGACGTGAACCTCAACCCGATGCCCAACCAGTGGCATGGGGTGGCGGTCGGATCGTACGGCGGGACAGTCTGGGGCTTTGCTCCCGACAACGTGATCATCCACAATACGATCGCCTGGAACATCCACACCGGTGTCGCGGTCACGGAGGCGCGCCCCGTGGGAGACAACGACACCAGTCGCAACCGGATCACGCAAAACGCGATCCATCACAACGGCCACATCGATCCGGGTTACCTCGGGATCGACCTCGACTTCGAGCCTGGCGTGACACCGAACGATCCCGGCGACGCGGACCGCGGATCCAACGAGTTGATCAACTTCCCGGTCATTGCGAGCGCCGTCCACAACTCGGGCATCACGACCGTCAGCGGAACCATCGACGTCCCGGTGTTCACCGCCACCATCGAAGTCTTTGCGGCGATTCCGGGTCCGGACGGCAGCGGCCACGGCCAGGGCGCCGTTTACCTCGGAACGACCACTGCGGTTGCCGGCACTTGGACGCTCGTTCTGGCCGGAGGCGCTGCACCGGGGCAATGGCTGACAGCCACGGCCACCGATCCGGCCGGCAACACCTCCGAGTTTGCCTCGAACGTGGCGGTTCGGGATGACAACCAGCACAAGTTCGATTACGGCGACGCCCCCGACCCGACATACCCGACGCTTCAGGCCAACGGCGGCCCGGCCCACCGGATCGTGCCCGGCATGTACCTGGGTTCGTCGATCGACGGCGAGGCCGACGGCCAGCCCGATGCGATCGCCAGCGGCGACGACAACGACGGCAATGACGACGATGACGGTGTGACATTCCCGGTGCCGCTGGTAGCCGGCCAGGCCGCGCAGATCGACATCGTGGCGTCCGTGACCGGCTGGATCAACGCATGGATTGACTTCGACGCCGACGGCAAATGGCATAGCACCGAGCAAATCGTGAACAACGGCATTCACCACGGAGGCGGTCTGACGGAGTCGTATTCGTTCACTGTGCCAGCCACCGCGGCGATCGGCGCCACCTTCGCGCGCGTCCGCTACGATAGCGGCGGCAACTTGCTGCCCTCCGGCCCGGGCGCGGGCGGCAATCCGCCTGATGGCGAGGTCGAGGATTACATCGTCCACATCGAGGACGGCAGTCTCCGCCACAAAATGCACTGGGCCCAGTTGCCCGATCCGAACGGATGGGACGTGCGCGGCTATTCTCCGAAGATCCTTGCCGACGACTTCCTCTGCACGGAGACGGGGCCGATCACCCGGATTCTCTTCTGGGGGTCGTGGCGCCAGGACAAGGTCGGCGAAATCAAGAATGTGCACTTGAGCATCCACGAAGACGACCGGACCGGGCGGTTCAGCAAACCCGGACGCCTGCTCTGGGAAGCCAACACCGCGGATGGCCGGATCGGATTGACCGTGCCGGCTGATTCGGAATACGGCGAGCAAGGGTGGCTGGATCCGAACTCGGGCGAGTGGAAGCGGGGGGATCACAAGATGTATTTCAAATACACGGTGAAGATTCCGGACGACATGGCCTTTGAGCAAAAGAAGGGCATGATCTACTGGCTGGACCTGCAGGTCGAGTGCGCGGGCGGCGAATGGGGATGGAAAACGTCGCGCGCGGCCCATTTCGAGGATGACGCGGTATGGGACGACACGCCGCAGCAGCCGCACCAATGGCGCGAGTTGATCGATCCGGAAACCAAGCTGTCGATCGACCTCGCTTTCGTGATTGGCGGCAAAGAGATCGAGCCGGAGCCCAAATACGATTTTGGCGACGCCCCGGACCGCCCCTATCCCACCCTGCTTTCCAATGACGGCGCCCGTCACCTGATCGTGCCGGGCATGTGTCTGGGCGCGTCGATCGACGGCGAGCCCGACGGCGAGCCCGATCCGGCGGCGCTGGGCGATGACAAAGCCGGCATCGATGACGAGGACGGCATCGTCTTCCATCCGCTCATCGCCGGCTGCAAGGGCGTGGTGGATGTCACTGCGACGGGCATCGGAAAGATCGACGCGTGGGTCGACTTCGACGGCAACGGGAGCTGGCTCGACGCGGGCGAGCAGATCGTGGCGGGCGGCGCCCACGGCGGCGGCGGCGCAATCGTCTCGTATGGGTTCGCCGTCCCGCCCACTGCCACGCTCGGGTTCGCTTGCGCGCGCGTCCGCTTCAGCAGCGCGGGCGGTCTCGCGCCCACCGGGGCGGCGCATGACGGCGAGGTCGAGGATCACCGCGCGCCAGTCGGGAAGCCGGTCCGGGTCAAAATCCAGGTGACGCCGCCTTCGGCGCCAACAACCGTCACCTTGAATTGGGCCGCCGAACCGGGCGCGACGCAATACAGCGTCTACAGCTCGACTACGGTCACCGGAGCGTTCCCGGCGGCATGGACGATCGAGGCGTCGGGCATCGCCGGATTGACGTGGAGCGAGCCGCTCGCAGGCCTGTCGAAATTCTACGTTGTCGTGGCGTTTCCTTGAGCCTCCCCCCGTGTTCGGAAGACCGAGCCTTTTCGGAGGGCCGAGTTCCGCGAGGCCCTGGTCCGAGACAATCACCGTCACCGACCAGGGCCTCTCCCACGGCCGCGGGATCCCCATCTCCCATCTCCGATCTCCCATCTCCGATCTCCCATCTCCGATCTCCCATCTCCGAATCCGGTGCGTCCGAGCCGGCGCATGCGATTTGGATGGACCGATGGGGGTTGAATCTGTCAAATCGCACCCGATTCGAGAGGGCGAGAGAAGGCGGCTTTTGTGGCGAAAGCCCTTCGTCTGATCGAGTGAAGGCGGTGAGCGGCTATGCACGACAAAGAAATCACAACCTACTTGGCGAACGTCCTCTATATCGCCAGCCAGGACGGTCGACTGACATCGCAGGAATTGGCGGCGCTCGATGAAGTCCGGCGCTTGGTTGGCGCCAAACGGATTCATGTGACCGAGGCCACCCGCCTGGTCGAGGACTCGAAGTTCACTCCCCAAGGCGTGGGCACTTTGGGTGCCCAGGTGCGGAACCTCGAGGACATGGTCTTCGTGGGGTTGGCGGATGCCGATCTGGTGGCGGGCGAGCGCGAGGCGATCGAGGTGTTCTGTGAACAGATCGGCCTCACCCAGACCCAGTTGGACCAGATTGTCCGCGAGGCCCAGGTGCGTTGTTCGGATCTCGAATTGCGCGCCGCCCCCGGCCCGGATGCGACCGAGAGCAAGAGCGATGCGCACGAAGGCGGCAGGGGCGCGGGAACCGATGGGGCCGAGACCGGGCACCCAAGGCAGACGGCCATCGCGCGCCGAGCATGCAAAACCTCGATCGAAGACTGCCGCGCGGCTGGGATCAAGAGCGTCGAATTGCTGCCATCCAACCGCGATGGGGAGCAGTGTGCCATGGCCCTGAGCATGCGCGGCACGCCGCTGGATATCGACCGGCTTCCGGAGTTGCCGCTTCCGTACTGCACCGCCCGCCGCTGCCAATGCGTTTGGATTGCGGCAGGCTAGCCCAACCTCATGCCGGAAAGAGGATACGGATTCCCGAGCTCTGTCCGGTCACTGGATGCGCAAGAAACCACGCGAGCGTCAGCCTGAGTCCCCGCGCCGCGCCATCCCTGCCGTCGAGCAAGTGCTCCAGGCGCTGGGCGACGTCGGCCTCTCGAGACCAGTCGTTCTTGCGGTCGTGCGGCGCGAGTTGGGGCGGCGGCGCGAGGGCGGGGCTGTGCCTGCTTTCGAGACGGTCGTCGACGGGATTCGAAACGCGCTCGAGACTCTGCGGCGTTCGGCGCTGCGCCCGGTGATCAATGCCACCGGCGTGGTCATCCACACCAACCTCGGGCGGGCGCCCTTGGGGCCGGCTGCGATCGAGGCCTTGACGGCCATCGGAGCGAACTACAGCAACCTCGAGATCGACCTGGCCAGCGGCGAGCGCGGCGGACGCGCGGCGTACGTCGAGCAACTCCTGGCCGTGCTTTGCGGGGCCGAAGCGGCCACCGTGGTCAACAATTGCGCGGCTGCGCTCGTGTTGATGCTGCGCCATTTCACCGCCGGGGCCCGCAGGGAGGTCATCCTCTCGAGAGGTGAACTGGTCCAGATCGGGGGCGGATTCCGCATCCCGGATGTGCTCGAGACCAGCGGCGCGACTCTGCGCGAGGTGGGAACAACCAACCAGACGACCCTGGCGGATTACGCCGATGCGATCGGTGAGAAGACGGCGCTGATCCTCAAGGTGCACCGCAGCAATTTCTTCATGGACGGTTTTGTGGACTCGCCCTCGATCGAGGCGCTGGCGGAACTGGCCAGGCGCAAACACCTGCCGCTCATCGAGGATCTGGGCAGCGGGGCCGTTTTGAACACGGCCAGTTACGGTGTCGATCGCGAGCCCACGCCGTGCGAATCCCTCAGGCGCGGTGTCGGTCTGGTCTGTTTCAGCGGAGACAAGCTTCTGGGAGGGCCGCAGGCGGGTGTGATCGCCGGCAAGGCCCGCTGGGTCGCGGCGCTCAAGCGCGAGCCTTTCTTCCGGGCCTTGCGCTGCGACAAGCTCATCCTGGCCGCGCTCGAAGCGACGGCTGAGGCCTACGCGCGCGCATCTCGGGTCGGGCGCGGGAACAGCCCGCCCATAGCCCCGGCTGGCCTGGGTCGCCAGATCCCCGTGTTTGGAATGCTCGAAACAACCGAGGAGACCCTGCACGCCCGGGCTCAAGCCCTGCGAACCGAACTGTCCGGACTGCCCCTGACCATCACGGTGGGGAAGGGCAGGGGCCGGGTCGGAGGCGGCACTCTGCCGCGGGCAGCCCTGCCGTCGGTCACGCTCGATCTGTCGCCCCAGACGGTCGCGCCCGCCCAGTTCCTGGCGCGTCTGCGGGCGGGCTCGCCCCCGGTGATCGGCTTCCTCTCCGGCGGTCGCGTGCGCCTTGACCTGCGCACCGTGAGTGCGGGTCAGGACGGCCTTCTGGCCGAAGCGATCCGTGTCGCGGCATGCGGGATGGCGCCGGATCGAGTCGAACCAAGCCAGCGCACGGCATGCTGAGGAATCAGCGAGATGCACTACACCGTCACCCTCACCCGCCCTCCGGGCACCCTCTCCCATCGGATGGGAGAGGGCCGGGGTGAGGGGTCTGTGTCGGGTATCCAAACGACTAGACAGTGAGTCTCGAACTGGCATTTGCGCGAATGGCGCGCTGGGACATATTCCACCGGCTCGCCCCCAGGCGATGACCGTCGGACACGATGAAAACCAAAGCGATCGCGAATTGTCTCTGCGCTCCGCTGGCTGTGATGGCCGCCGGCGTCCAGCTTCTCTGCGCACCCGCCGCCAGTCCCATGAACACGCCAACCGTCACAGTGCGCCTCCTCGGCGCTTCGGGCCAGGTTACCGAACCGCTTGTCGTTCCCAGGGTGGTCAAATCCGATGCGGCCTGGCGGGCCCAACTCACAGCCGAACAATACCGCATCACCCGCACCCACGGCACCGAACGGGCCTTCTGCGGCATCTTCCACGACAACCATAAGTCGGGCCTCTACACGTGCATCGGCTGCGGCCTGCCGCTGTTCCGGTCGGATGCCAAGTTCGATTCCGGGACGGGCTGGCCCAGCTTCTTCCAGCCGTTCGCGCAAGAGAACATCGGCCAGACGCGCGACACCAGTTACGGCATGGTTCGCATCGAGGTCCACTGCGCCCGGTGCGCTTCCCACCTGGGCCATGTGTTCACCGACGGACCGCCGCCGACGCGTCTGCGCTACTGCATCAACTCGGACGCCCTTGCTTTTCACGAGCGCCCGCCCGCCCGCCAGGGGCTGGAGCGCATTGTCCTCGGAGCGGACCGCATTTCGGGAATCGAAGCGGCCTTGCGGCGCCTGGACGGCGTCTCGGCAGTTCGGCCACGCACCACAGGCCCCTCGAAGCCACCCGGCCAGGACACCCTGTTCGAGGTCGAGTACAATCCCGCGCAGATTCCCCTCGCGCGCCTGATCGGCGTGTTCTTCGAAACGATCTGTCCGGCGACTCCACCGTCCGGTCAGCCGGCGGGGGACAGGCCGGGTCGAGTCGCGTTCCAGTTCCAGACGCCGGAGCAGGAAACGAGCGTGCGCGCCTCGGTTGCGAGGCTGCTGCAGGATCGCCCTGAGTGGAAAGCCGGCGTCGATATCAGCCTGGCCCGTTGAGTGGAGAACGGCACCGCGCCGTTGACTTGGCTTGGCATTCGACACACCCTGCCCCCATGAATCCTGTGATTGCATTGGCGGTTCTGTCTTGGGGCGCAGCGGCGGTTCAGGCGGACTGGCCGGAGTTTCGCGGGCCCTGGGGCAACGGTCACGCGGCGGGTTCGCCGGATGGGAAGACCGTCGGTGTGCCGTTGCACTGGAGTGAAACCAACAACGTCAGATGGAAGACCGCAATCCCCCATCGGGGCTGGTCGACCCCGGTTGTCATGGGCGGCCAGGTCTGGGTGACCACGGCGACCGAGGACGGCCATGACTTTTTCGTGCTCGGCCTGGATGCGGACACGGGGAAGGTCGTTGTTCACGAGAAGGTGTTTCACAGCGACAATCCGGAGCCGCTGGGCAACGGCGCCTCGATGAACTGCTACGCGACCCCTTCCTCGGTGATCGAGCCGGGCCGAGTCTATGTGCATTTCGGGAGCTTCGGGACGGCGTGCCTCGAGACCGGGACTGGCAAGGTCCTTTGGAAACGCGACGATCTGCCCTGCCGGCATTATCGCGGTCCCTCTTCGTCCCTGATTTTGTTCGAGAACCTCCTCATCCTGACCATGGATGGCGTCGACGTGCAGTATCACGTCGCCCTCGACAAGCAGACCGGCAAGACGGTCTGGAAAACCAGCCGCTCGGTCGCCTGGAACGACGAGCATGTCCCGGGGCAAATGGCGCGCGACGGCGACTTGCGCAAAGCCCACAGCACGCCGTTGATTGTCTCGGCGGCCGGCCAGACGCAAATGCTCAGCGCCGGGGCCAAGGCGGCTTATGCGTACGACCCGCGCGACGGGCGCGAGTTGTGGAGAGTGCAGTACAATGATTGGTCGGCGGCGCCCCGCCCCCTTTACGACAACGGATTGGCATTCTTCGTCACCGGCTTGTCAAAGACGGAGTTGCTCGCCGTGAAGACGGATGGGCAGGGGGATGTCACCGACACCGGCGTCGTGTGGCGGCTCAGAACGCACGTCGGCAAGTATTCTTCGCCGATTCTCGTGGACGGGCTCATCTACACCGCCGCGGAGGACAGCTTCGTCACCTGTCTCGAAGCGGCGACCGGAAACACCGTCTGGAAGGAGCGGATCGGCGGCAAGTACGCGGCATCGCCGGTCTACGCCGATGGACGGCTCTTTTTCTTCAATCAGCAGGGCACGACGACCGTTCTCGAACCAGGGCGCGCGTTCCGGGTCCTGGCCACCAACACCCTTGACGACGGCTTCATGGCCTCGCCGGCCGTGTCCGGCCGCGCCTTCTACCTGCGCACCAAGACCCACCTCTACCGCGTCGAGTCGCCGTAGCCGGAAAGCTCACTCTACTGAGCAGTTGACAGGGAACCGGACGGTTCTCAGCCCGCCACACAATCGTCCGTGGCCTATTCAGCCCGGGCTGGTTGGCGTCTCGAGAGAAGGGGTCGGAGCTCCGAGGAATCCCTCGTGGAGGAACACCGGGCGATAGCCGTGGTCGGTCACCCAGCGGATGGCGGCGTCGAGCCGCTGGGGGTGATCGGCGATGTAATTCGCGTAGAACGGCCAGAAGTACTGTTCGTGCGTGAACAGGTCCATGATCTCCGCCTGGTTGGGGTCTTTCGCGAGCGGCTCGAACGTGGGCGCGATTTGGTCGAGGGGCGTGCTGTTGCAGACGATGTCCACGCGGGAGAAGACAATCCCGCTGTCGAAGTGTTTCCAGCAATCGTGTCGGGAGAGATACTCCGAGACGGTGTCGTCGAACCGGTAGTTCACGTCATAGCGTCCGCTCCATTTGACGAAGTAGCCGCTCAGCGCGCGCACCCCGCGCTCGAAGAGCGGCTTGAGCGATTCCTGTCGCGTCATCCCCCAGTGGATCACGGTCGGAGGGGCGTAGCTTTGGGCCCCCGCGAATCGGTGGATCTGCTCGGCCACCTGATCGAAATCGGCAATCAGTTTCTCCGGGGACACATCCTCATACGGGCGATCGGGCTTGTCCGCGTGGGCGTGGAAAGCCAGCTTGAGCCAGTCCGCACAGTCGCGCCACTCGCCTTGGTAGCGGTTGGAGAACTGAGTCAGGTCGAAGCCATCGGCCGTTGTGTAGTAGATGTTGACGGTGAACTTGACCCCGTAGTCCCGGTGCAGCTTGCGGAGCATCGCCAGGTAGAACGAATCGAAAAGCGAGCGGTACTGCTTCTGGTGGATATCGCGCAGAAAGAAGCTGTTGTCATCGATCGAGAAACGGTATCGGGGAAACGAATGCCGGTCCCAGACGACACGCACCCGATCCTCGAGGCGGCCTGAGCCCCCCGCGCAGGTGGCCGTGATGGTCGTCTCATGCTCGCGCAACACGACCTCCGTCGAGAAGGTCTCGCCCTGGCGTTCGGCGTCCCGGCCGCAGACCATGACCCGCGCGTCCGCGGGAGCGACGCCGGAAACCCGGATTGCCAGTCCGCCATCCACAGCCTTGCCATGGCGGCGGTTCAAGACGGCTCCGTCGAAGGGCTCGTTGATTCTGAAGGGCGAGGCCCCGGACGCCAATGCGGTCAGGCGGTCGCCCCAGACGATCCCTGCCGTGCCCAGTGCCGCCGATCCCAGGAAGTCACGGCGCCTCATTCGCTGTTGTTTCATGCTGTTGATTCCCCGCCAGCCCGCGCAGACTTGGGTCCCACGCTTTCAGATGACCATCGGACATTACCAGGGCGTGCGGGCCCGTGTCGAGCGAGACGCTTCGAACGGGCAGTTCTCGCTTTGAGTGCACAGGCAGGTTGCTTCCTCCGGACGAGATTGCGAACGCTTCCGAGTTCTTCAGGTTGCAGACGCACGATCCCAAGCAAACCTGCCTGGCTTGAACCGCGACTACTCGGGCGCGTTCATCCTGGCTCGCTCGGTGGAGGTCACGCAATGCTGCTTACGTGCGGATAACCGCGGATCTTGCCATCCGTGGTCACAAGCGTTAGCCGTTCGCGACGCGCCGTGGCGATAAGAACACGATCCGCTGGGTCACGATGGATGGGTGGCGGAAGGCTGTAGGCTTCGGCCATGATTTCCGCGGCAATAGGAAGACAAGTCCATGCCGTTCGGGTCAGCAAGACTTTCCACCAAAGGCGCCAGTGCTGTTTCAGGGTGATCTTCTCCCGCTCCCAAAGGCAGGCGATTTCCGCCACGGAAATCGCCGAGACGAATACGTCGCCAGCCGGCGCTTCGTCAATCAGCCTGAGCGTGGCCGCCGACAGGTCGGTGGTGTTCTCCGCAATGAACGGGATGGCGCACGTGTCGAGGAGATACGGCATGGCGGATTCACTTCAGCATTCCCCAGTCTTCCTCCGCGATGCACGGTTCGGCCAGGTCGCCATGGATTCCTACCGTGCCCTTCATGCAGCCCACAACCCTTCGTTCCGGTTTGCGCATGGCAGGTTTATGAATCGGTTCGACGCGGGCAAGCGGCACGTTGCGCCGGCAGACGATCAGTTCGCCGCCGCGTTCCACCAGGGCAAGCAACTCGGAAAACCGGTTTTTGAACTCAGCCACATTTACGGTCGTGTTCATACCCATGAACATGGCCATCTATCTGGCCAAAAGCAAGGTGGGTTTCGAGGGAAACTCGCCATCGTGCATCCGTCAAACTGCCATTCAGTCAATGGCATCAGCCACGCTCGCCGCGATTTCTGATCGACTCAGAAGAGGGTCGGTGAGGACCTTCACAGACGACATCACGAGGACCAACGACAACCAGCAGGCCCGGGCTCAAACCGCGGAAAAGTCACCGGTCCGCCTTGAGCGTGGCGCAGGCGAAGAGGCCGCCGGCGGTGCTGCCCGGATGGGCGACGAACCGGACCACGACGGACTTTCTTCCTTGGGTGAGTGCGGCGGGCATCGCGTACTCGACGTCGAAGAACTCGCCGGGCTGGTTCTGGGCCAACTCCTGCGTGGCGACGCGTGTGCCGTTGACGAGGATATCGAAAACCCGGCCCGAGTCGCTCCCCCAATATGTGCAGTGCAGTGTCACCGGAACCTCGGGCAGGACTCCC
>JAXGQW010000092.1:0-19564 GCA_040766265.1 Verrucomicrobiota bacterium
TTAGAATCCTCGAATTGAAAACACCATAGTGAACGAGTCCAGTTTCAGCGGTCTCATCTTGGCTCCCATGAACCCCCTCTCTCGGAGGACCGAGTTCCAGTCCAATCTGTCTTGACCTCGGACGGGATGCTTCATCAAGCTCCGCGCAGTCCCACACGCGGGCTTTGGCAATGCCGCGCCCAGAGAGGGGACCATGAGCGTCCTGTCGGTGTGGAAGACGTTTCCCCATGAGACCAATGTGTTGCCTTTCTCTGTCTCTCGGACCGGGCGCGAGGCAATCGAGGTCCCTTGGATTGGCCGTGGTCGCCTTTTGTGTTTCTGCGCTTGTGCGAGGGCAGACGCTGGCCTTGCCCGAGCGCGCGATGGATGCCGTTCCCGGGCGCGTGATTGCCGACCGGATCGAGTCTTTGGCGCTTGCGGAGCGTGAACAGGCGATTCTGACGGAGGTGTTGTCGGGCAATGTGCCTGGGTTCATGCGGCGGCTGTGTCCCGTCAGCGTGACGAACGTGGCGGATGGAAGGACGAACATCGGGACGTTCTTCGTGACGCCGGACTATGTGTGCGTGGGCTCGGACGACGACGCGCTGCTCATGCCGATGACGCCGATGAGCGCGCAGCGGTTGGCGGACCAACTCGGCTGCATGCTTCCAACGCGGAGGATGGTGGACGCGGTTTACCGGGCTGCAGAGGTCAAGCTCGAGCCGGCCCCGATTGCTCCAAGCCCGGCCATGACGACGGTGCCGGTGTTTATGGCGCACAACGGGATTGTGCGCACCCAGCGGCTCGAGCGCATGGCGGGGCATCCGCCGGGGGCGCTTGTTGCGGGCCACAAGAAGGACGTCGTGATCTCGGCCAGGCTCGATGAGGCGCCCGGCAAGGTTGCGATTTACGGATGGCATCGAATCGGCGGGGTGCCGATCCAGCCGCTCTACCTTGACCACGGCGTGAGTTGGGTGGATTACAGCCACGGCGTGCGGTTGGTGCATCAGGCCATGCGGGTGAACGGTTCCACCACGACCGTGGCCGGGGTGCTGTCGGATCCGTGTCGTGCGGGGTTGTTGAGCGACGAAGGTGTGGTGGCGCAGCCGCGCTATGCGACGGATCGATTCGAGCCGTCGGGTCCTGGGGAGCGCCGCTCGCCTGCGGACGGCGTCGAGTTCAAGTCGGGCGGCGCCTTCGGCGAACGGACGGCCGAGATCGTGATCGAGCCCGGCGTGAAGGTGCATCTGAACGCACCGGCCGTCGAGGATTGCGCGTCCGGCAGGCCGGTCTTGTTGGTGCTTTACGCCCTGCCCAACGGCAACACCACGGCCCAAACCATCGGACGCGCTCCTCGATCGGGCGACGACTGGCGTTTTGACATTCAGCATATCGGTGCGCAGACGCGGTTCGTTCGGGCGCGGGACACGAACCACACGATCGTCACGGCGTATCTGGAGGCCGACACGCGGAGCTGGCCTGCCTGGCGGCGGCAGCATGGCGATGAGGGCATTCCGGGCCTGATCGCGAGCGTGAAGGGGGTCTTTCCGACCAACCGGCTCGAACTGGTGCTAACGGGCCATAGCGGCGGCGGGAGCCTGATCTTCGGCTACCTGAACGCAATCGAGGAGATTCCGGCCGATATTGTCCGGATTGCGTTTCTCGACAGCAACTATGCGTTCGATGCCGCGCGCGGGCACGCCACGAAGCTGGCCCGGTGGCTCGAGTCTTCGGAGCGGCGTGTCCTGTGCGTTTTCGCGTACAACGACGCCGTCGCGCTGCTCGATGGGAAGCCGTTTGTGAGTGCCGAGGGAGGGACATGGGGGCGCAGCCAGGCGATGCTGACCACACTGAGCGCGTTCCTCACGTTCAACAGCCGGACCAATGACGCCGGTCTTGAAACGCATTGGGGGCTGGACGGGCGCGTCCGGTTCCTGCTCAAGGAGAACTCGGAGCGGAAGATCCTTCACACCGTCCAGGTCGAGCGCAACGGTTTCATTCATGCCCTGGCGATCGGCACGCCGGACGAGAACCGGGGCTACGAGTATTTCGGTGAGCGGGCGTACACGCGCTGGATTTCGCCTTGAGCTGCCCGGTCGAGTCGCGCAGGGTTCCTGCATGTTCGACACGCCAATGCCAGCCGGTCAAACTGTTCACCAGTCATTCGCTCAGCGGGCATCGATGGGTGGGGTCGGGAAGGGCGCGGTGACCCGGCGTGAGATGCTCGGGCTGCTCGCCGCCGGGATTGGCGTGCCATTTGCCAAAGCGCGCGGTGCGGCGATGCGCGTATCCGGCGTGAATGCCGGAGTGCAGGCGGGCGAGACGCCGGGGGGTGAAGCGTCCGGCGGCGTCTCGAGTGCAGTCAATGCCGTGGAAGCGAAGGCGAAGGTGTTCGAGTTTCTCAGGGCGCGGGGGCATGGGTCCTATGTGTTTGGGCAGGTGGCCACATGGGTGCACAACGAGAACCCGGACATGGATCACCCGGGCAACTGGATTCGGAAGGTGCTCGAGCACACCGGCAGAATGCCGCGGTACGGCTGCATCACGTACGACTTTGACGATGACCCGTTCAGTGACGCCGCGTGGAACGAGGGCGCGCGCAAGCTCTGGGAGCGGGGCATGATTGTCGGAATCTACAACTTCTTTGCGAACCCGGGCGGAGGCAGGTGGAACGATCCGTGCGAGATGGAGAAGATCTGGTCGCCTGACGACAATCCAGTCCGGCGCAATTTCTTTCGGCAGCTCGATCGGATGGCGGCGAATCTGCAGTGGCTGAAGGACCGCGGGATTCCGGTTGTGTACACGCCTTTTGTGGAGAGCGACGACCGGAACAAGTGGCACGCCAAGCAGGGGAGCGACGCGATCATCCGGCTCTATCGGCTGGTGCACGACTATTTCCAGGAAACGAAGAAACTCGACCATATTCTCTGGGCCTATCACACCACGCAGAACCATGGCGCCTTGGAGCGGTGTTATCCGGGCGACGACTATGTGGATGTGCTCGGCAAATCGGCTTACGGCACGGGGCTGGTGTTTTCGGAATACGACTGGGCGGTTGCGAAGAAGAAGGCCGGGGGCAAGGTCATCTGGTGGGCCGAGTTGGGGATTCGCGGGAAGGGCGATCCTGCGCGCGATTGTCTGGATGTCCTGCGCAAGCTCGAGACCAGCTACCCTGACCTGGCTGGATTCGTCTTCTGGAGTGACGAGGGGTTCTACAACGTGGTTGGGAATCTCAACGGGCGCGAGTTCATGGAGCATCCGAAGGTTGTGACTCTGGGGAAGTGAGGTGGCCGCGCGGGCACCCCATGAACCCGGAAACGTTCAACGCTCAACTTCCAACGCTCAACGTTCAACGAAGCGGTTCGTTGGAAGTTGGACGTTGAACGTTGCGCGTTGGACGTTCGGGTTGCCACTTTTGTTGATTATCAACGACTTGCGCAGGCGGTTCATGGAAAGCGTTGACATTCAACGGCTGAATGCGCCCTGCCCCCATGAACCCGGAAACGTTCAACGCTCAACTTCCAACGCTCAACCATCAACTCGCAACCATCAACCAGTCGATTCATGGGGAGGGCCTCGTCGAACTCGGCTCTCGAAAACTCGTCCCCGGCTGCAACCGCACATCCAGGTAAACGGAGTGGCGCCCGTACATTTCGAAGAACGGACGGAACACGACGCCGGCGATGTCGAACCGGAGCGTTTGCGGATTGCCGGCGATGGATTTGCCAATGTCAGCGGCGTCGAGGACGACAGGGCGCCAGTCGGAGCGGGGTCCGGATTCCTCGGCTGCGAGCAGGACGGGGCCGTAGAAGAGGCTGGCGATGTTGGGTTGATCCATGACGCGGCTGAGGTGGAATGGGAACGGCATCCGCAGTTCGATGGTGTCCTTGTCCTTCCAATCACGGCCCAGATTCAGATAGGTGCCCGGGATGGCGTTGACCTGTTTGGACTGGCCGTTGATGCGGACATGAAATCCGCGGGTTGCCCAGCGCGGCACGCGGACCTTGAGATCGAAGGCGCCGTTACCTGCGAGGACGAGCCGGGTGGCTTCCTCGAAGGGGTAGCTCGTGCGCTGAGTGAGGGTGAGATTGCGCTCCGTCCATCGAAGGGTCGAGGGGACGAACAGATTGACGAAGAGCGTCTGGTGATCGGCGCCGTGGAAGTAGATCGAATCCTGGAGCTTGGTCCCGCTTTCGAGGGCCGTGCCGTTGCAGCAGGTGAAGCCGTCCATGCCGCCGTTGCCGAACTGCTTGCGTGCGGCCGGGTTGAGGGGGACGTGGTACGTGTTGGCGGAGTCTTCGGCGGCGACGGAGGCGAGGATATGGTTGTAGAGGGCCTGCTCGTAGTAATCCATGTAGCGGGCGTCAGGGTCGTACATGAAGAGTTGTCGACTCAGCTTGAGCAGGTTGTACGTGGCGCAGGTCTCGTTCTGACCGCCGCGGTTGAAGCCGTTGGCGAAAAGAGAGTCGGGTTCGGCGGTGAAGCACTCGGCGTTGTTCGGGTTGCGGGCGCCGGCGACGCCGCCGATGCTGTACATGTAGCCGCCAGTGCAGATATCCCAGAAATGTTCTGCGACACTGAGGTAAGGACGCTCGCCCGTGTTGCGATAGATTTCGAGCGCGCCGGTGATTTGGGGGATGTGTTGGTTGGCGTGGCGTCCGCGCAGCGTATCCACGTTGCGGGCCAGGCCGTGGGTGTGGTCGGCGTCGCCAAAGAAGAAGTTGCTGTTGTCGAACAGCCGGGCGCACTCGAGGAAGCGCGCGTCTCCGGTCAGGCGGAAGAGGCGGGCCATGACTTCGTTCATCCCGCCGTACTCGCCCGCGATGTAGCGATTCCACATGCGGATGCGTGTGGCGGGCGGGACGGCTTGGAGGCGCTGCTGCACCCAGAGGCCCATGCCTCGTGCAATCTCGAGGGCCTTTTGGTTTCGAGCCACTTCGTAGCAGTCGAGGCATCCGGCGAGGATTTTGTGGAGCGTGTAGTAGGGGGCCCAGACCTGGTGGTTGCCGTCCCCGTAGGTTGCCCCCTGTTCGAGCATGATGAACTGGTCGGGCGGATAGGCGCTGATGAAGCCCCGACCCCAATTCCAGTAATCCGTGCGGATGCCTTCGCTGGTCAGGTTGGAGTTGTAGTTTGTGACTCCGGGCCCGGGCGGCACGGTGGTGGGATCGGCGTTGCATGGGCCGGCTTCTTGGGTCGGGCGGCCTGACTTCTGTGACAGGTCGTACAGGGTGTCGATGAGATAGGTCAGCTTCGACAGGAAATTGGTTTGCAGCGCCGGATCGTAGCCAGTGCTGGCACAGGCCTGGGCGATGGCGGACAGGTAATGGCCGCTGGCATGGCCGCGCAAGCGGGTTGTTTGGGAATCCCAAACGCCCAGCGGTTGGGCGGTCTCGGGTTGGGGTTGTCCAAAGGCGTCGCGGAACATGTAGAGGAACCGGTCAGGATCGGTCTGGGCCAGCCCCTGGATGAACTTGTTGCGGTGTCGGATGAACGGGGTCTCGCGCTGCTGTTCGTCGCGGTCGAGGCTCACCCGGTCCAGGGGAAACGCTTCGACCCCGCGGGCCGGAGCGGGCGAATCACTGGAGGCGGATTTCACCGTGACGACGGCCTTGGGCTCGATCGTGGTTCCGGCGACGCGTCCGGTGACGGTGAACGTGCCCGGTTCGAGGACGGACTGATTGTTGGTGGGAGACGGCCAGATGACGCGGACCACGGTTCCTGTGGTTCCGTCCTTGAATTGGCCGGCGACGCTCCGGGGCAGCCGGGGCAGGGTGCCTGTGGTGGTCTCGATCGAGATGGGCAGAACGGCAAGCAATTCGCTGCCGGACCACGCCGCCGCAGAAGTTGCCTCAGGTTGTTTTGGGGCGGTGGCGGGCGGGCTGGGTGCGGCTGTCGCCTCGTCCGACAGCGCATTGTTGCTGATGGTTGCGGTCTGCCGGTCTGTCAGGGCGGTTTTGATCCAGACTTGTGATTCAGCGCGGCGGCGTCGGGGGGAGGCTGTGTCGGGCCGATTGTCGCGGGCATAGTAGGGGATGGCGAGCAGGGGCGAGCCGTCGTCCCAGGCGCCCTTGATGACCTTGACCCCGTGCAGGAAATCGCCGCGCCACTCGGTGGCGAGGGGTTGGGGGCCGATTGCGCCGGTGATGTCCGGTTGGTCTGCGCGCTCGACGCAGTAGATGAGGGGACCGCAGCGCAGGGCTGTGAAGCCGCGATTGGCGAGGACCCGTTCGTCCGACACGATGCGCTGCACGTCCATTGGCAGTTCGAGTTCGATGGTGTCGCCGGCTTTCCATGCGCGTTTCACCACGGCGTAGCCTTTCTCGATCCGCGGGGTTGCGGGCTGACCATTGAGGGAGAACGACTTGAGGCCGCTGACGGCGGGCGTGTTGGTGTAGAGTGCGCTGGTCTGGCGATTGGGGACACGCACATGGATTGCGAACGTGGCGGGCTGCCTGGGGTTGACGGTGAGGGCGACCTTGCCGTCCCAGGGATAATCGGTCTTCTGCACAATCTCGACATCGGTGCCTGCCACGCGTTCGAGGATGATGGTGCTGCCGATGAACAGGTTGACATGGATGGCGTCGCCGGTCTTGAGGTAGGTCCAGGTTGGGATCATCAGGAGCGTGCGGGGGATGTTGCCGACGCAACAGGGGCAGGCGTGCCAGGATGTGCGGCGTCCGCCGATGAGCGGGTTGGTGTAATTGAAGGTTTTGCCTTCGAGATCCGTGGCCCCGAGCAGGGCGTTGTACATCGTCTCCTCGTAGAGATCGGCGTACCTGGCGTCGTGGTAGGCGAGGTTGAGCTTGTGTTGGAAGAAGATCAGGCCGCAACTTGAACAGGACTCGCAATAGGCGTTGTGGGGCAGCGAGTAGTCGGGGCCGAAACCTTCCGAAGTCTCGCCGCTGCCGATGCCGCCGGTGACGTAGTACTTCCGGTTCACCATGTTGTCCCAGAGCGAGAGCACGGCGCTCTGGTAATCGACATCGGCCGTTTCGGCGGCCACATCCGCCATGCCCGAGTAGCTGTAGACGGCGCGCACGGCGTGGCCGACGGCTTCGTATTGGCGTTGGACGGGGAGATGGCTTTGGTCGTATTCGCTGCCGTTGTTGCGGCAATCGAGCAGGAACTTGGCGAGTTTCACATAGGCGTCGCCGCGTCCGTTGCCCTCGACGTCATTGACGAAGCGTCCGAAGCGCACGAGGGCCTGTTCCATTTCCTGATGGCCGTCGTACCAGTCCTTCTTGCCCGGCCCGATGTTCGCCACCCAGCAGTCGGCCAACCGCTTGGCGGCGTCGTAGAGACGGAGGTCCTTGCCCTCCGTGAGTGTGTGGTGATTGATGGCGGACTCGATGAAGTAGCCGGCGACGTAACCCTCGTGATCTCCGCGATTGCGGGGGTTCCAGCGTTCCGGCCAGGCACTGCGGTCGGCCAGGGTGTAGGCAGTTTGCAGGTAACCGTCGGGCTCCTGCGCCGCGAGAATCTTGGGAATCCAATCCTCGAGAGTAGCGCGCATGGTCTGCTGTGCCTCGATGACGTCGGGATCCCCTTGCGGATCGACCATGAGGGCGATGCAGATCGATTCCACCGTCTGATGCACCCATGCGTTGGCGAAGACGTAGCCTTTGTGGGGGGCGTGGGCCGCGCCGCGCAAGGCCTTGGCGGCCTCGACGAAATTGTCGATGCCTCCCTGGCCCTGGGTGAGGTTCGTGCGGTTGATGTAATCGATACAATGGGGAATCCAATTGACGATGAGCGATCTGGCCCTCGAGTTCCAGAGGGGGCTGTCGATCTTGTAGCGCTTGGTGTAGACGACGTCCAATCGTTGCGTTGGCGGCGGCGGTTCGACCCTGACATCGAGAGTGGCGGACGCGCCCGCTCCGCCCTCGTTGGCGGTGAGTGCGAGTACGTAATCGCCGGGCTGATCGAAGCCGGCGGCGGTGTCGGCGGCGTTGGGACTCGCGAAGGTCACGCGGCCGGGTCCGGCTTGCTTGGTCCAGGTCAGCGTGAGCGGGGTGTCAGCCGGCTTCAGCGACTGGACCTGTCCGCTCAGGTAGGTTTGGCCGCCGAGGACGGCCACCCGGTCCACACCCGCCGCCACCCGGGGCGGGAAACGCGGCGACCGTCCGGAATCGAGGACGCGCCATTCGATGATGCCTGTCGAGAACTCGCCGTTGCCGTCCATCTGGAGCCGCAGCTTCGATGTGGTGATTTCGTCGAATGTGGTGACGTTGAACCGGTTGGCTTCGACGTCGAGGCCGGTGGGATTCGGGACGGGTATGAAGTCCTTCCCATCCCAGTATTTCAGTCGCGAGGCTTTGGGCAGGCGCACGCCTCTGGCGTCATCCCACCAATAGACTTCGATCCGAGCGGTGCTGATGGGCTGGGTCCAATCGTATTGCACCCATTGTGTTCCCTGGCGCGGCCAGTTGCCGTACGTGCCGCGGCGATCGCCGCGGGAACTGCGTGGACTGCTGCCGTCGTTCAGGGCCGACGCGCGGGTGTCGCCCGAGACATAGGAACTGCTGGGTGTCGCAACAACGGCGAGGTTGACGTCGGATGCGGGCGAGGCGGCGGATCGGGCGGTCGCATGGCTCGAACAAAGAACCGCGGTCGCCGCAATCAGGAGATGGAGTCGCATGGGAGGACTGAACCAATTGGCCGGAGCGGTGTCCAGTGAAGATTGATTGTGGCAGCACTTCCTCCTTTTCGCGGGCGGGCGGGGGCGCATAATGGCGGCAGCCAAGTCATGACATCACAGGTGCCTCGCGCTGAATTGGACGACCGGATGCAGCGGTTTCGGTCACGGATGGAGGCGGTTTGCCCCGACTGGGAACTGGCGGCGTTTTTGGGACGCGTCAACCAGTACTACCTGACCGGCACGATGCAGGACGGCTTATTGCTGGTCCCGCGCGATGGAGACGCGGTGTTCTGGGTGCGTCGGAGCCTGGAACGCGCCTGTGCGGAATCGCTGTTTCCGGACATGCGCCCGATGCGGAGTTTTCGGGATGCGGCACAAGGGATGAAGCCGGCGCGGGGGCGGCGCGCCATTCACATCGAGGCCGATCTGGTGCCGTTCGGTCTTGTGGGACGGTTTCGGAAGCACTTTCCATGTGATGAACTCGGCTCGCTCGATCCGGTGATTGGGCGGGTGCGATCCGTCAAGAGCCCGTACGAACTCGAGATCATCGAGCGGGCCGGGGCGATTCACCGTCGGGCTATGGAGGACAAGGTGCCGGGGTTGCTGCGCGAGGGCATGAGCGAGGCCGAGTTCGCCTGCGATTTGTACAGGCTCATGGTGAGCGAGGGGCATGAGGGCACAGTGCGCTTCGCGATGTTCAATGTGGACATTGCGGTGGGGCAGCTCGGGTTCGGGGAAAACTCGCTCTATCCCACCAGTTTCAATGGCCCGGGTGGATGCCGCGGGGTGGGGCCCGCCGCGCCGGTTCTCGGAAGCCGCGACCGGCGGTTGCGGGTGGGCGATCTTGTGTTTGTCGATCTGGGCTGCAGCGTCGAGGGGTATGCGACGGACAAGACGATGATCTACGCGTTTGGGCGTCCGTTGCCTCGAGAGGCGAGCGCCTTTCACGCGCGGTGCGTCGAGATCCAGGGCCGCATCGCCGCGCTGCTCAAGCCCGGGGCGATCCCATCCCGGATCTACAGCACTGTGATGGAGAGTTTGGACGCCGGGTTCCTCGAGCATTTCATGGGGTTCGGGAGTCGTCGGGCGGAGTTTCTCGGACATGGAGTTGGGTTGCAGATCGACGAGCCGCCGGTGATTGCGGAGGGGTTCGATGAGCCATTGATCGAGGGGATGGTGCTGGCGGTCGAACCGAAGCGAGGGGTGCCCGGTGTTGGCATGGTCGGGACAGAGAACACCTATCTGGTCACGGCCGAGGGCGGTCGGAGCCTGACGGGGACGTGTGCGGGACCGATCCTGGTCGATGCCTGATCGACGCGTCGCCGGCGCCACCGTGCGATCCCTGCCTCCACCCGCTCGGCCAACGCCGCCGCTCATGGCGCTCCCAAAACCGATCCTCCCGCGCCCGCACGCTCCCCGCCTCGGGCCCACGCTCCGGGCCTGCTCCTGTTTTCAGCTTGTTCGTCCTCGGCTCCCGGGCCAATTCCCGACTGTCAACCGTTTACCACGTGAAAGCGCAGGTGCGGTCAGCGGGATCAGTGTCTTGGTGCCAATCTGTGTTCCGTCCTGAATCGGGGAGGGGCTCCACACAGATTCGGGCTCCACACAGATTCGGGCTCCACACAGATTCGGGCTCCACACAGATTCGGGGCGGAACACAGATTCAGGGCGGAACACAGATTCAGAGGGAGAGAAACGGTGTGTGGCCCCGTGGGTGTGTTCTGGGGATTGGGTCCTTTGCACTTTGTGGTTGGTTGCGCCTCGGTCAAGGGCGAACAGGGCGAACCAGTCGTGCATCTTAATCCCGCAAAGCGGCATCTGTGAGTTCACCTTCGGCAGGTTCACACATTGCGCACATCTATGCCGAAGTAGAAGAACAGCGGAGAGCATCCAGCACGACGCAAGTTCGCACTGCGGCGCGACGCCACGGTTGCGACCGGGCAGCGCGAGATTGAACGGGTCTTCGACCTGCCATCCGGCAGCGTTCGGTTCGAGTTGCCGTCGGGGCGGCGCGCACGAGCCGACAGGACCATGGGCGCGCTCTTGTGCGATTGGGAGTGAGGCGCGAGACTTCTGACTGCATGCACACAGCCCCGGCTGACGAGAACCTTGAAGCGGCGCATCGACGCATTGTCGATGCTTTCCTGGACCAGTTGAAGCAATTTGGCCTTGGGTTTCGGGACAATATGATCACCGCGGGATATTGAAGCATATGCTGGTTCCGTCGTTTTCTCCTCGCGGCTGCAAATCACTCTTGCCAGGCCGTTTGGCAAGCGTAACCTCAGACCATGACGCGAAAGATGACGTCATTTCGGATGTCCATTACTTGTTGAACGAAGCCGCTTCGCGGAGGGAGTTCGGGTGTCTCTGTGACAGGGGGGAGGAGGCGGAAGATAGTGGGGTCCTATGACTCCACTTCGAGAACGATGGTTACGGGAACTCGCTTTGCGAGGGATGTCGGTACGGACGGTTGAGGCTTACGTGGCGGCGGTGGCGTCGCTGGCTCAACACTATCACCGGTCGCCCGACCGGATCACGGACGAGGAACTCCAGGCCTATCTGCTGCACCTGCGCGAGGAGCGGCATCTGGCGCCCAGTTCGCTCAACCAGACGGTGAGCGCGTTGCGGCGGTTTTACGAGTTGGTCTTGGAGCGGCCGGTGGATCAATTGGAGCGGTTGCTGCCCCGGGTACGCCCACAGACGCGGCGGCCGCAGGTCTTCAGCCGGGCGGAACTGGAGCGGCTCTTCACGATCGGCTGTCCGGAGCCTAAGCCGCGCGCTTTCCTGATGACGGTGTACGGGGCGGGCTTGCGCCTGAGTGAGGCCTGCCACCTCAAGGTCGAGCACATCGACAGCGCGCGGGGACAGATTCGGGTCGAGTTGGGCAAGGGCGGCAAGGATCGGTACACACTCTTGCCCCCGCGCTTACTGGAGGAGTTGCGGGCCTACTACCGGGCCTTCCGCCCACGGGTTTGGCTCTTCACGCGCAGCGGGAACCTGGACGAGCCGCTGCCGGCGCAGAGTGGGCAGCGGATGTTCTGGGACGCGGTGGCCCGGGCGGGCCTGCCGCGCAAGGGCGGGATTCATAGCTTGCGTCATTCGTTTGCCACGCACCTGTTGGAAGCCGGCGTCGAGATCACGGTGGTTCAGCGGCTTTTGGGCCACAGCAGCCTCTCGAGCACGACGACCTACCTCCATGTCCGCGAGGAGCGTCTGGCCCAAATCCAGGGTCCGCTCCAACAACTGAACCTCCCGCCCCTGCCGGCGATCGAAGCGGCCGCGGCCTGAAGCCGGAGGGCCACCGATGGCCGCGTCCGCGGTCCAGGCTCCGAGCCTGGCGGCGGTGATCACGGCGGCGCTGGCGCACCCCTACACGTTGCCGTCCCTCTCGCCCGAGCAATGGCGCGTGCTCCACGCGTTGCGCATGTGCCGCACCCCGGCTCTGGGAGGACATGAGTACCAGTGCCCACGGTGCGGCTATGAACACTTCGTGCCCCACTCGTGCGGCAACCGGCATTGCCCCCTCTGCCAGGGGGAGGCCGCCGGGCGGTGGCTCCAAGGGCAACAAGCCCTGCTGCTGCCCGTGCCCTACTTTCATCTGGTGTTCACCCTGCCGCACGGCCTCAACCCCCTGATCCGTCAAAACCGCCGGGCGCTCTATACGCTGCTCTTCGACGCGGCCAGCCAGACGCTGCTCACCTTCGGGCGCAATCGCTTCGGGGGCTTGATCGGCCTCACGGCGGTGTTGCACACCTGGGGCCAGACGTTGATTGACCATTATCACCTGCACTGCGTCGTCACCGGCGGGGGCTGGGACCGGAACCGGGAACGTTGGGTGGGGGCCTCGGGAGGGTATCTGTTCCCCGTGAAGGCGCTGGCGTTGGTCTTCCAAGGGAAGTACCTGGCCGGTCTCCAACGGTTGTACGCGCGCGGCAAGCTGGAATTTCACGGGCAGTTGGCACCGTTGCGGGATGTGGCCACGTTCCAGGGGTTGATGCGGACGGTGAGTGCCAAACGGTGGGTGGTGTACGCCAAGCGTCCGTTTGCGGGGCCGGAGCAGGTGCTGCGGTACGTGGGGCGCTACACGCATCGGGTCGCGATCAGTCCGCGACGACTGCTGGCGTTGGACGCGGAGGCGGGCACGGTGGACTTCGCCTACCGGGACAACCGGGAGGAGGGGCGCGCCAAGACGATGCGCTTGGAGGTGGGCGAGTTCATCCGACGGTTGGCGCTGCACATCCTGCCGCAACGGTTCACCAAGATGCGGCACTATGGGGTGTTGGCCAACCGGGGCCGGCAGCAACGAATGGCCCGGATTCGGGCGGTGCTCGCGCCCCCCGGGACGGTGGCGCCGGTGGTTGCACCGCCGCCGGAACCCGACGCGGGAAAGGCCGGGGGCCAGGAGGGGGATGGGTGCTGTCCGCACTGTGGAGGGGCCTTGGTACTGGTGGCGGTGCTGCCCCGACCCCGGCGGCGGGTGCGGCCCCTGATCGACAGTTCATGAACCGCAGGACGCCAGCTTGGCTGTGTGCGAGCCCAGGAGACCTGGGGTGCGCAGACCCTTTGCGCGCAGGCGGCGGGGTGTCGTGCCCGCAGGGCGCAGGTCTGCGCTTGGGGCGCACCCTGCGGGGAGGGTGGCTGTGCCGGCGCGCTGACGCTGAGGATCCGAAGGTCGAAGGTGGCCGCGTGGACGTGCGGGTGCGAGATTTCTTGCTTTTCGCGGGCTGGTCCCGGGCTTACTTTCCCCTGTGAATTCCCGGGCGAGGGCCGCGGCTTCGTCCAACATCAATGTATCCGTCCCGGCGGGGAGAACGGCTGGGGCGAATCGTGTGCCCGTGGCCCCGCCGGGACGGATACATTGCTAACTGTTCGGTGAAATAGCATGGATACCACGCGGCTCATCCTGGCGATCATCATTCTGCTGCTTGCAGGCTATATCGTCGCCATGAACTGGGGTTGCGTGATCGTGAGCATCCGAAACAAGAGGCACGGCATTGACCGGCATCATTCGACCGTGCCGGTCGTTTCCTTCATTCTTGTCGCACTTGCCCATGTGATCTACCCGAGGTCCGACAAGAACTGGATGATTGTGATTCCAGTCCTCGACATCGCCAACTGGAGCGTGTTGGCCCTTCCGTTCGGCTTGTTTCGAGAGTGGAGGAAGAGGAACACCGAACCAGACGCTCCACCCAACAGCCGCCCGCCCTCGCGGTTGCCGACATCGCCGAAAGATCAGACGCCCGATTCGCTGCGGACGCCTTCTTCCGGCGGCTGTGGGTGAGCTTTACGTTCGGTGGAGCCGCACGCATGAGAATCGCACTCGTTCTGCTGCTTGCCTGGCCACTCGGTCTCTGGTGGCTTTACGTCCCATTCCGCTGTTTGCGAAGCGGATCGATCTGCTATCGCGGCTCGGTCTATGAGCGGGAGCGTTGCCCGTTTTGGTTTTGGTTCTACGCTGTTGCATCGGGCGTGGCCGGCGCCGTCATGCTTGCCTGTGGGGCAGGCATGTTGTTATACAAGTCAGAGGGCTAGATGCACATGGCCGAACCAGTCGCTGCACCTGAACCGCCGCCCAGCACCTCCGTTTCGGATGCGTCGGGTCTTTCGGACGTCGGATTCGCTGCCGACGCCCCTGGTCGGCGGCGGTCGGTGAGCTTCACGTTCGGCAGTACCATGAAGGCGCATCTTAGCATTCTAGCGTGTTGCATCACATCGGCAGTGCTGCACCCAATCGTTTCAGCCGCCGAGGTGATCCAAGTCGACGAACCGCAGCCCCTCGAGTCCACGCTGGGTGTCCCCGTTGGTGTAGACATGAACCGAGACGGCGTGACCGACCTGACGGTCAGGTATTACGGTGCACCGATCTGCCTCGGCACTCCCGAGGGCACCAGCTACCGCTGTCACCTGGGTGTGACTCTGGAATTCGCCTCCCATCTGCAGTTGCTTGGCTCGCCCAGTTCGTTCGATCCCGTCGCCTTGCTTCCGGGGCAGTCGGTTGGACCTGCGCCCACCGAGGGAGCGTGGTTGCAGACGTTCACATCCCCAATTTCACTCATCTACGAGTCCGGCAACGTTTCATATGCTCGCCAAGGTTACCCGGATTACACGGGAGGTCTGGAGCGTCTGGCGATTGGCTTTCGTCTGGCCGAGCAGCAGTCTTTCCGATACGGCTACCTGGATGTATCGCTGGCCACATGGATGCCTCACGTGGAAGGCATTGTCGTGGCTGACCAGCCGAACGTTGGCCTTACCGTGGTTCAGGTTCCTGAGCCAAGCATTGTTGCATTGACGGCTATCGGCGGGGCTGTGCTTTGGTCCGTGAGCAGGAGGCGGCGAAGTTGAGACGATTGCAGAGAAATGCCGAACCAGCAGATGCACCGAACCGCTGCCCCGCGCTGCAGTTTCGTGAGTCGCAGGCCGTTTGGACGCTGGATTCGCAGCCAGAGCCCCTTCCCGGCAGCGGTCGGTGATCTTGGTCGTTCGGACAGAAAGGAATAGCACATGGGTCTCGCAAACACCTACGTCCAACCGACCAATCGAATTCCGGATCTGTTCTCCAAGATTCGAGATGGGCAAGCACCTGAGCGTTTCACCCAGCAACTACTGAAGGATTGGGACTTCAGATCCACTGCTGATCGGACGTTTATCCCGATGCTCAAGGCGCTGGGGTTTCTCTCATCGGACGGCAAACCAACTCAACGATACAACGACTACCGGGACCATTCGCGATCAAGAGCGGTCATGGCAGAAGCATTGAGGGATGCCTACGCTGACATCTTCCTCATCAAAGAGCATCCCACTGCGGCGGATCGCGAGGCGATTGAGGGCAAGTTCAAGAGCTTCCACAATGCAAGCGAGAATGTCGCCAAGTTGATGACCAAGACGTTCATGTCCCTCCTGTCCTTGGCGGATCTCAAGAGCCCGAAGACGGCGGCCACGCCTGCCTCCGCGCCTGCTGTGGGTGCTGTTGAAAGCCAGCGCGAAGGAGCGCCTGCAGGGGTGGGAGTGCCTGGACTGCACTACAACATCCAGATTCATCTACCGGCGACCAAGGACGTCGAGGTCTACAACGCTATCTTCAAATCCCTCCGTGACCACCTTCTCCTCCAATAAGAATCTGCGGGATTTCATGTTCCGCGGGCTCATGTTCGAAGCGGAAGCTGAGAGGTTCCGCAAGGCAGGCATCCAAATTGGAGCAGCTTCTACGGAGGCCGAAGAGCGTTTGCTGAGAGAGGCCTTGGCGCCATTCGGAGTGTCGCGGAGAAACAACGCGCTGGAAATGGCTCGTCTTTACGCTCTCATCTTTTGCTTTGAGAACGAGATTCGTGACTTTATTCGGGATGCGCTCACAGAGAAGGAAGGCGCAGATTGGCAGGACAAACTGCCTCAGAAGATAAAGGAGCAAGCCGAATCTCGAAAGGAGGCCGCCCTCAAGGACTCCTGGCTAGAGGGTGAGAAGTCGGATCTTCTCGGGTTCGTCGATTTCGGACACCTGGCACAGATCATCGTCGCCAAGTGGGAGCACTTCGACGACGTGATCCCGACACAGCACTGGCTAAAGCAGAGAATGGACGAGCTTGAGAAGGCGAGGAATTTCATCGCACACAATCGAATGCTCCTTCCCAGCGAGTTCCAGCGCATCTACATGTATATCGCAGATTGGAACAGGGTCATCGGACTATGACCAGGACCGAACAAACCAGATGCAGTGAACCCGGCGATGACGCTCTGGTTTGCAATCGAGGATCACTGGCGCCGGGTCACTGATCTGGGACGTTAGCCCGAAGAGCACGCCATGACATTCGCCTTCGGACATGCCGAGCAGGAGCGCATTGAGGTTGATGTGCATGGCTAGGTGAGGCATGGCCGACGAGACGTCCAACCACTCGGTCGAGGCGAACCGCCACCCCCTTGCTCCGCCCGATGCTGGTCGCCAGTCCGGATCGCCCTGCTCCGCCCGAGCGTCTTTCCCGGCGGCGGTCGCTCACCTGGGTCGTTCGGTGCGTTACATCCCTCGCCATCCACCGGTGCGGACCCCGGGGTGGCCTGAAGGGCCACGACACGCCAGCCCAGGGCAAGCGAGCCCCCAGGCGAGCGTCGCCCTGGGTCAGCCACCCCAAGAGACCCCGGAGCCCTGTAGGGGCGAGACCAGATCTCGGGGACGCACAGCGCGCCGACGCTCCCCCGGATTGTTCCGCCCCGTTGGGGCTTTGGCTGATGTCAACGGGCGTTTTACCCAGGGCGGCGCCCCTCGCCGACTCGGGGCTTGCCCTGGGCTATCGTCTTGCGCCCCGTTGGGGCTGGGGGCACCGAACCAGGCGGTCGAGGCAACGGCGACCCGTGCACTCGGTTTGAGGGCTGGAACCGGTGACCTCCGCGGGGTCTGTGGTCGCCGTGCCTCACCTGGTCGTTCGCCTTAGCCTACATGAAGCCGCTCCGCGCACTGGGGTTAGCCTTTCTGGGTGTTACCTGCCTCTTGGCAGGTGAGGCACCCGCCATTGCTACCCACGAAGAGAACAATTGGGAGACCCGGCGCCAGGCATTGCTCAGGGACCTTGGAATTACGAACCACGCTCTGCTGAGAGCACGTACGGATTCGGAGCAAGCTGCATGGGCAAGGCCTTACGAGAGCATCAGTACGCAACTCAAGATCACCAATGCCGCTGATCCCTCCTTCCGGATTCTGGTCGAACTCATGTGCGTGCACCCGATTCTTGGTACCACGTGGGATGGCATTCCGCCTCCCACGATGACCGGCTCGAACGCGATGGGATCAGTCAATGCGTTCATTGCCACCAACGGCTGGAACATGCATGAAGGCCGCCTAATCTTCACGTGGGGCGTGGAGCGTCCCAAAGCCATCAAGGGGCTTCCTTGGGAAGCAATTCATGCTTGGGAGTTCCCGGCACTGACGCACAGCAATATTCTGTACGTTATCCTGCGAGGGGGCGACCACTCAGTGCATGGAGTCGCTTACAACCCAGGAACAAATTCCTTCGCTCCCGACATCGCGGGCTTTAAGCCGCTAAAGGACCACTGGTACGTTTGGGCACAGCCAGACGATCCGGTTAAGTTGCCCCAGCTTTATGAAGATGGAAGTAGCGGCGAACCAGTCGGTCCATCTAACGGGAGCCAGCCGTTCTGCTGCTGATACAAATCGAACATCCTCGGCGGCTGGCTCCCGTCGCTGACCTATGTTCGTTGGGCAAGGAATGATGAACAACCGGAACGATGACACGAGGCTACAGCAGGCAGATCGCCGAGTACTGGCCGACCATCATGCAGGCTTGGCACGAGCACGGTGACAAACTGCCGGTGATTGAATGCGACATCATCGCCAGGCAGGTACTGGCATATCCAGCGAAGGATTACATTGACGGACTCACGGTCCGCACGCGGGCGGGAGCACGGCGTTAAGTGTCACGGCATGCGAAAGCGAATAGTCATACTCGCGGGTGGCTTCGCGCTGATGCTGGTGTTCATGTGGTGGCTGGGGAACAGCGCCTCGTCGCGCGTACCTGCGAATGAGCCGATCCAGGCGAGCACGGACTTGCGCATTGGCTTGGTTGGATTCACCAACGATCCGGCGGCTGTTCCGCCAAATCTGGCTGTATCTGGGAGCGGGTCGGGACTGCACGCGCTCTTTTGGGTTACGAACACGAGCACGAACCGTTTCATTCGATTCAAGACGCTCGGTATTGAGCGGCGCAGCGGCAGCAACTGGAACGAGTTTGTCGCCATGGCTGGGTGGCCGTGGAATCAATGGAGAGGTATGGTGGGTGAAACATGGTCCCCCGGCTTCGGGTGTATCTACGCTGTTGCCTGGCCGTTCGGCCTGCCGACGAACAACTCGTGGCGATTGCGCCTGTCGGTATCGCGGGAGCGTTCGCTTCCTCTGATCATCGCAAACCAGAGGCTAAAGCGGGAGTTGTTCCAGCCCGATCGACCCCGCATCATCAACGGACCGGAGGTGAGTCTTCACGCCGCTGTAAAGCTGTTGAGCACCGATGCCCCCTGACGATGACCAAGTGGATAGAAGATGTATGACACTTAACCAGTCGCTGCACCCGCCGCCCGGCGTCTCCGTTTCGGATGCGTCGGGTTGGTCGGGCGCCGGATTGGCTGCCGGCGTCCGTGGTCGGCGGCGGTCGGTCAGTTCTGCCGTTCGACGAAACGCACAGCCGCTGCACCCAACAGCCGCCCGCCCTCGCAGTTGCCAGCGTCCCCGAAAGTTCTGTCGCCCGATTCGCAGCGGACGCATCCTTCCGGCGGCTGTGGGTGAGCTCGTTGGGCGGAAGAGCGCACGTGGTTGACGGGCTAGGTTTCCAAGCGCATCCTTGCACCATGAAAGGCGAGTTCACCGCGATTATCGAAGAAGCCCCCGAAGGCGGTTACTGGGCTATTTGCCCCGAGGTGCCGGGTGCCAATGGCCAGGGCGAGACGGTTGAGGAGGCCAAGGCGAGCTTGCGCGACGCTATTCAGCTTGTACTCGAAGACCGTCTTGAGGATGTGCAGCGTGGACTGCCGAGCGATGCCATACAAACCGTCGTGGTTGTCTGATGAAGCGCCGCGACCTGGAAAAGCGCCTGCGTCACGCCGGGTGTTATCTGAAGCGCGAGGGTGGTTCACACTCTCTCTGGACCAATCCACGGACGGGCGTGGTGGAGGCGGTTCCTCGGCACACAGAAATCAAGGAACCGCTTGCATGGAGGATCCTGAGATCACTCGGAGCAAGTTGACAACGCCCAACAATTCGGTGGAGACGAACCGCCGCCCCGCTGCTCCGTTCCACGCCGGGCGAGAGTCCGAGCGTGCCTCGTGCGCTTCACCGTCTCTGTCGGCGGCGGTCGCTCACCTCGACGTTAGGCATATCAATGCGCTCCTGCCAGCTCATTCTGGTTGCTCTTGTGGCTCTGCCGGGCTGCTCAGAGGGACCGCCGGCCC
>JAXGQW010000093.1:0-18861 GCA_040766265.1 Verrucomicrobiota bacterium
ACTACCTGGGCGGGGTCTTGGTGCTCGCGCTCGCGCCGGACGGCGATGACTTGTTAATCGAGACCAGGATCTTCAATCTCTCGACCGGTGAAACGCTGTTCCAGCGCACGGTGCGGGACACTCCCGCCAGCGATTGGGGGGTTCCGGACCCCTTGCCGCAGGGCTGGGACATCTTCGGACCGGACGTCGGCCCGCCCTACACGGAGGACTTAAAGGTTGTCGGTTTGGGGATGGCCCACGGACAGCAGGGGGCTGCGGCAGTGGACTTCGACAATCTCGAGTATCGCACTGTCGTCGCGGCCCCTCTGAACATCGAGAAGACGGTTACCGTCTCGTGGCCCGCGGACGCCGCCGATGAAATGATCGTCGTGGGCGCTGATTCAATCGACAGCACCGTGTGGACTCCCTACCCCGGGCCGATCGCCAAGCAGTTTGGCCAGTTCTGCATCGCTGTGCCCACGACGCAGACCGAACAGTATTTCAAGCTGGTGCCCGGCACCCACTTCATCGATGACTTCAGCGAGGCAAAACAGCCGTTCGCGACGAAGCTGGAGTATAGGCTAGTGTTGCCGTATCCCAAGGACGATGTCACGGTCAGCAACGGCGTGATGCGACTCGCCCGCACGGGGGCCAGGATTGGCGGCGCCGCCATTGCGCCGCCGCAGGATGTTGTCGTCGGCGACTTCTACACCTCGGTGGACATCCTGAGCCTGACAACGAGCAGCACGAACTGGCTCCTTGTCTCCGTGTACGCGCGAGGCAGTTTCGAGGGGGACCCGCCGACATCTGGCACTGGGTACTTTGGAGGACTTGTTCTAAACCGCCAGGCGATTCAGGGCAACGTTGGAACTTTCGTAATTGACGGGGTCACTTATCGATGGGGCCCGAACTTCAGCATTGAAGCCAAACCGCCGCCTTACCGCCTCGAATTTTCCTGCGTCGGTCAGAGTCTGCGTCTTCGGGTGCTGAGTCTGATTACCAAAGACATCATTGCGGAGCACACGTACACGGGCTACGCATTGACTGAGGGTTTGGTCGGCCTCTGGGTCAGAGGTCCCAACAACGAGACAACCCACGAAGTCATCCTGGACAACTACTTTGTCACGGGCACCACACCGTGGTAGCCAGGGAGGCAGAGCCGTGGAATCCTTGAATGGTGACACCCATTGCGGATAGATCAGGATGTCAGCCGCGCCATGGGGTTCAAGGATTCCACATTCGCCGCTTCACCAGTGATGAGCAGAATAGGCTCATACCGAACCGCGAGCGAAGCAACCAGAACCAACGCCAGAACCAATCACTGGAGACGGCTCTATCTGTGTGATCCGTGTGATCTGGTCCGTCCTTTTCTGGGCAGTTCAACGGGGAGCGCAAAACCGCAAGACACGCGACCCCACGATGCTGGAAGCCTCCTCTTTCCGCGTGTTGAGCGTGGTTCCCGGTTGACCCTTGGCGGGCGGTCACCGTGGCGGGTTCGAATGGATTCGCCGACTTGACTAATTCAGCGGCTTCCAGTTCAGGTGTCGGAACTTGTTCCAGACCCAGACGAAGTCGCGGTTCTTGGCGTTGCCCCCGGACCAATAGAAGCTCTGGATGCCCCGGGCCGAGTCGGACGCCGCCTTGACGGTCGAGGTCTCGAGCCACCGATGCGACTCGACATGGCCGTCGGCGAACCCGAACGTGCTGATGTTGCCGTGGAACAGGGCAAACGGGTCCACCCAGCCGGGCGGCGTGACATCCAAGACCCACGTGCCGTTGTTGTAGTCGCGCGGATCCGCCTCCTCGAGAAAAACAAAGGAGTTGACCGGTTCACTGATCTCGGTCGTCTTGGTGTAAGGCTTGATGCCGGTCCACATGCCGCCGTTCATCCCGTCGGCCTTCGAGTAACTGTCGTACGCCCAGCCCCGACCCGGTTTGTTCCGCTTGGTGCGCGTGTCGCCCGGACAATGCCAGGAGCCGATCGCGCTGCAGTACTTGTAGAGCGGCGACATGGCGATGCCGGCCGTGACTCGCTTCATGGCCTCGGTTTCCGTGATGCCCGACGCGATGCTCGGATTCGGCCCGTTCCAAAAACCGCCCGCGTAGAGTTCCATTTGCCCCAGTTCGCCCCTGTACGATGTGGGGAGCATGGTGTCGTCGCTGTCGAGGGCGTACATCTGCCACGCGAGGACCAGTTGCTTCTGATTGGACGCGCAACTGGCGAATGTGGCCTTGAGCTTGGCTTTGCCCAGGGCCGGCAGGAGCATCGACGCCAGGATTGCGATGATTGCGATGACAACCAGCAGTTCGATCAGTGTGAAGCCCAGCCTCGACGCCTGGAGACGGGGCACTGGGCTGTTCCGGGTCACGGCAGTAGCAGACATAACACGCGTCAGTACATTACTGGATTCGGATTGGTTTCTGCCGCAACTACGTCCCAAGAAATGCCGGAAGTCAAGTGTTCGTTCGAGAGCACGGGGGGAACCCGGGCTCCGGTTGAATCCGCCCGCCCTGCCGAGCGTCAGACCCAACAATTATCTATGTCTCAATCCTCGAATCTCAGCCGTCGCTCTTTTCTCCGCACCGCAACCGCCACCGCGCTGGCCACGCCCCTGTTGCTGCCCGGCCGCATTTGGTCTGCCGAGAGCGGCGCCCAACCCAACAGCCGCATCGTGATGGGCTTCATCGGTGTGGGGACACAAGGCCGCCACCTTCTCAACAGCTTCCTTCCGCATGGGAACGTCCAGGTGGTTGCTGTCTGCGACGTCGACACGACGCGCCGCGAGCACCACAAACAGAAGGTCGAGGAGTTCTATGCGGTCAGGCAGGACAAGGCCTTCAAGGGATGCGCGGCGTACACGGATTTCCGCGAGTTGCTCGAACGCAAAGACATTGATGCCGTGGTGATTGCGACACCCGACCACTGGCATGCCTATCCGGTCGTCGCCGCCGCGAATGCGGGCAAAGACATTTACTGCGAGAAACCGCTTTCCCTGACCATCCACGAGGCGCGCGCCATGGCCAATGCGGTCCGCAAGAACGAGCGCGTCTTTCAGACCGGATCGATGCAGCGTTCCGACGGCGCGTTTTGGAAGGGGTGCACGCTGGTGCGCAATGGCAAGATCGGGCGGATCAAGGAGGTCTATGCCAATGTCGGCGGTCCCAGCAAATGGTGCGATCTGCCCGAGGAACCGATGGAACCGGGCCTCGATTGGGATCTGTGGCTCGGCCCAGCGCCCCAACGCCCCTACAACTCCGTCCTCAGCCCGCGCGGCGTCCACACCCACTTCCCGAATTGGCGCGGGTACCGCGAGTACTCCGGCGGCGGCATGACCGACTGGGGCGCCCACCATTTCGATATCGCGCAATGGGGGCTGGGGATGGACGAGAGCGGGCCGGTCGAGATCACGCCCCCGGATGGCAAGGACATCAAGCAACTCAGGTACACGTACGCCAACGGGAGCGTTCTGATTCACGGCGGTTTGAAGGGCTACAACTTCGGCGTGGTCTTCGTGGGGACCGATGGCAAGGTCTGCGTCGATCGCGGCCGATTCAAGGCCGAGCCCGAATCGCTCGAGAAGGAGAATTTCGACGCCCTGCCGGTCCAGCTCTACAAGAGCAACAATCATTACAAGGACTTCGTCGATTGCATTCGGACGCGGAAGAGACCGATCTGCGATGTCGAGGTCGGCGCCCGTTCGGTCACGGTCTGTCACTTGGGCAACTTGGCTTACTGGAACAAACGGGCGCTCAAATGGGATCCCCAGACCGAAAAGTTCATCGGCGACTCGGAAGCCAACACATGGCGTGACTATGAGGAACGCGGCCCCTGGAAGGTGTAGCAGCGTTGGTTAAGGGTTGATGGTGGATGGTTGAACGTTGAACGTTGAACGTTGAGCGTTGAGCGTTAGCGGTTCATGGTCCCTATGCGCATTAAACTGTTGAATGTGAACGTTTCCCATGAATCACTTGTGCCATTCTAGAATCCTTGAATTCCGGAACATGGTGCGATCAAGTCAGGTTTGGCCCTCAACCCTATCCCCTTGTTTTCGCGAGGATTCTAACGAGCGAGGCGCGGGAGAGAAGGGCGGGGAAACACGGACTCCTCATGGGAAGGAAGACTAGATTTGGTCTGAGGCGCGCCTCGCTGGCACACCACTTCAAATGAAAATGAGGTTCCAACGACAACGCCCTTGTCGCCTTTGTCGACCGCCACGCCGCCTGATGGCAAGGATATCGACGGAGGCAACGACAAAGACTGCTGAGGGGATGTTCGTTCTCGGAGTAACACACCAGCAAACGCACACTCGTCTGCACGACGGCGCGCCGGTCGTAAGGGAATCCCAGCAGACTCAGGTCCCGCGGGCCGTCTGTTCCCGAGGCGCTGACCGCGCGACAGGGACAGACAAGGCCGACGCGGCGACCATGCTCCGCCGGACTGGTTCTCGGTTTGTCTTTCTGCTTTGCTCAAGCCAGCAAGTCTTCCCGCCGACTACTCGGCCTGGAAGAACGGTCCTTCGGCCTCGCCGGATTACTCAATCGCCGTGTGGCGAGAAGTCTCTGCCCGAGTTGCCCAGTATCGCCGGCATTACCGTGCACGTCGGCCTGTGGCGGGGGCCGACCGAGGAGCAATTGGCGGCGTTGCGCGCGGCGGACATGAAGGTCATCTGCGACCAGAACGCCGTGGGACGGCGCCACCTTGACGATCCGACCATCATCGGCTGGATGCACGGTGACGAACCCGACAATGCCCAGTCGCTCGGTGAAGGCAAAGGCTACGGCCCGCCGATCCCGCCTGAGAAGATCGTCGAGGACTACGAGCGCATCCGAGCCGTCGATCCGACCCGGCCCGTCCTGCTGAATCTGGGCCAAGGGGTGGCCTGGGATGGATGGCACGGACGCGGCGTCCGGACCAATCATCCGGAGGATTACCCACAGTACGTCAAGGGCGGGGATATCGTGCTCGTTCGACATCTACCCCGTGGTGCATGACCGCCCGGCGGTGACTGGAAAACTCTGGTTCGTCGCCCGGGGCGTCGAGCGGCTCGTGTCGTGGACGGAGGGGCGCCGGATTGTAAAAGGAATCACCGCCAACGCACCCGCATTGCGGTCCGGCCCGGCAGCGTCGGCCGCCAGCATGCGTCAGCCGAGGTCGATAACGTCGACCACGGCCCGCGGTGCCGAACGGTTTCGTGCACGAGTGGCAGCCTGTTACCATCAAGGCCTGCTGGCGACCCGGAGATGCTCGCTGCCGTCACGGCGCTCAACAGCAAAATCCACCGGCTCGCGCCGGTCCTAAAGTCTCAACCGCCACTCGCCGATGCCGTGCGCATTGCGACGGACGATCCGGAGGTCCCTGTGGCGACGGCGGCCAGGCGCCTGGGCGATGTCTTGTACGTTTTTGCCGTGGGAATGCGCGACGGTTCGACCACCGCCACCTTCACCGTGAAGGAAGCGTCGGACCAAGCGAGCGTCGAGGTGCTGGACGAGGACCGTGCGTTGCCCCTCGGCAAGGGTGCATTTCGCGACACGTTCAAACCGTGGGAGGTGCACCTCTACCGTATCGCCACGCGCCCGGATCGGCAGACCAGGTCAGTTGAGAGTTGAGAGTTCAGAGTTGAGAGTTGAGAGTTGGACGTTGAGCGTTTCCTGGTTCATGGGCCCCGTGCGCATTCGACTGTTGAATGTCAACGCTCTCCCATGAACCGTGGTTTCGTAGCCGCGGACGTGAGTCCGCGCCATCTCGCTCCGTCAAAGGCAGGAATCAGCGCCGGCTCACGTCGGCGGCTACAAATCGGTTCATGGTCCCCGTGCGCATTAAACTGCTGAATGTCAACGCTTCCCCACAAACCTTCCCGCCATCCTGGCGCACCACTTTGAATGAGAATCGGGTTCGCAACGACACCGCCTTTGTCGCGATCTTTGTCGACACGTTTGTCGACCGCCATGCCGCCTGACGACAGAGGTAGCGACAAAGGCAGCGACAAAGACTGCCGATGGGGTGCTTCTTCTTTGGGTCACCCCGCTCTCAGAGGGGCGATTCTCCGGGCGAACTCCGCCACGTCCACAGTCCGCTGTGTCAATCGCGCTTCCTCGGCTGCGAAGGTCAGGACATGGCTGTGGACCGTCGAGTCGATGCCGGCCTGCAACGGTTCGCCCGCCGGTCTTGTCATTTCGTCGTACAGGGCGTTGATCAGGCCCGGATCGCCGCCGCCGTGCAGTTCGTAGCCGCCGTCCTCCGCCTGGACAGTGTAGCGCTCGGGCGCCCCTTCGTGCGGCAGGAAGACCAGGTGCGCCCCGAAATGGTGCCGATAGGTCTCGCCGCCCTTGAGCACGCCTTTGGTGCCATAGACCTCGATGTGCCGCCCGTTTTCGAAGGCCGTCATGGTGAACGTCCCCGTGATCCCGCCCTCGAACTCGAGGGCGAGCACCTGGCGATCCACCGCATCGTTATCGCAGCGGTAGACGCATCGCCCCCAGGGACTTGTCCGCAGCCAGTCAACAATCTCCTGAGGCGTTGCGGACGCCGCCCGGTCGTACACCATTCCCAGCCAGGGAACGCGCCGGTCGCCCGCATAGCGCAGCGCATTGTATGGGCAATTCTCGGCCACCGGACAACCGTCCGTGCATCGTTGGGGGGCGCCCGCGGGGGCCCGCTCGCGTCGAAAGAACTCGAGCGAGCCGAAACTTGCCACCCTCAGGCAACGCCGCCCGACGAGCCAATGCAGCACATCGGTGTCATGGCAACATTTCGAGAGCAGCATCGGCGAACTCTTGGCCACGACTGACCAATGGCCGCGCACAAACGAATGGGCCTGGTGCCACGGCATCACGCCTTCGCTGGCCTGGATGCCCGAGACCTCGCCCAGCCTCCCCGAATCGATGATCTCCTTCACCTTGCGATAAAACGCTGCAAAACGGAGGACAAAACACACCATGACCCGCCGGCCTGTCTGCGCCGCCAAGCGCTCGATTTCGAGGACCTGCTCGATATGGGTGGCAATCGGCTTCTCGAGCAGGATGTTGTAGCCCAACTCGAGACCCTGGCGGCAAGGCTCGAAATGCCCATGGTCCTGCGTGGCGATCACCAGAACGTCCGCCAGCTTCCCCGCGGCCAGCATGGCCGCCCCGTCGGCAAAGCTGCGGAAATCCGGGTTCGAGGATACGGCGCGCATCCGCTCGATCCGTTCCGACGCCGGGTCGGCGCCCGCCACGATGCGGTATCGATCGGGCCGGCGCGCTGCCAGTTGTGCATAGGTGGTGCCTCGGGCCCCGCAGCCCAGAAAGGCCAACCGCAGAGGAGGGGTCTTGCTCATAGATTGTCTTCGGTGTTCATGGCCTCTCTAGCCCGGATCGGTCAGCGCGTTGGAGTCTTCGACTTCGCCGTAGTCACAAGTCCATGAAACATGCGGGCTAGAACCGAACTCGATCAAGCGCGATGTCACGTCCGCTGTCGCGCGATCTCGAGCATGGCATCGAGATTCTCAGGCGGCGTCTCGACCGCCAAAGTGCATCCGGAACTCAGGACGAACCGCGAATGCCCGCACGCGGCGACGGTCTCGATCGCATGGCGGGCGGCCGCTTCAACCTGGGCGACGCTGCCCTGCGCCAGGACGGCGACCGGATCGAGGTTGCCCCACAACGCAACATTCGGTCCGACCACCCGGCACGCCTGGCCGAGGTCGACCTGGTGATCGATTTCGAGGATGTCGGCGCCCGTGGCAGCCATGTCGGCCAGCAGCGGCGTCGAGTCGCCGCAGATGTGAAGCGACACCGGCTTGCCTGTCATCGACTTCAATCCGGCAATCAGACGCTGCTCGAATGGCCACACCCTCTCGCGATAGAGCTGAGGCCCGATCAAGCCCGCCGGCGAATCTCCGCCGCTCAGGACATCCGCCCCTGCCGAGGCCAGGGCGCATCCGTAGGCCAGCCCGTATTCGAGGCACCGTTCCATCAGCGCCTCGACAAACGGAGGATCATCCACCACGCGAAGCATTGTCTGTTCGAGACCGGCCAGGGCGGCGGCCAGCGAAAACGGGTACTGATCGAGGCAGGCCACCACGCAAACGCCCGGCCCCAGGGCCTTGACGATTCGGGTGAGCGCCTCCAGCATCAGCGGGTAGCGCCCCTGCCCGCCGGGATCCGGCCGCGGTATCTTGCCGATGTCGCGCGCACTTCGGACATACGGGGGTCCGAGTCCGCCAAACGGTTGGTTGTCCGCTGTTGATCCCACAGGGACGCCCATGGCCTCGGCGCTGACCCAGGTATCGGCTGAGAGCCACACGGCATCCGGCGTGAATCGCTCGTAATACCGGATGACCGACTCCGCCAGCACACGGACATCGGTCGCGTATTGCCGAAGCGTCGCGCCGGCGAACCGCGCGCAGTAGTGGACCGCCAGCGGACCTGTCGCAATCCGCGTGGCCGGCCGCCCGCGCAGCGCATCGAACACCAACTCTCGACCTGATTCAGATGGTTCCATTGCACATTTTCAATTGCCGATCGGGCTCCGCCGCGCTGTGCATCACAACTCCATCGCTCTTTGTCGTCACCTTTGTCGCCGGCCCGAGTCAGGATCCGGCGCTTGTGTATTGGCGCACTGAGGCTCGCCAGCCGGCCTCCGAGACCACGAAACAGACGCACGCCATGGCGAGCAGCAGGGCAATCTCAAGAGGCGACTCGAGCATCCCGACCAGGAGCTTCACCGGCACGTTGGACACGAGCAGCATGGGCAGGGCCAAGGTGAACACCGTCTTGAACACGCCGGGTCGAAACGCGCCGTCGGGCAGCCGCGCGACGGTGAACAGGTTGTAGTAGCCCCAGACGATCCCCTGCGCCCGGACCGTCCAAAAGCATATCGTCGCCAGCAGAAACATGAGGAAGTAGTGGATGAGCACGCCCGCCACGCACAACGCCAGGAAGGCCAGGACCTGGACAATGCCTGGCTCGAGGTGCAACTGCCGCCCGGCATAGACCATCACGGCCACGGCCGATGCCGCGTTGACGAATGCGCCCAAATCGATCTGCCTGAACGAGACGAGAAACCGCGTGTTGACCGGCAGCAACAGCAGAAAATCAAGCCTTCCGGTCCGGACCAACTCGGAGAGGTTCGAGCAGTTCAGCAGGAAAACGGCAGTGAAGATCTGCTGGATGAAGTGGCTGGCGCCGATGAGCATCACCACCTGCCACTTCGACCATGTCGCGATCCGATCCGTATGCTGGTAGATCACCGCGATGAAGGCGAGTTGCAGGGCGAACCAGAGCATCTCGACGAAGATCCAGAGCACGAAGTTCGTCTTGAACCCCATCTCGCGCACGACGGAGTTGCGCCACAGAGCCCCGTACAGCCGGGCGTAACGGCGCAACAACCCCCAGCCCGCGAAGGCCCTGCTGTGCGACGAGGCGTTCATGACTCGAAGATCTGCGCAGTGCTCAACCGCCCACGGCCGCGTAGCGCCGGATGCCCCGATGCCATGCGAAGCGCGCTAGGCCAAAGAGCGCCACCACCCAAAACGACTGAATCAACAGCCCGCGCCACAGTTCGTCTCCGGTGATGCGGCCCAGGTAGATGCTGACCGGGAAGTAGAGCTGGTAGGGGAATGGCGTGTAACTGAGCGCCTGGGCCAGGGCGGACGGCAGGATATCGAGAGGAAAGAGGTGGCCGCCGGCGATGTACTCGAAGGCGAACAGGATAAAGATAAACGTCGAGACTTCGAGCACCCAAAAGGCCAGCAAGGCGATCGTGTAGGACATCAGAAACTGCAGGAGCGCCGTCAGGACCGTCGAGGCCAGGAACAACACGAGCGTCAGCCCATCCGACGGCAGGAGAAAATGCGAGCGCTGAACCACGATGAACAGGGTCACCGGCAGCGCCGCAACCGCCGTGTAAATGATCCGACCCGCCCCGAACAAACAGAGCCGGTACGCGAGGTAGTCAATCGGTTTGAGCAGGAACTGGCTGATCCGGCCATCCTTGATGTCAGCCGCGATCTGCCAGTCGTCCTCCGCCACCGCCGTGAGGGCATCGACGATCGTCGCGAGCAGATAGTACGACGTCATCGTTGCCAGCGAGTAGCCGGCGATCTGCGGACTGCCTGCATTGCTCGCGAAGATGGCACGCCACAGGTAAATGGTCGCCATCAGCGGAATCAGCGCAAAACAGGCCCGGAAGAGGAAATTCACCCTGTAGACCAGGGTGTTCTGAATCCCCACGCCCACGACATGCCAGTACTTGTTCACCGCGTCCAGCCCGGATACTTCAGGGGGTTGTGGCCGCCGCGAAACCGAAGATCGGAGAGCCGATGCCGCGGCTGCGGGAGAGAGACCGGATCACTGACCTGGTGACTGCGCCATTCCCAGACAGTGCCTCGCGGTGGTCGAGGTTTGTGGAATAGGCCGGTTAGGCTGCGGGCTTGGCAAACTTCGAGTCGTCGATGGCCTCGTTGTGCATGATCTCCTTCACCTTGATCGAGAACTCCGCCCCCGGTTGTCCCGGGATGTCGGTGCGGATGCGCATCAGGTGCGGGTACTTGATCCCGCCCACCACCCGATGATCCGAGAAGAGCATCTGCAGTTTCATCCGGCCCTCCGCCGTGTTGAACTCGGAATCCTGGCGCACCAGGAGCCCGTTTGCGGCATCGAAATACCAGCGCTCGACCGCCTCTGCCGACGGCTTGGCTTCGAGCACGGACACGTCGGCGCCGTTGACCTTCTCCGTGCCCTTGTAGGTCAGGTTCGTGTAGACGGTTCGGAGATGCAGGTCCCGGTAGAACTCAGCGTCGCGCTTCTGTTTTGCCAATTCGTCACCCTCTTTCACCCGCAGCCCGGCAAAGGGGTTTTTGGACCAGGCGATTTGCCCGTCAAAGCCATCGAGCATCTTGCCCATTCCCGCGATGTCGATCTCCGCCAACTGTTTGTTGGGCGCTTTGGCGTACTGGGTCCAATCCAGGGCCGCGGGCATTCCCGGGCCTTCGAACGACGCCTTCATAATCCGAGTCGTCACCTTCTCGATCGCTGCGCGGCCTCCCATGGCCTCGGTGTACCGATCCAGAACGGCGTCAATCTGCTTGTCCGCGGCGGCGGCATCGGCAGCCAGGCCAGACAGGCGCATGAGTGGCGCAAGGGCAACAAGTCCAGTCAATGCAAACAACAGTGTCTTCATGAGGGGATGCGAATAAGGCGGCGCTGTGCCGGGTGTGTCAATCAAGGACTGTTCTTTGGGAATGGCGGAGAGAGGGAGATTCGAACTCCCGGTGGGGTATAAGCCCACTCACGCTCTCCAGGCGTGCGCATTAAACCACTCTGCCATCTCTCCAACCATCGGGGACTTTATTCGCACGGGTTCGGGTCCAGGGCAAGCTGATTCGGCGGTCGCTCGAAACCAAGGCTCTCTCGATCGGGAAGTTGCGCCTGGCCGACCTGGAAAAGGCCGAGCGACAAAGGGCCGAGCACGCCCCAGAGTGCGAAGGCGGCAAGATGACCTTCGGCGACGCGCTGAAGATCTTCCGAACGATGGCATGCATCTCCTCGATCTGTTGATTGAAGAACTCCGGATTCTTCACCGTGGTGAAATTCCAGCGGTCGGAAACCGGGTCAAACTTGATCGAGCAAAGGTCCGAAGTCACCGCGGAATGGCCGGCAACCCGGAACGTGTCTTGCGCCGTCTGGAACAGAGCCCGGTTGCGGTTCCTCGCGAAGCGTGTGCCACTCTCTGTCAACTTCTTCTTGTCTTGAAAGAAAAGACTTTGGTTGCGGCCTTGCCGCGCTGCGTAACAACCGGGCTAGCCCTGCGCCGCCTTGCGCTTGCCTTTGAGGGCGGACTGGATCATGAGAAACTCGCCCAGATTCTCGGCGGTGACCATGCCGACGAGGCGGTTGTGGTCGAGGACCGGCAGCGAGCGGCAATCCGATGTCTGGAGGCGGCCGAACACCGCGTCGGCTTCCTCGGCCGGTCGGGCGGTTTGGAACTCGCGCTGCATCACGTCATCGACGGTGGCGTTCTGTCCCTGGCGCGTGAGGGCGGTGAGGAGCCCGCGGCGTGTGAGGATGCCGACGACGCGGTCGCCTTCGAGGACCGGGAAATCCTGATGGAAGCCGGCAAGCGTGTGGTCGATGGCACGATCGAGGCGGTCGTGGGGTGCGAGGGTGCGCAGGTCGGTGATCATGACGCGCTTGATGGGCACGCCTGACAACACCGAGCGCATTTTGACCAGTTCGAGTTCCTGATCGGCGCCGACGAAGACGAACAGGGCGATGAACACCCAGAGCGGATTCATGGCGTAGAGGCCCACGGCGCCGAAGGCGAACGCCAGGGCCTGGCCTATATCCACCGCCAGCCGCGTGGCGCGGTTGGCGCCCAGCCGCATTGCCAGGATCGAGCGCAAGACCCGTCCGCCATCCATCGGAAAGGCGGGCACCAGGTTGAACACGCCCATGGCCAGGTTGGCCCACGCGAGCTTCTGGAAGAAATGGCCGCCTCCCCAGCTCAGGTCGGTCGTCAACGCCAGTTCCGAGATCGGGCTGATCGTTCCCCAGTAGAGGAGGGCGATGAGGAAGTTCACGGCCGGACCCGCCAGGGCGACGATCAACTCCTGATGCGGCTTGTCCGGAAGCGCGTCCATCCGGGCGAGGCCGCCGATGGGCATCAGTGTGATGTCGCGGGTTCGGATGCCGTAGCGGCGGGCGGCGAGGGCGTGGCCCAGCTCATGGAGGAGGACGATGACAAAGAAGCACGCGACGAACAGCACCGCCTCGACAACGTCTCCTGCCTGATGCCGCCATGCGTAGTACTCGTACCCGACCCACGCGATGAGGATCAGCAATGTCGCATGGAGATAGACTGTGACGTCGGCGATGCGCCCGACCCGCCAGGACCATTTCATATCGGTGAATCAAAGAGACAACGCCCGGCGCGGTCGTGTTCAAGGACAATGAGCGAGACTTCACCTGCTCAGACCAAATCCAGTCTTCCTTCCCATGAGGAGTCCCCGTGTTTCCCCGCCCTTCTCTCCCGCGCCTCGCTCATGAGAATCCTTGACCCCTTGAACGCAGCACAGAAACTTGACTTGTCTGCAACATGTTTCACCGGTCAAGGATTCTAGACGGTCATGATTTCCTTCTCCTTGTGGGCGGCGTGCTGATCGATCTTGCTGATGAAGTCGTCGTGCAGCTTCTGGACCTCTTTCTCGGCATGCTTCTGCTCGTCTTCGGTGACCCCGCCGGCCTTGGCCGCCGCCTTGAGGTGTTCGATGGCTTCGCGCCGCACGTGCCGCACGGCGACACGCCCGTCCTCGGCCATTTTTTTGACGATCTTGACGAACTCCTGCCGCCGTTCGGTGCTCAGTTCGGGGAACACGATGCGGAGCACCCGTTTGTCGACCATGGGATTGAGCCCGAGGTTGCTCTTCTGAATCGCCTTCTCGATCGGATGCAGCGCGGTGGCGTCCCACGGTTGGACCACCAGCACGCGCGGTTCGGGCGTGGTGATGCCCGCCAGCTCGCGGATGCGCATTTGGGATCCGTAGACTTCCACCATGATGTTCTCGATCAGTGAGGACGAGGCTTTGCCGGTCCGCACGCCGGCGAACTCGTGCAGGACGACCTGCTCGGTCTTCTGCATCTTGTCTTTCGTTTCAGCCAGGATTGTCTGGATTGTCAACGAGTTTTGGGTTGAATTTGGGAAAACGAGGGGGCGAGCGGCGCGCGTCAGCCGGTGACGACGGTCCCGATGGTTTCGCCCAGGACCACCCGGCGGATGCTGTGGGGTTGGGAGAAGTTGAAAACGATGATCGGCATCCGATTGTCCATGCAGAGCGAGAAGGCGGTGGTGTCCATCACCTGCAAACGGCGCTGGAGGGCCTCCTGGTAGGTGATTTGACTGAATCTCCGCGCGTCCGGGTTCTTTTTCGGATCGCTGTCGTAGATGCCGTCCACCTTGGTCGCCTTCAGCACAACCTCCGCCGCAATCTCGTTCGCCCGCAACGCGGCCGCCGTGTCGGTGGAGAAGTAGGGATTGCCCGTCCCGCCGCCAAAGATGACCACACGCCCCTTTTCGAGGTGGCGCACGGCCCGGCGCCGGATGAACGGTTCGGCCACTTGCGCCATGGTGATGGCGCTTTGCACGCGTGTGGGGACGCCTTGTTTCTCGAGCGCATCCTGCAGAGCCAGGGCATTGATCACCGTCGCCAGCATGCCCATGTAGTCGCCCGTCGCGCGTTCCGTGCCGCGCACGCTGCCGCTCAGGCCGCGGAAGATGTTGCCGCCGCCGACCACGACGACGATTTGGACGCCCAGTTCGCGGACCTCGCGGATCTGGCCGGCCATGTGGTGGACGACCTCGGGGCAGATGCCGGTGCCGGCTTCGCCGCCAAGGGCTTCGCCGCTGAGTTTGAGCAGGACGCGCTTGTACTTGGGCTTGATGGGATCGGGCGTTGGATCAGGCATGCGACAGAGGGCTGGGGGATCGCTCCGTTCTAGCCCGCAGCGGTCCGCGTCTTGGAGTTTTCAGCTTCGCCGCGGTCACCGTCGCCCAGAGCATGCGGGCTAGTTGCCGAGGCGTTTGAAGAGTTCGACGGTGCCGACCACACTGACCTTATTCGCCTGGAGGGCCTTGACCGCGGCGTCCGGATCGTCGAAGCGGAACAGCATCAGTCCCTTGCCCTCCTGTTTGGCGGTGAACGGGTACATGTACTCGACGTTGATGCTGGCGCGCTCGAAGACCTCGAAGAGACTCGCCAGGCCTCCAGGGGCATCCGGCACCTCGATCGCCACCACATCGGTGACTTTCACCGTCCACCCGCCATCGAGCAAGACCCGCCTGGCCTTTTCCCATTCGTGGACGACGAGGCGGAGGATGCCGAATTTCTGGGTGTCGGCCAGGGCGAATGTCTGGATGTTGATGCCCGCATCGGCGAGGGCGCGGCAGGGCGCACTCAGCGTCCCGGGTTTGTTTTCGAGGAAGACCGAGAGTTGCTTGAGGATCATGAGTATGCCTTTCTTGAGACGGGACCCGGTTTACATCTTCCGTTTGTCGATCACGCGTTTGGCCTTGCCTTCGCTGCGCTGGAGGGTGTGGGGGGCGACCAGGCGCACTTCGGCGCGCAGGCCGGTGACACTTTCCACCGAGCGACTCAGCTTGGCCTGGAGTTTTTCGAGCCCTCCGACCGTGTCGCTGAACAGATCGGCCGTGACTTCGACCTGCACTTCGAGCACATCGAGCCCCTTCTGGCGGTCGACCACAATCTGGTAATGCGGTTGGGCGCCCTCGACGGCGAGCAGAGCCGACTCGATCTGCGATGGGTAGACGTTCACGCCGCGGATGATCAGCATGTCGTCGCTGCGCCGCCCGATGCGCCGGATGCGCCGCAGCGTCCGCCCGCAGGCGCACGGCTCCGAGTTGAGCGATGTGATGTCCCGAGTCCGGTAGCGGATCATCGGCATGGCGCGCTTGCAGAGCGTGGTCAGGACCAGCTCGCCCTCGGCCCCATCGGGGAGCAGTTCGCACGTCTCGGGATCGATGATCTCCGGGTAGAACATGTCCTCGAAAATGTGAGGACCCGCCTGGTGCAGGCATTCCATCGCCACGCCGGGGCCGATGATTTCGGACAACCCGTAGATGTCGTAGGCCTTGATGCCGCTTTCCGCCTCGATGCGTTGGCGCATCGACTCGGTCCAGGGCTCGGCGCCGAAGATGCCGGCGCGGAGGGGGAGATCCTTGAAGTTGACGCCCATGCCGGCGGCGCGCTCGATGAGGTGGAGGAAGTAGCTTGGGGTGCAGCAGATGGCGGTCGCGCCGAAGTCGCGGAGCACCATGACCTGGCGATCGGTGTTGCCTCCGGAGATGGGGATGACGCTGGCGCCGAGCGCCTCGGCCCCGTAGTGCGCCCCCAGTCCGCCGGTGAACAGCCCGTAACCGTAGGCGTTGTGGACGATGTCGCCGCGATGCACCCCGCACGCCGCGAAGCTCCGGAGCATCACCTGCGCCCAGTCGTTCAGATCCTCTTGCGTGTACGCCACAACAATCGGCTTGCCCGTCGTGCCGGTCGAGGCGTGGAAACGCACGATCTCCGCCAACGGGCTCGCAAAGAGCCCGAACGGATACGTGTCGCGCAGATCCGTCTTCACCGTGAAGGGGAGCTTGGCGATGTCATCGAGCGTCTCGAGGTGGGCGGGCTTCAACGAGCGGGTCTCCATCCGCTGGCGGAACAGGGCCACCCGATCGTAGGCACGCTGCACCATTGCGCGGAGGCGTTGGAACTGCAAATCGCGCAGTTGAGACAATGGCAAATAATCCATCGCGCTCGCAGGATGGAACGGGCCGGGTTGGTAGTTCTTGCTCATGGCGGTTGAGTTGCGATCGGAAGGGCGCGGCCAGGAGACGGTCGCAGCCCCAGTCTACGCGTTGGGTTCAGGTCGATGGACGTTTTGCTGAGCCGTTCTGACTGAGGCGTCGAGTTGGAACGCCTGCTCGTTTGCCGCCCACAAGTCCTGGCGGAAATTGGCGTGCAAGGCCGCCGTCCAGAGTTCCGCGGGCAAGTCGAGGTGCGCGCTCAGGGCGCCCGTCAGAGCCACATTCAAACTGCGCCGATTGGGGAGCGCGGCGGCCTCGATGGCGTCGGGCGCGATCACAATGCCGCCCGGCCGCAACAGGTGGCGACAGACATCCACCTGGCTCGAATCGACCGCAACCAGGTAGTCGGCCTCTCCGGGCGAGACCATGGGGCTGAACACCTCGGGGCCGTACCGGACGTCGCTTCGGACCGATCCGCCGCGCTGGGCCATCCCGTGGACTTCGCTCTTCTTGACATCGTGTCCGGCGCGCAGCAGGGCGTCGCTGAGGACATCGCTGGCCTTGAGAACGCCCTGGCCGCCCAGGCCGGCCACAACAATGTTGGTTACCGTCGCCGTCATAGTCAGATCCCGCTCTTGGGCCGATCCGCGCCTGCGCCCGCCGGAACGCCGCTCGAGCAGCAGGTGGCCTCGGCGGCAACTCCCGTGCTCGGGGGCGGCGATTTGGGAGCGGCATGGCGTTGTTCCAGCTCCTTGAGGCGCTTGGCAATCAGGATGCACGGGCGCCGGGCGATGAGGACGCACAGTTCCCCGGAGGCCAGGCACTCGAGCAGCATGCGTTCAAAATCCTCCGATCCGACGTGGGGTTCGACCACATGGACGCGGCGGACGCCGAGGGCGCTGGCCAGATCCTCGATGACCAGCCTGTTGGTCGGTTCGTGATCGAGTGTGCGTCCGGTCCCCGGGTGTTCCTGGTGGCCGGTCATTGCGGTGGTCGAGTTGTCCAGGATGATCAACACGTGGCCGCCCGGGGGCGGATTGTAGACCATCTCGACCAGCCCGCTGATGCCGCTGTGGACGAAGGTGCTGTCGCCGATCACGCTGACAACGCGCCGGGCTTCGTCGGGCGGCAGCGCGTGGCGCAGGCCCAGGCCGACGCCGATGCTGGCGCCCATGCAGACGCACGAGTCCATCGCCTCGAACGGCGGCAGCACGCCCAGCGTGTAGCACCCGATGTCCCCAGCCACGATGCAGTTGTGGCGGCGGAGTGTGTCGAACACCACCCGGTATTGGCAGGCGTCGCACAGTTGGGGCGGTTTGCCGGGAGGCGGCTTGGATTCCGGGCTGACATCGCCTTCGAGGACGCGCCGGACGCGCGGCACGCTGAGTTCGCCGAAGCGGTACATGTCCGGCTTGCCTTCGACGCGGATGCCGGCGGCGCGCAACGCGTCGACCAGCCACGGATCGCCCTCATCGATCACCACGCACCGGACCACGCCGCGGGCGAACTCGGCCACGCGGCGGAGCGGGAGCGGGTAGGTGAGACCGAGCTTGAGAACAGAGGCTTTGGGCGCGGCTTCGCGCACATGGGCGTAGGAAACGCCTGAGGTGATGATTCCCAGGGCCGGGTCCCCGGGCAACACACGGTTTAAATCCGAGGTCTCGTTCCAGGCCTGGATCTCAGCCAGCTTCTGGCGCAGGCGGCCGTGGGCCGGACGGGCGTATGCGGGGATCATGACGCGCCCCGGTATGTCGCGGACGAAATGGGGAATCGGGGGTGGGACCGGGGCGGAACGGGGGCGGACGACTGTCTTGCTGTGGCAGACGCGGGTCGTGACACGCAGCAGGACCGGGGTTTGCCATCGCTCGGAAATCTCGATTGCTGCGAAGACGAAATCGTAGGCCTCCTGCGAATTGGAGGGTTCGAGCATGGGTACGCCCGCGGCTTCGGCATAATGCCGATTGTCCTGCTCGTTCTGGCTCGAGGCCATGCCCGGGTCATCGGCGGACACGATCAGCAGGGCGCCGCTGACGCCGGTGTAGGCCACGGTGAAGAGGGGATCGGCGGCCACATTCAGACCGACATGCTTCATCGTGACCAGGGCGCGCGCGCCCGCGTAGGCGACGCCGATCGCGACTTCAAACGCGACCTTCTCGTTGGGCGACCATTGGGCGCGTCCGCCCATCTTGGAAAAGGACTCGAGGATTTCCGTCGATGGCGTGCCGGGGTAGCCTGCCCCCAAAGCCACGCCGGCGTGGAGACAGCCCAATGCGATCGCCTCGTCCCCGTTCAACAATATGCGTTCAGTGGCGGACATGAGTTGCAATGCCTACGGCTGCGTCAGGCCGCCGCGGCGCTGGCGCAGTCTCGGTTGGCAGCAGCAGGATTGGAGAAGCGGGGAGGATTTGCCAGAAAAAACAATCCAGGCCCTTAACGGGCGCCGGCGCTGCCGACTCATCCAACCAAGTCGTGTGCTGCGCCAGAGTCCGAGACTCTCACAGGGTTCATTACAAAGTACTTGTGCCAATCCCAGACCAATTCTGTGTCGCGATCGCGACATGAAATCGGCGCAACGCCACAGTCCCTGACCCGTG
>JAXGQW010000094.1:0-18686 GCA_040766265.1 Verrucomicrobiota bacterium
AGACTCCATTCCCACCGACAACCCACGGATGCACTGCGTCATTCGGGCAGGCGGTAGCGGGCCCAGCGGCCATGGCCTTCGCAGACCAGGTGCCCCGTGGCGGTCAGCTTGTGGAGCAGGTAGTTCATGTGGTTGCGGTCGCGGCCAAGCAACTCGCGCCCATCGGCGTTCGACATCGTTCCGTGTGACCGGACAAAGCTCAGGATGCGGACCTCCTCGTCCGTGATCGCCACGTGCCCCTGGGGAGCCTCCTGTTGGTCTGTGACCTGCTTGGGCGCCATGGACGATGACGGGCCTGGATCGACACCCTCCTCGCAATCGGTCTGCGCATCAGGGCTGTGGTCTGCAGCCGGGGCCTCGGGCAGGCCGGCCTGGGGCGCGTTCGGGGCGGGTGGGACTGAGCCCTCGGGGGCCGATGGCGGCGGTCGGCGGGCGGGCCCGAAGAAATGAAGGTGGTGTTCCCTCACCTCGGCGCCCTCGCTTTCCATCAGGGCGCGTTCGAGGATGTTCTTGAGTTCGCGGACGTTGCCGGGAAAGTCGTACGTCTCGAGCGCCCTCAACGCTTCATCGGAGATGCGAGGCGGGGCGAGGTTCATCTCGCGGGCAAAGATCTGGGCGAAATGCCGGGCCAGCAGGGGGACGTCCTCGCGGCGGTCGCGCAGGGGCGGAACCTCGACCGTGAAGCGCGCCAGTCGGAAATAGAGGTCGGGGCGGAACTGGCCTTTGGCGATGCGCTCGGTGAAATCGGCATTGCTGGCGGCGAGGATGGCCACGTTGATCGGATGCGCTTGGGCGGCGCCGATGCGCGTGATGGCCGTTTCTTCGAGCGTGCGGAGCAGTTTGGGCTGGAGCGGCAGAGGCAGATCGCTGATCTCATCGAGGAAGAGCGTGCCGCCATCCGCCAGCTCGAAGTACCCCGGGCAGTCCGCCGTCGCTCCAGTGAACGCTCCCTTTGCATGGCCGAAAAACAACGACTCGGCCAGTTCGCCCGGAATCGCCGAACAATTGACCGCGATGAACGGTCCTTCGCTCCTGGGTCCCGCGGCGTGAAGCGCCCGTGCCAGGAGTTCCTTGCCCGTGCCGCTTTCGCCGAAGATCAGCACCCGTGTCGCCCCGAAGTCGGCTGCCTTCCGAACGGTGTCGAGAATCCGTCGAAAGGTCGGGCTCTGCCCGAGCAACCCCGCAATCCCCCAACGCTCGGCGTCGCGCTGCGCCATCGCCCGCAGCCGCGCCTCGGAGCGGTCGCGCTCGCGTTCCGCCCGATCGCGGCGCTTGATCTCCGCTTCGAGCGCCGCGTTCTTCTCGTGCATGGCGCGTGTCAAGTGGCGAATGCGCAGGTGGGTTTCGACGCGCAGCACGGCTTCCTCCGGGCAAAACGGTTTGTGGACGTAGTCGACACCGCCCGCCCTGAAGCCCGCGGCCACGTCCTCGGGCTCGTCGCGCGCCGTCAGGAAGATGACCGGCACATTGTCCATCTCCTCGATCGCCTTCAGCCGCCTGCAGGTCTCGAATCCATCCATCCGCGGCATCATCACATCCATCAGCACCAAGTCCGGCCTGGCTTCGGGGGCGATCTGCAACGCCACCTCGCCGCTCGGCGCCGCCACCACCCGATGCCCCGCCGCTTCGAGGGTGTCGATGAGCAGGCTCAGATTGGCTGGCACATCATCCACGATGAGGATGCAACTTCCTGGAGTCGACGTTGATGTGTTCACGGTGCTTGATCAGGCTCAGCCTTCCCCAGAACAGGCCGCTGGTTCATGATTCTCGGGATCTCATGCGCTCGATGAGCCCCACCGCCTCCGTCATCCGGGAGAACTGGGCCAGACGGCGCAGCCGCGTGGCCAGGGCCGCGCCGGCCGGACCGAGCTTCTCGAGTTCCGACAGGCTTTGCTTGAACTCCGTGACGCGGTAGCCGGCCGCGCTGGACTTGAGCCGTTCGAACAACTCGGTTGGCACGCGGACCGGCTCGCTCTCGAGTGCCGCGGTCTCACTGATTTCCCAACGCACACCCAGCAAACGCTCGGTCAATTCCTCGAGTTCCGCCACCAGGAACGGCTTGCCCAGGAAAGCGTCGAACCCGGTCGTCAGACATCGGGCTCGTTGATGCCCCAGGACAGACGCCGATACCGCCACGAAACGCGGGCGACGCAACTGTCCCGGCGATGCTGATTCCGTCGGGCGTGGCGAGTCGGCTCGTGTTCCGATCCCTATGGCCACCTCAGCCTGCAATCGCGCCAACGTCTCCATCCCGTCCATGCCCGGCATGCGTATGTCCAGGAACACGATGTCCGGCATCTCGCGCTTGACGCATGCTATGGCTTGCGGCCCGCTCGAGGCCACCTCGACCGCGCACCCCATCTGACGCAGGAGTTCGGAGAGGATGTCCCGGTTCTCCTGCACGTCATCCACAACCAGGGCATGAACGGTCACACCCGCGGCCAGGCGCCTTCGGTGCCCGAGCGCATCCAGCGAGGTCCGCTCGCCAGCGTGCTCGAGTTCCGCCTCCTCGGCACCCGAGATCACCGCGCGCAACGGCACCTCGATCCAAAACCTCGAGCCCTGGCCAACCACCGATTCAACCCCGACCTCTCCGCCCATCGCTTCGGCCAGACGGCGTGTAATGGCCAAACCCAGACCCGTGCCCCCCTTGTGTGCGGTCGCGTCTCCCTGCTGAAAGGGCTGAAACAACTTGCCCAGCAACTCGGGCGCAATCCCAGGACCGGTGTCCAGGACCTCGAACAGACACCGCAGATCGCCGCGCGTCAGCGGCGATCCGCTCTTGCCCATCAGCGGCTGTGGTCCATTTTCCATCGGCCATTGGCTCTTGGCCATCGGCCCTTGCCCATTGTCCATGGGTTTTAGGCTCGAGGCCCCTGGCGCTCCGCCATCCGCGATCCGTGACGAAGTGTCGGTTGCCGGTGGCACGCCCGTCGAGCCGATGTCCAACGAGGCGCGCCTCGGACCAAAGCCAGTCCTCCTTTCCATGAACCTCGTAGCCGCGGACGTTAGTCCGCGCCATCTCGCTCCGCCCCAGACCGTGATCAGCGCCGACTCACGTCGGCGGCTACAGGGTTCATGGCCCCTGGGCATGGCCCCTTGGCCAAGGTCGCTTTCCATGAGGAGTCCCGGTGTTTGCCCGCCCATCTCTCCCGCGCCTCGTTCCTTAGAATCCTTGACCCCTTCAACGCAGCACAGAGACTTGACTTGTTCACAACAAGTTTCACCGGTCAAGGATTCCAGCCGGGAGACTCGCAGCGTCACGCCGCCCCGTTCGGTGAACTTCACTGCGTTGCCCAGCAGATTGATCAACGCCTGCCGAAGCTTGCCCTCGTCCCCATGCGCCCGCCACCCGCGTTGACCCGCCACCCATCGCTCCCACCCGCCTGTGGCCGTCCCAGTCCCGGCCTCCCGCTCCTCGCCATCCTCCACCCCCCGTCCTCTGTCCTCTGTCCTCCGTCCTCTGCCCTCTGCCCTCTGTCCTCTGCCCTCTGTCCTCTGTCCTCTGTCCTCTGCCCCCTCCTCGAACCCGCGCCTGAACTGCACCACGAACTGCAGTCCCTTGGCCTCGCAGCGGCGTCGGAACAGGCTCTCGAGTCCGTCGATCAGTTCCCCGAGGTCAAAGTCGCTCTCCTTTAATTCGAGCCGGCCCGATTCGATCTTCGCCAAGTCGAGGATGTCGTTGATCATGCCCAGCAGATGCGTGCCGCTGCGCTCGATCGTCTCGAGGGCTTGCTGCTCTTGCTCGGGCGAGAGCGATCCGTTGCCGCGATTGAGAATCTGCGCATAGCCCAGGATCGCGTTCATCGGCGTGCGGATCTCGTGGCTCATGTTTGCCAGAAACAGACTCTTGGCTCGGTTGGCCGATTCGGCCGCCTCGCGCGCCGTCTCGGCCGACTGCCGGGCCTCTTCGAGCGATCGGTTCCGTTCGATCAAGGCCCGATTGCGCTCGCGCCGATGCTTGATTGCCAGTCCGGCGGCAAACAGTCCGCCAGCGAGGGTGAACCCGAAACCGCCGAGCATCCCGATCTGGGCGTAATCGCGCCGCACGACGATTCTCATCGCGCCCGGCGCCGATACGTTGAAGTCGCGATCCACCGCCCGCACCCGGAACTCGTATTCGCCGTACGACAGATTGGTGTACCCGATCTGCCGGATGTAAACGGGCTGGGCGCCCTGCCAGTCCGGCACCGTCGTCGGCGTGGGGACGGCCCCGTCCCCCACCATCTCACACACATACACCATGTCGTCCGGGTGCGTCCCCAGACTCACACCCTCGAACTCGATCACCACCCGGCGCGGGCGCCCGGCCAATTCGATCCGCTCACCCTCGAAACTCTGGTTGGTGGCGGGCAATCCGGTGATCTTCGGCAGGGGACGAGGACGTCCCCGCTCCGTCAACCTGAAACTCTGGCCGTCGGCGGTCAGACCAGTGATCCGGATCGCCGGCGCGTTCGTGCGCGGCCGATACCGGCTGAGCCCCCCTTCGGTCCCGATCCAGATGTCGCCCTGGGCGTCTTCGAGCAGCGCGTTGACCGTGTTGTGGGCCAATCCTTCGCGCCACGACAGGTGCTGGAACAGGTTCAGCGCCGGGTCGTAGATCGCCACCCCGCCCCCCGCCGTCCCGATCCAGACCCGACCCGCGCGATCCACCATCAGCGTGTTGAGTTCGTCGGTCGGCAGACCGTCCGCACGCCTCCAGGACTGCCATCGCTGGCCGTCGAAGTGAGAAAGGCCGCCTCGGGTCCCCACCCACAGACATCCACGCGCCTCATCGAAGGCGAGGGCCGTGACATGGTTGGCCGCGAGCCCATCGCTCGTTCCGTAGATGGGATAGGCGCCGTCGTCATAGCGCATCACCCCCTTCTCCGCCGTGCCCAGCCAGATCTCTTGCTCACGCCCCAAGGCAAGACAGGTCACCAGGTCCGACGACAGCCCCTGGACCGTCGTGTGATGTTCGACCGAGACGCCGTTCCACACCGCCCGCCCGTCGCCAAAGGAACTGACCCACACCCGGCCTTCACCGTCCTCGAGCAGGTCCGTATTCTCGTGCTGGAACGAGGTCTCCATCTTCGCCAGCAGATTGGTGAGCAGTGGGCTGCCGTCGGGGCCCAACAGTCCGGGCTCGTTCCGCCAAACGCACAGGAGTCCCTGGCTGCTTGCCCGCAGGGCCCCCACCTCTCCCTCGACCGCCAGGTGCCATCGGTCCGGTTCCGATGCGCCTGTTTGGAGCCGGCTCAATCCGCCTGTGGTGGCTGCAAAGACGTGACCCTCCCACTCGGCCAGGGATGTGACCCGCTCGGACGCCAAACCATCGGCGACGGTATAGGTTGTCCACGCACGATCGAATCGACGCAGTCCGCCGTCCGCCACCCCGATCCACAAGTCCCCCTGCCGGTCCTCGCAGATGGCATTGACGCATTCCTCGCCCAGACCAGTGATGTCCGAGACGTTCTCGAAGCGCCCTTCCTGTTCCCGAAAACGCAACAGACCCCGGGTCGTCCCCAGCCAGAGCCGGCCCTGGCGATCCTCACACATCGCCTGAATTTCGCCGCCCGCATAACCTTGCGCCTCAGCGAAGCGGTCCCAGTGCCCGGTCTCGACGTCGTAGCGCCAAAGGATTTCCCGCAACGGATTCGGCCCAAGGTAGTGCCCACCGGCCAGCCAGAGCCGACCGCGACTGTCCTCGAGCAAGGCGCTTGTACCGAGCAAGGGCATCGGCGCTCGGTGCACCTCGAAGCGGTCGCCCCGCCACTCACACAGTTCGTTGCCCCCACACATGCCCACCCACAGCCGACCGCTCTGGCCCTGGTGAACTGGGGCGACGAGGGGACCGCAGCCGCCGTCCTGGCGTGTGTAGCGGACAAACTGGCGCCGAACCGCATCCCAGCGATTGACGTCGCCGGTGCCCGTGAACCACAGCGCCCCGTCCGCATCCACAGCCGGGTGCTGCGCATTGTCCAGCCCCGGCCCATCCTCGGTATCGTAGTTGATGAACAGGCCCTGCTCCCGGTCCAGACAAGTCAAACCCCATTCCCTGGCATTCGGGTTCATCGTCAGCCACAGATGCCCGCGCCCATCCTCGGCCAGGCCCCCGATATCATTGCCGGACAAACCATCCTCCTTCGTGAAAACCCTGAAACGGGCGCCGTCGAACTGGACCACGCCCCCTCCCTCCGTGCCCAGCCACAACTCCCCGTGCCGATCCTCGAGAATCCCGCGCACCGTGGCCACAGGTAGTCCCTCGCCCACTCCGTAGGTCTGCCACGCCCCATGCCGGACACCGCGTCCGACGGGAATCACCCGGCCCTCACCCTTGGCCACCACGCGCCCCGTCATCGGCGGCGCCGTCAATTCCACGTGTGCGCGCTCGCCCGCTCGCACTTCGACCGAAACCGCGCCTTTTGGGTCGACGCCGCGCTGATCCACCAGAACCTGGTACTCGCCAACGGGTAGCTCGACCGTAAAGGCCCCGCTCCGATCCGTGAGCGGATGCAGCACGGCCGTGGGGGCGGCCGCCGATTGGATGCGGACCCGCTTCATGGTTCCGGCGGGCAAGCCGTCTTCGAGCTTCACCTGGCCCGCCAACCATCCCCGGACCACGTTCGAACGTACCAGCCACACCTCCCCACGACTATCCCGCCGGTTCATCGAGTTCCCATTCACCCAGCCGATGACCCCGTACTGCCAATTGGTCTGCGTGCCCACCGGCCGATCCGTGTCCGCCACGTTCGCCGTGAACTCGACAATCCGATCCGGTCCCAGGCGATGCTTCTCCTGGGTCATAGCTCCAACGTCGACTCGTAATTCGTACCACCGCCGGCTACCCTCGTGCCGAGTCGCCGACCGGAAATGAACCGGAATGCCACGGATCACGTTGCCGCCCCCCCAAGCGGTCACCGTGAGTTCTTTGTCTTCTCTGCGGCCGAAACCCAGCGGCCCGTGCTCGCCGGGGCCGGCCGGGAATCGCACATAAACCCCGGCCGAATCCTCATTGCCGAAGAGATTGAAAGGGTTCTCGGGTGGTTCGTCCCGCTCGGCGTCCTGCACATCGATCGCCACGTACAGCGCATTTGTGGATTCGCTGTAGGCGACGCTAAACGACGCCGAACAGTCCTCGTCATCGGTCGGACGCGCCCCTAACACCTGGACGGCAATCGCGTACCGGGGCAGATGCTCCGGCCAGTCGGACAGATCGCCGTCGATCACGATGCGCCCGCCGTCGATCGGATACGCCAACGCAACGCCGTGATCGGCCCCGTGGGTCGCTGCGGACAGGACAAGCAACAGAGAGGCGAGGGGAAACCATATGCCCAGCGAGGCCGCGTCGGGAAACCAGATGGGCCTCCCGTGATGGCGGCTCTTGCGGCTCGAGACCGCGCGCATGGCGATCGTCAGGTTCATGACCCTGCTCGGACAGGATGGGGGATTGGATTCGGCAGTAATCTACCCGAAATCACTCGAAGGTGAAGCGGCTTGTTTCGCCTGCCGGCGACGCGGTCGCGAAGCGTGTGGAGTGCGTGCGGTTCACCGCCGCTTTTCGATGACAGTCTCCGGTTCATATTCGTACCAAAGCGGTGCTGAAGCACACGCACTCCAAAGGCTTCGCCCCTTCGCACGCGGGCGGCGCGGTCGCGAAGCGTCTGGAGTGCGTCCGCTTTAGCGGCGCTTTTCGATGACTGTCCTCGGTGCATGCAAATACCAAAGCGGTGCTGAAGCACACGCACTCCAAGACGCTTCGCCCCTTCGCGCGCGGGTGGCGGAGTCGCGAAGTCCCGCGGCCGCGGGAGAGCGCGTCCGCTTTAGCGGCGCTTTTCGATGACGGTTGTCGGTGCATGCCCATGCCAAAGCGGTGCTGAAGCACCTGCCTGCGCCGAGCACTGCGCGGCAGGCAAGGGCGCAGGCAGGCATTTCATACGCTCCCCATCCTTGGCCGTCTCAGTAAACCGTTGTCCCGCTGAACATGTACTGGTCAATCCAGACCTCGTAGGTCCCACCAGCCGACTTGGTCCCGTACAGCCCGTCCATTCCCTCGGCAATACGTCCATCGGTCACTGTGATGGTCTGTATGGGTGCATCCAGGTTCTCCTTGTCGAACAACTCGAGCGTGAGTTGATCGCCCACGGCCCAGAAGCGCAGACGGTATTCCTTGTCCGGATTCACCGCCGCAAGGCGCTGTTCCTTGAGCACTTCACCGCCCGGGCCGGTGATGGACAGCGCCGATTCAGCCGGGTTGTCCGCCTTCTTGAACGTCAGAAGGCCAAGGTAGCGGTCGGCGGGAAGCCCTGCGGTGGTAGTGAACCACAGGACTGTCTCAGGTTGTGCGCGCAATAGAATCCCGAACGCCGCGTCTTCCATCGCGTCGCCCCAGTCCAGGATGTCGACCGTCCCGACACAGTCGCGATACCAGATGCCAACATTCGATCGGAGCATGAAGTCTTCGTTTCGGGTAGTGGATCCTAGGATATGCCCTCGACTGTGCGCAGTGTCGTAGATGAAAGCGGGCCGAAGGGTACCCCCCGGCACAACGGAGGCGGCGCGCCACATCCACGCCCAATCGTACGGCTGAACGTCAAGAGAATCGAGCCGGAACCAGCCCCGAACCGCCCGAAAATACTGACTCGAGCCCCTCAATCCGATCATGGTCGTGTAGTCCCCAGCATCCGTCCGCGCCGGGTCGGCACACGGACGCCACGGGCCGTGGAGCGAATCCGACTCGATGGCGACCTTTTGCCCCGACCATGCCAGCTTTGCCTGGCTCGCATTCTCTCGGCGGATGTTCACCAGAACAGGCGATTGGTCTTTCGAGCAGACCAGGTTGTCCACGACGAGTTCAATATTGGAGCCGGAGATGCAACCGCAATTCCAGACGACTACCGCCACAGGACCCGCCGGTGGCGGCCCAGGGTCCTTATCCGAGACCATCGAATCGGTACCGGGATGATCGATCACTTCCTTGAAGAAGAGAACTTGTTGCGGGTCGTCACGCAAGACCACCTTCATGCCAATCCTCATGTTGTCCCCTTCCCGGGTCAACGCCAGGCAGATGGTCTTCGGGTTGGCGTTCGCGGCCACATTTTGGTCGAAGAAATAGGGGTATGCGCCGCCATATTGCTTTTGCAGCAACACCCTGTTGTGAAAAACAAAGGCACTGTACCCCCGGTCGTCCCCATCGCTGTCAAAACCGGCAGCCACCTGTACATACACATCGCTGGAGTTGGCGCTGATCACATCCATGCGAAACTCGACCGGCTGTCCCTCGGCCAACTCGTAGACACCGTCGGTGTTGTAGAAGAAGCTCGTCCATGCGCCTGGCGGTAGATGGAGATTGAACTCGCCCCCAACGAATTCCCACTCGGGCTGTCCCCCTGCTCCCCACAACATGAACTTCCGTCCGTGTTCGAAGTCATCAATGACATAAGTTTCTGTCGGCAGGATAGTCCGATACTCGAGGTTGTCGAACTGCACAACTGCCGTTGCCTGCTGTCCGTCCGTGTCGTGCAGCACCCCCAACCCCACCACTTTCAAGTCGCCCTTGTAGGGCGCGCCAGCGTCCGGTCCGAAGATCTGCCAGCCGTGCGGCAAGGGATCCGGCACGCCCCAATCGCTGGCGGGCGTGTCGCGCACGCTGCGTTGATAGACCGATGCACCGCTCAACCTCCGACTGACTCTGACATCGATGAGCAGATCGTCGCCGTCGGGCGTGAGCTCGAGCGCCAGGACCACGTCCACGAAGGCAAGATCCGAGTGCGTCTCCCAGAACGCCACACTGAAGCCGGCGCTTTGCGACCACTTCAGCAGGGCCACCTCGTTTTTGTCCCACATCAGCACATACTCGCCCCCCTGGGTGTCCATCGTGACCAGGCAGGCGAAGAGGTTGTCTTTGTTGACGCTCACCAAATCGCCCCTGAGTTTGAGGGTTTGTCCCTGCCGCACGGGAAGGTCGGTCGAGTAAATGACGTCGCAGAAGTGGCCCATCGGATTGGCCGGGTCGGTTGCAGTGGTGAATTGGGTTGTGATGCGCAACCTGTGGCTCACCAGGTTAGCCTGGGCCGCTGGGTCGCTGGGGGCCGCGGGAGGATTCCAGCCCGTCCAGCCCGGTTGCTCGCCGTCGAAGTCGTCGATGACCGCGGCATGCAAAACCGCGGGCGATACGACCCATGCAGCAAGCGCGAGCCCGGCGACGCATGCGCCGATCCGTTTGATTCCGAGTCCGCCTCCGGCGCTTGGGCGGCCGGAAGGGTGTGTTGTCTTTCCTGATGTTCATTGTGTTGTCCTTTCCTTGGTTTGGTTTGTTGGTGTGTTCTGTTTTCACGTATTTCGCGGTTCACTCTTGGGTCCCTGTGTAGTCACTCCGACTCGACGAGTTGAGAGTTGAGAGTTGGGAGTTGGGCGTTGAACGTTTGAGGTTCATGGGGGCAAGGCGCATTAAGTCGTTGAATGTCACAGCTCTGCATGAACCGGAGAAGGCATTCACCACGAAGAACACGAAGGACACGAAGAGCCTTCTCTGTGTTGCCTTCGTGATCTTCACGGCCTTCGTGGTGAGAAGACCGGCGGTTCACCGACGCTCTTTGCTGACTGTTGCTGTTCACGTCCCATGCAAAGCGGTGCTGAAGCACACGCACTCCAAAGGCTTCGCCCCTTCGCACGCGGGCGGCGCGGTCGCGAAGCGTGTGGAGTGCGTGCGGTTCACCGCCGCTTTCGATGACTGTCCTTGGTGCATGCAAATACCAAAGCGGTGCTGAAGCACCTGCCTGCGCCGAGCACTGCGCCGCAGGCAGGCATTTCACACGCTCCCCACCCTTGGCTGGTTCAATAGGTTATGGTGCCGTTCAAGGAGTCCTGGTCAATCCAGACCTCGTAGGTCCCGCCAGCCGACTTGGTCCCGTACAAGGAGTGCATGCCCGCCTGGATACGTCCGTCGGTGACATTGATGGTCTGGATGGGCGCTTCGAGGTTCCCCTTATCGAATAACTCGAGCGTGAGTTGGTCGCCCACGGCCCAGAACCGCAGCCGGTATTCCTTGTCCGGATTGACTGCTGGGAACCGTTGCTCTTTCAGGACCGCCCCAGCCGGCCCGGTAATCGACAGAACCGATTCAGACGGGTTGTCCGCTTTCTTGAAAGTCAGCAGCCCGGCGTAGCGCTCCTCAGGCAGCCCGGCCGTGTTCGCGAACCACATTTCCGTCTCGGGCCGAGCGCGCAACACAATCCCGAAGGTGGCGTCTTCCATGGTGTCGCCCCAGTCGATGATGTCCACCGTGCCAACGCAGTCTCGATACCAGTGGGGACTGTCCCAACGCAGCATGAAGTCCGTGTTCCCGGTGCCTTCACCGAGGATTCGGTTGCGACCCGGACCGAGTCGAGTCCAAGTGGGCTTCGGCGTCCCGCCGGGCACGACTGCTGTCGTCGCCCAAGCAACCCCGGAATGAGAATAGGGCTTGTCGAATGAGTCGAAGTAGCAGAAGCCCCGATCCAACCGGAAGTAGCGGGCTGAATCGCCCAACGGCACGGTGCAGGTGTACGCGCCTTCCCCCAGCGACATCGGTTCGGGACACGGTCGCCACGGGCCTTCGAGCGAATCGGATTCGAGTACGCACTTGCCCTCCGGCCACACGAGGCTTGCTGCCGTTGCCCCCTGCCGGTGAATTCCCAGCAGCGAAGGCGCAGCGCCCCGCGAGCAGATCAGGTTGTCGAAGACCATTTCTGCCCCTGAGATGGGTGAGGACGAACTACAAGGCATGCCCACCAACCACACGGGACCAGCCGGCGGTGGCCCGGGATCGCCGCTGATATCCGCTTGCGGTGTGTCGACTCGCACTTGGCTGAAGAGCACCGTTTGGGGGTCGTCCCGCAAAACCACTTTGCCCGCAATTCTCAGGTTGGCTCCTTGCCGAGTCAAAGTGAGCGATATGGTTTTGGGCCTGCTGTCCGAGGCCAGTTCCTGCCAACTGTACATGGCCGTCTGGCCCTCCCAGCTCTTGTAAAAGACGACAAGGTCGTGGCGCACAATCAGTGCGTATGCCCGGTCGGCTCCTGGCGGTAGGACTTCAAACGGGAAACCAACGCCCAATCCCCCAGAGGCACTGGCCCTGTTGGCACTGACCAAATCGACGCTGAACTCGACCGGTTCATATTCGGGCAACTCGAAGAGGTGCGTGTAAACGAAGCTCACCGCTGACCTCGTTGTCGTAAGACGGACGTTCAACTGGCCATCCGTGATTGCATAGTCTGTGTGGTCGAAGAACTCATGCCTCCAAGAGAACTTTCGGCCGTCTTCGTAGTCATCGATGACTTCGGGCGCCGACGGCACCAGGGTCCAATACTCGAGGTTGTCGAACTGCACAACGGCCGTGGCCTGCTGTCCATCCGTGTCGTGCAGCACCCCCAACCCCACCACTTTCAAGTCGTCCCTGTAAGGCGCGCCAACGTCCGGTCCGAAGATCTGCCAGCCGTGCGGCAAGGGATCCGGAACGCCCCAATCGCTGGCGAGCGTGTCGCGCACGGTGCGTTGATAGACCGATTCACCGTTCACCCTCCGACTGACTTTGGCCTCGATGAGCAGATCGTCGCCGTCGGGCGTGAGCGCGAGCGCCAGGACCACGTCCAGGTAGGCGCCCGAGTGCGTCTCCCAGAACGCCACACTGAAACCGTCGCTCTGGGACCACTTGAGCAGGGCAACCTCGGTTCGGGTCCACATCAGCACATACTCGCCCCCCTGGGTGTCCATCGTGACCAGGCAGGCGAAGAGGTTGTTGGCCAGGCTGACACTCACCAGATCCGCTCTCAGTTCGATCGTCTTTCCCTGCTGCATCAGGATGTCGGTCGCGCAATAGACGTCGCAGAAGTGGCCCATCGGGTTGGCCGGGTCGGTTGCTGTCGTGAATTGGGTTGCGATGCGCAACCTGTGGCTCACGAGTTCGGCCAGGGCTGCTGGGTCGCTGAGGGCCGCGGGGGGATTCCAGCCGTCCCATTTGGGCTGGTCGCCGTCGAAGTCGTCGATGACCGCGGCGTGCAAAACCGCGGGCGATACGACCAATGCAGCAAGCGCGAGCCCGGCGATCCAGGCGCCGCACGTGGCGATTCCGAGTCCGGCTCGGGGCTTGGGCGGCCGGAAGGGTGTGTTGTCTTTCCTGATGTTCATTGTGTTGTCCTTTCCTTGGTTTGGTTTGTTGGTGTTTTTCATGGCCCTGGATTCGCTTCCAGCGACGCCACCGCATCCGGCGTGCCAAGCGCCTGTCGAAGCTAGAATCCGTCAGCGCCAAAGGCTCGTGCAGAAGCCCGTTTGCGGAACCGGGCGTCCGGCGCATCGGCGGTTTGCGACGGAGCGTCGCCGCCGCATCGCATCTGTCCAGGGCGTGATCGGAGGCAGGCGTTATGTCGACAAGCCGTTGCTGCCCAGGCGGAAAGAATTGGGTGCTGCAACCTCGATGGGACGGCGTGAGGGTTTAATCACCGGCGCAACTCGGCTCCGTACTTCCCGGCGGCAGGTTGGTCTCCAAGCCCCGCTCAGTTTTTTCCGGCCTCCAGCACTCGCGAGGTCGCTATGCTGAATCCTATGCTGACTTTTCTCCGTTTTTAGTCAGCATAGTCAGCATAGAAGTCAGCATAGTCAGCATAGATTCAGCATAGTCATCGAATAGAGCCAGCCTCGTGAGTTCTTTTCAGGAAAAAGTTTCTCGAGGTTTCTCACCTGCGGACTGTGCTGAGAGTGCGGCTGGGGACCGGAGCGGGCCTTCCGCACAGGCATTTGCGGCATAGGAGGTTAATAGCGCAACCCACCCTTGTGTTCGCAGAGTTGCCCGGCTCTTTGGCGGCGTCCCTCAAGGCCTTTTCCAAGCCGCCCACGTCAAGCAGCGTCCAGAACTGGCATACCTGATGCGAGGGTGCGATGCCGAAATCAAAGAGCCACACTCTGCCGGCCCAACGATTGGGTGCGGCGGGCGGCGGCATTGCGGATGCAGAAAACAATCAAAGAGGGAGAGACAGATTATGAATCCGAGAGGACTTTCCAACCGATCGCGCGGCCTGCCGGTTGTGGCCGTCGTGCTCGCGCTTCTGAGCGCCAGCGCGGCCGAAGAACCGGTCCGCGTTTCCCTGACGCGGTCCGACACCGGCCTTGAAGTCACCTGGCCGGGGAGCGTCGATCAGGCAGACGGATCGACCGTGCGGCCTTACTTCGAACTGCAGCGCAGCCTCGACCTGGTGCGCTGGCAACCGCTGGGCGAGCGGCAGCGGGCATCGGCAGACTCGACAGGCCGGCTTGGCATGACCGTCGGGGCGGGCGAACCGCAGGCCTATTATCGGCTCCTGAGCATGCCCGGCGACACCATCGGGCGGCTCGGCGACGGTGGCGCCGAGGTGTTCGGTTACGGCGATGCCTTTGCGAACGCGTTGCAGCGCATTGGAGAGATCACGCCCGATCAATTTGCCGCCCGCTTCCCGAACGCGGCCGAGTACGTGTCCGGCCTGTCTTGGGACCCGACCACAGCCGAATTCTGGGACTGGTTCAACGCCGATCCGGAGGTTGTGAACGAGGGCAAGGAGGTCGGCGATCACGCCTATCGGATGGTGGACACCCGGCTCGATGCCCGGGAACTCGAGGTCTTCCGGCAGAACGGCTTTGTGGTGAGCGAGCGGATGAGCGCCGAGAGCTTTGCCAAGATGTTTCATGACTTGTGGTACAGCGACATGCCGCTCTTTATCTCGACGGACGCGCTGCTGCACGCGTGGCATCGGACCTATGACGCGATGCTCGAGGAGGTCGAGGAGACTTGCCTGTTTCAATCAGTGCAGACGATGCTCGAGGGGATGGCCGCGGGCCTTCCGAGCGCTTCGGCTGAAGTCGGCGACGGCGCGCTGCGGGCCAGCGTGCTGGACGCAGACTTCTACCTGGCGGTGGCGCGTTCGCTGTTGAGCGGTTTGGGCGGACCGCCCGTTCCCTCCTCTCTGGGGCAGGATGAGCGTGTGGCGGCGACCCTGGCCGACGTTCAGAATGAACAGCTCAAACGCGTGGACGATTTCATGGGCTCCGAGCGCGTGATCGACTATTCCCAGTTCCATGTGCGCGGCCACTACACCAACACGGAACGGCTGGCGCGGTATTTTCAGTGCGTCATGTGGCTGGGACGAATCGACATGCGCGTGAGCGAGTCCAAGCGCGAATTGGGTGTCGCGATCGTGCTCCGGCATCTGCTCGACCAGTCGGGGCAGTTCGCCACGTGGGCGCACATGGAGCAAATCGTCCAGACGTTTGTGGGCTGGACCGACTCGATGACCGCTGGGCAACTCGGCGGCGTTCTGGCGGGCGCCGGGATTCGCACCCTGGCCGACGTGCCCGACCTCGCCACGCTCGAGGCATTGCAGAGGGACATTGCGAACGGGACGCTGGGGGTGCAGAACATCCGCAGCGATTACTTCGCGAGCCCGCTGGGTTTGGCGGGTTGCACAGCGTTGCCCCGGTCGTTCACGCTTTTCGGGCAGAAGTTCGTGCCGGACAGTTGGGCGTTTGGGCAAACAGTCTACGACAGCATCCTTTGGAAGGGGGCGCCGGTCTTGCGCCGGGTGCCCGGGGCGCTCGATGTCGCCTTTGCCGTGCTGGCCAACGACCAGGTCGTGCCCGACCTGGTTGCGCAGATGCAGGGCACGTTTGCCGACCCGCATCGCCCGCACGCGTTGCGATGGCGCGACGGCTTTCCATATCAGCACAACCTCGCGGCGGTGCGCGTCGTGATGGACCAGCAGACGCCTGAGGCGTGGGAGAGCAACATTTTCATGAGTTGGCTCGCGAGTTTGCGCGCGCTCTCCGCGCCGACCACGGATGCGCGTTATCCGGCAGCCATGCGCACCCGGGCCTGGGCGATGAAGACACTGAACACCCAGCTCGCGTCGTGGACCCAACTGCGACACGACACGATTCTCTATGCCAAGCAATTCTACACGTCCGGCAGCCAGTGTCTCTATCCGAAGGCGTTTGTCGAACCGCGTCCCGAGTTCTGGGCCCGTCTCAAAACAATGGCCGAGGGCACGGCGGATCGGATCGCGGCGCTCGATTACGAGGGCGCGTATGAATACAGGACTGACGAAGGAGAAACCGAAGTCATCCCGCTGACCGAGGTGCGGAGCCGTCAGGTGGCTCATCTCCGGAACTTCGCGCGGGTCGTCGGCCTGCTCGAGGATCTGGCGGCCAAGGAATTGCGGCACGAGGGTTTCAGTCAGGACGACCAGGCGTTTGTGAACTCGTTGATGGAGTCCGGCCACTGGGTCGGGGGGTTCTGGTATTACGGCCCCCCCGCGTACGCGGTTTACAGCGGGTGGTACCCGGGGCTTTTCTATCGGACGCTTTACTGGCCGGAGATTGATTTCCAACTGTTCTATGGCGCCGCCGCCAAGAACACCATCGTTGCCGACGTGCACACCGACGTGCCCGATTCTTACGTTGGCGATGAGGGCAGTGTCCTGCACCAGGGGATCGGACGAGTCAATATGTTGATGATCGCGGTGGATCTCGGCCCCGAGCGGTTTGTTTGTGCCGGACCGGTGCTCAGCCATTATGAGTTCGAGGTGCTGGGCGCTCCCCGCCGGCTTGACGACATCGAGTGGGGGGGAACGGCTGGCGCATGGGGTGCGGGTGGGATTCTCTCCGGTGAAATCCCGTGGGATCTGTCTCCCGGCAGCATCGAAGGCGTCGCGCCGCCCGTGTGGACGCAGAGCTATCTGGTTCCCCGCGGGTCAGAATAGGGCGGTGAGGGGCCTGAGGAGATTGGTCGCCCCCGGAGAGAAAACAGACTTTATGACATCGATTGGGGCGTGCCCTGGAACGTACGTGTGTTAGTCAACGCAAGGGTGGCGAACGCGGGCGGCATTCGGGTTCAACGGCGCGGCTTGTAGCCGGCGAATTCCTCGAGGAGCGTCTCCGCCACCCATTGGGCGGCGCGTCCGCAAACTGTCGGGCAATCGCCCTTGCCACCAGCCCGAACGTCGCGGCACAGGACCGTGCCGTAGGCTTCTTTGAAGCGGTTGTAGACTTTGTGCAGGAGTTGGTGCGCCAGGCGGGTGGTGCCTTCGAAGGTCTCCGCGCGCGTGCTCCCGCAGACATAACCAATGACCATTCCCGCGCCGGTGAACGCCCCGCAATTCTGAACATCGGTCGGCGTCGCTCCTCCATCAAGACAGGTCGATGCGCGGAAGACGCTGGGATCGCGACCGACAAACGGGATCGCGTCCTGAAGTGCGGCAACCGTGCAGCGTGCACAACCCCCATGTTGCTTTTCGTACTTGTAGCCCAAGTCGTACGCCCTGCGGACGATCTCCTCGACATTGCCGCCAGCGTCGATCCGGTCGCCCTGCTGAAGAGGCCTGGACTGTTCGCCCTCCGGTTTGACCGCTGCCAGCAAGCGTCCGAGCCCCAACCCCACGCCGGCTCCGGCCGCAACCAGGACGCGGCGCCGGCTCAGGGGAACGGCTGCGGATTCAATGAGATGCTCTGTCTGCACGTCATCCCTTATCTCAAAGCGATTCTCGCGCTGCAAGTCTGCGGTCGCAGTCTGTTTGGGGTTCTCTCAGGCGGCGTGACTTCTGAAGTCGTGTGCAACGCGCGTCCGGGGTCTGAACTGGGGTTGCGTTCATGATCCCTTGACATCGTTGGCCAAGGGCGAAGAGTGGGACCGCGCTATGAACCGACGAGATTTCATCATGACCTCGATGGCTGGGATGGCGGGCTTCGGCGTCGGTCCGGTTGTGGCCGGCGAGGAACGAAAGCCCGGGCGCCGATTCACATTGTGTCTGGCCTGCGGGATGATCGGCGTGTCTGCGGATCCGCGCCAACTGCTCGAGTGGGCGAGTCAGCACGGCTTCGAATCCATCGAGCCTCCGAGCGCGTTCCTCGCCGGGGCGTCGGACGCCGCATTGGGGGAGTACCGTGGCGAGATGGCTGCCCGGAAGCTGGTGTGGGGTGCCGCGGGCTTGCCGGTTGACTTTCGCGGCGCCGACGCGGCATTCGATGAGGGGATGAAATCGCTGCCGCACTATGCCCGGTCGCTCGAGCGCGCGGGGGTGACACGGACTGCCACCTGGCTGACGCCGGGGCACAAGACGTTGACGTACCTGGCCAACTTCCGGCTGCATGTGAAGCGGCTGCGTGAGGTGTCCCGGGTGCTGGGAGACCATGGGATTCGTCTGGGCCTCGAGTACGTGGGGCCCAAGACGTCGTGGACGGCCCGTCGTTTCCCTTTCATCCACACCATGGCCGAGATGAAAGACCTGATCGCGGACATTGGGCGGGACAATGTCGGCTTTCTCCTGGACAGTTGGCACTGGCAGACGGCCCAGGAAACCGCAGCCGATCTGTTGACGCTGCGCGCACACGACGTGGTCATGTGCCACATCAACGATGCGCCTGCCAATGTCCCGGTGGACCAGCAGGTGGATAACCGGCGCGAACTGCCCTGCGCCACGGGCGTCATCGATCTGCGGGCGTTTCTCGAAGCGCTGGTCACGCTCGGCTACGACGGCCCGGTGGCGTGCGAGCCGTTCAACCAGGAATTGCGCAAACTCCCACCCGACCAAATCCTCGGCACCGTGGCGGCCGCCATGAAGAAGGCGGCGGCCCTCGTGGGGCCTGCCTGAGGCACTCGAGAAGGAGCCGCGAGGCCCTGACCGATGACGGTGGTTGGCCCGAGCCGG
>JAXGQW010000095.1:0-18467 GCA_040766265.1 Verrucomicrobiota bacterium
CCGTAAGTGGCTCGGGGGCCGTACCTGCATCCGGCCAGCTCATCCAGTTTGGCGATGCAGACCAGGGTGTGTTCATCCGCCGTGTACTGATGAAAGAACTCGTGCTGGACCAAGCACGTCAGCCTGCCGAATGCCGGCAGGTACGCTCCCAGTGCACCCGACTCGTGCATTGCCCGGAGCGTGGGAGCCACGTCCCCCCGCTGGTTGAGCACCTCGAGAAACGTCTGCGCCGCGCCGGGGGCGGAACGCAGCATGGCCCCCGCGCGCGTCGCCTCCTCGCGCACAAGCCGCGCCGTGCCCGGATCGAGCCTCGCGCCGCGCTGCTGCGCATGCCGAAAAACACGCATCAGCCGCGCAGGATCCTCGCGAAACACGCCGGGCCCAGCCGCCCGAATGCGATCCTCGACAAACTCGAATCCGTCCATGATGAGGTACGCGGGCGATCCGCCCCCCTGCCCCGCCACCCGGGCCGGCAGCGCGAAAGGCCGCGGCGTCGAAGGCACGAGCCCAAGCCGCTCCTCGATGCTGCGGGTCAACAAATCGATCGTTCGGGCGTGTCGATAGTAGTCGCGCATGAAACGCTCGATCCGCCGGCTGTAAGAACGTTCCGCATAGCCAAGGCCGCGCGCCACAGCCGGTTGGATGCTCTTGGTGAGAACATCCGCTGCCCGCCCCGCCTGGTAGTGCGCCTCGCTCCTCACCCGCAGAAGAAAATCGTAGGCGCGATCGAGGTCACGCCTCTCGGACTGATCGACCAGGCCCCGCGTCTCCAACTCGAGGAGGGTGCGGCATCCGTGCTTGAAAAACGCCAGCCAGAGCAGACTCTGAAAATCCCTGAGCCCGCCGCATCCGCTCTTGATGTGCGGTTCCTGCAGGCAGACGGGGCGCCCGAACTTGGCCCGGCGCGCCTCGCGGTCTGCCTCTCGCGCGGCGATGAACGCCTCCGCCTGGCCCACGACGCACCGGGCCGCAAAGTCCCCCTGGAATTGGGCGAACAGCCGGAGGTCCCCGGCGACCAACCGCGCATCGAGCAATGCGGTCTTTGTCCACAAATCCCGATTCGCTGCCTCAACAGCTCCGGCCGTCGTCTGCGCCAGTGCCCGCACCCGCCCGAACAGACCGGCCAGATCGGGCGCCTGGATCCACTCGACCACCGTGCGCCATCCTCCCGATACCGATGCCCCATCGTCGTGCAGAATGAGAAGCTCGATGTCGCTGGCCGGATTCAGATCGCCACGCCCATAGCCGCCCGCGGCCGCCACGGCGAGCGCTGACCCCGGCTGCATCCCATCGAAGCCGCCGTCCGCATCCGCCCTCTCGATCAGACTCGTCAGGATACGGTCCCAGACCCGCGCTTGCGCCTCGCAACACGCGCGTCCGGACGCTCCGCGCCGATGGGCCAATCGGATCCGGTGAGTTCCGAGTCGGAGGAATCGCTGCCATGCATCGGCCCCTTGGGCCGCCGTGCAGTTTCGAGGCAAGACCAGCCGGGCGTTGGCGTCGACATCGATTTGTCGCAGCAGTTCCGACATCCGGGCGCAAAGTAGGCCACCGCCATGCCGGTGCGCAAGCCGATGCGTGCGCGCGGTGGCCAACCCCGCTCCTGGCGCCGACTCCGACCGCCGCCAGTGCCAGCCGTCGCCCACAACGCCCCATCGCTGCTCGCTCAACCGTCCTGGCCTGTTTCCCCCAGACACCGTCATCCGTGAAATGTGCGAATCTCGTGTCGCGATCGCGACATGATTCATGTGCACTTCTGTTGTAATTCATTGCGCTTCCATTGGTTGTGATGTTTGAAACGATGTCGATTCTGGCTCTTCCAGAACGATGAGACCATCGTTGGCCATCGCGCCAATTCTCAATTGGCTGTTCTCAATTGGCTTGTAGAAACATCGGAATGTGCGAATGTCATGTCGCGATCGCGACAAAGGAACGGTCGCTGCATCCGCGCATCAAGGAGAGAAACGATCCTCTGTAACGTGAAGGCCAGCACTGAAGAGTTGTTGTATGCTCTATTCCGTCTAGCGGACATCCTTGTGCACCCGACGCTGAGCAACCTGACGGATTCATTCGAGGGTTGGGCAGATCGTCGGGGACTGCTGCGTCGGCTTCATGAGCTCGAAAGGCGCCACCTGCTGGAGCGATGGCCCGAAGGGTCGCGGAGAGGAAGCTACCGTGTCACATCGTCGGGATGTCTGCGCGCACTGGGCGGAAAAGACCCCGATAGGCGATGGGATCGGGATTGGGACGGATTGTGGCGCATGGCCGTCTTCGATGTGCCCGAGAAGGAGAACGCCAAACGCGCTCAGTTGCGCCGTATGCTTCGAGACCGCCGGTGGGGATGTCTGCAGAGAAGCGTATGGGTGTCGCCAGATCCAATTGACGAGGCAATCGAACGCTGGGAACGGCGTTACCCAGTCAAGGTGTTCATATCGCTGGAAACGCACGCGGGCACAGAGGGGACACGCCAAGCCCTGGTCAGGAGCGCGTGGGATTTCGAATCGATCAATCGCGCGTACAGGCATTGCCTGGAGTTGTTGGAGCAAAGGCCGCAACCCGATAATCACGAATCAGGAACGAAGAAAGAGCTTCTGGAGTGGATTCGGAGAGATGGGATTGCGTGGCGGCACGCCCTGTCGCTCGATCCCCTATTGCCAAGCGCACTCCTTCCCGACAGTTACCTGGGTCGAACAGCCTGGCGCGAACGGACGGCTATCAACTCAGGCTCCGACAAGGCCGACGAGGGCACTGCAGGCTGCGTGTCCGCACGCGACGGACGGCCAGATTCCTCGCGAAGCCTGTGAAATAGCCGATACGGATTCGCACCACTTGAAGGAGTAATCTGAAATCCGGGCTGCGCTCCCGACCTCCGACCTTCGATTCACTCCTGACTTCCCATCGGGCGCAGGTGGTGATTGACTGGGCTCATGCATTCACTCCGAGCTTCGATCAGACTTGCAGCATTCGCCCTCATTCTTCCACTCGAGGTCCCGGTTCTGGCAGCCGATTCGCCATTTGGCGCCGAGCCGACAACGCGGCCCGCCGAATGGCGAATCACATATCGAGGCCGTCCTCTCATGGTCTATTCGTGCGCGCCCGAGAAGTACAAGCCGTACGTGAAGGAACTCTGCACGGTCGACGGGGATAACATCCTGCGCGACGCCCCTCATGACCATCTGCACCACCACGCCCTGATGTACGGGATTCGCGTCAACGGCCTGAACTTCTGGGAAGAGGCGCCCGGAAGCGGCGTCCAGAAGTCGGTGTCGATGACCAAGCCTGAGATCCGGGTCGGCGCTGGCGGGCGGCCGGAGGCGGTGCTGCGCCAGACCATCCATTGGGTCGAGCCGGCGGACGCCTTTCTGCCCGACACGCCCCGAGTGGCGCTGTTGGTGGAACGGCGCACGCTTGCGCTTACGGTCGATGAGGCTCGGCAGGAGGTCGCGCTGCAGTGGACGTCGGCGTTCGAGGTCGGCGGCAAGACCAACCAGGTTGTGCTGACCGGATCGACCTACCACGGCCTTGGAATCCGGTTCCTCCAGGACCTCGATCCCGTGGCGGCCCATCTCAACACGGGAGGCAAGCCCGACCTGGGTGACAACCGTCAGGACGTCAGCGCGCACCGCTGGGGATCGGTCGCCTTCGACAGGCCCGGGAAGCCTGCAACCTTGGTCTTGTATGGGGATCCCGCCAATGCGCGCGGCCACGCCAACTATTTCAGCATGCGGACACCCTTCGCCTATCTGTCCGCGACCCAGGGCCTCGACAAGGAGCCGCTGGTGTACCGCAGCGGCGAGAGATTCCAGATTCAATACCTGGTGCTGCTGTCCTCGAAACTGCTCGATCCCGGCGCGATCGACGAGCGCGGCGAAGCCTGGCGCGCCCGGCTCACGCGCTGAGCGACCACACCAAGCTGGGCCTCTGGAAAGGCGGCGTGTCTATGAAGCCAATGAATCGTCGGACCTTCGTCGGCGCATCCGCGCGCGGCGGCGCCCTGCTGGCCGCGGGGAGCGCTCTGTTCACAGTCAGCCGGACCGGCCGCGGCCAGGACGCGCAGGACCGCGTCGCCCTGGCGCTGATCGGCGCCGGCGGACGCGGCTCGCAGCTCGCCGGCAACTTCCAGCAAGTGGCCGGGGTCGAGTTCAAGTACGTTTGCGACGCCTTCCTGCCGCGGGCGGAGGCGGGAGCGAAGAATCTGGCCAGGAATCAGGCGCGTCCGCCCCAGGCGGTGCAGGACATGCGCCAGGCGCTCGACGATCCGGATGTGCGGGCGGTTGTGCTGGCCACACCTGAACAATGGCACGGGCTGGGAACGGTGTGGGCGTGCCAGGCGGGCAAGGACGTCTACGTCGAGAAGAACACCTCGCTGCGGCTGCACGAGGGGATCGCGATGATCGAGGCGGCGCGCAAGTATCAGCGCGTGGTGCAGGTCGGGTTCCAGAATCGGAGCGCCCCCTACGCGCTGACGGCGCGCAACTACATTCAGAGCGGCAAACTGGGCAAGGTTGTCCTGGTCAAGGTCTACAACCTGCTCGAAGGCGGCGCCTGGACGGCCCGTCCCGATGGCCCCGTCCCAGCCGGGCTTGACTGGGACATGTGGCTCGGGCCGGCCCCTGAGGTGCCGTACAATCCGGGCCGGCATTTCGGCTGGAACGACTGGTGGGACTACTGCGGCGGGGCGTTCTCGGGCGACGCCAGCCATCAACTGGATCTGACGCGCATGGTGCTGGGGGATCCGCTGGCCCCCAGGTCGGTGAGTTGCGCGGGCGGACGCCTCGGCTGGCCCGACGCGCGCGAGATTCCGGACACCTTGGTCGTCACCTATGACTACGGCGATTTCGTGATGACCTGCGAGAGCGGGACCGCGATGCCGTACATGAAGAAGTTCGCAAACGAGGTGCGCTACGGCAACCAGTGGCCCCACTGGCCCCAGAGCTCATGCCGGGTCGAAATCTACGGCACGCAGCAGATGATGTACCTGGGCCGGCACGGGTGCGGATGGCAGGCGATGGAAGCCGGCGGGAAGGTTGTCGCCGAAGATAAGGGCCACTTCCCCGACCAATGGCATCAACCGAACTTCATCGACTGCATTCGGTCGCGCGCGCGTCCCAACGGGGACATCGAACAGACGCACCAAAGCGCCTGTCTGGTCCATCTGGGCGTGGCCTCGTATCGCGTCGGACGCAAGCAACTCCTCTTCGACGAGGCGGCCCGGCGGTTCACCAACAACGACGACGCCAACCAGTTGCTGCGCCCCCTGGCCCGCGGGCGCTACCGGCTGCCCGAGACCATCTGAACGCGGGACCGGTCGGGGAACCCGGCCTACAGGGCGACAGACGACGATCCTGCAGGCCGGGTGCCCTCACACGGCGTCAAGGCCCTGCACGCAAAGTGAAAACTGCTGCGCATCCGGCTGAACGCGCGGATTGACCGCGAGCCGCCCCGTGCGACAAGGTCTGCGCAGCAGGCCAGGACCTGCGGCAGCAACGACGATCATGAGCTTTTGCATTCTGACCACCGGCACGCCGCGCCGCATCGGCTTCATCTCGACCCGTTTTCAGGGCACCGACGGGGTCACCCTCGAGGCGCGCAAATGGGCGGACATCCTCGGGCGGATGGGGCATTCCTGTTACTGGATGGCCGGGTTGCTCGATGCGCCGCCCGAGGCGAGCCACACGGCGCCGCTGGCCTATTTCAATCACCCGGAAGTCGCGGTGGTGCAAGCCATGCTCTTCGGTGTGGCGCGGCGGAGCCGCGAGATTTCGAGTCAGATCCAGTTGCTCAAGGACCGGCTCAAGGACGAGCTTTACTGCTTCATCGACAAGTTCCGAATCGAGGTGCTGATTCCGGAGAACATTCTGGCGATTCCGATGCATGTGCCGCTCGGGCTGGCCATGACCGAGGTGATTGCCGAGACCACGCTGCCGGTCATTGCTCATCATCATGATTTCACCTGGGAACGCGAGCGATTCACCCTCAACGCGGTGAACGACTACCTCCAAGCCGCCTTCCCGCCCCTGCTCTACGGCATGGAACATGTCGTCATCAACTCGATGGCCCAGAAAGAACTGGCGCGCCGCCTGGGCATCCCATCCCAGGTCATTCCCAACGTCCTCGATTTCGAAACTCCGCCGCCGGGGATTGGCGATTACAGTCGGGATTTCCGGCGCGAGATCGATCTGAGCGACGACGACTGGCTCATCCTGCAACCTACGCGCGTGGTGCAACGCAAGGGGATCGAGCACGCCATCGAACTGGTCCGCCGGCTTGCCGACCCGCGCGCCAAGCTGGTCATCTCGCACCCGGCGGGCGACGAGGGCAACGCCTACCTCGCGATGCTGAAGGATCGGATCGCGGATGCGGGGATTGACGTGCGGTTCATTGCCGACCGGGTGGGTGAGGCGCGCGGTTTGACCGCGGAGGGGCGGAAGGTCTACACGCTGGCGGACATCTATCCGCATGCCGACCTGGTGACCTATCCCAGCCACTACGAAGGCTTCGGCAACGCCTTTCTCGAAGGGGTCTACTTCGGCAAACCGATCGTCGTCAACACCTATGCCGTGTACGCGCGCGACATCGACCCGCTCGGCTTCAAGACAATCGAGATGACGCAGCTTGTCACGCGCGAGGTGGTCGAGCAGACGCGCCAGATCCTCGAAGACAAGACGCTGCGTGACGAATGGGCGCTGACCAATTACGAGCTGGGGCTCAAGTATTTCTCGTATTCGGTCGCGCGCCGCAAGCTGGCCGCCCGGCTGGCCAACCTCTTCGGCGAAGGGATCTGACCGTCCTTGCGCACTACCTCGACTCGGTGCGCCACCGCACCTCGTAGCCATCGAGCTCGATCGGGTCTCCGCCGCGCCCGCACTCGAACCGCACCCGCTCCCCGCTCACATTGTGCAGGCAGAGCACCCGGTCCGTGCCGTCGGCACTCTCCCGTCGCACGGCGAACACCCGCGCATCCAGCGCCAGCACCTCCTGCGGCGCGGTCGGTGCAAAGGCGGGGTGCGCTTGCCGCCGGCGCAGCAGGGCGCATTGCCCCTCGAAGACACGGGCCCGCAGCGAGTTCGTGTCGTTCAAGGCCGCTTCGAGCGCCGCGCAATCAAGTTTCTCGCGGTTGATCCGACGCGCGATGCCGCTGGCCTCGGCCCCGCGACCGTCGCCGCGCGAGCCGAAAAGCGAATGAAAGTAGATGCCCGGAACCCCCTGCAGACTCAGCAGAATCCCGTGCGCGCAGAGCAGTTTGCGCGCGGCCAGCTCGGGCGATTCCCCCGCCGCCGGATTCGACAGCGCGTCGAGGTAGCTGATGTTCATCTCGTACGGACGCTTCGAGCCATCGGGCATCGCCTTGAGCGAAATGTAGCCTCCATGAGCCCGGGTGCGGGCAACCAGCGCCTCGATCTCCGCTTCCTCCAGAATCCCCCGCACCGGGTTCAGCCCGACGCCGTCGTGCGAGGCCAAGAAGTTGAAGAAGGTCACGCGATCGGACACGGGTTCGAGGGATTGCGACCAGCGGGTGAGCGCTTGGGCGCTGCCGGTGGCCAGACTGTGCAGGACCAGCGGAGGGAGGGCAAAGTTATAGACCAGTTGGGCCTCGTGAATGCCGTCGCCGAAATACGAGATGTTCTCCGCGTGCGGCACGTTCGTCTCGGTCACCAGCAGCACGCCGGGCGCAATCTCGTCCAGAACAGCCCGCAACACCTGGATGATCGCGTGGGTCTGCGGAAGATGCAGGCAGGTGGTGCCGATCTCCTTCCACAGGAACGCCACCGCATCGAGGCGAATGAACCGCGCCCCCCGAGCCACATAGAAGAGCAGCGTGTCCACCACGGCCAGCAACACCTTCGGATTCCGGTAGTTCAGGTCCACCTGGTCCGCGCTGAAGGTGGTCCAGACCTTCCTGGGTCCGGCCGCTGTCGGGAACTCGGTCAGCAGAGGCAGCGCGCGCGGCCGCACCACCCGTGCAAGGTCGGGCGCGCCTGCGACCGTGACAAAGAAATCACGGTATCGGGGATCGTCCGCCAGAAAGGCCTTGAACCACCGGCCCTGGGCGGACACGTGATTAAGCACGGCGTCGAACATCAGTTCGAAATGCGCGGCCAGCCGGGTGATGTCATCCCAGGTGCCCAAAGCCGGATCGACGTACAGGTAATCCTCGACCGCGAAGCCGTCATCGGACGACGACGGGAAGAACGGGAGCACGTGGACGCCGGTGAGCACGGAGCGCAGACGGCGCTCGCAGAACTCCGCCAGCGTGCGCAGGGGGGCTTCGCCATCGCGGCGGAGTTGGTCCGCGTACGTGATCAGGAGCGCGGCGTCCTGCCCCAAGCCGGGCACGCCGCGCTGATCCGAGCGCCGGGGCATGTGCGGGCGCCAGCGCTCGATGAGATCGGACACGCGCCCGGCGACAGTCGATGCGCTCGGGCCATAGAGGAACGCAAGGAGGCTCGTGGGGTCCTTCATTGCCCGTTGTCCTCCTTGACGGCCTCGACCATGCGATCGAGCAGCTCCGGCAGGGCCGACCGCACGCTGTTCCAGTTGGGAATGCGCGGTGTGGACAGGGGATTGTCGATGAAGCCCTTTCCGGCGACGCGGATGCTGCGGACGAACATGGCCACGGCCTTCTCCTCCTCGTGCCGGGCAAAGACCAGGCCGTTGATGGCGGAGTCGGCGCCGTAGAAGCGAAGCGTGTCCTCGGCCTGGCGCAGGTAGGCGCTCAGGAGCGTGTCGAACAGGCCGGCGTCGAGTTTGATCCCCTCGGCAGCCATGCGGCGGAACAGGGACTTCGCGATCTCGACCGCCATCCTGTTCAGCCCCTTGTCCGTGTCGCGGGCCGACAACTCCTGGTGCTTGTGATCGTAATTGTCGCAGAGTTCGGACTGGCAAATGGCCCGCGGCGCCGCGTTGCGGAACACTTCGGCCAGCGTCCCGATCTCGAGCGCCCAGTCGTGGGGCATGCGCAAGCGCCGCACCAGGTCAATATCGAGCGCGATCTCCCCGGCCAGCGGGTACCGAAAGGTGTCCATGTAGACCAGGAACGGATGGGCGCCCAGGATGCATTTGAGGGCGCGGATCAACGGGGTGAACATCAGGCGCATGACCCGCCCATTGAGCTGGCTGCTCACACGCGCGTAATAGCCCTTGCAGAAGTCGAACCCCAGACTCGGATGCGCCACGGGGTAACACAAGCGCGCCAGCAGCTCGCGGCTGTAGGTGGTGATGTCGCAGTCGTGCACGGCCACCATGCGGGCCTGTTCGCTGGCGAGCACGTACCCGAAGCAGGTCCAGACGTTGCGGCCTTTTCCCGGAGCGCCGAGATTGAGTTCCGCCGCCTCGACGAGGCGGTACAGATGCTGGATCCGCGGGCCGTCGTTCCACAGGAGCGTCGGCCGCTGCGGCAACTGCCCGAAAAACCGGCGCGCCCGCTCGAAATCGGCCGCGCGCGTCGCGCCGTCGATGCCGACGATGATCTGCTGGATGTAGGTGATGGACTTGAGTTCGCTCAAGATGAGCCGCAGCGCCGGCGTGCCCAACTCGCGAACATGGCAGGGCAGCACGAGGGCAATCGGATTCTCTTCGGAAAACCGCTCCAACTCCTGTTCGAGCCGCTCGACATTGGGCCTGCCCAACCGGTGCAACGTCGCCACCGCGCCCGTCTGGAAAAAGTCTGACATAGTGCTTGATCCTGAAAGCTCACCCGGTCATCCGGCCTTTCCGCGCACACCCAATGCACCGAATGCCCGAATGACGTCGGCAAAGCGCCCCACTTGACGAATGCTGGCCCGCGAGCCGCGAACGCGTCAAGCCTTCCCTGTCGTCTTCCCTGTCGTCCTGTCGTCTCAAAAGTGTTCGCCACCCTTTGGACCCGGTGAGACACTGCCTGCGCTGTGTACTTGACCGTCGTCCATTACCATCTGCGGCCAGGCGGCGTCCGGCGCGTGATCGAGTTGGCCACGCCCCACCTGGTCCGACTCGCGCCCGAGCCCGTCAGTGCCGTGGTGCTCGGCACAGGCGAGGCGCCCGATGCCGACTGGTTGCGCGGCTTCCGACGCCGACTCGGTCGCACGCCGGTCAAGGTCTTCGTCGAGCCGGCCTTCGGTTATGTGTCGGAATTGAACAGGAACAGGCGCGCGGTCGATCGCGCGATCCTGGACGGCATGAAGAGACTGCTGGTGGAAACCTCGGAGAACAACTGCCTGGTCTGGGCGCATAACCTCGGCCTGGGCCGCAACTTGCGCCTTGCCCGCCGCCTCATCTTCGCTTGCCACAGCCTCGGCATTCCCCTGATCGCACACCATCACGACTGGTGGTTCGACAACCGCTGGCATCACTTCACAACCAAATCCGAAAGCGGTTTGAGCCGACTCGATCTGCTCGCGAACACGGTTCTGGCCGCGTCGCCAGGCGTCTGCCATGCCGCCATCAATCAAGCCGACGCCGCTGTCCTGGGCAAACACTTCCCCGGCTTGAGCGGTTGGCTGCCCAATCCAGTCGAGCCCGAAACGCCGCCCACCGCAGCCCGCGCGCGGGCGGCCGAGGCATGGCTGATCGAGCAGATCGGCGGAAAGGCGCCCGTCTGGCTGCTTCCGTGCCGGCTGCTCCGACGCAAGAATATCGCTGAAGCCCTGCTGCTCACGCGCTGGCTGCGGCCCGAAGCGTGGCTGGCGACAACCGGAGGGGTGAGTTCGGCCGAAGAGGAGTCATATGCCTCGACCCTGAGTGCAGCCGCGGGCCAGCATGGCTGGCGCTTGCGCCTGGGCCTGCTCCAGGGTGACGAAACCCTGAAACCATCCGTGCCGGAACTGCTCGCCGCATGCGAAGCCGTCCTGCTCACATCGCTCCAGGAGGGTTTCGGTCTGCCCTATCTCGAAGCGGCGGCGGCCGGGCGCCCGCTCATCGCCCGCCAATTGTCGAACATTGCCCCCGACCTCGAGACCTTCGGATTCACATTTCCCCAGAGCTACCGCGAGGTCCAGGTGGATCCGGATCTGTTCGATTGGCGCAGCGAGCGGCAACGCCAGGCCGGGCTCTTCGCCGAGTGGAAGCACCTCATGCCCCGCGCGGCGAGCCGGCTCGCCGGCAAGCCGCCGCTCCTGGCCGCCGGCAGCCGCCGCTGCCCCGTGCCGTTCAGCCGGCTGACCTTGACCGCTCAGATCGAGGTCCTGGCCCGCCCGATCGACGAATCGTGGGCGCGCTGCGCACCGCTCAATCCGTTCCTCGAAACATGGCGGACACGCGCCGCCGCCGCGCAATTGCAGATCAGTCCGTGGCCGCAATCCGCGGCACGCTGGCTGGGAGGCGACATCTATGCCGCGCGGTTTTGGAGTCTTGTGCCAACGGGCTTGGCCACCCGACCCGCCCCCGGCGCAAGCACCGCGGCGCAGGGGCAATTCCTGCGCCAGAAACTGAAGGCTGAAAACCTCTATCCCCTGCTGTGGAACTCACGCACCTGAACATCGGCGCCGTCGTCTTCGACGTCTACAACACGCTCCTGGATGTCGGCCCCGCCCCGGCAGATGCCGACGATCAATGGCGCCGTCTCTGGCGCGACGTCCTGCGCGCGCAACCGCGCCTGACCCGAGTCGAGTTCTCGATTGCGTGCAACCGGGCGATCGCCCGCTGCCACGAGGCTGCGCGTGCGCGCGGGATTCAATGGCCCGAAGTCCACTTGCCATCGATTGTGGCGGAAGTCACGCCCGAGTTGGCCCGGCTTCCCGACCACGCGCGCGCGGAGTTTCTCCTTCGCCAGATTCAGACCGGCCGCACGATCCGGATGACCGACGCATCCGCCCGAGCCCTCGAACGGCTCAAGGCACGCCCGACCCTGCTCGGCATCGCCTCCAATGCCCAGGCTTACACGCTGCGCGAACTCGAGGAGGCGCTGGCCGGGCACGGCCTGGGGCTGGACCTGTTCGAACGCGACCTGAGTTTCTGGTCATTCGAGCACGGTTTCAGCAAACCGGATCCCCATGTCTTCCAGATCCTCACCGCCCGCCTCGCCGCCCGCGGCATCGGGCCCCAGCAGACCCTCATGGTGGGCGACCGCATTGACAACGACATCGCCCCCGCCAGGGCCCACGGCTGGGAGACCTGGCACCTGACGTCCGAAACACGGTCGGACGGAGACGGCGATTGGGAGGCCCTCACCCGCATATTGGACACCCCGCCCGTGCACAGGGCGGTCTGACTTCGCAAGAAGACTGCTGTGCGGGTTGGGACGCGGTCGCCCCGGTGTTCGCACCGGGGCGCGGAGTTTGGACACTCTTGATGCTTGTCGATGTGGCTGCAGGACCTTGATCGCACACTTCATCGCACACTTCATCGCGCACTTTATCGTTCGGCAGGCTCTGTTCGCAGATCGATGAAGTGCGCGATGAAGTGCAATCCGAGTATTGTCCAAACTCCAGCGCCGGGTCCGGGGACCCGGCCAGCAGCGTAACAGACATGATGCTGTAGGCCGCGTGCCCCCACGCGACGGCAAGACCACGCACTCAGAATGACAACCGCTGACGGCACCAGGAGTCTGGACGCCGCGGCGCCGCCTGCGCTACAAACGTCGGATGAATCGACGCTGTTTTCTGATCGGCCTGGCCAGCGCAGGCGCCGTTGGCTGTCAAAGCACCCGGGACGCCGCCGCGGACAAGGCGCCGACCTTGCGCGTGCTGAGCTACAACGTCCATCACGGCGAGGGCGTGGACGGGCGCCTGGACCTGGAGCGGATCGCCGCGGTGATTCGGGCGGCGAACCCGGATTTGGCGGCGTTGCAGGAGGTCGATCAGAGAGCCCAACGCACAGGCGGAATCGATCAACCCGCCGAATACATTCGATTGACCGGCATGCACGGCTGGTTCGGAGCCGCCATGCCCTTTCAGGGAGGCGCCTACGGACAGGTGCTCCTGAGCCGCTGGCCGATGCGCACATGCCAGATCGTCCGCTTGCCGGGAAGTCCGGGAGTCGAGCCCCGCATCGCCGTCACCGCGCTTGTGGACGCGCCTCGACTGGGACGCATCCGGTGGGTCGGGCTCCATCTCGACGCCGGACGCGAAGATGGGGACCGTTGGGAGCAGGCTGGAACCCTGATTCGCGAGTTAGGACGCGATGGCATTCCGACACTGATGGCGGGCGACTTCAACGCGCGCCCCGACAGCCGCGTGATGCAACACCTGCTCGATCCTTCGACAGGGTGGCTGGATACGGCCGGGGCATGGGCCGCGCCGACGAGTCCGGCCGAATCGCCACGGTCGCGGATCGACTACGTGCTGGCTTCACCCCGCACGGCCTGGGAAACCGTCCAATCCGAAGTGATTTCCGAAGCGGCGGCCTCGGACCATCGTCCGCTGTTGGTGGTGCTCCGTCTGCGCAAGTAACCTCGCTCAAACGCCCGGACCATGCGCGGTTCGAATCACATCTCGAGTTGGCCCGGCGCGGCGGCGCTCCTCGGTGCGGCGCTCGGGGTCTGGATCTGTACGACAAACGCCGCCTCACCCGAGGTCTACATCGTCAAGAAGAACGATTCGCTCAGCCAGATCGCCCAGGCGCACGGGGTTCGCGTTCAGGAACTCGCCCGGGTCAACGGCCTCTCGCTCGAAAGCACGATCTACGCCGGCCAACGTCTCCAGATCCCGCTGCCGGGTCGGGACCAGGAACGGACCGACGCCAGGACTGTGACCGTGCGAAAGAACGACTCGCTCACGCTCATCGCCCGACGGCATCGCGTCAGCGTGGCGGCCCTCGCCCGGGCCAACGGGCTCTCCCTCGACGATCTGATCCGTCCCGGGGACAAGCTCCGTCTGCCGACAGCCGCGCCGGCCCGGCCCGCGCTCGAGACGCGCGTCCAAAGGGCAATCGACACCGCGCCTGTGCGCCGCGGGGCGTGGAAGCAGATCGTCATACACCATACGGCCACCCCCATGGCCACGATCCGCGGCATGGACGAATACCATCGCATGGAATGCAAGATGGAAAACGGCCTGGCGTATCACTTCGTCATTGGCAACGGCCAGGGCATCCCCGACGGACGAATCGAGGTCGCCAACCGCTGGACCAAGCAACTCGAGGGCGGGCATCTCTCGACCCGTTCCCAGAATCTGGTCAGCCTGGGCGTCTGCCTTGTCGGGCACTTCGATCACCATCGGCCCACGCCAAAACAGTTGGAGAGCCTCCACGCCCTGTTGCGCGCCCTGATGAAACGCTGCGGGCTGGGCCCGTCTGCCATCACCACGCACCAACTGGTCAGCAAACGACACACGCGCTGCCCGGGCAAGTTCTTCGATCTCAAGCCGGTGCTCGCCGAACTGCGGAAGGATTGAGATCCGGCCCCGGCTTGATCCCAGGGCCGGACGGGCGTAGACTGGCCCGCGTTCAAAACGATGCCGCTCTACGAGTACGAACTTTGTGAAGGGGATTGCGCGGTGTGCGGCGGGCGGTTCACGCTGCGCCGTCCGGTCACCGCCAAGCCGCTCACCCAATGTCCGGCCTGCAAGAAACTGGTGCGCCGTGTGATTTCGAGTTTCAACACGCCCAAGCTGCTCAAACCGCTCTCCGTCACCGACGCCAAGAAGGCCGGGTTCACGGTTCTGAAGCGAACGGGCAAAGGCGAGTACGAACGCCAGTGAGGGCCGTAGCGAAAGCGATACCAAAAGGGCTCGCCAAAGAGCGAGTGAACCTGCACTTTGAGCCGTTCTCATGAGCGCACTGCAATTGATTGAGACGACGGTGATCCGCACGGGGCGTCGGCGCCGGTGGCACCGGGCCTGGAGGGGCGCGTGGCAAGGCTTTCTGATCGCCGCCGTTCTTTGGCTGGTGGCGCTCGGGCTCTACAAGTTGCTGCCGATCCCGTGGCAGGTGCTGCCTCTGGCGGGCGTCACGGGCCTTCTGACCGTGCTGGCCGGATTCCTCGCCGGCTGGTGGCGCCGCGAACGCGCCATCGAGACGGCCCGCTGGCTCGACCATCGCCAGCACCTCCAGGAACGGCTCAGCACCGCGCTCGAAATCGGACGCGAGCCCGGGTCTGGCGAGTGGGGTGCGCTCGTGTTGGGCGACGCCGCCCGCAGGGTGGGGGAGGTGGATGTGCGCCGGCTGCTGCCGCTCACCCTGCCCCGTGCCAGCCGGTGGTCTCTGCCCATCCTCGCCCTGGTGGCGGGACTCGGTTTCGCTCCGGAATACCGCAGCCAGGAGTTTCTCCAGCGGCAGCGCGAGAAGGAGAGCATCCGCGAGACCGGGCGCAACCTGTCCGAACTGACCAAGCGCAGTCTCGAACGCCGGCAGCCGACACTCGAAGCGACGCGCCAGGCCGTCAAATCGGTGGGGGAATTGGGCGACCAACTGGCCCGCAACCCGGTGAGCCGCACCGAGGCCTTGCGCGATTTGGCGAAGATGAGCGATCGCGTCGAGCAGGAGCATCGCGAGCTGGGAAAGAACCCGGCCCTGCGCGCGATCGAGCGCGCGGCGCGCAGCGCGGAGAAGAACAGCCCGGCATCTTCGGACGCCTTGCAAAAGCAGATCGAGTCGATGCAGAAGGCGCTCGGGAGCAAGGAAGCCGCCGCCGAGGCGCTCGACAAGCTTCGACGCGAGCTCGACAAGGCCCGGCAAGCCGCCGCCAACATGCTTGGCAAAGACTCGCAGGCGAACGCCGCCGCCCAGGAAAGCCTGGCGAACGCATTGTCGAGCCTGGCGCGCCAATCGGCAGATCTGGGAAGCGCGCTGCCCAGTCTCGAGGAAGCGCTGGCCGGGTTGCAGGCGGGCGAGATCGACCAGGTGTTGAAGAACCTCGAAGTCGCCGAGAAGGATCTCGAGAGGCTGCTTGAAATGGCCCAGGCGCTCGACAAGCTCCAGCAGCAGGCCGGCAAACTCGGCAAGGACCTCGCCGAGCAACTCGAGAAGGGCCAGGCCGAGGCCGCCATCGCGTCTCTGCAGAAAATGGTCAACCAATTGAAGGCGGGCGATCTCTCGATTGAGCGCATGAAGGCCCTCATGGACGAAGTCGCGAAGGCCATCGACCCGGCGGGCCCGTACGGGAAGGTGCCAGACCATTTGAAGGAGGCGTTGCGCCAGATGCAGGGGGGTCAGAACCAGCCCGCGGCCCAAGCCCTGGCGGACGCGGCCAAGGAACTCGAAAGCCTGCTCGAGCAACTGGCGGACGCGCAGGATCTCAAGGCCACTCTCGATGCCCTCAAGCGCGCCCAGATCTGCGTCGGCACCTGCCAGAGCTGGGGAGCCTGTCAAGGCCTGGGCAGGCCCGGCTTCAAGCCCGGCGGCAAACCCGGCCGCGGCGTCGGCACCTGGGCCGACGAAGACGGTTGGATCGACACGCCGCCCAACACGGGTTTGTGGGACAATTCCGGAATCGAGCGGCCCGACCTCGCATCGCGCGGGATCACCGACCGCGGCGAGGGCGAGGTGCCCGAGGGGATGCTGCCGACCAAGGTCCAAGGCCAGTTCCAGCCGGGGAGCCAGATGCCGAGCATCACGCTCAAAGGGGTCAGCATCAAGGGACAGAGCCGCGTGGCGATCCAGGAGGCGTTGCAGGCCGCGCAGAGCGAGGCCGAGAGCGCCCTGAGTCATGACCAGGTCCCGCGCGCCTATGCCGGGAGCGTAAAGGACTATTTCGACGATCTCAAATGAGCACCCAAGAACAGATCACGTATTTCCGCGAGACCTTCAGTGCCCTCCGGGACGAGGTGGGCAAGGTCATCGTCGGCCACGAGTCGGTCGTCGACAACACCCTCGTGGCAATCCTGGCCGGCGGGCACGTCCTTCTCGAAGGCGTGCCGGGTTTGGGCAAGACGCTCCTGGTGCGCACCCTGGGCGACGTGTTGGACCTCTCGTTCAGCCGCATCCAGTTCACGCCCGACCTGATGCCCGCCGACATCCTCGGGACCAACCTGGTCATGGAAACGCCCGACGGCCGGCGGGTGTTCGAGTTCCAGAAGGGGCCGATCTTCGCCCATCTGATCCTGGCCGATGAAATCAACCGGGCGACGCCCAAGACGCAGTCGGCCATGCTCGAAGCGATGCAGGAGCACAGCGTGACGGCCGGCGGGGCCTTGCGCCGGCTCACCGAGCCGTTCTTCGTGCTCGCGACGCAGAACCCGATCGATCAGGAGGGGACCTACCCGCTGCCCGAGGCCCAACTCGACCGGTTCTTCTTCAAGCTCCTGGTCGGGTACCCGAACGCGGCGGAACTGACGGAGGTGATCAACCGGACGACCGAGACCGCCAAGGCCGAGCTGCGCCGCGTTGTGTCGCGTGAACAACTGCTCGAAATGCAGCAATTGGTCCGCGAGGTCCCGGTGGCCTCGCACGTCAAAGACTACGCCGTCCGCCTCGTCCAGGCCACGCATCCGAAGACCGAGACGGGCACGGCCATGGCCTCCCAGTTCCTGCGCTTCGGCAGCAGCCCGCGCGGGGCTCAGGCCCTGATCCTGGCCGGCAAGGTGCGGGCGCTGGCCCAGGGACGATTCAACGTCAGTTTCGATGACCTCGAAGCGATCGCCTTGCCGGCGCTCCGCCATCGCCTCATTCTGAATTTCGAAGCCGAGGCCGAAGGTGTCACCACCGATCATATCATCGCCCAGGTCCTCAAGGACGTGCCGCGGGATGCGGTGGCGGTCGGGGCGTGAGTTGCCCGTCGAGGCCCGTGTGACACAGAGTCTTCTCAGTCCTGAACTGCTCCGGCGGCTCGAACGGGTCCAGTTGCTCGCGGCGCGGCGGGCGAAGAGTTCCGCGCGCGGCGAACGCCGCAGCCGCTCGCGCGGTCAATCGGTCGAATTCGCCGACTACCGGAACTACTCCGTCGGCGACGACCTCCGCTACCTGGACTGGAACCTCTACGGCCGGCTCGATCGCCTCTTCCTCAAACTCTACGAGGAGGAACGCGAACTGCCGGTCCGCCTGTTCCTCGACGCCAGCGAATCGATGACCTTCGGCGAGCCGGTGAAATTCGACTTCGCCCGGCAGGTGGCGGCGGCGATCGGTTATGTGGCCTTGTGCGGCTTCGACCGCGTCTCCGTGCTTGTTTTTCCCGACAATCCCGAGGACGTGGCCGCCCGCGGCGCGCTGCGGTCGGTGCGCGGACGCCGCTCGGCGTTTGCGCTGTTCAACCATCTCGGGGCGCTCAAGGCGGGCGGAACGGCCCAGCTTAACGGTGCGTTGCACCGCGGGGCTGTCGAAGCCCGCCAACCCGGCCTGGCTGTGGTGCTGAGCGATTTCCTGGATCCGGACGGTTACGAGGCGGGCATCGGGGCCCTGTTGGGACGCGGATTCCAGGTCGATTGCGTGCACATCCTCGCTCCCGACGAGCTGAGCCCGACCACATTCGGCGATCTTCGATTGATCGATGCCGAGACCGGCGGGCACCAGCAGGTCACGTTCGGACGCTACCGGCTGGCGGCCTACCGGGAAACCGTGTCCAGGTTTTGCCAGCGTCTGCGCGAGTTCTGCGCCGCGCGGGGTGTACACTATTTCCT
>JAXGQW010000096.1:0-18446 GCA_040766265.1 Verrucomicrobiota bacterium
TGGACAAGAGCGACCAGCGCCGTGCCCGGGTGCTGGGGTGTGAGAATCCGGGAGAAGAACTTGTCAGGCGCCGCCTCCAGACGCTGCGCGAGCATCAATGGAGTTCCTGGAGGGTCTACATGGGACTGGAGCCCAATGCGGGTTGGCTGGAGACGGGGGTGATCGAACGGGCCTGCGGAGGGCGGAGCCGGGCGGAGCGCCGGGCGGCCTTGAAGGCTTACACGGAGCAACCGATTCGGCAAGGGGGGTTGGAGAGCCCGTGGGAGGGGGTGGTCGCCGGAGTGGTGCTGGGGGACAGTGAGTACGCGCGGAAGCTGCTTTCGGGGCGCGCGGTGAATGAGGAGGAGCAGACAGCGGCGCGACGGATGCGGCGGCGGGTCGGGTGGGAGGAACTCGTGGGGGCGGCGGAGAAGATGCGTGGGGAGCCGTGGGAGCGGTGGGCGGAGCGGCACGGGGATTGGGGCCGGGACGGAGTGATGTACGTGGCGGTTCGCCATGGAGGGGTGCGGCTTGCGGAGGCGGTGCGCCGCGCGGGCATCAAATATCAGGCGGGGGCGCAGGCCGTGAAGCGTTTCGCGCGGAGGCTGGGCGAGGACGCGGAGCGCAAGCGCTTTGTCGCGAAACTGAGAAGTGAATTGTCAACTATCTAGATGCGACCCCATTAAACGCTATGGAAGAGTTTTACGCCCGCACCTTGCAGCGGCTGATTGACGAGGGTGTGCTGCGCCGGGACACGGAGCTTCTGGTCGTTTGCGGAAGCGACCAGGATCGCGATGTGCTGCGTCATGTGGGGTTCACGCGGGTGACGATTTCAAACATCGAGCCGGGCGTGACGGAGGATCTGGTGGCCCCCTACACCTGGAGCTTGCAGGATGCCGAGGCCCTGGCATTCCCGGATGGCGCCTTCGATTTCGTGGTTGCGCACGAGGGGTTGCACCATTGTCACTCGCCGCATCGCGCCATGCTCGAGATGTACCGCGTGGCGCGGCGCGGCATCCTGGTATTCGAGCCGCGTGACACGTTCCTGGTCCGGTTGGGTGTGCGCCTGGATTTCGGCCAGCAGTACGAGGTGGCGGCGGTGGCGGGCAACCGCATGACCTCGGGCGGCGTCGACAACACGGCGATCCCGAACTTCGTCTATCGCTGGTCGGAGCGCGAGGTCGAAAAAGTCATCCGGGCCTGGGAACCGCGCGGCCTGCCGCGAATCCGGTATTTCTATTCCCTGCGCGTCCCGCACGGGCGCATTGCGGCGATGAAGAACCGCTGGGCGTCCCGCACCCTCCGCGCCCTGTTGCCGCTGGTGCGCCTGTTCACCAAGGTATTCCCGCGCCAGTCCAATTGCTTCGCTTGGCTCGTGACGAAGATCGAGGTGCCGCGCGACTTGCATCCGTGGCTCGAGATGGCGGATGGCAAGCCGGTTTTCTCCGTGGCGTGGGCGCAGCGTCACTATGGCGAATTCAAGCGGCCGGGCGCGGGTTCGGATGGGACGGTCCCGCCCGGGGGCGGGTGCGAGTCCGGGGGCATGAATCCACGGGGGATCGCGCGGGATCGAGTTGGGTGAAGAATCGAGCATGAAACTGCGACCCGAGGGCGTGACGGAGTGGCGGGCACCCCGCAGGCCGGGGCCGCCGCTTGTGAGCATTGTCCTGCCGACCTATAATCGGGCCGGGCTCTTGCCGCGGAGTGTTGATTCCATTCTGGGGCAGACGGAGCGGGACCTCGAGTTGCTGATAGTCGACGACGGGTCGGGGGACGAGACCCGGGAGTATGCGGCCCGAATGCGGGAGCAGGATCCGCGCGTCGGGTACATGCGCGAGCAGAATCTGGGCCTGCCGCGCGCGTTGAACAACGGGTTTCGGGCGGCTCGCGGGGAGTTTTGGACCTGGACCAGCGACGACAACCGGTATTTTCCCGAGGCGATCGAGCGTCTGAGCGGCTATCTGCGCGGGCATCCTGAGGTGGGGTTGGTCTACGGCGACATGATCCAGCGCAGGGAGCAGGGGTTGGTCTTCAATCCGCCGGTCTATCGCGACACATTCTGGCGCAACAGCCTCTTTGGGGCGGCTTTTCTGTACCGTGCTTCCGCGGCGCGTCAGGCGGGAGAGTATGACGCCTCGCTGCGCATGGTGGAAGACTACGACTTCATGCTGCGCCTGAGCTACGTGGCGGAGGTGGGGCACTGGCCGTACATCCTCTACGAATACGGGGAGCACGAGGAATCGCTGACGAGCACGCGCCCGATGGAGCACCTTCAGGCCATCGGCCGGATGTTCGAGAAGCATCGTCGCCTGGGTCTGGCGTCCCGGCGCGATCTGAGCGATCTGGCCGTTCAGATCAGCGGAACCAGCCGCCGGCGCGGCCAATGCTGGAACGGCGTCCGATTCGGCATCAAGGCGATTTGCGTTTGGCCCTTCAACTGGCGCGCTTACCGGTCGACTCTCTTCGCCTTTGTCGTCGGGGCGCGTCGAGGCTGGGGCTCGGCTCGAGTTCCGGGGGCGGGGCTGGTGCCGGACAAGAGTTCCTCGTAGAGTTCTTCGTAGCGCTGGACCATCCGCGTCATGCTGTACATGCCGGCGCGATCCCGGCAAGCCGGGCGCATGCCTTCGAGCCGCTCGGGCGACAGCCGGAAGACCTCGCCCAGACGGGTGGCCAGATGCGGCACATCGTCGGTGCGCGCCACCCATCCCGTGACCCCGTCCTCGATGACTCCGGCCGCGTTGGCAGCTTCGGACACCAGAGCAGGGCGTCCGGCCGCGAGCGATTCGAGAACCGCGTTGGGCAATCCTTCCCAGAGAGAGGCCAGGACGGTGAAGTCCGCGGCGTGCAGGAGGGCCTCGGGCTGGTCGGTTTGGGGCAACTGCGTGATGACGCCTCCAAGGTCGTGGCGGCGGATCGCCTCATCGAGTTGCGCCTGGATGTCGTCGCTTTCGTGCTCGCCCGCAACGAACACCCGGACTCCGCCTGGCAATTCCTGTCGGCGTTTGAGTTCCCCCAGGGCCAGGGCCAGCAGGTGCGGCGACTTCTGTTCTGTGATGCGGCCCAGCATGGCGACAACGCAGGAGGCGTTCGGGGCGAGGCGGGCCCGCAATCCGGAATCGGGGTTGTGGCCGAAGCGCTCGCAATCGAGGCCGTTTGGGATGCAGATCAGTTTGCGGGCGGGGATGCGGCTGTGCTCCCGGAGTTGGCGTTCGAGGTGCGGGCTGTTGCAGACCACGCGCTGGGCGAGCCGGTGCTCGATCCGCTCGTAGAAGAGCTGTCGCGGCTGGTATTCGGTCCGCACCGCGGTCACCAGGCGCAGGCGCGGGGGCATCAGGGCGCGGCCGAGTCGGGCGATATGGTTGCTGTGGTGGCTAATGGCGTGGAGAAGCGCGGGGCGCACGCGCCAGACCGCGGCGATGAGCCGGGCCCAGCCCGCCAACAAGCCGGGGGGGGACCAGCGGACGTCGAGGACGCGCCACGGAACGTTCGCGCGATCGAGATGCGGGGCAAAATGCAGGCTGGCGCCGTAGGCCTTGCCGTGCAGGCAGATGAGGCGGGGGGCGAAGCGTTCTCGATTCAATCGTGTGACGAGTTCCACCGTCTGTCGCTCCGCCCCGCCGGCGCTGAGAGTGTCGACGCAATAGAGCACCCGCCACCGCTGTCGATCCCGAGTTGTGGGCATAGTGATTCCGGTCAAGAGGCTGTCTGGCGTGCGCACGCGCGCGCGCCGCCCGAGTGTGCGTCAGAAGTCCGCGCACAGGCGGGCGGAATTGTCAACACAGGCCTCGGGCGGCGCAATAAATGTGTTGCTCCGCATGGATGGGTCGGCGACAGAATGTCGCGGTTCGGCGGCGGCGGGCTTTTTGGGCAGAGGGCGTGTTGGGGTGGGGCGCGGCGGTGGGGCTGCGGTCGAACGACGAAGATCATGGTATCCGCAATTGACTATCGCATTCGGTTTCACAGGGCCTTGTGGTACGGGCTCATCCTGCTGGCCGCACTGAGTCTGAGCGTCTTTCTGGCGTCGGACCAGTTCATGGTGGCCTTTGTGGTGGGGGGAACCCTGTGGCTGGCGACGCTGCCGTATCACGCGCACATGGCCATGCTCGTGACCGTGACGACATTCAGCTCGGCGCTCATCTTGCCGTTCATTCCGGGGCGTCCGTACATGTGGGAGGGGGCGGCGCTTCTGGCCTGGACCGGTGTGATCGTGCTACACATGGTGCGGCGGGGTTCGCCGGATCTGGGGGCGACTCTCAGGGCGCATCGTTGGATCTTCATTGGTTCAATCATCTATTGCGTCGTGTTGGTGTTGACGATGATGGTGCGCGGCTTCGGCCTGCGGATTCTGGGATCGGGACAGGCGGGAGGCCGGCTGTATCTGCAGCAACTGCTGTGCGCGATCTTCCCGCTGCTCTTTGCGATGCTGCAGAGCAATGAGCGGTTGCTGGTCAAGTTGTTGACAATCCAATGGCTTCTCACCGGCACATATTTGATTGCGGATTTTGCCTTCACCTTCGGCGGGGGGCTGGCCAACGCCCTGTACTTCGTCGAGTTGCCCGTGGACGCCGCCAGTTTCGAGTTTCAATCGATGCGATTCGGGATTCGGCGTTTCCAGTCATTCGCGCTGGTCAGCATGGGCCTTTTCTTCATCGTTCTGGTCTACAACAACACCAAGGATTTTGTCGGGCGCAGGGCGGTTTGGCTGCTGCCGGTGACTGTCCTGGTGCTGTTGGTGGGCATGCTCAGCGGCCACCGCGTGGTTTTGGTCACGACCGGGTTCGTCATGCTCTTCTGCGTCTACGCCCAGCGGTTCTTCACCGTGCGCAACCAGTTGATCGCCCTGCTGATCCTGATCCCGTCGTTTGCGCTGCTCTATGCGTTCGCGGACCGCATGCCGCTGGCGGCCCAGCGCGCCGTGGCCTTCCTGCCCGGCATTTCCATCGACAATGCGGCGCGGGTGGACGCCGTCGGCACAATGACGGCGCGGCGGACCATGTTCCGTGTCGGCCTCGAGATGATCCCGCAGTATTTGTGGGTGGGACGCGGCTTCGCCCGGTATCTCGACGAGTATTCGCGTGCCTTCGACCCGACCGGCACGATGATGCACATCAACCAGGGTGTGTTCTACAACGGCTTTGTCGGTCTGATGGTGAACACAGGTGTGTTTGGCACCGCGGGGATGTTGCTGTTCATGTACGGCGGGACGCGGGTGGCCTGGCGCATCATCCAGCATCTTCGCCGCCATGGCTGCGAGGACAGTTTTTCCCGCGCCTGCTCGGTGGTGGCCGGGATCTGGATGGGAAGCGCCATCAGTTTCCTCTTCCTGCACGGCGACAGCGAATACGCCATGAAGACGTTTTCCCTCCAGGCCGGGGTGCTGATCATGGCCAACCGGTTTCTCGAGCAGCGTCTCGTGGCGGCGTCTGCCGAGTCCTCAGCCGAACCCGGTGCTGTCCCCAGCCAGGCCTGACCAAGAGCGGCCCAACGATCCATGAGAGATACGGCCAGCAGCAGAAAGGGCCAGCAAGGCGCGGGCGAAATCTCCAGAGAATCCTCGATCTCGGGAACGCGACACACAGACCCGGCTCAGTTACAGGACGTCTCAACGGTCGAGGATTCTGGCGACGCTGGCGTGCCGCGGGGGCAAAGGCGACGCGATGGTCTCCTGTGGATGCTCATTGTCGGCGCGGTCTGCGGCTGCGCGTTCGCCCGCGCTGACGCGGGGGGCATCGAACGGTCCCTGCTGGATCGTTGGGCTGCGCCGTATCGGGGCTGGCATTACTGGCCGGGCCACGTGATTCCGTCGCAGCCGGGCATACCCGGCCACGAAACGTTCCACAGCACGGACGTGCCGTGCGTGTACCAATTGCCAGGAGAGCCGGACACCTGGCGCATGAGTTTCATCGGTTTCAACGGCCAGGGGTACAACTCGTTCGTGGCTGAGAGCACGAACCTGGTCGATTGGACCAGGCCGCGGCTGGCGATGGGGTTTGGTCCCACGAACGCGTTTGACTTCGGCGGGTGCGTCGTGGGGGCCTTCCTGTACGAATCGTACGATGTGAAGGCGCCGCGTGTTCTCAAGAAGCGCGACGGGAGGTATTGGACCCTCTACGGCTGCTATCCGCGCCAAGGCGGTTACGAGTTGCGCCCCGGCTCCGAGGGGGTGGCGTCGAGCGAAGACGGCCTGACGTGGCGCCGGGCGAAGGACGCGCCGATCCTGTCCGTCGCGGATCCGGACTGTGCGGTGTGGGAGAAGGACTGCATCTACCAGCCGTGGCTGCTCGAGCATCGGGGGCGTTTTTTCAATTTCTACAATGCAGCCAACGGGTCGATCGAGCAGACGGGCCTGGCATTTTCCTGCGATGTGTTGAACTGGATGCGCTATCCGGCAAACCCGGTCATCCGTGTCCGCCCCGGCGGCTACGACGAGCAGTTCGCATCGGATCCCAAGGTGTTCTGGGACGGCGATCACTGGACGATGTTCTACTTCGGCGTGGGGCGGGGCGGGGCGCACATCATGGCGGCCTTTTCGCGCGATCTGGCGCATTGGACGGCGCATCCGGAGCCGCTGTATGCGGCGGGCGGCCATCCTGGCGGTCTGGATCGCCAGTACGCCCACAAGATTGCGCTGGTGTACAATCCGAAGAACGAGACGTTCTACATGTACTACTGCGCCTGCGGCGACCAGGGGCGCGGCATTGGCCTGATCACCAGCAAGCCGCTGGAGGCCGGTGGGGCGAGGGAACCGGATGCCCGGCGCTGAACACGCGGCGGCTAGCCCGCATGTTTCATGGAGTTGTGACTCCGGCGAAGCCGAATGCTCCGAAACGCGAACCGATGCGCGCTCGAAATGCGGTCTTATTTCGTTTCCTGAAGGCTGAAGAGTTCAACGATGGTTTAGAATGGAGATACCTATGGACTGTACGAAGTTTATCGAGGAGCAGGTGCGTAACCTGCGGCAAAGAGTCGGAGACGGTCTCGCCATCAATGCCCTGAGCGGCGGGGTCGACAGCTCGGTGGTGACGGCCCTGGGCCATCGGGCGCTCGGGCGCCAGCTCAAGACCATCTTTGTCGAGAACGGATTGATGCGCGAGGGGGAGGCGGAGCGCGTGATCGAGACCTTTGCGGCGCTGGGCATCCCGGTGGAACGGGTCGACGCGCGCAAGGAGTTCCTGGGGGCGTTGGCGGGCGTGACCGATCCGGAGCGGAAGCGCTGCGCGATCACGGAGACGTTTTACAAGACTGTGTTTGGCAGGGTGGTGCGGCAATCGGGAGCCAAGTTTCTCCTGCACGGCACGATTCTGACCGACATCGAGGAGACGGTGGCCGGGATCAAGCGTCAGCACAATATCCTGAGCCAGCTCGGGATCGATCCGGAGCGTGTGTATGGATACCAGGTGCTCGAACCGCTCGACACACTGCGCAAGGACGATGTGCGGGAACTGGCGGGGGCGCTGGGCTTGCCTGAGACCATCGCCCAGAGAATCCCCTTTCCCGGTCCCGCCCTGGCGACCCGAATCGTCGGGGAGGTGACCGAGGAACGGCTTGCCACCGTCCGACAAGCCACGGCCATCGTCGAGGAGGAGCTGGCGTCGACCGGCGCGTTTCAGTACTTGGCGGTGCTGCTCAACGACCGCGCCACGGGGATTCGCGACAACCGCCGCGAGTTCGGCCAGATCATTGTCGTGCGCTGCATCGAATCGACTGACGCGCGAACGGCGTTGGTGACGGAGATCAAGTGGCCCGCGTTGCATCGCCTGGCGGAGCGAATCACCCGGATCCCGGGCGTGAACCGGTGTCTGTACGATCTGACCCCGAAGCCGCCCGCCACGATCGAGTATGTGTAGCGAGGCGCGCCTGAGCCCAATCCCAATCCTCAACCTTATGCAACCGTCAGAGAAGGACATCGTCATCATGCCCTGCCTGGACATGCAAAACGGGCGGGTCGTCAAGGGTGTGCATTTCGTCGATATTCGCGACGCGGGCGACCCGGTCGCCTGCGCGCAGGCCTATTGCCAGGCGGGGGCCGATGAGTTGGCCATGCTCGATATCACCGCGACCGTCGAGGGACGGCGTACGCTGATCGACGTGGTGAGGCGCGTGGCCGAGGCGGCGACCGTGCCCCTGACCATTGGCGGCGGGATTGGGGACGTCGCGTCGGCGGCGGCCGTGCTCGAGGCCGGGGCCGACAAGATCTCGGTGAGTTCGGCGGCATTTCGAAAGCCGGATTTGATTCCGCGGTTGATGAAGGAGTTTGGGGCGAAGGTGACGGTGGCGATCGACGTGGACCGCAACGCGAAACTGCCCTCGGGCTACGAGGTCTACATCGACGGCGGACGCACGGCGACAGGCGCCGATGCCGTCGAGTGGGCCAGGCGAGTCGATGGCTGCGGCGTGCCTGTCATCCTGCCAACCAGCAAAGCCGGCGACGGCGCGCGCACCGGGTACGACCTGCCGGTCATTCGGGCCATGGCCCAAGCGGTGAAGGCTCGGGTGGTCGCCTCGGGCGGGGCGGGCGCCCTCGACCATTTCGCGCAGGCCGTCGAGGCCGGCGCAACCATCCTGCTCGCGGCTTCCGTCTTCCACTTCGGCCTGATCCAGATTCCACAGCTCAAAGATCACCTCCGTGCGCGGGGCGTGCGGGTCCGGGGCTGACCGGCACAACAGCGGGACGTCTTGGCAGATGATGCCTTCGGTGGCGCCCCGCCCCGGAGGGCTGGGGGGGCTTTGGCTCGCTGCTCCCGCGACCGCACACGTTCGCGCCCGGGCAGCTTCGGTGCAAGATCCGCATCTCAGCCGCGCTAAGGTTGGCGCGTATGCGCGGCCGCGGGATTGCTCCTCAGTCACAGAGGTCAAGGCTATGCTCCTTCGTCGCGCCTCGCCAGCGAGCCAAATCCCCTCCAGCAGAATCGGAATGGATTCCCACCGACAACCTACAGATGCACCGCCGGGCGTGCGCGGCACAGCCGGCGTCCTGGCCGGCTCTTCCGGAACACACAAAACAGTTCGTCGCCGATGCGGCGATGCGACACGAGCCGGAATCGAGCGGCGTCCGCCAGCCGGCGCGGACCGGGGCCGTCGGCGATGGTTGGGGCCGCGGCGCCCCCGAAGACGAATGGACAGATGGTCAGGTGCAGTTCGTCGACGAGCCCCTGGCTGAACAAGGCCGCATTCAGTTCGCCGCCTCCTTCGCACAGCAAACGCTTCACGCCGCGGGCCGAGCGCAGCCAGGCCAGGGCGGCGCGGAAGTCGATCTGGGTTCGTCCGCAGACGACGACCTCATCCGCCGGCCCATCGAGTTGGCAGAGTCGTTTCTGCCCTGCCAGTTCGGTCGTCAGGATGAGGATGGGAGAGAATCGGCGGGTGAAGATCGAACTGGCCGGAGCGATCCGCCCGTGTCCGCTGACCAGGATGCGCAGGTTGAACTCGGCCAGTCCCTGCTCGATTCGGCGCCGGCGGTAGCGGGCGGGGCCGGGTCCGAGGTGAATGTCTTCGACGGACGCCGTTCTGGCGCCGCACATGACGGCGTCAACGGTGGCGCGGAGTGCGTAGAGGTGGGCGAGATCGCGCTTGCTTGCGAAGGAGGCGATGCGGCGGTTGGCAGTGGCGATCTTGCCGTCGGCGGTCATTGCCATGTTGACCAGCACATAGGGGAGGGCAGGGGAGGGCGCCCCGTCCGCGGCTGGTGTCGAGACGCGTACAATCATAGCAAGAGCATGGCGTCACCGTAGCTATAAAAACGATACCGCTCGCGGATGGCCTCCTGGTAGGCCCTCAGGATCATCTCACGGCCCCGAGTCTCGCCCGGTGCGGCAAACGCGCTCACAAGCATCAGCAAAGTCGACTCCGGCAGATGGAAGTTCGTCAGGAGCGCGTCGACCGCGCGAAACGCGTACGGCGGGCGGATGAAGATGCGCGTGCGGCCGGGACCTGGGGACAGGGTCAGCACCGCGCGCGATTCGGGCGCGTCGCATCGGGCGGGCGACGCTGCGCTTTCGAGGACGCGCACCGACGTTGTGCCGACGGCGATGACGCGATGGCCGGCGCGCCGCGTTTCCTGAATCGTCTCTGCCGCGGCTGGGGGAAGGTCAAAGACCTCGGCATGCATGACATGGTCCTCGAGACGTTCGGTTTTGACCGGCGCGAACGTGCCAAGGCCAACGTGCAGTGTGACATGGCAGACGCGTATGCCGCGTCGGCGCAATGCATCGAGCATCCGGGTGGTGAAGTGAAGTCCGGCCGTCGGGGCCGCGGTCGAGCCGGGGGGTTGGGCGAAGACCGTTTGGTAGCGTTCGCGGTCTTCGCAGGTCGGGGGGCCTGCGCGTGTGATGTAGGGCGGGAGCGGGACCTCTCCAAGGGCCTCGAGCATGTCCTTAATGTTCGCGCGCCCCTCGAACCGCAACCGATAATGGCCTTCGGCATTCTTGGCCTCGACGATCGCTCGAACGACACTCGGGGCGGAGAGAGACGCGAGTCGGGACGGAGCGGCGCGGTTGGGGGAGTCGGGCGCGGGTGGCGGAAAGAGGAGGACAGTGCCCGGGCGGACCCGTTTTCCGGGGCGCAAGAGGACCCACCAATCGTTGGGCGCATTTTCTTCGGCGAGCAGCACTTCGAGGCGGGCGCCGCCGCCCGCCTTTTCAGCCCTCAAGCGGGCGGGAATGACGCGCGAGTTGTTGAGGACCAGGGCGTCCCCCGGGCGCAAGTAATCAGGCAGATCGACGAACTGGCGATGCTCGGTGCGCCCGGCTCGCCGGTCGAGCACCAGGAGGCGTGAGTCCTCGCGGCGGATCGCCGGGGTCTGCGCGATCAACTCAGGTGGCAGGACGTAACGAAAATCCGCGGTCCGCATGGCAGATCAACGCAGCTTGAGCACGAAGTGCGGATTCCCGTAGTGGATGTAATCGGCCCAATCGATCGTTTTTTCGCGGAGGGTGCAGACCGCCATGCGCGCGGCGATGAGGGCGTTGCCGACCGGTTGGCCATTGGCGATCGCGCTGTAGAACGACGCCGCAAACGTCTTGGCGGGATCGTCCCCGACCGGCCAATAGGTGCCCACGTAATTGGCCACGCCGCCCCGCAGGAAGGCTTCCGCGAGTCCGACCGTGCGTTGCACTCGTTGGCTGATCCCGTCCGGGTCGGTGGCGCGCCGCGCGCGTCCGCGCACCCGGCCCGATTCGCAGGCGTTGAAGACGACCAGATTGGGCAGGTTGCCCAGCCCGCTCAAATCGGCGCCGCTGAGCACGTCGCCCCCCGCGCAGAGGATCCCGCTGCGCGTGGGCTGCACCGGATCGAAGGCCGCATGCCCGGCGTAATGGAGAAGGTCGTAGCGTCCGGACCTGAAATCTTCGAGCAGCGTCGAGCGGCGGGCCTCGGCGCCCTCGCGCAGGGTGAGCCGCACGGACGGATGCGCGCCGAACAGCGCGGCAATGCGCGCCCCTTCAGCCTCCGCGCCGATCAGATCCCGTGTGGGATTGACCACAAGCAGGACTTCGAGCACCGGGTGTGTGCGCCGTTCTTCGAGCCAGCGGGCGACCGACATGTTCTCGGCCAGGTAACGGCGGCTGAGGCCTCCGTCGAGCGCGGGCTGCCAGTCGCCGGAGCGCAGGGTTTCCCAGGGGAATCGGGAGGCGGGGGCGTCGTGGACGACGGCCAGGTGCTGACCCCGGACGCTGGGCAGCACGGCGAGGACTTCATCGGCAAGGAGCAGTGTGCCGAGTTGCTGACCGAACGCCGGCAGATCCGCGGGGGTGAAGTCGCTCGCATCGAGCCGAGCCAACAGGGCGTCCAGTTCCTTCTGCGCCGTCCAGCGTTCCGCGGTGATGACGGTGGCTTTGGCGCCCGCGGTCAGGAGCGACGAGCGGAACTTGAGCCGTCCGGCGCGCTGCCCTTCCTGCCGGACGATGAGATACGAGGAGGCGGCGCCGGGCGGCGCGCTCAGCCCGCGCAGAACCGACGGGGCCAGGCTTTCGGGCGGGCGCGGGAGGATGCGCTCATCGAAGGTGACTTCGACATCGCCGAACAGCGGCGTGCCCGCCAGACGGAACAGCTCGCGCTTGATTTCCTCGAAACGCTGCGGATCGAGTTCGCACAGGGTCACCCGCCTGAACCGGCGGTCGTCGTCCGCGTCCAAGAGCCCCCGCAGGAATCCTTTGAGCATGTGTTCGAGCAGCGAGGCCACACTGGGGCCCGAGCGCCCGCCCAGCAACACCGTGGCGAGGTCCTCGACGTCGGTGCGGATCAGCGTTCGGATCACGTTCTCGGTGACCAGTTCCAACACCTCCTCGTCGAACTGGTCGAATGTGCCCAGGCCGGCGAACATCACCAGGTCCGCCCGCACCGGATGGCGTCCGGTTGGCATGACGAAGATCTCGCCGATGTTGCCTCCGAACATGCGCCGCGCCATGAACTCGCTCACCGCGCCGCCCAACCGCTGGTCCAGGGCCGACGCCGCCCCTTCCGGGGCAACCTCGCGGAAGAGCCCCAGGACGACCGCGCGTGTGCTGACCTCGGTGACGCTGCCCAGGGTCAGACAGATGTCCAGACGCGGGTGTCGGCGCCGTCCGACACAGAGGCTGTCAAGTTTGAGCGCCTGGGGCGGGGATGCGGGGGGCGCCGCCTCTGGGCGGCGGGGCGGGTGGTTCTTGGTTTTCATGCGGCGTTCATGCAAGGCTCGGCGTATTCGGCGCTGATCAGCCACGGCGGAGCGACGTCCTTTCGCGCGAACAGGGACGCCGGTCTGGGGCCGGCTGGTCGCGCCGATCGGGCGGCGTGCGGGCGTTTGACCCGCCGCAACCGGCCGGGCACGCGTGCTTGACGAAGTGATAGGCGAGGGCGGAGCTTTCTCCAAGTCGATTATGAACCTTGCCGCCTCCATCCAACGGCAGCGCGCCCTCTTCCAGACCGGGGCGACGCGTCCGCTCGCGTTTCGGCGGGCGCGGTTGCGCGAACTCGAGGACGCGGTCGGGAGCCACGAACAGGCGATGCTCGAGGCGCTGCACGCGGACTTGCGCAAGCCGCCGCACGAGGCGTTCGGCAGCGAGATCGGGCTGGTGCATGCCGAACTCCGGCATGCTCTCCGGCATTTGCCTTCCTGGATGGCGCGGCGCCGGCGTCCTGTGCCCTGGCTGGCCTGGCCGGGCCGTGGCTTCGTGGAGCCCGAGCCGTACGGGGTCGCCCTCATCATCGGGCCATGGAACTATCCGGTTCAACTGCTGCTTGCTCCCTTGATCGGGGCCCTGGCGGCGGGCAACTGCGTTGTGCTCAAACCGTCCGAATTCGCCCCGCGGACCGCCGCCGCGTTGGCTCGATTGATCGAAGCGATCTATCCCGAGGACTACGTGACGGTCGTTCAGGGGCAACGCGAGACTGCGGAGGCCCTGCTGTGTGAGCGTTTCGATGCCATCTTCTTCACCGGCAGCACGGCCGTGGGCCGTCTGGTGATGGCCGCGGCGGCGCGGAACCTCACACCGGTGACCCTCGAACTGGGCGGCAAGTCGCCCTGCATCGTGTGTGCGGATGCGCCGCTCGAGACAACAGCCCGCCGGATCGTCTGGGGCAAGTTCCTCAACGCCGGGCAGACGTGCGTGGCGCCCGACTTCGTGCTTGTGGACCGTCGCGTCCGCGATGGTCTGCTGGCCGCCTTGCAGCGGGCGGTGCGCGCGTTCTACGGCCAGGATCCGCGGAAGAGCCCCGATTACGCCCGCATCGTGAATCCGAGGCACATCGACCGGCTGGCGGGCTACCTGCAAAGCGGAAAACCGATCGAAGGGGGGCGATGGGATGCCCAGGATCTCTATTTTGCGCCGACCATCCTGACCGATGTGGCGCCGGACGCGCCGGTGATGCAGGATGAGATTTTTGGGCCGATTCTGCCCGTGCTCGAGTTTGATCGGCTCGAAAACGCCCTCGAAATGCTGCGCGAGCGCCCGACCCCTCTGGCCCTTTACGTCTTCACTCCCGATCGCTCAATGCAGGAGCGCGTGCTCAAGGGGACGCGGTCGGGCGGTGTCTGCGTCAATGACACGCTCACCCACATTGTTGGGAGCGGCCTGCCCTTTGGAGGACTGGGCGAGAGCGGATTGGGCGCCTACCACGGACGGGCCAGCTTCGATTGTTTCTCACACTCCCGCTCAGTCTTGCGTCGGTCGCTGGCGATCGATCCCGCGCTGCGTTACCCGCCTCCGCGGATCTCGCTTGCGGCCCTCAAGCGCGCCTCGCGATTCCTGCTCGGCTAATGGGATTCGCGGTGGGACTCGACCCCGTGGCGCCGTGTTGCCACAGTCCGCGTGGTCCCGGGCCGATGGCGGATTTCACCCGCGCGGCCAGAATCGGATCCAACTGCGCATCGGGGTCTGAGCGAGCAGATCGCGCAAGAGGTCCTCGACGCGCCCGGCCCGAGGTTCTTCGAGCCGGCGCGACAGACTGAACACGGCGACGTAAGCGAGTGTCACGAGCAGGAAGAACAGGCTGAACCGGTTCCATTCGATGCCCAGCATCGACACCCGCCGCTGGCCGAAGGCGTCGATGAGCAGTCCCCAGAGCACGGGAGCAATCCCGAGCGTGAGGTTGGCGATCACGGAGAACAGGGCGAAGAAGTGATCGCGGCCCATGGCGGGCACCACCAGCATGGCCAGCCGCGTGTTGGACATGGTGTACACGGCATAGCCCAGCCCCATCAGCACCTGCAGCGCGAGAACGATTCCCATCTGTACATGGATCACGCCGCCGGCCAGAAGGGTCCATCCCATCAGCACGGCGATCCAGCCGAGGATGCAGACCACGAGGATTGGTTTGCTGCCGTGGTGATCGAGCCGCGATCCGAACAGAAGGAGTCCGCCGATGCCGCCCAGATACGAGATGCCAGTGACAAAGAGAATGCGGCCTTCATCCATGGCCGCCGCGCTCTTGAGGTAGGCGACAATGAAGGCGGTGAGCCCGCCGTAGGCGATCGACCAGGCGACATTCATGCGCAGGAGCTTCCGAAACGGCGGGTGCCCGGCGATCGCGCCCCAGGGAACGGGTTCGCCGCTGCGCGCCCCCGCGTCGGGCGCCTGGGCATCCGGAATGCGTTTTAGGAAGTTGAGGCTGACAGCGCCCGTGAGCGCGCTGAAAGCGAAGATCACGGCAAACTGGACCTGCCCCGGATGGTGTCCGAGCGCCATCCCTGCCAGGACCAGCGTGGCCGCGCTGGCCGCATTGACGCAGGCGGAATCGCGCGCCAGGTAGCGTCCGCGTATCTCGGCTGGGACGAGCGCCGTGATCCAGGGCAGCCAGGCAGCGCTCGAAATGCCCCGCGAGAGATTGAACCCGAACAGGAGGAACAGAAGAAGGGCGATGCGGTTGGCAGGCGTGAGGAAAGCGCTGGTCATCGGCACGCACGCCATCAGGAAGATGAACAGCACCCGCGTCCCCCAACCGGCGAAGACGAACTGCTTGTATCCGACACGGCTGATGTGCTTGGCCGCCGGGATCTGGAAGATGACCAGCAGGGGCATCATGCCGGCAATGATGCCCAGGACCGTGGCGCTCGCGCCAAGATGCTTGGCGTACAGGACCATGGGGCTGCCCAGGACAATCTGGTACGACAGCGCATTGAACACCGAGAACCGATAAGCGTTCGCCAGGCCCGGCGCCGGGCTTGGCAACGATGTGGGTGCAGATGGGGACTGCAAGGACAATCTTCCGGGCCCTGGAGCCGCATCGTCCGCGGCGCTCCAACAGCCGTGGGGCATGATCCGGGCCGCCATCTGATTCTGTCCAGTGGAAACTGATTAGCGAGGCGTTGTCCTAGACCTGCGAGGCTTGTGAACGACTCGTGGCCGCTGGGTGGCAACCACGATCACCGGCACCCGACGCCTCGCTTGACTCATTTGCCACAGATTTCATCTGGGGCGCAACTCCAGCCCGCACGTGTCATGGACTCGTGACCACGGCGAAACCGAAAACTCCAAAATGCGGACAGTTGCTTTGCTAGCGCGCATGAGTGCACCTTTCGATGTCATCGGCTCCGTGTTCTTCAGAAGTTGGTGAGAAATGCGCGCTCGAATGGCTCCTGATCCACGGTCGCGTTGGCTTCACGCGACCGGAGATCGCCCGATTCCCCGCGGGCTGGTCTATGTTCCAGGGCAACGGTTCATCGCGGCCGTGACACACCGGACGATTGAAGCCAAGAGCTTCTATCACCTTCTGGTGGTGGTTCTTGCGTGCAATCGTGCGCCCGTGCTGGCATTCTCATCAGCAAAGACCGGGCCGCGTGCGACGTGGCCTTCCAATCGGAACATGATGGAGGGTGCAGTGCGTGCGCTCGGCAAACCCAATGAACGGAGCGATGTCCAACTAACCGAACCGCCTTGATGCCACGGAACGAAGCCCAAACCCGGTTCGAGTTGATCGATCCCGCGCTGGCCAGGCGCGGCTGGGAACCCGTCACGGACATCAGGGTCGAGGAGCCGCCCGCGCCCGTTGATATCGTTTACCATAAGGGCCAGCGGCGCGCCAAAGGCCGGACCGACTACGTGCTACGTCGCCCGCTGGAGCCTGGCACCGAACCTATCCCGCTCGCCATCATCGAAGCAAAGCGGGAGGGGCTGCCTCCCGAGCATGGTCTTCAGCAGGGGAAGGGCTGCCGTGTCGGCAAGCTTCACGAAGTTCCGTTTGTCTTTTCCTCCAACGGGCACCAGTTTGTCGAGTATGATGAGGAAACCGGGGTGACCTCCGAGCCGCGCCCCATCGCCGAGTTCCCCACGCCTGATGAACTCGTTCAGCGGTACTACCAGGCCCGCGGGCTGCAGCCCGGCGCGAAGGAGATGAAGCTCCTCCATACGTCGTACAAACAGGGGCGCGAGTTTCTCCGCTATTACCAGGATGCTGCCGTTCGTGCCGGCCTCGAGCAAATCATCCGCCAGTCCATCGCCAAAGAACCTCCGCGTGTCCTGCTGGCGCTCGGCACGGGCGCCGGCAAGACCCGCATTGCCGCCGCGCTTCTGCGTCGCATTTTCGACGCCGGATTTCTGGGCCGCGCCTTGGTCTTGGTGGACCGCAAAGAACTTCGCGACAATGCCCTGGCTGACCTCCAGGCGGCCTTCGGCACCGATGCTGCTGATGTTCCGCATCTTTGACTACACCGGCGCGACCGCCCTCTTCGGCACCGAGTTCATTTCGCCGCCGCCCCCGCCGCCGTCCGACGGGCCGAAGCCCCCGTCGCCGCCGCAACCACCACCCATCAAGGTCAAAGGCGTGCAGGTGGATGTGGTGGACACGGGGCGCTTCAACCTGATGAGCAAAGACGGGCGGCTGACGCGCGTGACGCCGCAGGAATACCAGCAGCGGCTCATTGATGAACTCACCGCCGCCGTGCCCACGCTTGCGGAGTTCCGCGCCCGGTGGCTGAACGCCTCCCGACGACAGGATCTGAAAGACGAGTTGGCCGCGCGCAATCTGATCCCAAACCTCCTTCGCGAAGCTGCCCATATGGAGGCTTACGATGAGTTCGATGTGCTGGCGGCCTTGGCCTATGGCGTTCATCCGCTGACCCGCGCCCAACGCGCCGCCAGATTTGGCGAAACCGGACCAGCCTGGCTCATTCACTTGCCCCAGCCCACGGCCCAGGTGATTCGCAAGATCGTCAAGCAGTTCGAGAAGGATGGCACGGGCGTGTTCGAAACCGGCGAACTTCGGAGGACAATCGATGAGCTCGGTGCGCTGGACGTTCTCCGTCAGGGCGGTTCGCCGTTCGAGTTGGTGCGCAAGACCAAGGAAACCCTGTTCGCCGCGTAACCGGCGGGGCCAAGTGCGAAGGGTGTGAAGCGTATGAAGGGTGAGAACGAAGCCACGCGCGCCGCGGCGCGCTCGTTTGAGGAACTGCACATCTACCAGCGGGCCCGGGACCTGACCAACGGCGTCTATGCGCTCACCCGCGCCGGTGCCTTCTCACGGGATTTCGGCCTGGCCGATCAAATCCGCCGCGCGGCCGTATCCGTCATGTCCAATATCGCCGAGGGGTTCGAGCGCGGAACCTCGACCGAGTTCATCCAGTTCCTGTACATCGCCAAGGGTTCTTGCGGCGAGGTCCGCGCCCAGCTCCAGGTGGCCCTGGATCAGGGCTACCTCGCCGCCGACCAAAACGCCGCGTTGGTTGACCTGGCCCGCCGGACCAGCGGCATGATCTCCAATTTCATCGCCCACCTGCAGCGGTCGGACTATCGCGGAGAGAAATTCGCACGGCCGCAGCGCCAATTGGTGGACGACGCCGAGAAACGCCAGCAGGCCTTGCGGGCCGCTCAACTCGTCAACATCCGCGCCCAGCAACGGCATTGCGAACAACCGGCCGCTTCATCCACCCCTCCTCCTCCCGACCCGTCCGACCCTTCCCACCTTTCACACTCTTGACCCCCCCCCGTGGGGCCCCTCACACCCTTCACCCCCGTGGAGCCCCGTCCAGCCCCCCCCCCCGCCCCCCCCCGGCGCGC
>JAXGQW010000097.1:0-18051 GCA_040766265.1 Verrucomicrobiota bacterium
GGCGGCGGCGGCGGCGGGCAAGACCCCGGAGGTTTTGAAAGGCCCCGCCACCTGGGTGCCCGCTCCGACGCAGTCCGGGCTTGTCACCCAGGCGGGTACGGTCTCGATTCTGGCGCGTCGCGATCAGTTTGGCGCCGATGCGGTTGGCCTGCAGGAACTGCTCATTTACGGGCTCAAGGGCGCCGCCGCTTACGCGGATCATGCCGTGGCGCTGGGGATGGAATCGGACGAGGTCTACGCGTTTTTCAGCGAGGCGCTGACCCATGTGGTCGAGACGCCCCCCTCCGTGGATGCGCTCTTCGCCCTGAACATGAAGTGCGGCGAGGTGAACCTGAAGGTGATGGAAATGCTCGACCGCGCCCACACGAGCACCTTCGGTCACCCGGTGCCCACCCCGGTCCGCATCGAGCCGGTCAAAGGCAAATGCATCCTGGTCTCCGGCCACGATCTGCACGACCTCGAGGTGCTGCTCAAACAGACCGAAGGCAAGGGCGTGAACATCTACACTCATGGTGAGATGCTTCCCGCGCACGGGTACCCCGGGCTCAAGAAATACAGGCACCTGGTCGGCAACTTCGGCGGGGCGTGGCAGGACCAGAAGAAGGAGTTCGCGCAGTTCCCCGGCGCGATCCTCATGACGACCAATTGCATCATCGAGCCGCAGGACAGCTACAAAGGCCGCATCTTCAGCACCGGAAACGTCGGCTGGCCGGGCGTCCGGCACGTCCTTAACGGCGACTTCACCCCCGTCATCGACGCCGCCCTGGCAGCCCCTGGATTCGCCGAGGACGGCCCCGACAAGACCATTCTGGTCGGCTTCGGCCACAACGCCGTGCTGGGAGTCGCGGACCAGGTGGTTGCGGCCGTCAAGTCCGGCGCCATCCGCCACTTCTTCCTGGTCGGCGGCTGCGACGGCGCGAAGACCGGTCGCAATTACTACACGGATTTTGCCGAATTGGCCCCCAAGGACACGGTCATCCTGACCCTGGCGTGCGGCAAGTTCCGATTCAACAAGCTCGATTTTGGGACGATTGGAGGCATTCCGCGGCTGCTCGATGCCGGTCAGTGCAACGACGCTTACTCGGCCATTCAGATTGCCGTGGCCTTGTCGAAGGCGTTCGGTTGCGGCGTCAACGAACTCCCCCTCTCGCTCATCCTCTCGTGGTTCGAGCAAAAGGCCGTTGCGATCCTCCTGACTCTGCTCTACCTCGGAATCCGCAATATCCGCATCGGACCTTCCCTGCCGGCGTTCATCACCCCCGCCGTCCTGCAGGTCCTTGTGGACAAGTTCAACCTGAAGCCGATTGCCGCGAGGGCGCAAGACGATCTGGACGCTATTCTGGGCCGGGCGGCCTGAGTCGAGCGTCGCCGTGGCCGTCGCGCCCTAGCCGGGATTTCTCACCACCAGGTGGGTGTATCGGAAATCCCGGCTTCGGCAAAACCGCGCCGGGACGGTAGGAATCGAGGGCCTGCTCGTGTGGGAGTCCGCGATGGCGAACTGACACCACGTTGCCTCCTTGCCTCACTCCACCAGGGCGCGGTTTTGCTATTCTAGCGCGCATGGCTGCCTCTTTCGATGACATCGGCTTCGCGCCGTCAGAAACCTGGTGAGAAATGCGCGCTAGGCGAGGTTCGACCCCGCGCAAGCGTTTCGAGCGCCTGTCTGGCGCCAGCCTCTGCTGGCCGGCAGACAGGCGCTTTGCTTGGCGGGCAAGGCGCGCATTCGAAAAGAATCGGTTCGCTTGACGAGGAAGTGGTTCACCGCCATGCTCGTGAGAGTGTCAATTGGGGCGCGCGGATATGCGCGCGGAGCCCCGGCTGACATAGGCACATGACTAGAAATCACATCGAATCGCGTCTCGTGGATCGAGTCCTTGAGAACAGCCCCATCGAGTCTTCCGCGTCACAACAGACAGACCCCTCTGTCCGGGTCAGGCGTGTGCAGGCGCGCGCGTTTGGACTGGGTGCCATTCTGCTGTTGGCGGGGTCTGTTTGCCATGCACAGCAGCAACGCCAAAGTCCGCCCGGGCCTCCATTCCCCCCTCCGCGCGTCTATGCGCCGGTTTCCGTGGGAACGGCTCAACAAACTCCAGTTGCGGCCACGCAGTCTTCCGGGGGGCAACCGGTTCGTGGGGACGGGCCGCGCCTGAAGGTGGAAGAGCCTGTCCACGACTTCGGCAGGGTCAGGAACGGCGAGGTGGTGAAGCACACATACGTGTTCTCGAACGCCGGCAACCAGGTGTTGGATGTCACGGATGTGCGGGCTTCTTGCGGGTGCACGACGATGGGCGGGTGGACTCGGCAAGTGAAGCCGGGCGAGACCGGGAGCATACCGATCCAGTTCAACACCAGCACCTTCGAAGGGCCGGTTGTCAAGACCGTCAGCGTCGCGTGCAACGATCCGACACAGCCGACCGTGGTGCTCCAGATCAAGGCCACCGTGTGGAAACCGTTTGAAATCAGACCCCAATTCGCTGTTCTGAACACCACCCCGGATTCGCCCTCGAAATCGACGAATGTGCGCATCGTCAACAACACCGGGGAGACGTTGACCCTGTCCGCGCCGGTCAGCAGCAATCCCTCGTTGGCTGCCGAGTTGAAGACCGTCCAGGCCGGCCGGGAGTATGATCTGATCGTGAGAACCGTGCCGCCGCTGACGCCTGGAAACACCGGGGGCACGATCACGCTGCAGACCTCCTCGACCAATCACCCGGCGATCGAGGTGCGTGTCTGGGCCAACGTGCAGCAGGCAGTGATGGTGCTGCCGGCTCTGATCAACCTGCCCTGGGCGCCGTTGTCGGGGACGATGCCCGTCAGCGTCTCGATCCGAAACAATAGCACCAATGCTCTGGTGCTGAGCGAGCCGTCGGTGAACGTCAAGGGCGTGGATGTGAAGATCAAGGAGATCCAGCCCGGACGCTATTTCACAGTCACAGCGAGTTTTCCCGCCGGCTTCAAGATCGAGGAGAACCAGAAGGTCGAACTGACCGTGAAGTCGAGTCACCCCGACTTCCAACGGATCACAGTGCCAGTCCGGCAAATGGTGCGTCCGATTCCAGTCACGGCGCCCGGCCCGACCGCCCGGCCTGCAACGCCCGCCGCGGCCGGGGCGCGGTGATCGAGGCAATGGCCTGTCCCGGCACACTCCAACATCAGGCTCGAGTTGGGCCGGTCCCGCACTGCCGGCATGCGGCGCGCGCGTTCGCTCCGGCCCCGAACGATCCGGACCTCTTTGAAAGCTGATTCTCCTCGACTGCCGGCGCGCGCGCGCAGACTCCGACTTCGAGACGTCGTGCGGGAGGGCGTTCTCGTGGCAATCGTGGGCGCGGCAATTGCCTTCGCTGCGAACGCAGTGTCCCCTCGAGGCCTGGTGCTGACGCGCAATTACTTTCCCAAGGCCGTCCCTGTGGCGGGTCCGGCGCCCGCGGCCTTGCCCGCTGAACTCGGCCCTGCCGGAACCAACGCGGTTGCCGCCGCACCGCCGCAGCCGGTGGCTGGATCCCTCGACGCGGAGAGTTTGCAGCGGGCGGACATTGACCAGGCAGCGGCCCTGTTCCGCGATCAGCGTTACCAGAGCGAACTGGTTGTGTTCATCGATGCGCGGGACGAGGCGCAATACCAAGTGAGGGGCATGTGCCAGGGGCCTATCAGTTCGATCATTATCGCCCCGAGAAAGGAGATGGGGCTTGCGTGACCGTGCTGCACGTCTGTCAGTTGGCGGAGCAGATCGTGTGTACCGCACGGAGATTGCGCAGGACAGCGAATTCGCTGCCCTCGCTCTGATCGGCGTTGGGATACCGAAGGAGCGTTTCTTCATCTACGTTGGGGGCATGAGCGAGTGGGCTGCGCATGGCCTGCCGGTCGAAGTCGGAGAACGCAACAGCGGAACATTGGGAACGCGGAGCCATGAGCGCCATGCCACTGCCCGGCCATGGTGATGACCTCGCCGCCGTGCTGGCGCGGTGGCTACGCTGGGTGGGTTGTTTCTCCAGATGGGATCGAGCAAGGCTTTCTGACCCGGTCGACTTTCTCAAGCTGGTGCGCGAACATGATCTGACGCAGCACCCGCTGGCTTCTGCTCAACGGGATCGCGCTGCGCTGCCGTGGTTCGAGGTGTTTTGCGGCGTCCTTCTGTTGGCCGGCGTGGCCGTTCGCGGGTCGGCCTCGATGCTGGCCATGCTCGCGCCGTTCACCTGGCCGTCTTCCAACGGGCATTGGCTATCCAGGCGGATCTGGGCATACCCTTCTGCGCGGTCAAGTTCGACTGCGGCTGCGGCGCGGGCGAGGTCTACATCTGCCGCAAGCTGGCCGAGAACGGTCTGCTGATTCTCTTCGGCCTGGGCTGCTGATGGGGTGCGGCGGGGCCTGTGCGCCCGCTACGCCTTGATGAAGCCGGGGGCAGAAAATTGACTCCGGATGCGGTTTGGGATACACATTGGGTCGCGTAATTGAACATGCTGCTATGAAGAATCCCAAAAAATGCAACCGCTCCGAACAGCGCACGCCTGGCTAACAGCCTCAATCAGGTGCTGGCCGATTCCTACGCCCTGATGGCGCTGACGCATCTGGCCCATTGGAATGTCGAGGGCCCCAACTTCTTCGGCCTGCACACCGCATTCCAGACCCAATACGAGGAGTTGCTTATCGCAATTGATGAAATTGCCGAGCGCGTTCGGGCCGTGGGCGCTTATGCCATCGGCGGTCTGGGCAAGTTCGCCGAGAAGGCCCAAATGAAGGAGTTTGTGTCGCCTCTGGGGCGCCGAGGCGTATGTCCGGGCGCTGATTGAAGCGAACGACAAGCTCGCCGTGCGCAGACGCCGCCCAGGCGCGCGATCTGGCCGGCGAGGCGCGAACGATGCCGAGAGCCAGGACCTGATGATCGAGCGCATCACGCTCCATCAGAAGACTGTCTGGATGCTCAAGAGCGTCCTCAAGAGCTGAGACGCGCTGTGTGCACGGGCTCTCGAGGCGCTGTGAGCGCAAGAGCCCGCACGGCCAGGGAAGCGTCTGCCCGCGAACCGAACCTTGGAGGGGGGACGGCTCGTCCCCCGCGGAAGGATGTTCCTAAAGGGGTTTGCGGCGACGAGGCCGTCGCCGCTCCGCACCGGTTCATGGTTCCCATGCGCATTCAACCCTTGAATGTGAACGCTTCCCGTGAACCGCCCGTTTTCGGAGGGTCGCGATTCCGCGGTTCCGCATTCAATCGTCGAACCTCAACGCTCCCCACGAGCCGCAAGCCCGATCTGCAAGTCTTTGCGGGCCCGGTTGTGGAGCCGGTTTCGCCTAATCAATCAGGCGCGTGTTATAGGCCTTGAGAAAGGCCTGATGGATCGCGCCTGTGGGGTACTGCTCCGTGGGTGGATACGGGTAGCGGCTCATGGCGCGGAATGGGAGCGGTTCGAGAGTCTGAGGCGTCAGAGTGTACAGATCCATGTCTTTGCAGTAGGCGTGCGAGACAAGGATGAAGCTGCGCTCGTGGCCTGACGGCACGGGGGGCAACCGGGCCGCGTCGAACTCGAGCGCGATCTCGTCACCCGGCCCGACCAGGACATAGCGGTCGTCGAATTCGAGCAGCAACTCCGCCACGCCGCCGTATCGAGTGTAAGCCCCCTTCAGCGTGTGAAAGGGCGCCGTGGCGTCCGACAGCTCGTAGTCGAAGATCAAAGGAAACCGACCGTCTGGCGAGTATTCGCGGGCGAAGCCCACCGGACGCAATGTCGCGTCCCGCAGCGGCACCGTGCGCACGGTGGCAAGGTCAGTTCGGGCCAGATGCGCGACAAACACCTGGTCGTAGAACAGTTCAAGGTTGGTCGTCATCCGGAGCGTGCGCGTTGTGAGCGCGATCTGGCCGCTCAGGTCGATTGTAATCATGCGCCCCATGCCGCCCGGCGCGCCGCCATCCGGCACAATCGTGCGCCATCGGCCATCGGGCTCGAGACGATCGACCCGGATCGGCTCCCAACCCAGACGCGATTGGCTCGCGGCATAGACGGTTTGAGAGTACGGGTACTCGATGAAGCCGTTGATGAAGAGAAACACCCGATCGCTCTCGCCCAGGCCGGCCAGGCGGCTGCCAAAGTCCAGTTCGAGCGTGTGCGGACGGCAGAACCCGATGTAGCGCCGATCCAACACCGGCTCGAACGCGTGCACGCGATCGACCCGCGCAATGCGATCCGCACAGTCGCTTCGTTGTCCTTCACCGGCCGCAGTCCTCTCGACCGCCCTTTCGGCAAAGATCGGGGAATCGACAACGAGCAACTCGTGTGTGGGCGGGCGGCCACTGATGGCGAGCCGTTCATCCGGGAAGACGGGGTGCTGCCGCGGATGGTCGATCGCCAGCAGTTCGAGACGGTCCACGTACGCGCTCTCTTCCATCGGCTCGGTCACGCGCAGCAGGTAGCTCCCATCCCGGGGCCGCAGTTGATGGGACTCGATCTTCACATGCTCGAGCACCTGCGGCAGGGCCGCGACACCGGGCTCGGAAAAATAGCCGAGGCCGCCCACCCCGGCGAAATCGGTGATGAATTCGAAACGCGTCCCGTTCCAGGCGAAGAGCACCGGGCAACTCGAGATCTTGCGCTGGATCTCCGAGACCGCATGCACCTGGCCCGCCACCAGGCCGATCTCCGCCTGCGCCACGCCGTCCGGCCAGAGAAACTCGATATAGTCCGCCTTGCCGGCGCCGCCCAGACCAATCAGGGCCGGCAGCGCGGACTGATTGGCGCCGCCCGATTGGCCCGTGTGGAACAGACGCTGTTCGCGCAGGCCGGCCCGCGCCGTGATGCGGACGCCATAGCCGCTGGCCGGACTTCGCGTGCGCCCGTCGCGACTGCGGATGCCGCTGGGCTGAATGGCCAGCGCCGTCGAAGGCGGCACGAGTTCGCCCGCGGCCAACGCCAGCCGGTTCGTGACGCCCTGTTCCATCACAATCAGGTCCGGCACAAGGTCGCCCGTCAGATCCGCAACCTCGATTCCGGCCAGCGCGGCGCCAGGCGCGGTTCTCCAAACCTGTGGCTGCAGCACGACGCATCCCTTCCCGTCATTGAGCAGCAGGTGCGCCTCGGAGCCGAAGCATATGACATCGAGATCGCCGTCCAGGTCGATGTCGGCAACCCGCATCCCGCGCAGCGGGCCCCACGACTCGAGAGCCTTCGCACTGCGCACAAACGCCTCGTCCACCTTGAAGCGGCCGCGCCCTTGACCAAGGTGGAGGCTCATCGACCGCGGCTCGCCGCCAAGAACGACCAGATCAAGGAGTCCGTCCCCATTGAAGTCCTGGAGCGCGCCTCCTCCCTCGCCGCGGATCTCGAGCCCATGCGCCGCCTCCCGGTATTGCCCGAGCAGTTCGTTCAAGAACAGGGTTGCAGACTGTCCGTCGCGCAGGACAACCAGATCCATGTCCCGGTCCTGATCCACGTCGCCCGGGAGAACAAGCACCGATCGGCTGTCGGCCTTGGCCAGAACGGACGGATCGGCGATGTTGACGAACGAGCCGTCCCCATTGTTGTTCCAGAGTTGGTCGGGGCCATCCCGGCAAATGAACAGGTCCAGATCGCCGTCATGATCCGCGTCCAGGAACAACCCGCTGCGGTTGCGCCCGGGTGACGCCTCCAAACCGGCGCGCGGAGTTACGTTAGTGAACGTCCCGTCCCCATTGCCTTTGAACAGGCGATTCGCGTCGGCGCTGACGACGCACAGATCGGCGATGTCGTCATTGTCGAAATCGCCGATGGCGCAGCTCAGCGCGTTCGTCAGACCTTCGAGACCCGAGCGGACGGTGGTTTCGGGGAAACGGCCGTCGGCCGTCTGCCGCAGCAGCGCCACGCCGCCATGCGCTCCGAGTGGCACGATGAGGTCCGGACGCCCATCGCCGTCCAGATCGCCCGCCGCCGCGCCCTTCGGCCGTGCAGCCGCGGGATCGGGGTCCGATTCGACCGAACCGGTCCACGTGAAGAGGGTCAATGCGGTCTTAAGACGGTACTGGCTCTTGGTGATGGGCGATGCGGAAGCACTCGACAGGGGCTGGGCCAGCGCCAGATCGCCCATCTGATTGTACTGCGGCAGTTCGATGGATTCGCCCAGCGGACTCGCCCGGAGCGTCTTGAACATGGCCAGGTACTCCTGGGCCTTGGCGTCCTGACTCGCGCGCAGAGCACTCTGGTAGAGTTGATAATAGGCGCTGTACAGGTACGGGCGGTGCTCGACCGCGCGCAGAAAGTCCGCCTCGGCAGGCCGTCCGGTCCGCTGTTTGCACAGGGCCAGCAGATACCACGCGGCGCCGTCGTTCGGGCGATCCTGAACCACCCGTTCAAGAAGCGGAATGGCCTCCTCGGCCTTCCCCACGTGTTGCAGGACAATCGCCCGGAAGTAAAGCGCGCGCGTGTTGCTCGGATCCGCTTCGAGCACGCTCCCGAGCAGCTTCTCCGCCGCATCAAGATCCTCCTTGCGGTTGCGGTTGAACAGGGCGATGGCCAGGTTGAGCCGGGCCTCGACAAGATTGGGCGCGGCGGCAAGCACCTCCTCGAACGCCTTGGCGGCGTCGTCGTACAGATACTGCCCCATCAGACTCACTCCGCGGTTCATGGCCTCGATGACTCGATGCGGCGGGTTTGTCGGCTCTCCGGCTTGGCGACAGCCGACCTGGGTGAGGCAAAGCGCGCCCGCCAGGAAGGCTGCGAGAGCCAGGGCGTGAAACCAACTCGATGGCAGGACGTGTCCCATAGATTCGGGCTGACGTTAATTGGGCCGGTCGTTCGAGGCAATCAGACTCACAGACTCACAGACCGTGTCGAGGCTTTTTCGTTGCTCCTCCCCGGACTCGGCTTCAGACTTGCCCCCGAACAACGCCTTTGAATGAGACTGGATCAGGTCGGCAGTGGCAGAATTCCGGACCCACGAGATCCGCGGACCAAACCGGGAAGTCTCGGGCGTTTCGAACGACAGACAATCCACGATCCAAGGTTGGAGGCAATATGACGAAGCAATACGGCATTACGCGGCGGTCCTTTCTCGGAACCACGGCAGTCGGCTGTGCCTGGTGCGCCTCCAAGGCCTTGGCACCCTGGGCCATGGCCTCCACCGCAGGCGATTGGCCAAAACTGCCGCCAGCCAAAATCTACAAAATCTACGCTGGCCGGACGGGAGACATGTACCTCGCTCACCCCACCGAAGAACTCGCGAAGTTCGAACAGTACTTCGCGGACCTGGAGGCGAAGTCGGGGGATGTCAAGTTCGTCGGGGGTGACCTGATTCCACCGGCCCAGGTCGATCAATTGGCCGAGAAAGTGCGTGACGCAGACGCCCTCATGCTCATCCACCTCTCAGGTCATGGCGGCGATGCTCCGGTGCTGGGAAAGCTCATCGACGTCGGGCTGCCGACGGTCTTGTTCTCGCAGCCGTTTAGCGGGCACGGCTGGATGTACTTTCCCCAGTGGCACAAGCAGGGCAAGAAGGTCGTTCTCCTGCCGAGCAGCGATTGGACGGAATTGGATCGCGCCGTGCGCCTCTTGCGTGTCCCGGCCTGGATGAAGCGGAGCCGCATCATCGCGTGGGGACCGCCGCAGGGGACGGCGGAGGCCTGCTCGGCTGACCAGGTGAAGAAGCGGTTCGGAGCGGAGATGATCTCCGTCAGCAACGACCGGGTGCAGGAATTGATGAAGGGCATCGATCCGAAGGCGGCCGAAGCGGAGGCGGAGGAGTACTGGCTCAGCAAAGCGAGGAAGATCGTCGAACCGACCCGGCAGGAAATCATCGATTCGGCTCGCCTCTACCTGGCGGTCAAGGAGTTGATGATCCAGGAGCGGGCTCAGGCCATTACCAGCTCGCATTGCATGGGAAATCCGCGCGGCTGCCTGACGTTCAGCAAGCTCAACGATCTCGGGTTCGTCGGCGCGTGCGAAGGGGACATGGACTCGACGCTGACGATGCTCATGTTCACTTACGCCTTCGGCGTGCCCGGGTTTATCACCGACCCGGTGATCGACAAGGCCAAGGGGGCGATGGTCCATTTCCATTGCACATCGGCCACCAAGATGGATGGACCCGGAGGGGAACGCCTGCCATTCACGATCCGCACACAGACAGACAGCAAGGGCGGTGTCGCCCTCGAAGTCGAAAACCGCATCGGCCAGCCGGTGACCTGCGCCAAACTGGTCAGTCTCGATACGATGCTGTTGACGCCCGGCAAGATCATCGAGACCAGCACCAGCCCGCTGGCCTGCCGCACCCAGTTCGCGCAAAGCGTGCCCGATGCGCGGCGGCTCTTTCTCAACTGGGGCGAGGATGTGATTCAGGGAGGCGTCATGACCCTGTTGCACCGGGTGGTTTTCTATGGCGACTATGCCGAGGCGGTGCGCGATCTGGGCGACCTGATGGGCTTCAAGGTCATCGAGGAGGGCGGCGCAACCCGACAGGCGTAGAATCCTCGGCCGGTCTCGCCTCCCCACAGGGTCAGCCCTTAAGAATTAAGGCAGTGCGTCGAGGCTGAAAGTCCTGACCGTCAATCTTAATTCTTAAGGGCTGACCCTGACTTCTGGGGCGCCACGGTTGACTTTGTCGAGGGATGCGCTCTTCTATGGCGTTGCGCCGTCGCGGGAGAGTCATCAATCTCCGGCCGGCCCAGGACATCCTTTTGCATGACCAGTTCTTCGAATGATCCGCGCGATCGATCCGGAAGCGCCGCCGAACAGAACTCGACTGGTCGCCGGGCTGCCAGGATGGCAACCTTCGCGCTTGCCAGCCTGCTTTGCATCGGTGGGCGGACGGCGGATGCGCAGCCTCGAACGCTGCCGCTGGGCGCCGCCGCGCCTGACTTCAGTCTGCCCGGTGTGGATGGCCGGACCTACGCGTTGCGCGACTTCGCGGCGGCGCGTGCGCTGGTCGTGGTCTTCACCTGCAACCACTGCCCAACCGCCCAGTACTACGAAGGGCGGCTCATGCAGTTGGCCGCCGATTACCGGGATAAAGGCGTGGCGCTGGTGGCAATCTCGCCCAACGACCCGCAGTCCGTCCGGCTCGACGAGCTGGGGTGGACCGACCTGGGGGATTCCTTTGCGGACATGAAACTGCGGGCGAAGGAGCGGCGATTCGACTTCCCATACCTGTACGACGGCGAGACGCAGAAGGCCTCTCGCGCCTACGGGCCGGTGGCGACGCCGCACGTCTTTCTTTTCGACGGCGAGCGCAAGCTGCGTTACGCGGGCGGGATCGATGATTCGGAACGCGTCCAGCACGTCAAGGTGCAGTACCTGCGCGAGGCGCTCGACGCCGTGCTGGCGGGCAAAGCGCCACCCACGGCACAGACCAAGGTGGTGGGCTGCTCGGTGAAATGGTCGGGCAAAGCGGACGCAGTCAAGGCCTTCATGGAGAAGCTGGCGGCCGAACCGGTCAGCGTGCAAAGCGCGGATGCGGACGCGCTCAAGCAGTTGCGGGCGGGGAACCCGGCGAAATTCCGACTGGTGACGTTTTGGGCCACCTGGTGCGCGCCCTGCGTGGCGGAGTTCAACGAATTCGTCACCATGCACCGGATGTATCGGCACCGGGAATTCGAGCTTGTGACTGTCTCGGTCAACCGTCCGGAGGAACAAACGCGCGTCCTCGAGTTTCTCAAGCAGAAACAGGCGTCCACCCGCAACTTTATCTTCGCATCCTCCGACCGGGCGCCGCTGATCGATGCGTTTGACCCCGACTGGCAAGGGGTGGTCCCCTACACCGTCCTGCTCTCACCCGAAGGCAAGGTGGTGTCTCGGGCGGTCGGCAGCATCGATGCGCTCGAGTTCAGGCGTGAGATCGTCCGTGCCCTCAACGACCGCAAGCCGTGGTAGAGGGAATGAAGGCAGGGCGTGGCTTCTCTGCCGGCCTGCCCGCCGAAGACCGTGCTCGAACATGAGCCGCGCACCAAAGCGACATAGGCGAAGGCGGCAGATCGTTTCCTCGAGACCGGTTGATGTGCCCAATGCGTTCTCAGAAGCCGTTCCAACGTTCCCCTCGTGCTGATCGGACTAAGGCGGACGTCACGATTCGACCTGACTGGATCATGTGTGATCCGGCGACGTGCTCCCCCGATGTTACCTTGGCATGCTGGCCAGCAGGTGATTGATGGCTCCCTCCAAGTCTTGCGCCAGCGCCTCGAATTGCTGGGCGAGCGGCGGAGTCCAGAGGGCAAGGTTGTGACTGTTAATCTGGTCGACAAGCCCCCAGGTGGCGGCCAGTTGCGATTCCGAGCCTTGCGCAGCATCCACTGCAACTGGGTCCGCTGAGGCGGGCGTGGGTGGCTGTTTGGTGAAATGCACCGCCACGCCCATCATCAGCAAGGCGAGTGCAAGGGTCGAGGCGGCCAGAGCCGGGCGCCAGCGTGCCATGAACCGGCTGGTTGAGAAGTTGAACGTTGAGCGTTGAGCGTTGGCGGTTTCCGGTTGACAGTCCCCATTCGCGTTAAGCCGTTGATTGTCAGGGCTTCCGATGCGCATTGGGCTGAGGGCACCTTGAGGCCCCGCGATTGGCCGGACCGCGGCCTCTTTGACGGCGCGCATGATGGCGTCGTGCAGGTCCGGCGGAGGGCGCGGAACGAACTCTTGCTCGTCGGCCAAGGCGCGCAGCTTGTGATCAAGCGCGGTGGCGGCGGCATCGAACTGACTGAGTTCGGCCGAGTGTGATAGGATCCGCCGCCACCACCGCGAAAGTGGCGCTTTCGAGTCCAGGGACTTGAACACTTTGTATTGTGCGATCAGGCGTATCATCGCGCTCGCAGGGGGAATTGGGGTTGCGGGGCGGGGACAGGCCGGCTCGGACAGAGCCGGCTGTTCGAACTGCCCAATGGAGGGCGGACGGCGTGCCGGCTCCAGGCCGCCACCAGCGTCCGACGCGCGCGAAAGAGCAGGACTTTGACTGAGGTCGAGGTGCGGCCCAGGACCCGGGCGATCTCACGCACGCTCAGGTCCTCCCTGTACTTCAGGCACACCGCCTGGAATTGATCCGACGGCAGCAATCGGCGCGCTCTCGCCCAAGTCGCCTCCTGGTCCTCGCGCTCGGCGAGGATCGAGGCGGGATCGCGTTCATCGACGAGTCGGGAGGGCGCATCGGCGGTCGATTCGCGTCGGGCGGCGGACCGACAATGGTCGATGACGCGATGGCGCGCAATGGTCAGGAGCCAGGCCACGAACGGATGCGTCGGGCGATAACTCTTGAGCGCGGCGTAGGCGGTGACGAAGACCGTCTGGGTCAGTTCTTCTGCATCGGCATCGTTGCGCAGACAGCTCCAAAGAAAGCGGTAGACACTGGTCTCGTGCCGGCGCACCAGCTCTTCGAATGACAGCATCGACCCCGCGGCGCTTTCGCGGGCGAGGTCGGCGTCGGTCAAGGCGGTGCAATCAGGATGCACTTGACGGGCAAGCCCGGGGCGGCGGCAGCCCCGGCCTATTGCGCAGTGGCGTTGCGTCGTGCCGCCTTGCAGGCGATCGCATCCCGCAGCGCCTGAACCACATCAGAGGCGGCCATGCGGATCGAGATTTGCACCTGGTTGCCTTGCTGCGCCAACGTGGTTGCCTCCGCCAGCCTGGCCATGACGGGCCGGTCTGCGCCCAGCGCAAGCAGCCCTTTGAAACCCTGATGGATCGCGAGGATGTTCCGGGCGGTTTCTTCATCGGACGCCGTGAGCACCGCATCGAGGTGGAGTTCGCCCGCCGTTTCGCCGCCAGCCAGACTGTACAGCGTGCAGTGTCGCAGGAAAGCGGCTCGAGGCTCGAAGTCCATCGCCTCTGTCCGGCGCGCCGCGGCCACGAGGCACGCGGTGGACGACGCAGTGGTCCATTGGGCGAACTCGGGCGCTTGTTCCAGACTGGGCTGGAGGCGGTCCAATACGTCCAACGCCTCGCCCACACGCGATTCGCTGCGTCCAAGAACGAGCATGCCGTGGGGATGAATGGCTCCGTAACTGCGGTGGGTGGCCTCCACGCGGCCATGCCGAGACCGATCGACGGAACTGTGAAGAATGTAGGTCCGGTGAAAGCTGCTTTGGTAACCTTCGCGGGCTTTGGCCAGGGTGACGAGACGATCCGCATCGAAGTCGCCCTGCACCAACAACACGGCGTCAGACGGGGCCAATCCGCGGCTGTAGAGGGTGCAGCCGTGCAGGCTGACCCGCGGATCGAAGTTGAACACGGCCTGGAATGCGGCGAACCGATCCTGGGCTCCGGGCGTGGACAACAGATCCATCACGTATTGCCCCACCTGGGTTTGCTTCATCTGCTGCACATCCATGTGAACGCACCAAATGGCTTCGGCGGAGACTTGACTGCGCTGGAATGGCCCGGCCTGCGCAAGCCAGGGAAGAGACGCGACGCCCAGCAACAGGCCCAGGAAATTAAGTTTCGCTTTCATTCGTTTGTACCGTTTAAACCGACAATTCTCGGACTCTCTTCGGCGAGCGCCCTTCGCTCGCTCCACCTCAAACAACGAACCGCGTCGCCGAAAGGTTACGGAAAAGACAGCATCGTTCCAGCCGGGCTGAATGCTGCGCGCTTTCGGGCGCCGCGTCGAACCTTGCAAAACGCACGCGGGCCGGCTTGCACCGGGCTTGACGCGCGCGTGCAGTGTGGACCGCGTGAATGTGTGGATCCGGCGCCTTCCCATGGGTTGTCCCCTTGACACCGGGAGCCGCCCCATGAATGTTACGCTGCCCCGCCTGCCCGGTGGTCCGGCACCAGGAACAAGGAACCGCCGGCAATGGCGATCACAACCTCAACCCAAGGAAAGACCATGAAAAGAGCACTTGTGCTCGGAGGAGGGGGAGCCCGCGGCTCGTACCAGGTCGGAATGCTGCACAGCCTGGTCATCGACCAGGGACTCGATTTTCAAATCATCCGCGGAATCAGCGTGGGGGCGCTCAACGCGTCGTTTCTCGCCCAAGCGCCCACGCAGCAGAAGTCCCTCAAATCCCTTCAGGACCGGGTGCTGGACCTCGAGCGGCTTTGGCTGGATGAGATCAAAGGCAACCACAGCGTGTACGGCGAACGCGCGGGGGGGGTGTTGGGACTGGCGGCCGGGGCCGACAGTCTGTACTCACTGGACCCGCTCGATCGGTTGCTGAACAAGCACCTCTCGCTTCCGGCCCTGCGGAAGTCGGGACGCGATTTCAAGGTCGGGACGGTTTCCCTGGTCCGTGGCGTGTACGAGGAATGGGGGCCGAAGAATGCCAAGTTCATCGAGAAAGTGCTCGCCTCGGCGTCGATCCCGGTCGTGTTCCCGTTTGTGCGGAACTCCACTGCGAAGGACGTGTTGGTCGACGGCGGGGTCCGGAACATCACGCCGCTTTCCAGCGCATTCGAGGCTGAACCGGAGGAGATTTACGTTTTGCTGACAAGCCGCCTGGTGCGCAACGGCGACGATCTGCCCGTCTCGGGGGTGCAGGAGCAGTCTTACCAACAGTGGGACGACAGTTGGCTGGGGACCAAGGTCAGCGGACTTGATGTGCTGAAACGGACGGTCGAGATCCTGACCGACGAGGTGTACCTGGACGACATTCGCGGCGCCCTGGCCTGGAACGAGGTGCTCAAGGGCATTGGGGACGTGGTCCGAGCTGCCGCCGGGGGGTCGTTGTCCGCGTCCCTGGCCGAGGCCATCGAACGGCTCGAGACGGCGACCAAAAAACGCCAGGTGCCCATCCACGTGTTGGCTCCGCAGGAGTGGTACGGGCTGGACAACAGCTCGACCGAATTCTCGCCCGTCCTGATTCGAGCCGCGATCGAGCACGGAAAACAGATCGGCGCCGACCCCGGCCGTTGGCTCCTGCCCTGAACTACGGCAACGCGCCGGATACGGAGGACAACGCGCAGTCATTGGCTGTTGATTCAGACGGCAACATCTACGTTTCCGGCTTCATAAGAGCGGCGCCGAACACGACACAAGACATCGGCGTGGTTTTGAAATACAGCCCGGAGGGTAATCTGCTGTGGCGAATGCGACGGAGCGATTATCCCTGGTGCCTCGCTGTGGATCCGGCGGGCGACCTGTTCGCAGCGGGTATTACCAGGACATCGCCATCGAGCGCGTGTTGCGGGCGATCTCCCGCAAAGAGCATCGCATCCTGCTCACCCTCGCCACCGGCACGGGGAAGACGTTCATCGCGTTTCAGATCGCGTGGAAGCTGTTCCACGCGCGCTGGAATCTCTCCGGCGAACCGACCCGGCGGCCGCGCATCCTGTTCCTGGCGGACCGGAACATCCTGGCGAACCAGGCTTACAACGCCTTCTCATCGTTCCCGGAAGACGCGATGGTGCGCATCAAGCCCGAGGACATCCGCAAGAAGGGCAAGGTGCCGAAGAACGGCAGCCTGTTCTTCACCATCTTTCAGACGTTCATGACCGGTCCGGAGAAGGACGGCAAGCCGACGCCCTGGTTTGGCGAGTATCCGCCGGACTTCTTCGATTTCATCGTGATTGACGAGTGCCACCGGGGCGGTGCCAATGACGAAAGCAATTGGCGCGGCATCATGGAATACTTCGCGCCCGCCGTGCAACTCGGCCTCACCGCCACGCCCAAGCGGCGCGAGAACGCCGACACCTACCGGTATTTCGGCGAGCCGGTGTTCATCTACTCGCTGAGGGAAGGCATCAATGACGGCTTCCTGACCCCCTTCAAGGTGAAGCAGATCCAGACGACGCTGGATTACTACGTCTGGACACCGGACGACACCGTGGTCGAGGGCGAGATCGAAGCCGGCAGGCTGTATGATGAGCCGGACTTCAACCGGAACATCGAAATCTGCGAGCGGGAGAAGAAGCGTGTCGAGATCTTCATGTCGCAGATTGACCAGAGTGAAAAGACGCTGGTGTTCTGCGCCACGCAGGCGCACGCGTTGCTGGTGCGCGACCTGGTTAACCAGGTGAAACGGAGCAGAGACCCGGACTATTGCCAGCGGGTCACGGCCAATGACGGCGAGATCAGGGAACAGCACCTGCGCGATTTCCAGGACAATGAGAAGACCGTCCCGACCATCCTGACGACGTCACAGAAGCTTTCGACCGGCGTGGATGCGCGGAACATCCGCAACATCGTGCTGATGCGGCCGGTGAATTCGATGATCGAGTTCAAGCAGATCATCGGGCGCGGCACGCGGCTGGCGTATTCGAGAACGCCGCTCACCCGCGAAGTGCGCGCGGCCAACGCGCGGGTCTACATCAATACCCGGTTCAGCGCCAAGCAGCAGGTGTTCCTCGACTTTGTCCTTCAGCACCACGTCACGGTGGGCGTCGAGGAACTCGATCCGGAGAAGCTGACCCCGCTGCTGCGCCTCAAATACCACAACTCGATCGCGGATGCCGTGGCCGACCTTGGACAGCCGGCCGAAATCGGTCGGGTGTTTTCGGCGTTCCAGCAGTGCCTGTACGTGCCGTCAAGATAAGGGGTTACCGACCCTCCGCCGGCAGTGGTCAGATCGAACAAGCCGCGCCTGCGCGCAGGCCGAGCGCTATGCCATCGACCGCAGGGTTTCCAGCAGTCGAGCCCTGTCCCGCTTCCACGTCCTCACCGTGATGCCCTCGATGATCGCTCGCATCCCCCTCGCAGCTTGAACGAAGAATATCGTCTTACGCCCCGCTCCCAAAGACCCCTCAGCCGACGCTTGCGCCGGTCAAAAGCTCTGTGCTAAGTGTCCTTTGCAGTGCATGGCGTAGCACTGGCTTGCATGACCTTGAACCTTGGCGAAGACCTTACCGGTTTCGGCAAAGAGTTCGCAGCGCGAATGTAAGTCACTGAGAAACAACGTTGCGCGCGTGGCGGAATGGCAGACGCGCCAGACTTAGGATCTGGTTCCGAAAGGAGTGGAGGTTCGAGTCCTCTCGCGCGCACCAAATCCACGATGACCGGGCGATGATCGGAGCCGAGGTGCGGGCCGACGCGGCGATCGAGAACCGTCAGGTCGGGTGACACGAGGCAGTGATCGAGGGGGATCCAGAGCGGAAAGAAATGGCTCGGCCAGGTCGGTTGATAGCCGCGTCCGCGCAGGGTGTCGATCAGCCCGCTGCGAGCCAGCAGCCGACGGAAGACGGGCGACCA
>JAXGQW010000098.1:0-17498 GCA_040766265.1 Verrucomicrobiota bacterium
CTAGGCGCACAGCCTCGGATCGATTCAGCCGGGGGCGGATCACTTTAAATGTTTCATCTCCGCGGGAGTGCGTTAGAGTGGGGCCATGTTAAATCCACGCCACAAGCCTTTGGTCTACGGGGTCGTGGCATTGACGCTGGCGTGGCTGCTGGCCTGGGGCGGGTATGCCGTGGCGAAGAGCCGCCGGGTCACGGCCGAACGGGTGCAGGCCTTCATGCGAACGGTTGATCTGAGCGCGCTGACCGGCGAGGCGCGGGCGAAGGCGCTGCGCGAGCTTGCGTCGAAGCTGAATGCATTGTCCTACGAGGAGCGTCAGAGGGCGCGACTCGATCAGGAGTGGTCGCGGTGGTTGCTCGCGATGACGGAGGCTGAAAAGTCGGAATTCATCGAGGCCACGCTGCCGACGGGATTCAAGCAGATGCTTGGGGCGTTCGAGCAGTTGCCTGTCGATCGCCGCCGCCGAACCGTGGACGAGGCGGTCAAGCGGCTCAAACAGGCGCGCCAAGAGCTGGCGGCGGGCGACGTGCCGATGCCCGAGTGGGAAACGAATGCGCCCCCGGTGTTGAGCGAGGAGGTGCGCCAGAAGCTGATCACCACCGGCCTCAAGTCATTCTATTCGGAGAGTTCGGCTCAGACCAAGGCCGAGGCGGCGCCGTTGCTCGAGGAGCTGCAGCACATGATGGAGAGCGGTGTTTTTCTTCGGGGGGGGAGATGAACGCCCGGTTGCCCACGACTGCCTTTACCCTGATCGAGTTGCTGGTGGTGATTGCCATCATCGGGGTCTTGGCGAGCCTGCTGCTGCCGACGCTGGGCAAGGCGCAAGAGGCCGGGCGCTCGACCGCCTGCCTGGGCAACCTGCGCCAAATCGGGATCGCGCTGCAACTCTACACGCAGGACAACAACAACCGTCTTCCCGAAATGCGCGACCGACTGTTCGGAACCAATGCCGTGTCGTCTGGCGACAGCCAGGCGACGATTGACGTGGTCCTGACCAACCACTTGGGGTCGTCGCAAGTCCTCAAGTGTCCTTCCGATTTCAGGCGGGTGTACGAGCAAACCCGGTCGAGTTACTCGTGGAACAGCCTGCTCAACGGACAGGATGCGGAACATCTGCGTGTGTTCGGGATCGACTTTGATCCGCACCGCATCCCGCTGGTCTTCGACAAGGAGGCTTTTCACGCGGCGCGCGGCGCGAAACGCGGCGTGAATTACCTGTACGCCGACGGGCACATCAAGAACCTCCTGGCGATCGAAGGAACAAAATGAGAGTCACTGGGCCGTCCGGATCCTCCTTCGCGGAGGGCGCGTCTCCGAGATCGAATCGACTCATCGAGCTGCGCGGGGTGACGAAGAGATTCCGGGGGCGTCTAGCGGTGGACGATCTCACTCTCGAAGTGCCGGCGGGTGAGATCTACGGGCTGCTGGGACACAACGGAGCGGGGAAAAGCACGGCCATCGGCATGATGTTGGGACAGGTGTGGCCGACGCGGGGGGAGGTGCGTGTGTGCGGTCATGACGTCATGCTGCGGCGGACGCTGGCATTGCGGCAGGTGGGGGCGATTTTCGAGTCGCCGGCGTTTTACGATTATTTGAGCGGCTGGAGGAATCTCGAAATCCTGAGTCACTACACGGCTCCCACATCACGGCAGCGGCTGCAGGAGGTCATCGACTGGGTCGGGTTGACGGGGCGGGAGCGCTCGACCGTCCGCACCTACTCGCACGGGATGCGAGCGCGTCTGGCGCTCGCGCAGGCGTTGTTGCCACAGCCGACGCTGCTCATTCTGGACGAGCCGGGGGACGGTCTGGATCCGGAGGGGATCCACGAGATGCGCGAGACCATTTTGAGGCTGCATCGCGAGCTGGGGCTGACGATTCTGCTTTCGTCGCATTTGCTGAACGAGGTCGAGCAGCTCTGCACCCAGATCGGCGTGATTCGAAAGGGGCGCAAGGTGTTCGAGGGGCCGACAGCCCACGCCCTGCAGAGCCGGAACTGGCTGCGCATCACGGTGCCCGACTTCGCCGCCGCCGATCGGTTCCTGCGGCAGGAGGGACTCATTGACGAGAGCCGCGACGGGCGCTGCGTCGCAATGAGCGAGGGGATCAGATCGGACGTGATCATCCGCCGACTGGTTGAAGGCGGCTTTCAAGTATCCGAAGTGGCGCGTGATGAACAGACCCTCGAGGACTTTTACCTGTCTTTGATGAGACAGTGATCGGGATCCCGCCCATGTTTTACCTGCAACTGCGCAACGAACTTTGGAAGCTGTTCGGCAAGAAGCGGACCTACATCGGGTTCTTCATGTTCCTTTTCGCCCAGAACGTGATCGCACTGGTGTTTCGGTTCACACAGGCCTCGAAGCCGATGCAGAGGATGCTCGAGATGAGCGGGCATCTGGCCGAGCCGTTCATCTCGGTGCTGACCATTGCCACGATCATGCTGGTGCCGGCCGCGGCGTTTCTGCTGCCTCTCTATGTGGCCCTGGTGGGCGGAGATCTCGTGGCCAAGGAGGCGGAGGACGGCACGTTGCGGATGATTCTCTCGCGCCCGGTGTCGCGTTTTCGATTGTTGGTGGTGAAGTGGGTGGCAGGCTGCATTTTTTCCCTGCTGCTGGTGCTGGCGCTGGGCGTGTTTGGACTGGCCTTTTCTCGGCTCTATTTCCCGTGGGGTGGCATGTTCGTCTGGCTGCCGGAGCACGGCATTTTCGGTGTTTTCGAGGCACAGACGGGGCTGGTCCGGTATGTGGCGGGCCATCTGATGCTGGTGACGGAGGCCGCATCGATCATGTGCCTGGCCCTTCTGTTCTCCTGCTTCAACGTGAAACCGGCGGCCGCGACCATCCTGGCGCTCTCGTTGATTTTCGTCAGTTTCATCATGGAGCACATTCCCTACTTCAAGGATTACCAGAACTGGTTCTTCACCTATCACCTGCATCTCTGGCAGTTCATGTTTGCCGACAAGATCCCTTGGTGGCGGATCGGCCAATCGCTGAGCCTTCTGGTCGGCTTCAATGCCACCTTCCTGGCCATCGGCATGGCGTCCTTCCACATCCGCGACATCAAGTCGTGAGTCGACACTGGCCTTCCCGCCGGCGCTGCCTTTTTGCGCTTCCGCTTTTGCGCTCTGCAAGGTAGAAGACTGTCTCATGACCGTGGAGACCATTTGGAGCCGCCTGACACGGATGGTCTTTTTTCTGGTGCTGGCGGCCTCAGCGATGCTGGTGGGATTGTGGTATCTGCCGTTGATCGACGAGAACAAGGCGATGCGCGAGCGGTTGCTTCGCATCGAAGCCGAGGTGCGGCGGGAAGAGGCGAAAGCACAGCAGAAGCGCGCCGCCATCGAGTCGCTGCGCACCGATCCCAAGGCGATCGAACGGCTGGCGCGCGAACAACTCGGCCTGGCGAAACCCGGGGAGACAGTCATCCACTTCGAAGCCCCCGCCACCAACACGCCCAGCATTGTCCTGCCCGATTACCCTTGATCCCCCTCGATCGGCAGCCACACCGCCTCAGCTTGCCGGAAGCACGGCTGTCGGTTGGAGACCGAGTCTCCGTCGACCCAGGCCGTCCAAACCACCAGGTTCACCAAGTCCCGACCACTGCGCGGCCTTGTCAGGTCCTCCGCTGGGTCGTGTTGTTTCCTCCCAGCGCCGCGAGTCCAGACACCGAAAGCAGGCTGGCGGTCAGCGCGTCCAGTTGTTTGTGAGTGTGTTCGCTGGACAGTGCGAAGCGGAAGTAGCCGCGCGGCGGTCCACCCGGATACCGAATGAGGGTGGGGTAAATCCCACGGCGGAGCAGGTCTTTTCGCAGACGGGCGGCCGCGGGCACGGTGCGAGCCTGGACAGCGATGACGGGGCTGGGTGTCTGGGGCTGGGCCAGAGCCGTTTTGCACAGTGCGTCTTTGACCAGGCGCACCCGATCCGCCAATCTGGAACGGAGGCCCGGATCGGATCGCACGATCTGCACGGCTTTAAGCGCCGCGGCGGCGAGCGGCGGCGGGAGAGGGGTGCTGCCCGCAAACTGGCGGCTCTGGCGGACGATGCGCCCAATGAGGGAGGCATTCCCAAGGATCGCGCCGCCATAGGTGCCGAAGGCCTTGCTGAGCGTGCAGGTCTGAATGAGGCGGTTTTCCCGGCGCACCCCGCAGATCTCAGGGGTCCCGCGTCCGCTCGATCCCAGAATCCCGGCGCCGTGGGCGTCGTCCACGAGCAACAAGCCATTTCGTGGCAGGAGCCGCAGATAGTCGGCCAATGGGGCAATCGTCCCTTCGCGCGCGAAGAGTCCATCGCTGAGCACCAACGGACGGGCTGCGTCGGGGAGCCGCCGCAAGCGCTCGGCCAGATCCGAAGGGCTGAGATGGCGGAAGCGGTCGACTTGACAGCCCAACAACTCCGCGGCGTCGTCAAGGCTGGCATGGGCCTGTTCGTCGATGAGGGCATGGGTGACATGGCTGGCCATGCCCTGGGCGGCGACGAGGTTGGTGGCATAGCCGCTGGGTGTCAGCAGTGCGCGATCGACCTCAAAAAAGCGGGCCAACTCGTTCTCGAGTTCGACGTAGAGGGAATGGTTGCCCGTGGTGGCCCGCGAGGCGGCCACATTGAGACCATAGCGAACGGTGGCATCGCGGGCTGCGGCCAAAACGTCCGGGTGAAAGGCCAGGCGGAAATAATCGCATCCGCCAAAGTAGACGAGGGTGCGTCCCCGGTAGCGGACAAACACGCGGTCGAGCTGTTGCAGGGCGGGCCCCATGATCCGGCTCAGGGCCGGGGACGACTCATGCGCGGGCTTTGAACCGGATTCCTCCCTGGATGTCGATAGCGCCGGCCTTGACCTCGACGAAGGGTTTGCCTCTCTTAACGCCGACGGTGCCGTAGCCGGTTGCGGTGGCGAGGAAGCAACGGAAATCTCCCTTGATCGAGGGCTCGAGGTGGAGCGTCTTGTCGACTGCGTCATAGCGGGCTCCGCAAAGGCCCTGGAGGAGGCCGTAGGACGCCATCGCCCGCGCATACCAGTGGCCGCACTCGTACTCGTTAAAGGGATTGCGAATGCGTCCATCGTAGCGGTCGCGGCAGACACGCACGATCTCGAGACCTTCGTCGACAAGGCCCATGAGCATGAGGTGGGACGCGACCTGGTACTCGATGCCGGTCCAAACCTCGTTCGAGTAGACGAACGGAAGCGACAACTCGCCGCCCTTGGGCCAGGTGCACAGCAGCAGGCCGCCCTCGGCGCCGCAGGCAAAGCTGGGCCGCTGCGGATTGGCATGGGCGCTCAGGTCATGCTTGAGGTTGTAGCGGTGGACGGCGCGCAAATGGCTGCGCACCTTGTCCGGGTCGAGGACTTGGCCCGCGCCGCAGACCGCGGCGAGCCAGGAACCCAGGACGCCGTCGGACAGGCAGCCTTGTCCGTACTGGTACTTGGGTCCCTCGCGTTCGAGGAGCAGCCGCGCTTCGGGCGAATAGCCGCTGTGGAAGCTCTGGACTTCGAGCGGGTTCTTGGCCTTGAGGTTCTTCCATTCGATTCTCTGGATATAGTATTCGCCGTCGAAGAGATCGGTGTCGGCACGCTGAGTCCCGCGGGCGAGCAACTCGGCGTAGAGGGGAACCTCGTCGCCCAGCGCACGGCCCATGCGCACGGCGGACTGAAGCGCGCCGAGGTAGAAACTGGTGCACATGCCGTCCGGCCCCCAGAACTCGATGTCGTAAGTGTTGTGGTGAGGTTCTTCGAGCCAGCCCTTGTGATCCGGATCCCAAGTGGCGATGCAGTAGTCGAGGCTCCTTTTGATCTTGGGCCAAAGCCCGCGCAGCCACTCGGTATCGCCGCTGATGCGCCAATCACGGTGCACCTTCATAATGCCGCCGAGCTGACCGTCAGCGGCAGCATGGAAGTCATGGGTCAAGGGCCGGATCGGCAGGGCTGAACGGAACTGCTGATGACCACGGTCATCCTGGGAAGGTCCGAACTCGGTCTCGCGCAGTGTCCGTTCGAGGGCGGGGAAGAGGTGCGGAATCGCCTGAGCGTAGTTCCAGACATGGGTGCAGGAGCCGGCACAACATCCGGAGTTGTCGCTACACCCTTCCCAACACCAGAGCCGACCGTCCGACTGCCGGAGCACCGTCGGCGATTTCAGGATGGTCAGGTTGGCGGCCACCGCCTCGGTCACCTCAGGAGGCAGGGTCGAATCGTAGAAACAGTCGCTGAAACGCTTGGTCCGGAGGCGCAGAGCGTCGTAATGGTCCCCCCAATGACGCGTGATCTCATGGATGTCGGCAAAACGTTTCGAGTACCAAGGCTGATGCGCATCGGTTGGCGGGGCGATGCCGTCCGGATCCTTGCCGAAGCGCAGATTCGTCCTGGCCACATGCCAGGCCAGTCGCAGCGTCACCGTGTGCGCGGTGCGGGGGGCAAGCCGGATCGGCACGAACACCGTTGCGCCGGGCGAAGCGCCGCCTTCGGTCACAGGCGGACGCTCCTGGCACACGCCGTTTCGGACGTCATTCCAGGCCATTGTCAGCGCATCCCACCATCCGCCCCGAAACCAGGCATGATTGACCTTCGCGTCGGGCTCGGTGACGGTAGCCGAGAAGGCGCCTTCCTCCCAGGCCTTGTCCTGAGTCGCAGCGCTCCAGAGAATGAACCCGCCCGGGGTTGCCTTGACGGCGTTGGGATTGCTTCCCACCGTCATGAAATTCCTCGCGTTGAACGAGAAAACAGCCTCGATGGGCGCGCGGGCGGGATTATAGAACCGGTACTCGAGCGCGGCGACCGGCAGGCTCGAGTCATCGGCAGCCCCGGGCTCGAACGGACTCCAGCCCGTGACTTCGACGCGCAGCGGGACGTCCGGATCCGACAGACGAACGGTCGCGAACGGGAAGCGCGCTCGAAACGCGGCCTGGCGAAAACGCGGAAGTCCGAACGAGGAACCCGCGGCCCCGTTGCCGGTGCCGGGGGCGCCGAACAGCTTCCAGGCCGGCACGGGGCCTTCGAGCACGCGCGCCACGTTCGGCGAGCCTTTCACACAGATGGCAGCGAATGTCATCGGCTCGTGAAAGACCTCCGGACGATGCCGCAGCGACACGTGCGACAAAGCCCCTGTGCCTTCGAGGCAGATCATGCCGGCGCCCAGGCCGCCGAGAGGGAACGCGATGCGGTTGAGCCGCTCGCGCGCGTACTCGGCATCGTATTTCGACCTTCTCCTGGCAGGTGGATTCGTCTCGGGCGTTGCCGCCGTCGCCGCCGCGGCGCCCGCACCACCAAGCGCGCCGACGGCCGGCGCGGAGAGCTTCAGAAACTCGCGGCGTGTCAAAGTGTTTTCCGTACCGGGTGTCTCAGACATGGCTTGGTCCTTTCGCTAGCTCGGCCCTTCGACTCTTGAACTGAAAGATCCGCTCGCAAATCCACTTCAATCTGCTCCCCTCCGCTCCGACCCAGCGTCCGTGGATTGGATCCAAAAAGGCCCTGAGCGGAGGGATACGCACGACGCGTTGTTAAAGGGAAGGACGGTCACTGGCAAGCGGATGTTGCGGGAATTTTCGCGATCTCAACAGTAAGGGGCCGTCAGGAGACAACCTTTGCACTTTGTCGCCGGCGTCGTGGGGGCAGATGCGAGGCGCGACGAAGGAGCATCGCCTTGACCTCTGTGACCGAGGAGCAGCGAAGCAGATGCCCCCACGACGCACCGCCCTGCGATTGGGTGCGTGACGAGATTCTGAGGTCTGATGAAAAAGGCTTGAATTCTCTGCGTGATGTACCTAGGATGATAGGTACGTCTATGAATACAACCAATGCCGCTGACCTTCTGGCTCAAATCGCCCGCATTCAACTCATGGAACGGGGCAAGCTCTGCGCCTACCACCTCAAGGACCGCCCGGCCGATGCCGGCCCCTATTACAAACTCCAAGGTTGGGAACAGGGTAAGAACCACACGCGCCACGTGCGCCCGGAGCAGGTCCCCCTCCTGGAGGAGGCGCTGGCTGGCTATGCCCAGTTCCGCGAGTTGACCGAGCAATACGCGCAGCTGGTCATCGAGCAGACCCGCCAGCAACTGGCGGGCGTGGGCGTAAAAAAAAAGCCGGGACCTCGCCCCAACTCCTCTTGGCGCAGGAGGAAGAGATCGGGCAATTGATGGCCCGGTTTGCGGCGCAGGAACCCACGGGGACGTTGGTCCAGGAACTCGAGGTCCTGGTGCGTACGGCGGTCTTCGAGCCGGCCAACGCCCTGGTTGGCCACCTGCTCCAAGGGGCCGCCGATCGTCTCGACGCCGCCTACCAACCCAAGCCAGGGCAGGTGCGCCAGGGGCGAGTCGCTTGCCAGGTGAAAGGCCTCTTTGGCTGCTTCCCACTGGTGCGTGACTATTACTATCACGCGGGGAAGAAACAGGGCCACTATCCGGCCGATGCGGCGCTGGGCTTAGAGGTCGGCTACACGCCCGCGTTGGCGCGGATTCTCTGTTTGGAAGGCGCGGATGAAAGCAGCTACCAGAAGGCGGAACTGCACTTGGCCGAGATCGGCGGGATCAGCGTCTCGGCACGGCAGATTCAGCGGGTGGTGCAGCGGATCGGCTCCGCGGCCCAGGCCTGGCAGGAACGCGAGGTGCGGCCCGAGCAGTGCGAGCGCACCGACGCGCCGGTGTTTTACGTGAGTGCCGATGGCACCGGCGCTCCGATGCGCCCGGAGGAGCTGGAGGGACGCCAGGGTAAACAAGCCGATGGCAAGGCCAAGACGCGGCAGGTGTATCTGGGGTGCGTCTTCACGCAACACGAACTTGATGACGAAGGCCAGCCGGTGCGCGACTGGGAATCCACCACCTACGTGTCGAGCCTGGACGGGATCGATGAGTTCGGTCCAATGTTGCGTCGCGAGGCGCTGCGCCGTGGGATGGGAACGGCCCTGAAGGTCGTGCTCCTGATCGACGGGGCCGAAGGGTTGGCCCACATGGGCACGCTCTGTTTCAAGAACGCCGTGCAAATCGTGGACTTCTTTCACGCGCTGGAGCACGCCGGCGAGGTCCTCCGAGCGCTGTTGGGGAGCAAGGAACATCCTGCGTATGAGCTGCGCCTGCGCCGCTGGGCCGATCGGTTGCTGGAAGACGAGGTCCAGTTGCTCATCGCCGAGGCCCGACAAGAGGCGAGGACGCTGGGGCGTGCGCAGGCGGTGGAGGAGGAGTTGGGATACTTCGTGAGCAATGTCGCCCGCATGCAGTACGGTACCTTCCGCCAGCAGGGCTTCTTCATTGGGTCGGGGGTGATTGAGGCCGGCTGCAAAACGGTCATTGGCGCTCGCTGTAAACAGTCAGGCATGTTCTGGAGTGTTCCCGGCGCCGAGAACGTCCTGGCGTTCCGATGCATCCAGGCCAGTCGCCGCATCGGCCAGTTCTGGAAGTACCGGCTCAACCAGCACGCCCTCCGCAACGACAGTCTCCCGTTGGCAGCCTGAACTCAGAATCCTGTCGTGCGCCCCCTGCGATTGCTGTGCTGAGAAGGCTGTTGCCAAACCGGGGCGACCCATTACACTCGATTCTTGAAAGAAAACGAATTATGCCTAATCCAACCTCAGCCGCGTATGCGTGGCGTTTCTTCCGTGCCGGTGGTTTTGATCAAGTCAAACTCGAAACGGGCGCCGATCTCCTGGCATTGGATCAACTCGATCAGAAACTCTGGGTGGCCCTGGCCTGTCCGACCACCTCCCTGCACTTCGATGCCCGGACCCTGGAATTGATCGACACGGACAAAGACGGTCGGGTGCGGGCGCGCGAACTGATCAGCGCCGTGAAATGGGCGGGGGGCCTGCTGAAGAACCCGGACGAACTGGTCAAAGGAGGCGATGTGTTGCCGTTGACCTCGATCAACGATGCGACCGAAGAGGGCCAGGCAATCGCCAGCTCCGCCAAGGCCATTCTGATCAACCTGGGCAAGAAGGACGCCCACGAGATCACGCTCGCCGACGTGGCGGACACGGCGAAGATCTTCGCACAGACAGCCTTTAACGGAGACGGCATCATCGTCGAGGAATCCGCCACCAGCAGCGCCCTCAAGGCCGTGATCAAGGACATCATCGACTGCCAGGGTGCCGAGCCCGACCGAAGCGGCAAACCGGGCATCAGCCAGGCCAAAGTGGACCAGTTCTTTGCCGACGCGGCCGCCCATTCTGACTGGTGGAAGCAGGGCGAAACGGACAAAGCCCTGCTGCCGCTGGGCGAGGCGACCGGAGCGGCCGCCCAGGCCGTGAAGGCGGTGCGAGCCAAGGTGGACGATTACTTCACCCGTTGCCGGCTGGCCGGCTTCGATCCCCGCGCCATCAATGCCCTCAACCGGGAGGAGAAGGAATACGTCGCTCTCGGGAACAAGGATCTCACACCCGATTGCGCCGATCTTGCCGCGTTCCCGCTGGCGCACGTCGAGACCGCCAAACCGCTGCCGCTCACCGAGGGTGTCAACCCCGCCTGGGCCGGCGCTATCGGTTCTCTGCGGACGGCCGCAGTCAAGCCGCTGCTCGGTGACAAGACCGTATTGACGGAGGCGGACTGGAGCGTCCTGCTTGCGAAACTGGCGCCATTCGAGGGCTGGCAGGCAGCCAAAGCCGGGACGAGCGTCGAGAAGCTCGGCGTCACGCGCATCCGCCAGATTTTGGGGACTCGGGCCAAGGACGAGCTCACGGCGCTTCTGGCCAAGGACAAAGCCGAAGAGAGCAATGCCGCCGCCATCGCCTCGGTCGAGAAGCTCATTCGCTATCGGCGCGATCTGCACCTCCTCTGCACGAATTTCGTCAACTTCGCCGATTTCTACAACCGCGGCGAGCCGGCGATTTTTCAAGCTGGCACGCTCTTCCTGGATCAAAGAAGCTGCGAACTGACTCTGCCAGTCGAGGACGCGGCGAAGCACGCGACGATGGCCGGCATGGCGGGCGCCTACCTCGCCTACTGCGATTGCGTGCGCAAAGGCACCGGCGAGAAGCGCCAGATTGTCGCCGCCTTCACCGACGGCGACTCCGACAACCTCATGGTTGGCCGAAACGGCATTTTCTACGACCGCGATGGGCGCGACTGGGATGCGACCATTACTAAAATCATCGACAATCCCATCAGCCTTCGCCAGGCCTTCTGGGCGCCGTACAAGAAGTTTGTTCGCATGATCGAGGAGATGGTGGCCAAACGCGCCGCGGCGGCCGATGCCGCGGCCGATGCCAAGCTCGCCCAGGCCGCCACCGCCGCCGCCGAGGTGGACAAGACCAAGCCGGCTGCCCCCAAGAAGATCGATGTGGGCACCGTTGCGGCCTTGGGCGTCGCCTTCGGCGCCATCGGCACCTTCTGCGCCGCCTTGATGGGCTACGCCGCGGGCATCATCAAACTGGGGCCGCTTGCGATTGTCGGCGCCATCATCGGAGTGATCCTGTTGATCTCGGCTCCCTCGATGATCATGGCCTACCTTAAACTGCGCAAACGCAACCTGGGCCCCATTCTGGATGCCAATGGGTGGGCGCTCAACGCAAAGGCCAAGATGAACGTGCCGTTCGGCCAGTCTCTGACCGGCATAGCGAAGCTGCCTCCGGGTTCCTCCCGAGATTTGCGCGATCCGTTCGCCGAAAAGAAGAGTTGCTGGCCCAAACTCATCGTCCTCGCCTTGATCCTGTACGTCGCCTACACCGTGCTGAACCACCTCGGCTACGTGCACCAATGGACCCACGGCCGGATCGGGATCGAAAAGAAACCCACAACCGCCCAGTCAGCGCCTCCTGCCGACGCCGCAAAACCGGCAGCCGATGCCGGCGCCGCGGCGGCGCCGTCGGCCGGGCAATAGGTCGTGGCCTCACACGTCGGGCTCCGCTCCGCCCCCCCGCACACACTCGGGCGAGACGTTCTTCACGACCGATTCCATGTCGCGATCGCGACATGGAACGGCAGCCGGGTCTGGTGCGATGGGTGCTGGAGTCGGTCTCGACCGGGTCGGCCTCCTGATTCCGCAGTTTCAACCAGGCGTCGACTGCTCCTGCAGGCCAGCCAGCTCAACGCCATCAGCGAAAAGCAATCCCGCCGCGGTGCCGGATTCCGGATTCGCGAGACGACCGGCGCGGCCAGACCCGAGAGATCAGGGCGAAGATCAACGTCTGCACAAACCGCAGCGAGGCCAAACCCCTGCTGCGAGGGCGACGAAGACCTGGATTGCGACCACGGGCTGCATCAGGGCAAATCCCGGCGCGGTAGGCGCACAGCGGCGGAAGCGCCGCCAATTGACCTACGGCAGCAGGAGGTTGCCGATGACGCCGAGGGCTGCGCCTGCGGTCACCAGTGCGAAACCCCACCGGACGAGCCGGCCGGCGCGATGCGCCCCGCGAGCCGCCCGCTCAACGCCGAACCGACAATCAAACCGAGCACGATCGGCCCGAAAAGCCACCCGAATTGCGTCTCAGTGAGCCCGAGGATATTGACGGCGACATCCGGAGCCGTTGCGACGGGGATGGCGGGAATCCTCCGCCGCCGAAGCCCAGGGCGAGGCAGAGACGCACAAACGTGGGATGACCGAGGGCGACGGTGTAAGACCGCAGCAACCGTCATATAGAAGGCTGACGCAGGTGGCGGGCAGACTTTCGGGCAATGCCAACCAACAGGCCAGCCAGTGCCGCGCCCAGTATTCCCCAAAACAGAAACGGCCCCTGCCAACTGAACCAGACATGCCAGCTGCCGATGATCGGCTACGCCAACACGGCCCCACCGCGCTCACCATCGCAACTCCGCTAAGGAACTTCGCGCCTCCGCCCTTCGAAACAGTCGCGGATCATGCGGCCTCACGATCATCCCCGCCCCTCCGGCCAGACCTTGGACCACGCGCAATCCCAACAGCCATCAGAAAGTCGGGCTTCAATACGCACGTCACCGCGGTCGCGCATAGACGCCGAGTAACGAGAACACCGCGCCGACGACCGAATGAATCCGACAACGCCCCATGAAAGAACGCGACAGCCAGGGCCGGCGTGAAGCTGAGCGTGATTCGCACCTCCAGCTCGCTCATGGCCGCCGCCGAAATGGCTGCCAGCGCCGGAAAGGACGGGAAGTACGTGTCCACCGAAAAGGGGCCCGCGGACAAGGCGGCAACAATCAGGGCGATGCGGCCCGGTCCGGCGGGGGGCCCGCGCCTCTTGATCCGCTCGCTCGATGAGACCGCGCTCGGAGATCGACGCTCTTGGGATCGAGGCCTCGCGCTGCTTGATGACACCGCATTGACAGCGGACGGCACTCCGAGATTCCTCCGTGCGCCGCGCACGCGCTCGATGCGCAAGGTATCGGTTGCCAACACCAACGACGGCGCTTTCGCACAGCCGTGCAGCCCGATGACACCGGGGGAAGCGGAGACGCGCATGGTGATCCGCCTGGACTATTGATCGGCACGCGGCGCGGGGCGGGATCGGAAGCAGCAGTTTTCTCATTTCGGGTGCAGGGCCTTGACGCCGGGTGAGGGGCGCCCGGCCCACGGCACCGAAGCGTGCAGCAGTGGTAGGCCGGGTCCCCGGACCCCGGCGCTCCGAGCGTCGTCAAGAAAAGAACCGCTGGGTCGGGAGCAACTTCAGGTAGACGCCCCGCGCGCAGTCCCCGTAAAACTGATGCGACGCGTTTCTTTGGTCTTGGCTGACCTGCGCCAGGGCGTGGAGTTGCCGTCCTCGGTCTCGGGATGCCCGACACAGGACCCCGTGGTCGGGACTGCCACCGTCAGCGCCTTCGAGCGTCGGGCGCGTGGCGCAGAACCGCTACCAGACCCCGAGCGGTCAGGTGCTGACCCCCGCGGGCAGGCAGGTCGAGTTGCCTGGGGATGCGTCCCAGGCGCTTGGTGTTGAGTCCCGACGGCACGACTTGCCGCGGCCGGCAGGAATCACACGCTGGTCCTGATCGATCTGGCCACGGGCGGGTGCTGCAAACGGTTCAGCTTTCGGCCCGGGAGGATTACCCGGACCAGCAATTTTAACACCCCTCTCCGGCCAGTTGAGTTTCACGGGGCTTGTTTTCGGTGTTGGACGGGACGCCGGATCTACCTTCCTTTCGAACACCGGCGGGAGGTTCAAGGCTTTGATGAGCAAGGCCAGGCCGGCGCGCCTGTGGTTTTCGACGTGCCGGACGCCAAAGCTCCCAAAGCAAGCGGCACGAGATCCCCACCGACTGGCCGCCGGCAGATGCCGGCGGCTCTGTGGCGCAAGCTGTGGGCAACGGGGGATCGGCTCCGACGAAAAGGCCGACCCCGTGTCGGGAGAAGTCCTGCGTTCGTGGACACTACCCTGCAAGACGTGGTGCTGGCCGGCGGCAAGGCCTACGTCAGCAAATCGGGCGGACGCCGTCCTGGTGAGGATGATCTCACTGCGCCTGCGGGCAAAGCACCGCGGTGCGGGTGGACGCGGTGCGGCACATAGCCAACGAGGGTTCCGTGACGGTTATCGACTTGGCGGAAGCGCGGGTGCAGGAGATCGTCGTTGGGCTTCATGCGTCGGCTCTGGCGGTTTCTCCCCGATGGCGCGTGTAGTGCGGCCAACACGGGCAGTGACACACTCAGCGTGATTGATACCCGGACAGATCAGGTGATCGAGAAGATCTGGCGCGCCAGACGGCCGACCTGTTCGGCGCGCAGCCGAATGCGATGGCTTTCGACCTGACCGGGCGACGCCTGTACGTTCGCAACGGCACTGAACGCCGTCGCCGTCATCGAGTTTGAGCCCGAGGAAAATGCATCCAAGGTCATCGGGCTCATTCCCTGTCGGCTGGTTCCCGGGGGCCATCCAGTACGATGCCACACGCAACACGCTCTGCGTCGCGAACATGAAAGGGCTTGGGGCTCTGAAGGTGTTCGCCGGATGAACCGATCAAACTCAGCAGCAAGAGCCAGCATGGTGTCGCTCGTGCCCGTGCCGACCCCGGACAGGCTGGCCGCGCTCACCCGCGGCGCGCTCGACAACATGCATTACCCCAGGCTGGCCCAGGCGTTGCGCCCGGCGCGTCCGCGCCAGCCCGCCCGTCCCGTGCCCGAGAGAGTGGGCGAGCCGAGCGTCTTCAAACATGTGATTTACGTCATCAAGGAGAACCGGAGTTACGACCAGGTCCTGGGCGACATGCCCGAGGGCAACGGGGATCCGACGCTCTGCACCTTTGGCGAGCAATACACGCCCAATCAGCACAAGATCGCGCGCGAGTTTGTCCTGCTGGACAACACGTACTGCTCGGGCATTCAGAGTTCCGACGGCCATCAATGGGTCGGGAGCGCCATGGCCAACGAATACACGGAACGCCAGGCCACATCCGGCACGCCCCGCAGCTACTCGGGCGGCAAGAGCGATGAGAGCGGAGACGCGCTGTCCTGGGCGTCGTCCGGCTTCCTGTGGGACAACGCGCTTGCGCACGGAAAAACACTCCGCAATTACGGCGAATGGATGCACTCCGAGTCGGGCTGGAAAGACCGAAAACGCAAGGGAAGCGTCACGTGGAGCGACTTCTGGCGCGAGCACCAGACCGGCGCGGGCGAACTGGAACTCCGCTGCCGTCCCGTGATCGAATCCCTGCGTCCGCACAGCCCCACCAACACCGTCGGCTATGATGCCAAGGTGCCGGACCAGATGCGCGCCGATTTCTTCATCCGGGAACTCCGCCGCTTCGAGACCAATGGCGGGTTTCCGGACCTGATGATTCTCTTCCTGCCGAATGACCATACCGCCGGAACGAGCGCCAGGTATCCGAAGCCGGGAGCGATGGTCGCCGACAACGATCTTGCGCTGGGCCGACTGGTCGAGGCGCTGAGCCACAGCCGGTTTTGGCCGGAGACCTGCCTTTTTGCGATCGAGGACGATCCCCAGGCCGGTTGGGATCATGTGAGCGGCTACCGCACCACCTGCTATGTCGCCAGCCCCTACACCAAACGCCGGCAGACCGTCAGCACCCAGTACAACCAGGCCAGCCTCATCCGCACAATCGAGCTGATCCTCGGCTTGCCGCCCATGAACCAACTGGACGCCACCGCCACGCCCATGACGGACTGCTTCACCGCCGTGCCCAACCTGACCCCCTACACCGCCGTGCCCAACCGGGTCCCGCTCGATGAGATGAACCCGGATCCGAACCAGGTCTCCCATCCGATCCTGCGACAGGACGCCATCGTTTCGAGCCAGTTGCCTCTGGACGAAGTGGACCGCTGCCCGGAGGACGTTCTCAACCGCATCCTCTGGCGCGCCATGAAAGGCCCCGACACACCCTATCCCGAATGGGCGGTCAAGATGGTCGAGGAGGACTAGCCCGCATGTTTCATGGGCTAAAGCAGCCGGATGTTGTGTTTGCGGCAGGCCGCGATCATCTCCTCCGGCCAGAGGCTGGCCTGGGTTTCGCCAACGTGCGCCTTGCGCAGAAAATACATGCAGAGGCGTGATTGGCCGATGCCTCCGCCCACCGACAGAGGCATGCCGTCGTCGAGCAGACGCCGATGCCAGGCCAACCGCTTGCGCTCCTCGCACCCACAAATCCTCAACTGCCGCACAAGGGCCTTCTTGTCGACGCGGATTCCCATCGACGACAGCTCGAAGGCCTTTCGCAAAACAGGGTTCCAGACCAGGATATCGCCGTTGAGCCCCTGGCGTCCGCGTCCGGTGGGCGTCGACCAGTCATCGTAATCGGGGGCCCGGCCGTCGTGGATCGAGCCGTCGCCGAGGTCGCCGCCGATGCCGATGATGAAGGCGGCGCCGCATTCGCGCAGCAGTCGTTGTTCGCGCATTCTGGGGGCCAATCCCGGATAGCGCGTCCGCAGGTCGGCGGCGTGGATGAAAGTGATCTCCTCCGGCAGTTGCGGGCGGAAGACGGGATGACGCTCGAAGACGAAGTGCTCGGTCCGCTTGAGGACCGCGTAGATTTTGCGCACGATCTTCTTGAGGAACTCGACAGTGCGTTCATCGGGCGCGATCACACGCTCCCAGTCCCATTGGTCGACATAGATCGAGTGGGTGTTGTCCAGGGTCTCGTCCGGTCGAAGCGCGTTCATATCGGTGTACAGCCCATAGCCGGGCTCGAAGCCGAGGTCGGCAAGCTGCATGCGCTTCCACTTGGCGAGGGACTGGACGATCTCGGCGCGGATGCCCGGCATCCCTTTGACGGCGAACGCGACGGGTTGCTCGATGCCGTTGAGATCGTCGTTAATCCCCGTGCCGCCTTTGACAAAGAGCGGGGCGGTGACCCGGCTCAGATTGAGTTCAGTCGCCAGGTTCAGTTCGAAGAAGTCCTTGAGGTCCTTAATCGCGCGCTCCGTTTCCTTGACACCGAGCAGCGGCCTGTAGTTTCGAGGGAAGATCAGATTGTGGTTCATGCGTGCCATTCAGTTGGCGCCCGCCAGCCTAGCAGCCGAGCCGCACGGCGGCCAAAGCTTTTCACGTTGGGCGGCACAGCAACCCGGCTCGGGGTCTTTCCGCTCCTGCCACGGCGGTCACTGTGAAGGAACGTAAGACGCAGAAGGCATGGGGGCGAAATGACCAGAAGCGAGTGCTGCTCGGCT
>JAXGQW010000099.1:0-16491 GCA_040766265.1 Verrucomicrobiota bacterium
GTGTTCGAGGCCCGGGCCGCCAAGCGGACGGCGGGTTCGGCCGCCTGAGATCAGCCATGAAGCCAAGACTGCAACAGAAATACACGGACGAAGTGCGCCCGGCCCTCCAGCAGAAGCGCGCGTACACAAATGTCCACCAGGTCCCCCGGATGGTGAAGATCGTCATTCACATGGGCGTCAGCTCCGCGTTGGAGAAGGCCGCCATCGATGACGCCGCCAAGGATCTCGGGTCGATCACCGGACGCAAACCGGTCATTGACAAGTCGCGCAAGAGCGTCGCCAACTTCAAGCTGCGCCAGGGCCAGCCCATCGGATGCCACGTCACGCTCCGTCGCGAGGTGATGTACGAGTTCTTCGATCGCCTGGTGTCCACGGCCCTGCCCCGCATTCGGGATTTCCGCGGCTTGTCGCCGCGGGCGTTCGACGGACGCGGCAACTACTCGCTGGGTCTGGATGACCAGACCATTTTTCCCGAGATCGATCTCGATAAGATCAAGCGGCATCAGGGGATGGACGTCACGATCGTGACCACCGCGCAGACCGATGCCGAGGCGCTTGACCTGCTGAAACTGATGGGAATGCCGTTCGCGGAAGGAAAATGATATGTCGAAACTCGCCTGGATTGAGCGTGACAAACGGAAGCGGGCCGCTGTGAAAAAGCACGCGGCGCTGCGGGCCGAACTCAAGGCCAAGAAGGACTACGCCGCCCTGGCACAACTGCCGCGCGATGCCAGTCCCACCCGCGTCGTCAACCGCTGCAAGGTGACCGGGCGCCGGCACGCCCACCTCCGCAAGTTCGGTGTCTCGCGCTTGACCTTCCGCGAAATGGCCCTCTCAGGCCTCATCCCCGGCGTCACCAAAGCCAGTTGGTAAGCGTATGACTGATCCCATCGCCGATTTGCTCACCCGCATCCGCAACGCGAACCACGCGTTGCTGCCGGCCGTCGAGGTGCCGCACTCCGCCCTCAAGGAGAGCATCGCCCGATTGCTCAAACAGGAAGGATACCTCGCCGATTATTCCGCCGAGGGAACGACCGTCAAGAAACTCAAGCTCAAGCTCAAGTACCAGGGCCGCAAGGGCGTCATCGAGGGATTGCGCCGGGTGAGCACGCCCGGCCTCAGGCGCTATGTGGGCGCGGGCGAGATTCCGCGCGTCCTGGGCGGGATGGGCATTGCGATCCTCTCGACGCCTCGAGGCGTGCTGACGGGGACCGAGGCGCGCCGGCAGAACGTCGGCGGCGAGGTGTTGTGTTACGTTTGGTAGAACGATGTTTTTATGTCAAGGATTGGCCGTTTACCCGTGGTGGTGCCTCCGAAGGTGAAGGTGGAGGTCCAGGGGCGCACGCTCCAAGTCGAGGGACCGAAAGGCAAACTGCACGTCGAGTTGCCGCCGCGAACCCGGGTGGCCCTCGAAGGCGCCCAGATCAAGGTGTCGCGCGATGGCGAGGACGCCGCGGCCAAGGCCCTGCACGGACTGAGCCGGTCCCTCATTCAAAACGCGGTCAAGGGGGTGAACGAGGGCTACGTCAAGAAGCTGGAAATCCACGGAGTCGGGTTCAAGGCGGCGGTGCAGGGCAAGCAGGTCAACATGACGCTCGGCTACTCGCACCAGATCAATTACCCTTTGCCCGAGCAGATCAAGGTCACCGTCGACGAGAACACCAAGCTCACGATCGAAGGTCCCGACAAACAGGTGGTCGGCCTGGTGGCATCCGAACTGCGCGGGTTCTACCCGCCCGAGCCTTACAAGGGCAAGGGAATCCGTTACGCCGGCGAGAAGATCGTCCGCAAGGAAGGCAAGACCGTCCAGTAAACGCCGCTCGGGAACTGACGGAAGCAGCACGGCTTAACCAGATGGGGCTCGCAGAGCATGAGAATCGAAAAGAAACAGCAACTTGAGAAACGCCGGCGGCGCCGGATGCGCCAGCGCGTGACCGGCACGGCCGCCCGCCCGCGCATGAGCGTGCGGTTCACCGGGCAGCACGTCTACGTGCAGTTCATCGACGACGAGAATCGTGTCACCCTGGCGGCGACATCGACACGCGCGAAGGGGTTGCCCGAAGGCGGCCCGTGGAAAGCGAATGTGGACAGTGCCAAGCGGTTGGGCGCCGTCGCGGCCGAGGTGGCCAAGGCGCGCGGGATCAGCCAGGTGGTGTTCGATCGCAGCGGGGCGCGCTATCATGGCAAAGTCAAGGCTCTGGCTGACGCGGCGCGCGAAGGCGGATTGCAGTTCTAAATCATCGAAGGAGACCTATTGTGGCTGAGACGAGCAAACCATATGTGGGCGGAGGCCGGGGTCCCGGACGCGGCCCCGGGCGGATGGGACGCCGCGGGCGGGGCGGGGCCGAGCATGGCGACGGGTCTGGCGGCCGAAGCGGCGATGAGCTGACCGAGAAGATTGTTTATATCAATCGCTCGGCCAAGGTGGTGAAGGGCGGACGGCGATTCAGCTTCAGCGCCCTGGTGGTTGTCGGTGACAAGAAGGGCCGGGTCGGCTTGGGGCTTGGGAAGGCCGGCGAGGTCGCCGACGCGATCCGCAAGGGCGGAGAGAACGCCAAGCACACCATGACTCCGGTGGCCTTGTTCGAGGCGACCATTCCCCATGACGCCTATTTCGTATTCGACGGCGCGCGCGTGCTGCTTCGACCCGCGTCGCCGGGAACAGGGATCATTGCCGGCAAGACAGTCCGTGCCGTGCTCGAATCCGCTGGCGTGCGCGATGTGCTGAGCAAGTCGCTCGGATCGAAGAACGCGGCCAATGTCGCCAAGGCCACCCTCGGCGCCCTGAGTCAGTTGCGCCTCCGCGAGGACATTTACAGGCGACGCGGCCTCTCGCTTCCAGCCAAACAGGAGGCCCCCGTGCCGCAGCCCTTAACCCAATAACACGCTATGCGCCTGCACAATCTCAAACCTCGTCCAGGGGCCAAACACTCGCGCAAGCGGGTTGGCCGAGGGGAATCGAGTGGACAAGGCCGGACGAGCGGTCGCGGCGGCAAAGGCCAGAGCGCGCGGTCCGGAAGTTCGATTCGCCCCTCGTTCGAAGGCGGGCAGATGCCCCTGATTCGGCGCATCCCCAAGCGCGGATTCAACAACGTGCGTCATGGGACCCGGTATATTCCGGTGAATGTCGAGTCGCTCAACCGATTCGAGGACGGCGCACGGGTGGACGAAGCGGGTCTGCGAGCCGCCGGGTTGGCGAAGGGCCGGGGCGACGGCATCAAGCTTCTCGGCGACGGCGAACTGAAACGGAAGCTCACGGTGTGCGTGAGCGCCTTTAGTGAATCGGCCCGGGCCAAGATCGAAAGCGCCGGCGGCGCGTGCGAGCTGGCGCAACCGGCAACCTCCGCCTGAGGGAGGCGCAGCACCCTATGATCAAGGCGATCTTCAATACCTTCGCAAACTGCTTCAAGATCCCGGAGCTCAAGTCCCGGATCATCTTCACAGTTTTGGTCCTGGCGGTTTGCCGGATGGTGGCCTTGATCCCGCTGCCCGGGCTGGATGGCGCAAGCCTGGCCCAGTTCTTCGAGGAGAACGCGAGCAAGAGCGGCGGTCTGTTGGGCATGTACAGCCTCTTCACGGGAGGCGCCCTGGAACGATGCGCGATCGGATCCCTCGGCATCATGCCTTACATCAGCGCCACCATCATCATCCAGCTTCTCAGCGCCGTTATCCCCCAACTGAGCAAGCTCGTGCGTGAAGAGGGAGGCCGCGTCAAGATCGTCCAGTACGGACGCTACCTCACCGTGCTGTTGTGCCTGGGGCAGGGGTTCTTCATGGCCCTGAGTTGGGAGCATCCCGAGAAGGTGTTTGGCGAAGGGTTTGCGGGCGACCTGGTCCTGATGAAAAATGTGTGGGTCTACCGCATCCAGACGGTGATCTTCCTGACCGCAGGCACGCTCGTCCTGATGTGGCTCGGCGAACAAATCACCGATCGCGGGATCGGCAACGGCGTCTCCCTGGTCATTACGATTGGCATTATTTCCCGCCTGCCGATGGCCGTGACGGCCACCTGGATCAAGTTCTTCCCGCCCAGGGGCGTGCCCTCGAATTGGAATTTCTTCCACGCGGTTATGCTGATCCTCCTCATGCTGGCCGTGGTCGCGGCCGTGATCGCCGTCATCCAGGCCCAGCGCAAGATCCCGGTCCAATACGCCCAGCGAGCCGTGGGGCGCAAGGTCTATGCGGGCGGAACGTCGTTCATGCCGCTGCGGGTCAACTACGCGGGCGTCATGCCGATTATCTTCGCGCAGGCCATCCTGATGTTTCCTGAGAAGATCTTCTCGACCCTTGCGGGGCTGACCCGGGCCGGGTCGCCGGGCTTCTCGAAGGTGTGCGAGGCGATCTACGTGCAACTGCAGTACGGCAACTTCACGTATCTCACGCTCGAAGGTCTGATGATTCTGTTTTTCACCTATTTCTGGGTCGCCACCCAGTTCAATGAGATCCAGATCGCCGATGATCTCAAGAAGTACGGCGGGTACGTCCCCGGAGTCCGTCCCGGCCAGCACACCAGCGATTTCCTCCATCGGGCCATGAGTCGCATCACGCTGGCCGGAGGCATCTTCCTGGCCGTCATCGCGATTATCCCAACCCTCCTGTACAAGTGGGTCGACGTGCCTTTCGAGATCGGTCAGTTCTTCGGCGGGACGAGCCTCTTGATCACGGTCGGCGTGATGCTCGACACGATGCGCCAGATGGAGTCTCATCTGCTCATGCGGCATTACGACGGGTTTTTGAAGAAGGGGCGGGTCAAGGGGCGGTTTTAGGCCTGCATCGCGTGCTGTGCCGCGCCATGGGCGCGGGCGCGTCGGGCGCTCAAGGTTTGGTTGTTCTATGGTATTGATCTTTGCCAGCAACATGGGGCATCGGCGGAACAAAGCATGATCATCCTCAAGAGCGAGCGTGATCAGAAGGCAATGCGCGAAGCGGGCGCAATCGCCGCGCTGGTTCTGAACGAGGTCGCGCGGTTTGTCGCGCCCGGCGTGACGACCCTCGACGTCGATGATTACGCGGCCGCGCGCATGCGGTGTCACGGCGCGCGGAGCGCTTTTCTCGGCTATCACAACTATCCGTGCCATGTCTGTATCTCCGTCAACGAGGAAGTCGTGCACGGGATCGCGGGCCGGAGACGACTCGAGTTCGGGGATCTGGCCAGTATCGACGTCGGCGTGTATTATCACGGCTTTGTGGGCGATACGGCTCGGACTGTTCCGGTCGGCGGCTGCGACGCGCGCGCCCAGAAGCTCATGGATGTGACCGAGCGGGCCCTCTACGAAGGGATCGCCCAAGCCGTGGCGGGCAATCGCGTCGTGGACGTGTCGCGCGCCATTCAGCGATTCGTCGAGGCCAATGGGTTCAGCGTGGTGCGGGAGTTCGTCGGACACGGCGTCGGACGCTCCGTGCACGAGGAACCGCAGGTGCCCAATTACGTGGATGGAAAGTCGTCGCCCCGGCTGCGTCCGGGCATGACCCTGGCGATCGAGCCGATGGTGAACGCGGGTGGGCCCGGCGTGCGGGTTTTGAGTGACGGATGGACTGTGGTCAGCGAAGATGGCCTCCCTTCCGCCCATTTCGAGCATACTGTTCTGGTGGGCGAAGGACCGGCCAAGATCCTGACATGTTGTCCAGAGACACCATTGAGGCCCCTGCCGTGATTGTGGCCTCGGGCGGCGGGGTGCCCGTTCGGGCTCGGCTGGCGAATGGGCATCAGTTTGTGGTCTGCGCAACGCGGTCGGCGCGGCGCGCGGTTGCCGGCCTGGCGGTTGGCGACCGGATTCGGGCGCGGTTTTCGCCCTGTGATTTGTCGAAGGGCTGGTACATAGTCGACAGCGAAGGAAAGCAATGAAAGTACGTGCATCGGTCAAAAAGCTCTGCGAGCACTGCAAAGTGGTGCGTCGCAAGGGCGTGGTGCGAGTCATTTGTACCAACGCCCGGCACAAACAACGGCAAGGTTAAACTGCAAAGCGCTCTATGGCACGAATTCTCGGAGTGGATATTCCCGGAGAGAAGCGGATCGACGTCGCCCTCCGGTACGTTTACGGCATCGGACCGTCGAATGCGAAACAGATTCTGGAGCACGCCCAGATTGACCCCGCCGTGCGCGCCAAGAACCTGACCGAACAGCAGCTTTCGCAAATCGTCCACGCGATCCAGGAAGGCAAGTACGTGATCGAGGGCGACCTGCGGCGGGAGATCGGCTTGAACCTCAAGCGCCTGCAGGGCATCAAGTGCTACCGCGGGATGCGGCACATCCGCGGCTTGCCGGTCCGCGGCCAGCGTACTCAGACAAACGCGCGGACGCGCAAGGGACCGCGCAAGACCGTCGGCGTGGTCCGCAATCCGAAGGCCAAGACCGGCATTCACTAACCCACTGATCCAAAGTCATTGCTATGGCTGAAGAGACCAAACCGCAAAAAGCCACTGTCAAGAAAGAGGCCAAGTCCGAGCCCGCAGCCTCGGAGAAGGCGGCTGCCAAGCCGTCTGCGCCGGCCAAAGGGGCTGCGAAGCCCGATGCCGAAGCGGGCAAGACCGAGGCGCCCAAAGCCGCGGGAGCGGCCGCCGCCGCGCCGGATCAGAAGGCTGCGGGCGCGCCTGCGCCGGGAGGCCCGGTGGCGGGCACCGCTCCGACGGCGGCGGATCTGCTGGCGGACGAGATGGCCGGCAAGAAGATTGTCCGGGCCAAAGGGGCGAAGAACATTTCCGCGGGCGTTGCGCATATCCTGGCCACGTTCAACAACACCCAGGTGAGCATCACCGACATGCAGGGGAACCTGATCGGATGGTCGACCGCGGGCAAAGTCGGATTCCGCGGCTCGCGGAAGAGCACGGCTTTTGCCGCCCAGCAGGTTGCCCAGGACGCGGCCCGTCAGGCGATGTCGCACGGCATGCGGGAGGTCGAGGTGCATGTGAAGGGCCCCGGCTCCGGACGCGAATCAGCGATCCGGGCTCTGCAGGCGATCGGCCTCGAGATCAGTGTGATCAAGGACCGGACGCCGATTCCCCACAATGGATGTCGCCCCCGCAAGAAGCGTCGTGTGTGACACCCCCAATTCTCGAATCTCGAACCTCAAATCCGCTTTAATTCATGGCTCGTTACACTGGACCGCGCGTTCGCATTAGTCGCCGTTTCGGCACCCCGATCTTCGGCCCCTCGAAGTACCTCGAGCGCCGCAACTATGGCCCCGGCGTTCACGGCCCGAAATCGCGCCGCAAGACGACCGATTACGGTCAGGGTCTCATCGAGAAGCAAAAGCTGCGCTATTATTACGGGTTGCTCGAACGCCAGTTTCGAGGGGTCTATGAGCGGGCGCTGCGCAAGCGCGGCGTCACGGGCGAGACGATGCTCCAGATTCTCGAGACGCGTCTGGACAGCATCGTCTATCACCTCGGGTTCGCCAACACCCGGGCATCGGCCCGGCAGATGGTCAGCCATGGGCACATCCGGGTCAATGGCCGCAAGGTCGGGATCCCATCGAGCGCCGTGCGTGTCAATGACGTCATCGAGGTGCGGGACCGGAGCGTGTCCCGGCAGATGGCCACCAAGAACCTCGAGTCCGCCACGTCGCGGGCCGTGCCCGACTGGGTCTCGCTGAATCGCGAGGCCTTTCGGGGGACGATGGTGCGCATGCCCACCCGGGAGGACATCCAGCCCATTGCCAACGAGCAGGCGGTGGTCGAGTTTTATTCCCGATAGGTTCGAGTTCCTGCCGGCTCCCGTGTGGGATGCCGGACGCAATTATATGGGTCCGCCCGGATTGCGGGAAGATCGCGGGCGGATCAGTTTAAAATTGCCACATATCCAGCCATGCCTGTACGTCTAGGTCGGTTTGAAATGCCGAAGCGGTTGTCGAAGGAAGAGGCCACCGCAACGGCGACATATGCCAAGTTCATCGCCGAGCCGTTTGAAACCGGCTACGGCCACACCATCGGCAACTCGCTGCGCCGTGTGCTCCTCTCCTCGCTCGAAGGGGCGGCAATCACCTCGGTCAAGATCGCCGGGGCCCAGCATGAGTTCACCGCCGTCGATGGGGTTGTCGAGGATGTGACCGACATCGTCCTGAACCTGAAGAAGGTCAAGTTCAAGGCGCACAGCCGCGAGCCGCAGACGCTCCTGCTCTCCGTGAACAAGGAAGGTCCGGTGACCGCCGGAGACATCCAGCTCAACCAGCATGTCGAGCTGGTCAATCCTTCCCAGCTCATCTGCACCATCGATCGCAAGAAGAAATTCGAGATGGAACTCGAGGTGAAGGTCGGACGCGGGTTTTGTCCAGGCGATGAGAACAAGAAGGTCGACCAGGCCATCGGCGTGATCGCCATCGATTCGCTTTTCTCCCCAGTCGAGCGCGTCCGCTACGCCGTCGAAAATGCGCGCGTCGGGCAGAAGACCGATTACGACCGGCTTTTGCTCGAGATCTGGACCGACGGACGGATCTCGCCCGATGATGCGTTGGTGCAGACCTCGGCCATCCTCCAGCGCCACCTCGATGTGTTTGTCGGTTACGACAAGAACGCGATCGAGTTCGAGGAAGTGACGGACAGCCAGGATGAGGAGCGGACGCGGATGCGCAAGCTCCTGAACATGAGCGTCAACGAGATCGAGTTGAGCGTGCGTGCGGCGAACTGCCTGAACAATGCCAACATCACCACCGTTGGGCAGTTGGCCATGAAGTCCGAACAGGAAATGCTCAAGTATCGCAACTTCGGCAAGAAATCGCTCAACGAAATCAAAGAGAAACTCCAGGCCCTCAACCTGACTCTGGGCATGAACCTGGACGCCGCCCTCCTCGAGCCGCCCAAGGACGAGGCGCACAAATCTTAACCCTCTCCCGCCCCTATGCGACACCTCAAACGCACCGCCAAACTCGGACGCACCAGCGAGCATCGACAGGCCCTGCTGGCCAACCTGGTGTGCAGTCTGATCAAGGAACGACGGATTACCACCACCCTCGCCAAGGCGCGCGCCGCACGGCCTGTGGCCGAGAAGATGATGACCCTGGCCAAAGGGGGCACGCTCCACGACCGACGCCTGGCTTCGAGCCGCCTGCTCCAGGATGAACAGGCCGTGCGCGTTCTGTTCAGCGAACTCGCTCCTGCCCACCGCGATCGGCGAGGCGGCTACACCCGCATCCTTAAGCTCAACCAACGCCAGGGCGATGCCGCCAGCCTGGCCATCCTCGAATGGGTCGAAGGCGCGCCCGTCGCGACGACCACCCCGGGTGAAAGCCAGCCTGGCGGGGCTGCCCCGGACGCCGCCGCTCCGGCGGAAACCAAGTAGCGCGCATCGTTCCGCGGAGTCACTCGAGCCATAGTTCAGGCATCGACCGGAGCCGGGCCAAGAGGCTCGTGTCCGCCGTGGGGAATTCATACCGGTCGAGTTCGTCTAGACCGGCCCAGACAAACTGGGCACACCCCAGAGCTCGCGGTTCGCCGGCCACCCATCGGCATCGGAAGAACTCGATGTGAACCGTTCGGTCTGCGTAAGGATGGTCGACGCATTCGATCCGATCCATAACCGTCACCTCGATGTCGAGTTCCTCACGAAGTTCACGGCGCAGGGCGTTCGGATAAGACTCGTCGGGCTCGCATTTGCCCCCCGGGAACTCCCAAAAACCGCCCCAATGATCCGCGGGGCGGCGTTGTGTAATGAGGACCTTCCCGTCCCGAAACACCAGTCCCGCCGCAACCTGAACGGCCCTCACAAACCTACTCGGCCGGGGGTGCCTGGGTCGCCGCGGCTGGTGCCGGAGTCTCGACCGTGGACACGGCGTTGGATGGCGGTGTCGTCGGCGGGGCTGTAACCGTCGTTGTCGCGGAGGCGACGGGCGCGTTGGTGGGCTGGCTCAGGTGAGGGAATCGGCGTTCGAGCTTTTCGAGGAGTTCCCCGGCCTCGCTGGCGATTCTGCCCACACCGATTTGCTTGCTGAGCTGATCGTAGATCCGATGTGCCTGTTCGGGCTGGTTCTTGGCCTCGTGGAGAGTCCCCATGGCGAGCCGGGCCCGGGGCGCCACCGCATCCTCCGGGAATTGATTCACAACGGATTGGTACGCGGCCAGCGCGGCATCGACCTGGTCCAGTGCGTCGAGGCTGGCAGCCGTCCCAAAAGCCGCAAGTGGAGCCAAGGGGCTGCCGGAATTGTCGTTCTGGAACTGCTCGAAGTACTTTCGGGCCTGGGCGTAGTCCCCTTGGGCGAACAGGTTGCCCGCGGCCAGCAGCAGAGCGCGTTCACCCGCGCTGGTCGACTCATACTCGCCGGCGAGTTTCAGAAGGTCGGCCGCCGGGACGACCGAATCCTTGGCGCCGGCTTGCTTGGCCTGCAGCGCCAACAAGGCCCGGTTGCCTGCCAGTTCCTTCTGTCCGCGGAAGTGGGAATAGACGTACACCACCACGAATAACAGCAGGCCAATGCCGATCCCAAACGCCAGTCGCTTCTTGTTCAACTCGAGCCAAGCCAGAAACTCATAGGCCTTCGTCGAGTCTGTCGTCGCAGGTTGCATAAAAGACCGTGATTCTCTGGACGCACCTCGAAAAGGCAAGCGGGAAATCCCTCGTGTTCGTTGACACATCCGACGTCCCGTCTACACTGCGCCCGCTATGGCAGAGGCGGCAGTCACCCCCACGCTCCGGTTGCGCGGGGTCCGGCACAATAACCTCAAGAACTTCGACCTCGACTTGCCCTTGGGCCGCCTGATCGCGATCACCGGCCTGAGCGGTTCAGGCAAGAGTTCCCTGGCTTTTGACACACTCTTCGCCGAAGGGCAACGGCGGTACATCGAGACCTTCTCACCTTACGCGCGCCAGTTCTTCGACCGCATGGACAAACCGCAGGTCGACAGCATCGAGGGTATCCCGCCAGCCATTGCAATCGAGCAGCGAAATGCCGTCCGCAGCACCCGGTCGACCGTGGGCACCATGACCGAAATCTGCGATTACATGAAGATGCTCTGGCCGCACGTCGCCCAGCTCCATTGCCGTCAGTGCGGGCGCCCGGTCCGACAGGACACCCCCCAGCAGATCTGGCGGGCGTTGCGCGCCGAAACAAACGGCTGCGACAGCGACGTGCTGATCACCTTTGGCCTCGCTCTCTCGGACCGGCTCGACCTCGCCGAATCGCTCGAACTGGTCGCCAAACAAGGTTACCAACGGCTGCTTCTCGATGGTCGCATCCGGCGCCTCGACGAGGTCGCGTCCGAACGCCCCGCCGTCGAGCGGTCGTTGACCCGGTTGACTGTGATTCAGGATCGCCTGCGCCTGGCTGATCGCAACCGCGCGCGGTTCATCGAGGCGTGCGAGCAGGGGCTCCATTTCGGCAAAGGCAAGCTCGCCGTCTACGGCCTCGGCGGGGCGGGGGACCAGCACGCCGTGTCCGCTTCGACCGGGGCCGTCACCCAAGAGCGTCCGGATGCCGTGGTCGGGCCGGCCCGGTTGTTCTCGAACCGGCGCCATTGCGCGGAGTGCGATCTCGAGTATCGGGAGCCATCCCCGGCCCTCTTCAGCTACAATCATCCGCTCGGCGCCTGCCCCACGTGCAAGGGGTTCGGACGCACCATCAGCATCGACAGCCGACGCGCCATTCCGGATCGGACCCGAACGCTCGCCGGAGGCGCGGTGAGGCCGTGGCAAAGCGGCGTGAGCGCCGAATGCCAGAAGGACCTGCTCAAGTTCTGCCGGATGCGCGGTGTGCCGACCGATGTCCCTTTCAACCGGCTGTCCCCCGAACACCAACGCTGGGTCATCGAAGGGGATGCCGGCTACGGAACCGACTCCGAGCACGAGTGGCCCCGGGCCTGGTACGGCGTCCTGGGCTTCTTTCGCTGGCTCGAGTCGAAAGCCTACAAGATGCACGTCCGCGTCTTCCTGTCCCGCTACCGCAGCTATCGCCCCTGTCCCGATTGCCGCGGCCGCCGTCTTACGCCCGAGGCTCTGCTCTACCGCATCGCTGTGCCGACCCGCGCCCCTATCGCCCGAGCGACCTCCGACGCGCAGGGCCGCGAGGCCGGCATAGCCTCGACCGAATCCGGCCTCACGCTCGCCGACTTCTATGCCCTGCCGATTCAGGACGCGCTGGCCGTCGCCAACGAATTGATCGCGCGTGTCGGCGCCAAGCCCTCCGACGCCTTGGGGCTCGCGTTGGGCGAAGTCCGCGCCCGCCTCGGCTACCTGGTCGAGGTCGGTCTTGGTTACCTCACCTTGGACCGCCCGACACGGACCCTTTCCGGGGGCGAAACCGAGCGCGTCAACCTCACAACCTGCCTCGGCACCCGCCTGGTCAACACCTTGTTCGTGCTCGATGAACCAACGGTCGGCCTGCACCCGCGCGACACCGCCCGCATGATCCGCATCCTCGAACGGTTGCGTGACATCGGCAACACCGTCGTGGTCGTCGAGCACGAGGCCGCCGTCATCCGCGCGGCGGACCATATCGTCGATCTCGGACCCGGCCGCGGCCAGAGCGGCGGCTGCGTGGTGTTCCAGGGGACCGGACCTCAATTGCTGCGGTCTGCCGCATCGCTGACCGGCCAGTATCTTTCCGGACGGAAACGCATCGAAACGCCCTCGCGCCGGCCTGTCGCGCTGCCGAGTCCGGCGAACGAAGGGGGCGACACGGCCTGGCTCACCGTTGCCCGCGCCAACCGCCATAACCTGCGTGACCTGACGGTGGACATTCCCCTGGGCCGGTTCGTCTGCGTCAGCGGCGTCAGCGGGTCGGGCAAGACAACGCTGGTCAAGGACGTCCTGATGCCGTTGCTGGCCGAGCGCCTGCAGTCGCCGTCCGGCGCTGTCAAGGCATCGGATCGGCTCAATCCCGTTCCCGTCGATGCGACCGACGATGCGCTCGATGGCGAGCCGGATCGCGCAGTCTGCGACACGGCCGAGTTGACCGGCGCCGGGCATCTGCGGCGCGTTCTGCTCGTCGACCAATCGCCGCTCGGCAAGACCCCGCGGTCGAATCCGGCCGTCTACATCGGCGCATTCGACGATATCCGCGAGGTGTTCGCCCAGTCCGACGCCGCCCGACAGCGCGGCCTGACGGCCAGCGCGTTCAGTTTCAACTCGCCTCGGGGCCAATGCGAGCGCTGCCGCGGCGCCGGCTTCGAAAAGATCGAAATGCAGTTCCTGAGCGACATCTTCATCCGGTGTCCCGACTGCGACGGCCGGCGCTATCGTGCGCACATTCTCGAAATCAAATTGACCGGGTCACAGCCGGGGACCGAGTTCCGCGCCGCCTCGCGCGCCGCTTCACGACCCGCGGCGCCCGGCGCTCGAATCCCTCGCGTCCGATCCCTTGACCGGACTCGGACGACGGGTGGTCAGTCCGCATTGCCCGGTTGTTCGTGGAGCATCGCGGATATGCTCGATGCGACAGTGGACGAGGCCGTGCAGTTCCTCGAGGGATTGGGAGAGTCGCGCAATGCGCGCCGCGCCGCCGGCAAGCTGAGCTGGCTTCAGCAGGTCGGCCTCGGCTATCTGCGGCTGGGTCAGCCGATCAATACCCTCTCGGGCGGGGAAAGCCAGCGGCTCAAGCTGGTCAGTCACCTGGCGGAGTCCGGCCTGCCCAATCCCGCCCCGGCCCGCGCGAGCAGTCCGGCGACGCCTGCCGGACCGGATTCACCGCCAGTCTCTGTTTTTGAGCCAACCCTCTTCCTGTTTGACGAGCCGACAACCGGTCTGCACTTCGACGATGTGCGCGTCCTGTTGCAGGTGTTTCACCAATTGGTCGACAGCGGACATTCGGTCCTCGTGATCGAGCACAATCTCGACGTGATCCGCGCCGCCGATTGGGTGATCGACCTCGGGCCGGAGGCGGGCGAGCAGGGGGGGCAACTCGTCGTGGCCGGCACGCCCAAGACCGTCGCCGCCTGTCACGCCAGCCACACCGGCCACGCCCTGCGATCGAGACTGTAACCGTCCCGCGGCGCGGGATGAATCCGCGCCGACTCGCCCCGGCAGAAGCAGGAATCAGCGCCGTCACCAACGGCCGACTTCACCGATGAAGCGACGACGGCGGGCGTCCGATTCTGCGCTCTCGGCGTCTCTGCGGTTGGATCCCGGCGATGACCGTCATCGATGGGGATCCGCCGCAGAGACGCAGAGAGCGCGGAGTGGGCTTTCCCCAAGCCGGTATGGACCCTCAATGCGCAACTGCGACGCATCGGAACCGCTGTGCCATCTGCCGTGACAGACCAATATCAAGAACTGACCCGTTCACGTCCAAGTCAGTATCTCGGGTTAGACCCAGCCGTGGGCGCGGTTGATTGTCGCAATGATCTGGCGGCGCCGCTCGGGCGTCACGGTCCCGCGGCGCTGCTTCAGGTCTGCCTGGGCGAACGTGTGCAGGAGATCGCACTTGCACAGCGTGGGCCAGTCCAGACCGTCGGCCTCATCCAGGAGGACTTCATGCGGTGCCGGCCCGCGTTGAGCCCGGCGCGTCGAACACATCACGACGTCCACTTCCGGCTTATTGGCTACGCGGAGCGGATGTGAAACAACGACGGCCGGGTGGGGTTCGCGCCAGCCTGTTGGTTGGCAATTCCAGATTTCCCAGGCCTTCATCGGTCATCACGGGGCTCGGGTCGGCGACGACGCGCCAGACGCGCCGCCAAAACGTCTCCCTCTGGGTCCGGTTCGAAAGCGCGCCTGGCCTCGGCTTTGGTGAAGGGCTTGAGGGGGGTGACCGGGGCCAACTGTTGGCGCAATCGGGGCAGGCCCAGCTTGATGCTCTGGCGCATTGCGGCGGCCAGCGAAAGCCCGGTCGCCGCAGCCGTCTCCCGCACTTCGCCAAGCAGATCTTCTGGCATGGCCAAAGGGTACGGTGTTGTCTTCATAGAAGAAACATATAAGGCCGTTTGCCCTTGGCAAGCCTGCACGACAGCAATGTTGATCGCCCGCCGACAGCCTGCACGACAGATGCTCGAGCGGACCGATCGAACAGGGTGCGCCTGCGCCGGACGATCGACAGCTCGGAGGATGTTGTGTCGAGCGTCCGATTGGCGCGGAGATCAAGAGCAGGTGGCGCGCCTCGATCATCCTCGAGCCTGACGGTCCCTTACCGTGTTGTCTTCAGGCGATAGAAATGGATGAGACTCGTTCCTGAGGTATCCACGTGGCTGCCGGACGCGGGCGTCCGCGGGTATCTGGTGTAGATCGTTTCCCAGGCGTTCGTGTTCAGGTCTTCCAACCGCTCCAGGGATTGCGTGGCCCCTATGCCGCCCTGCCATTGGAGGCCAACCCCCTCAGCCGTGACGAGCAGCTTCGTGATGGCCAGGTACGAGGATCCATCCAGCGGATCGGTGTCGGCCATGTATTCCTGCCAGCGGGTGAGGTCGTCTTGGTCGGGATCGTTGTTTGGACCGTAGCCCAGCGTTTGCAGCCTGGTCATTTCCCAATCATCAGGCAGACCGTCACTGTCGCTATCGGTGGGGATCGAGAGTTCATACTGAACCTCAGACGACAAGTCCCCCAATAGCGTTACGTGACGGGCACGGGCTTGCAGCCAGAGATTGGCGTCGGCTCCCGCGTCCGGTGCGGAGTCTGGCGCCGTCTGCAGCCCTGGCGGTGGTCCTTCTGGTCAGCGGTGTCTGGTTCCTGCGCCCGCGACTGGCAACGGATCGCATCCTGCGGGTCAATCATCTTGAGACCGGGAGCGCACCATTGATCGGTCATTGGGATCACAATGAAGCCCCGGATTTCTTCGTGCCAATCGATGAGAACCGGCACTGGATTGCGTTCACTCTAGCGAGGCGCGCCTCAGACCAAATCCAGTCCTCCCCTTCCCATGAGGAGTTCCCGTGTTTTCCCGCCCTTCTCTCTCGCGCCTCGCTCAGTAGAATCCTTGACCCGTTTAGCGCAGCACAGAAACTTGACTTGTCTGCAACAAGTTTCACCGGTCAAGGATTCTAGAAGGCGACTTCAGCCGGGGGGCGCCATACAGCGTGCGTGAAGCCGGCGAGAGCAGATTGGTTCTCAGCGGGCCCAGGTATTCAACCACCCGTGCTGGAAGCTGTGCCTTGCTGATCTGGACCGCGACGGTCGCCAGGAAATCCTTTGGCTGGACAAGTCCCTCCGGGTCCTCCGGCTGCGGGGTTGGTGGTGACGAGGTCCCATCGGTTCTCGATTTGACCTTTGCACAACGACGGAAGGCAGGACGGTCAGTCCGCCGTGCGCCGTCAAGTCGATGCCCCGGTGCGCCGTTCATGGTGTGGTCGCGCTGCGTTCACTCGAAGTTCTCCTCTCGTAATCGTAATCGTAATCGTAATCACAGTTCTCTGTCGGCGACGAGGATTACGATTACGATTACGATTAGAACGATTAGCACCACCCCCACGGTCCATGGGCGGCGTTGACATTGGACGCTCGAATCCGCACCGGGCCCATGAACCAGAAACGTTCAACCCTCTCCCATCTCCACCCTGCCCTCTGCCCTCTGCCCTCTTTGGCCACGGTTGACACCCACACGGCAAGTGTGGAATTCTCGGTGCATCGAAGCTCAACTC